>NZ_JMTB01000045.1 GCF_000734965.1 Trabulsiella guamensis ATCC 49490
AAAACTTTTCCAAATCCGGGAAGACAAATCTGCCCCTGACGTTCAAGGCGCTCGATACGCGCCAGCAGGTGCGGCTTTTTCACTTTTCCCCACCGGTTCAGCAGGCGGCCGGACATGCTGGCAACGTCTTTCTCTTTCATGTATTCGAGCATGACTGCATTACGTTCGGCTTCAAGATTCTGTTTACCATTGGCAATCATGTCTGCCATCCAGTCAAAAGCGGCAATGTATGCCTCTTTGAAAGCAATCGCAGCAGTACCTGTAAAACTGAAAACAAGCATTGTCCAGCCGTTGCGGGTCATCCGGTAAAAAGGCTGAGGCTTGCCATTCTGTAACTCATTGTTTTCATAGCAAAGCGCAAAATTGCGCTCTGCAAAATCTGGAGAACAGGCGGTAATTACCTTTCTCGTTTTTCTCATTACATCCTTATGCCCCTTCCCGAATGCCTTAGCCACCTTAAAGGTGTCAGTTGCAGATTCAGCACCTGAGAGAAAAATTAGATCGCGAAAATCAATACCATTAACAACAGTCGGATAGTTCATGACGTATCACCTTTCTTTGAAATGAACCTTTGTCGCACAGGAAATCAGCCCACCGAGGCTTGCCAGCACTAACTGACTCCCTCAAAGGTTCATTCCAAAGATCAGGTTCGGTGTTGGGATTTACGCGCGTGCAAAGCGCAGTAATGAGGTAAAAAAAAGGCCACCATCTATGGCAGCCTTAAGGGAAAGAAAATATGAAATAAAATGTCGTTGTATGTATGTGGTGCCGGGTGCCTCCCGGTGAGCAGAAAACTGGTCATTTCTACTCGCGTGGACAGCCTGTAGGCAAGATAGGTACCAGTACGCGCCTCCGCACAGGGGCATTCACCACGGATTTAGTTTAAATCCGGCGCTGACCACCAGCAAGCAGCACAACATGAGAATATTCAACTTTTAGCTGCGACACTACGCAGGCACATCGGGATGCGTAGTGATTGATTCCCGTGAGCCTGAAAATAAAAAGCCACGCATGCGCGCAGCCAAATAAACTTACATACGAAGCATAGAAAGTAGTTTCTCTGTACTTTCTTTGTTAAGTTCGAATCGGATCAACTCTTCGCCGTTGTTGAGAATGTATAGTTCTTTGTTGCCATTATCGTCAGTCACAATATCAAGGGAATAAATATCAGGCCTGAAGATTGTGATCCCGCCTGATGTAACTAATGTCTTATTAACGAGGTGAGTCATGGGGATACTCTCCGAGCTGGATTCTTTGCTGGAAAAAATACCGCTGTGGAAAAGACTGAAGACCGTGCCAGGACTGTGAATAGTTGTTGCGGTGCCGGGTGCCTCCCGGTGAGCCAGTGACTGAATCTGGCTCGTGGCCAGGAAAGAAAAACGATGCTTCAGTCTGCCACCCCTGCGCTTAGCGGGATTCACCGCAACTGATGCAGTTATCGGTTTGTCACCAGGAAACTTTAACAAAAAACCTCGTCTGAGCGAGGTTTTGATGATTAAGCGGTGTGACGAAGTAACCACTCTTAACAGTTTAGAAGCTTTTTTACGATCGTAAACTATTTTTTCACCAAAATATCCATTGAATAAGTGTATCCTGCATTACACAATAACAACCATGAAAACCACCTATAACACAGGAGTGTTGGCATGAGTACAATGAAAATTAATAAGTGGGATAGTGCAGAACACCCGAAAACCGAAGAGGATATGGCTGCCTATATTGATGCCTGCATCGGGGAGGCAGGTGATGACGCTGCGTTTATTGCGGCAGCGCTTGGCGATATCGCCCGTGCCCGTGGAATGACCAGACTATCAAAGGAAACTGGTATTTGCCGTGAAAGCCTTTACAAAGCACTGTCCGGAAAAGGAAACCCCAGTTTCGGAACTATTCTGAAAGTCATGAAAGCACTGGGTATTCGCCTGCATTCTGCTGCTGTATAACAATCTCAATAGAAACTGCGGATGGTTTAATGATATCGAAGGCATGACGTTGACTTACAGAAATCTCGCTGAGTTCAACCACATATTTACTGTTGGTAAGAACAAATTAGTAAATTTACTGTATATGTGATCATGTAGGAGCCATAATGGAAGCAAGTGGAACTGCGGAAACAGATAATATGAAGTTCAGAATAGTTTATGACGGGCCAGCCTTGGACAACCATGAAATGGATGTTCGCGATCTCGCTCCTGCTCTTCTGGCATTATCAGATGTTTTTGAAGAAGCAGGAAAAACATTATATGGCACAAAAGCAGTTGTTAGCGTTAAGATTAACGCTTCTTTTAAGGCTGGATCGTTCGGAATTGACCTGCTTGCCAGCTCTCCGTCCTGGCTAAAAAGCGCAGTTGAATTTTTTTCCGGCGATACTGCATCCGCCACTCTAAATCTAATTGCATTTCTTGGACTATGCAAAGTAGCTGGCGGGAAAACCACTAAGGGGCTAATCGATCTAATTAAATGGATTGGCTCCAGGAAGGTTAAGAAGATTCAGAACCTGCCAGATAGCAATGTACAAATTTTCATCGATGATGAGTCTGAAGTATTCGAAAAAGAAGTTATCGAGCTGTATAAAAATTATAAACTCAGAGAGGCTTTACAAGAGGTCATAGCAAAACCCTTAGAAAAAGAAGGGATTGACTCATTTGCAGCAACAGGCGATGACGGGGAAACCTTCATATCAGTGACAAAAAGCCAAGCAAATTTCTTCTACGTTGAGCGGCTTGATGATTCCATTCTTTCAGAAAGCACAGTAGAAAAAGCTCTGCAAATCATAAGCATTTCTTTTCATGAAGGAAATAAATGGAGATTTTCAGACGGTAGTTCAACAAGTTTTTTAGCTGAGATTACTGATCAAAAATTTCTTAACGAAATTGATTTGATGAATCTGAATTTTTCTAAAGGAGATATGCTTTTGGTAGACCTAAAGGTTACTCAGTATATGTCTGGAGAAAGCATCAAAACACTTTATGAAGTAGTGCATGTAAAAAAACAGATTAATCCTCAGAGACAAATAGACTTTCCTTTTGAGTGACCTTAACCCGGCCACTGCGCCGGGTTTTTACTGCCTGCACTACCCCCTACGTCTCAGCCGTGGCAGAACCCGCCGCCAGTCTGCATCTGCGGCGCTGTCCGGGTGCGGAATGACAGACTGCGTTTCCCGCTCAAGAATTCGCCTTCCATCCTCCAGCGTCATCCGGTATTCGGATGCCATCGCGTAGAAACCCGGTGCATACTCGGATTTGGCGGCCACCAGCGCCGGATAAATCAGCTCGATGTGTTCCCGCATGTACTCAGCGGCGTTCCATAACCAGCACAGAGCGCAGAGGTCTGCGCTGGTGAAGTGTCCCTGCGCGGGGGGTTTACCGCCTGCCAGGTACTCCCCCTCCAGTCCGTTCAGGAACCCGACAGCCTCACTAACCTGCTCTGGTCTTAGCTGGTGGATGTGCTCAACCCCGAAGCGCTGGTGAACCAGCTTCCAGATGTCAGGGTAAATCTGACCAACGCCGATGGTGATGAGCCGCTCTACAGTCTGGCGCAGCGGGATAAGTTGCCTGGCGGTACACTGGCGAACTTTAGCTTTCGCTGGCTCTTCGTAAACAACTCCGGTTTCGCGATCCAGAATATCCAGTACCCAGCGGCGGAATTCTTTGGCAACCGGAGTACGAGCAAACATGGCGACCAGGTGAGCGCCGCGAAGGGAGAAAATGCGCACTGATTTAGAAAGATTTCCCGAGACACTCAAATTGAGGGTCTCGGTCATATCATTGCGAAATTCATCTGAGTTGCGATCATAGATCTGAGTAACTGCGTCTGATTTTTTGTACCCGAGCGCCTGAGCGATCTCGACAGCGGTTAGCCAAATCTGGTTATTGCGTTTTACAGGGGTGAATTTTGTTTCATGGAATGCGAGTGCAGTTGCCATAGCGATTTCCTCTTAACTGAGTTAATCACCACGTCTGAGACCAATCAGGGGTGGTGAACTGACGGAGTTGGTCTTACCGGGTAAGAGGAACCGGCGCGGATTTCTCCGCCCCCGCCAGCCCACCATAATGCGAATGTGGCCGTGCTTGCGACAATAAAAAAGACGCTGGCGCGTCTGGTGTCGCCTCTTAACATCCGGGAGACCAATCCCGGCAGCCGATTTTGCGGCTGCACAGGAAATATAGCCCCGGATAAAATCGCTGTCAAATGCTTACTTTCACCGCCAGCGGCTCACGCTGCACATCCGGATCCATTTCCAGCCGGATTTCCAGCGCCATCAGCAGACCATCAAGGATGCCCTCAGCGTTGGACAGCTTTTTGCCTATGTGCGTATCAGAACAATGATGCTCGTACGCCAGTTGCATGAACGTCTTGCCAAAAACGTAGTAATCAAACAGCAAATCGTGAGCATCCGGATGTTTTGATCGCAACCCCGCCATAA
>NZ_JMTB01000046.1 GCF_000734965.1 Trabulsiella guamensis ATCC 49490
GAAGCCATGCCGCCCGTAAAGCTCAAGTACCGCTGGTGCCGTAGAGTTACTGATCAGCACCTTCGCGCCTCGCTGATATGTGATTTCTGGCATCCGAGGCGTTTTGCAAATTGTGGTGCCCAGTGGGAATGTTTGTTTCAAGGTGGTTAAGTATTTTGTCTCGTGTGTTCATTGCTTCCCCCGCAATGTTTTAAAGTGTTATTCCTGCGTGATGGCTGGCATCTTTGATGAAGCGACGCAAGATGTCTCTGTCAACCCACTGCTTTTCGGTAAGGTGGAAAATCCAACTGATAATCTGCTCACCTGTCTTGCATGTGCTTAGGGCGATTTCATAGTGTCCATCGATGTGATCCCCTGGAATGTGAAAAACGATGTGAGTGTCATCAACGGTAACGATGCGCGAAAGCTCCTCTTCTCGCCGAATGTATTCCTGTGCATCAAACTTTTTTAACGTCATACCGGTGCTCCTTTTGCGTACCTTCTGCCTTGCGCTGGCTTACTATCTGATGATGCCTTGCGCGCCTCTTCCTGGTCACAATCAAGAAAATGGCCGTTAATGAATCGTTGGTACACTGTCCCAAGCGATCCAAATCTGTTTTTGGTAACGATTATTTCTGCAAATGGTGCTGCGGGGGAGTTCTCATCATACACCGCTTCACGGTAAAGCATGATGATGGAGTCAGCATCCTGCTCTATGCTCCCTGAGTCACGGATATCTGAGTTATTTGGACGTTTGTTAGGACGGTCCTCAACCTTTCTCGACAACTGGCTAAGAGAAATTACCGTTGTACGAAGCTCTTTAGCCATTGCCTTGAGGCTTCCGGAGATATGAGCAATAGCAAGTTCATTTCGCTCTGATTTTGGCTTATCAATCAGTCCGATATAATCGACCATGATAAGAGATAGGTCTGGGTGCTCCTGTTTGTGACGCTCTGCAACACTGCGAATTTGTTCTACAGTGAGCTTAGAAGCATCTACCAGCCAAACGTCCAGCTCCTTGAGCGCACATATTCCATTCGCGATACGCGCCCATCCTTCGTCGTCCAGCTTGGCTGGATTTCGAAGAACGTTTACTGACATATTCCCACTACCGGCAATGCTCCTCTCAGCGATCTGCGTTTTACTCATCTCCATTGAGAAAATCAGCACTCCACGCTTGCGATCTGTGCCTGGTATCTTTTTAGACGCAACGCCCTCGGCTATCTTGAGAGAAATTTCCGTCTTTCCGCACCCTGGGCGAGCTGCGATGATCACAAGGTCTTCTGGGTTCATTCCGCCAGTAATTGCATCGAGTTCAGCAATTCCAGTTTTAAGCGTGTCGGATTCCTCTCCATTGCGTAGTCGCTTGTCCAGAATATCCGTGTACTCAGTGAGAACTTCCTTCAGATGGACAGGTTTAACTTCCCATCTAGGTTTTCGAATAAGTGATAACTTTGTCGTTAACTCGTCTATAGCTGCCGCCGATGTGTCACGCGTTCCGTTGCTGATAACACCTCGCACATCGTCAATAAGCTTGAGTACCATTCTGCGCTCATGCATATCAGCTACCATTCCTGCATAACCCTTCAGGTTCGCTGTGCTAGGGCAGTTTTTGGCAGCCTCCATCACATCGGCAAAATGCTCATCACCGCACTCCTCAGCGACCATTAGGCCGTCGATCATGTTTCTTGTGCGAGCATGTTTGCGGATGACAGAGAAGACCTTCTGGTAAAGCGGAATGGCAAAAGATTCTGGCTCAAGCATTTCCAGCACATCGTTTGCAGATGGCGTTAAACCTCCCAGGAGAAGCCCGCCAATTACACTGGCCTCGATATCCTGCCTCATAGTGTTCCCTCACGAATTGCGGTTAATACTCTCGGCTGAAGTAGGTAATCAAACGTTGCTACCCAACCACGGTCGTTATCACCAAAGTGGAATGGTCTTGCCGCAGCCATGAAAGCTTTAACGTATGCCCGGTAGCCGTCGATGTTTTTGGTTGCGAGAGAGTTAATCAGCTTCTTGAGTTTGCGCTGACGCTCAGCGTTGATTTCTACAGCGTGAGGTAATCTGTCACCCACGATTTCGTTATAGGCTTCGAGATACTCGTTGTAGTTGATGCGAACGGTCTTGCGCTTTTCAGGTTTAGAAACCTCAACGCATCCCCCTTTAGGGGGTAAGGGGGTATTTGTATTTATTGTCTTTTGAATATTGTCTTTTGTGTTTGACTGATTCGGTAAAGACCCTTTTACCGATTCGGTAAAGGTTGGTTTTACCGATTCGGTAAAGGTTTGTTTTACCGATTCGGTAAAGGTTTGTTTTACCGATTCGGTAAAGGTTTGTTTTACCGATTCGGTAAATGTTTTACCGATTCGGTTAACCTTTGTTTTCCACTCAGAAATATTCTTGTTCATCCCAACATGCCGTCCTTCCTGAATGAGCACTCCCATTCTGATAAGCTCGTTTTTCGCTGTTGAACATTTGGTAGCAGCCATGCCTGTTAGCTCAGAAAACTGTTCGTTTCCGATCCAATCCATTTTCTTGTTGTAACCGTATGTCTTTCGCCATACAGCCATAACAATCAGTAGTTGATGCTGGGTTAGCCCGGAGAGCATGACAGCCTCCAGCAGTGTGTTTGCAGTCTTGGTGTATCCATCGTCGAGTTCTGCCACACGATGCTCCACAACCTCGCTGGGAGGTTTGCGATAGTCTTCAAGTCTAGCGACGCCCATTCTTCACTCCTGCTTTGGCGAGTCTGTAAACACCAATAAAGCGCTCTGCGAAAGCTCTGTTATTGGCTGCTGTAATCACTAATCCTTCAGGTGAATCAGGGTGTCGAATCTCTTCTTTTTCCTGGTACTTTTTGCGCTTTGGCATTAGAATTAACCTCGCAATTTACTGACGTTTGTTGCACCTGAGAGCCGCTTGTGTTGACGCGCTGCGGCTTTCGCCTTTTCAGAACAGGCCCGGCTTTGCCCGTTCGGCCTGTCATTTCATCACCCCATCAGCTCAGAGGCGTAGCGCTGAGCAATCCACTCAACACCACGCGGCGTTACACGCGTCTGCGTGAAATCATGGCCTGATGCTGCTATGCCTGCCTTGACAGTGAATCGCCCTGCATGGTGGTGTCGCGCTATCGGCAGCAGTGTGCCAGACTGGCGGAACAGCACACCATCGCGAACAAGTGCATCTGTCAGCGCCTGAGGGGGCATATTCAGTACCTTTGCTGTCTCACGCAGGCTTTTCGAACCAGCGGTATCCACATAGCTATCGAAGAAGGCAACTTTTGGGGCAGCCTGCTGTACCTGCTGCTCAATCTGCATGTTCTGCTCTGCCAGTGCGGCCGCCAGACGAAGCGCCTCAGGATACGTTGGAGGAATAGCAGCGGCATTCGATTCAAGTT
>NZ_JMTB01000047.1 GCF_000734965.1 Trabulsiella guamensis ATCC 49490
TATACACCAGCAACAACCACCGTCGACACAGAAACTTATTTATTGATGCTTCGCTCTTTAAAAATCCGGATGTCCACAACAGAACAATCTACGGATTACTGCTGAGCTTTCTGCCCAACTCTTCCAGAGCCTGAGGCGGCACATAATCCTGATTTTTGTTCATCAGAAAATGATTTTCACACTGGAGGCACCTGCTTTTATGAAAAATCACATTCTCACTAACCGGGACAGGCTGAAGTATCGATATTACTCGGCGGCAAAAACAGTTTGGACAAAGATACACTATTGCCTCCGAATCGCCCACGGGTTGCTTCTTCGAATAAACAAACGTACCCGAATCAAGCTGATTAAGCTCATAACCTTCAGCCTGGCTTCTGAAGTCTTCGAACTCTGCAATTTTTGCTTTGAGATGTACTATCTCTGCGTCACGAGAATGGATGATATCATCCAGCGCAAAACAAGCTCCCTGGACACTTATTAATTTGTCCTGAATCGCAGAGGTAGCCACCTTTATTTCAAAATCGGACTTCGTTTCATTGATTTTTTTTAGCAGCCCAAGAGTTTCTTTGATAGCTGAGTACGCAGATGCAATATCGACCATTGGCTGATTACTCATTCTGTTGTTGGGGATATCCAGATTAAACGAATTCCTGTTGTTGGGGAATAGCAGGAACCACCGAGCCTGATGTGGTTAAAAGACAGGCAAATACCCTTAACCGTACACAGTAAGAGGATACCGTTATGTCTATGACAGCTAACAACCGTAACATAACCGTGAGGGTTCCACATTGCCAGGTGCCGGAAGGCGTAAGCCATGAACTCGTTGAGGAAATGATACGCGGTACGCTGGAACAGGTTCTTGTGAATTTCAGATATGACATTGTTGTAGAAAACAAGCTTTCTGTTGAAGTTGGCGGCTGGGCACCCAGTGTTTCATGCAGCGATACACGGCTGAATACCTTTGAAGTGCTTTCTGTCGTTTCGGAATGTGTGGCAGAAATCCTTTTTGACCTTGCCCCTCCAGGTATGCCGCGCACGGATAAATTTAAGCATTAATTACTGAATTGCAGACAGGAAAAATTAACACCTTAACAGGTGTGACATCACTCATCCAGAAAATGATGGAGAATAAAATGAAAGATTTAATTATCAGCACGGAAGTTCGGAATGAAATAAAAGTGACAATAGAAAAACTTTACGAGCTTTGTGAAGCTAATAAAGTTCCTGTCGTTATTGGCGTACTCCTTGAACGAGTGAAAA
>NZ_JMTB01000048.1 GCF_000734965.1 Trabulsiella guamensis ATCC 49490
GCCTGGCGCGCGGCATTCGTGGTGCCGCTGCTGTGCGTGCTCATCGGGCGACGATGGTTTCGCGCCAGCCTGATGCGTTGCTGGCTGTTTCTGACCGTGTCGCTGCTGTCGCACAGCCTGCTGGATTCAGTGACCACCGGCGGCAGAGGCGTTGGCTGGCTGTGGCCCTGGTCAGATGAACGCTTCTTTGCGCCGTGGCAGGTCATCAAAGTCGCGCCGTTCGCGCTGTCGCGCTATATGACGCCATACGGTCATCAGGTGATTATTTCAGAGCTGTTGTGGGTGTGGTTGCCGGGCGTGGTGATAATGGGATTATTGTGGTGGAAACGGCGTTAAATTCCACGCCCGGCAGGCATCATGCTACCGGGCGTGACAGACTTACTTACGGCGCCAGGTGGTGCCTTGTGGGCCATCTTCCAGAATGATGCCCATTTCGTTCAGACGATCACGTGCCGCGTCAGCCGCCGCCCAGTCTTTCGCCTGACGGGCTTCCAGGCGCTGTTTGATCAGCGCTTCAATCTCCGCGACCTCATCGTCATCCGCCTGCGCACCGCTCTGCAGGAAGGTTTCCGGCTCCTGCTCCAGCAGCCCCAGCACCCCGGCGAGTTTACGCATATGCGACGCCAGCGCGTTCGCCGCGGCGGCATCTTCCATTTTCAGGCGGTTAACGTCGCGCGCCATGTCAAACAGCACAGAGTAGGCTTCCGGCGTGTTGAAATCGTCATCCATCGCTTCAACAAAGCGAGCTTCGAATGCCTCGCCACCAGCCGGTGCTACGGATTTATCGGTGCCGCGCAGCGCCGTGTACAGACGTTCCAGCGCTGAACGCGCCTGTTTGAGGTTCTCTTCGCTGTAGTTCAGTTGACTACGATAATGACCGGACATCAGGAAATAACGGATGGTTTCCGGATCGTAATACTTCAGCACATCGCGGACGGTAAAGAAGTTGCCCAGTGATTTGGACATTTTTTCGCGATCCACCATGACCATTCCGGAGTGCATCCAGGTATTAACGTATTCACCGTCGTGCGCACAGGTTGACTGCGCGATTTCGTTTTCATGATGCGGGAACATCAGATCCGATCCGCCGCCGTGAATATCAAAATGGGTACCTAACTGTTTGCAGTTCATGGCCGAGCACTCGATGTGCCAGCCAGGGCGCCCTTCGCCCCACGGCGACGGCCAGCTTGGCTCACCCGCTTTGGACATCTTCCATAGCACGAAGTCCATCGGGTTGCGTTTGACGTCAACCACGTCAACGCGTGCGCCCGCCTGCAGTTGCTCCAGATCCTGGCGTGAAAGCTGACCATAGGTCGGGTCGGTCGGTACAGAGAACATCACGTCGCCATTGTCCGCCACGTAGGCATGGCCGCGATCAATCAGGCGCTCGGTGATCTCAATGATCTCGTGAATATGGTGCGTCGCACGCGGTTCGCTGTCCGGGCGCAAAATATTCAGTGCATCAAAATCTTTGTGCATTTCGACGATCATGCGATCAACCAGCGCGACAAAGCTTTCGCCGTTTTCATTCGCGCGCTTAATGATTTTGTCATCGATATCGGTGATATTTCGCACGTATTTGAGTTTGTAACCCAGAAAGCGCAAATAGCGCGTCACAACATCAAACGCCACGAACGTACGACCGTGACCAATATGACAGAGATCGTAAACGGTAATGCCACACACGTACATGCCGACTTCCCCGGCACGAATGGGTTTGAATTCCTCTTTCTGACGAGTCATGGTGTTGAAGATTTTTAGCATCGAAGATTCCATATATCCGTGTGTGAACGAAAAGCGCGTATTCTACCCGTAATTCAATCCGGAAGCAGCACACATTGCAAGATGATCCCGCCCCAAGGTTATGCTATAACAGCCCCCTACATCTGACCTATTGTTGGGTCTACGCACTACTCTACCGGAACAGGATGCAAAAATGGTTACTTTCCACACTAATCATGGCGATATCGTTATCAAAACTTTTGATGAAAAAGCGCCTGAAACAGTTAAGAACTTCCTGGACTACTGCCGTGAAGGTTTCTACAACAACACCATTTTCCACCGTGTAATCAATGGGTTTATGATCCAGGGCGGCGGTTTCGAGCCTGGCATGCATCAGAAAGAGACCAAAGCGGCGATCAAAAACGAAGCGAACAACGGTCTGAAAAACAGCCGCGGTACGCTGGCAATGGCCCGTACTCAGGCACCACACTCTGCTACCGCACAGTTCTTCATCAACGTAGTAGATAACGACTTCCTCAACTTCTCCGGCGAAAGCCTGCAGGGATGGGGCTACTGTGTTTTCGCCGAAGTGGCTGAAGGCATGGACGTGGTCGACAAAATCAAAGGCGTCGCCACTGGCCGCAGCGGTATGCATCAGGACGTACCGAAAGAGGATGTCATCATCGAAAGCGTGACTGTCAGCGAGTAGCTCGTGGCGACTCTCTTTATTGCAGACTTGCATCTGCACACAGAAGAACCGGCGATCACCGCCGGTTTCCTGCGATTTTTAAACGGTGAAGCCCGGCAGGCGGACGCGCTCTATATATTGGGCGATCTGTTTGAAGCCTGGATCGGTGATGACGATCCAAACCCGCTATATCGTGAAATTGCCGCGGCTATTCACGCGCTGGTGGATACCGGCGTTCCCTGCTATTTCATCCACGGCAACCGTGATTTCCTCGTCGGCAAACGGTTTGCGCGCGAAAGCGGAATGATCCTGCTACCTGAAGAAAAGGTTCTCGATATCCATGGTCGCCGGGTGCTTATCCTGCATGGCGACACACTCTGTACCGACGATACCGAGTATCAGGCGATGCGTAAAAAAGTGCACACGCCATGGATCCAGACCTTGTTTCTCGCCCTGCCGTTGTTTATCCGCCACAAAATCGCCGCCCGGATGCGTGCGAGCAGTAAAGCCGCTTACAGCAACAAATCTTTAGAGGAGATGGACGTCAACCCGCAGGCGGTGGTCAATGTAATGGAAAAACACCGCGTCCAGTGGTTGATCCACGGGCATACCCATCGCCCGGCGATTCATTCCCTTCAGGCCAACGGCAACGAGGCGTTTCGCGCGGTACTGGGTGCCTGGCACCGTGAAGGGTCGATGATCAAAGTCACCACTGAGGACGTTAAGCTGATCGCCTTCCCGTTTTAAATTTTCTTTTCTCATTATGTTCTACTGATGTAGATCATCATCCCGGGTAGCGGGACCGCTATGCTGAAACGCAATAACCAATATTGCGGGATCGTTATGAACATAGAACGTGATTTTATCCATGAGGTTGTTAATAATTTCTATAACAGCATCATGCAGGATGGTGATTTATGTGGCTACTCGGACGCATCACCAGCAAATGGCAATTATGATGATGAAATTTATCAAAAACTCTATGCTCTGAAATACCTTCCCGCTTATTATTTCGAATATTGCGTTCTTGCCACAAAACTTGCCAACAGATTGAAAAACAATGGGGCAGATGAAATAAATGTCTCTTCTTTTGGCTGTGGGCTCTATCCGGATTACTTTGCGCTCCTGCATAATCTGCAAGATATTGAGTTTGATTATTACGGTTACGACATCTGCAAATGGAAAACAAGAAATTTACTGCCTGAAAGCGAGGATAACCTGTGCTTAAAAACGATGTCCATTTCCGACATAACGCAAACTGCGCTTGATGATACGGATGTTTTTATCTTTCCAAAATCCCTGGGTGATATTGCTGAAAACATTAATATGCCTTCGTTCGCCAGGAAAATAGCCAGTACGCCGAAGGATACCGTTTACTTCCTTAACTCTTTTATTACCGTCAATCACAATCTTAACCGCCATCATGTTGAACTGTTCTCTCACTTCCATGACGCTCTGTTAAAGCAGGGTTTCACTACCGATGATCCCAGTGACGAGACGTTTTACCGGGGAGACCACGAATTCCAGGGTCTGAAAGGGATAAATTACGGTTTCGACTATCCGGATGGAATACATCTTTGCGAAGAAGGCGCTGAACTTGATTGTAAATGCCGGGTCGTCCATAGCCCGGTAATGAAGAACAGCTATATGAACTATCAAATCCTGGAATACACGCGATGATCATCAGCGCCAGTCGCCGGACCGACATTCCTGCGTTTTATAGCGAATGGTTGATGAACCGCATTCGGGCGGGGTTTCTGCTGACCCGCAATCCGTTTAACTATCATCAGGTATCGCGTGTTTCGCTGCTGCCAGAAGATGTCGATGCCATCGTGTTCTGGACGCGCAACCCCACAAAACTGCTCCCTTACCTTGATGAGCTAAGCGAACTCGGGCATCGCTTTTATTTCCAGTTCACCATCACGGGCTACCCGCGCGTGCTGGAAGCAAAGACGCTGAACCCGCATAAGGCGATCGATGTGTTCAAACAGTTGTCAGCGAAAGTGGGCACTGACAAAGTGATCTGGCGGTACGACCCAATCCTGTTTTCTAACATTCTGCCCTTTGACGAACACCTCCGTCTGTTCAACAAACTGGCAGGCGAGCTGGAAGGCCACACTCGCCGTGTCGTGATTAGCTTTGCGGACTTCTATCAGAAAACCGAAAAGAACCTGAAAACCGTCGATTCGCTGGTGTACAGCGATATTACCCACAACCATGAACTCTGCCTGTCGCTGTCGCAGAAGATGGCGGACATCGCCCGGCAACATGGTCTGGCGATCTACTCCTGCGCCGAGAATGTTGATCTGGCAGCGCAGGGGGTTCTGCATGGCAAATGCATTGATGACGCGCTCATCAATATGCTGTTTGGTTTGTCACTGGCAAATAGTAAAGATCCCGGTCAGCGCGAAGCCTGTGGTTGTGTCAAAAGTATCGATATTGGTGCCTATAATACCTGCCTGCATGGATGCAAATACTGCTATGCCACCTTCAATCACAACCTCGCCAACAGTAATTTCAAAAAGCACGATCCCCAAAGCCCCTTTTTACTCGGTGACGCCACAGGGGTGGATCCGCACCTGTTGCAGCCGGTTATCTTTCAGCAAAATTTATTCTGACACCGTTCGGGTGTCATGATTTCATGGCTGCGCAACCGTTTTCCTTGCCGGTTTTCCGTGCTATTCTCTGTGCCCTCTGCAGCAGTGTGTATGACACCCACAGGAGTTTTAAGACGCATGTCTTCCCGCACTAATCCGGCGCGTATCGCCATCGTTATGGGGTCCAAAAGCGACTGGGCAACCATGCAGTTCGCCAGCGAAATCCTCGATACTCTGAATGTTCCGTACCACGCCGAAGTGGTTTCCGCTCACCGCACCCCGGACAAACTGTTCAGCTTTGCCGAAAGCGCGGAGGCGAACGGCTATCAGGTGATTATTGCGGGCGCGGGCGGCGCGGCGCACCTGCCGGGCATGATTGCCGCGAAAACCCTGGTGCCGGTGCTCGGCGTACCAGTGCAAAGCGCCGCGCTGAGCGGAGTAGACAGCCTCTACTCCATCGTTCAGATGCCGCGCGGCATTCCCGTTGGAACACTGGCGATAGGTAAAGCTGGCGCGGCCAACGCGGCACTGCTGGCAGCACAGATCCTCGCGCAGCACGATGCGGCGCTACATCAGCGTCTGAGCGACTGGCGCAAGGCGCAAACGGATGACGTACTGAATAACCCGGATCCGCGGGGTGCGGCATGAAACAGGTTTGCGTGCTCGGCAACGGTCAGCTTGGACGGATGCTGCGCCAGGCGGGTGAACCGCTGGGAATTGCCGTCTGGCCGGTCGGTCTGGAAGCCGATCCCGAGGCCGTGCCATTTCAGCAAAGCGTGATCACCGCCGAAATCGAACGCTGGCCGGAAACGGCGTTAACCCGTGAACTGGCGCGTCACCCGGCGTTCGTCAACCGCGACGTGTTCCCGATTATCGCTGATCGCCTGACGCAAAAATCCCTGTTCGATAAACTCGACCTGCCTACTGCTCCCTGGCAGTTGCTGGCAGACCCCGGCGAGTGGCCGGGTGTGTTTGCGCGTCTCGGCGAACTGGCTATCGTCAAGCGCCGCACCGGCGGTTATGACGGCCGCGGTCAGTGGCGTCTGCGCGCGGGTGAAACCGACGAACTGCCGCAGGAATGTTACGGCGAATGCATCGTTGAGCAGGGCATAAAATTCTCCGGCGAAGTGTCTCTGGTCGGCGCCCGTGCCCATGACGGTAGCACCGTGTTCTATCCGCTGACGCACAATTTGCATCAGGACGGCATTTTACGCGTCAGTGTGGCGTTTCCGCAGGCCGATGCTCAGCAGCAGGCGCAGGCTGAAAACATGCTTACCGCAATCATGAACGAACTGGATTACGTCGGCGTGATGGCGATGGAGTGTTTTGTCACCCCCTCTGGCTTGCTGATTAACGAACTGGCGCCACGCGTTCACAACAGCGGACACTGGACGCAGAACGGCGCGTCGATCAGCCAGTTCGAGCTACATCTGCGCGGCGTTACTGGTTTACCGTTGCCACCGCCGGTGGTCAACAGTCCGTCAGTAATGATCAACCTGATCGGCACCGACCTGAATTATGACTGGCTTAAACTGCCACTGGTGCATCTGCACTGGTACGACAAAGAAGTGCGTCCGGGTCGTAAAGTCGGGCATCTCAATCTGAATGATAACGATACCGACCGACTACACGCCACACTCGAGGCGCTGACACCCCTTCTGCCCGCAGAGTACGCCAGCGGTATCGCATGGGCGCAAAATCATCTGAAATAACCGCTTTCGCCGGGGAATTCCACATCCCCCTCTTCCCCGGCACACCTCCTGGCGCGTACACTTCCCCGATGCCCTGATCGGCTTCAGATTTTCACAGAAGGATTTGCCCATGAACGATGGGACAGACTACCGTGCGATCCTCAGCGCGGATATCCCCATTATTGACGTTCGCGCCCCGGTTGAATTCAGCCAGGGTGCGATGCCCGCCGCCGTGAATCTTCCGTTGATGGATGACGACGAACGTGCCGCGGTCGGTACCTGTTATAAACGCCACGGTTCACAAGCGGCGCTGGCACTCGGCCACCAGTTAGTCAGCGGCGAAAAACGCGCCCGCCGCCTCACTGCCTGGCGCGAGGCCTGCGCCCGTTACCCGCACGGCTACCTGAGTTGCGCCCGCGGCGGGCAGCGTTCGCACATTGTTCAGCAATGGCTGAAAGAGAGTGGGGTCGATTTTCCGCTGGTGATCGGCGGATATAAAGCGCTGCGCCAGGCTGCCATTCAGGCAACGGAGTCGCTGGTGCAACACCCACTGGTGCTGGTCGGCGGCTGTACCGGCAACGGCAAAACACAACTGGTGCGCGAAATGGCGCAGGGGATCGATCTCGAAGGGCTGGCGCATCATCGCGGATCCTCGTTTGGCCGCACACTGCAGGCGCAACTGCCACAGGCCTCGTTCGAAAATCACCTTGCGGTGGCGTTGCTGAAAAACGCACAGCAGAACGATAACCTGCGCTGGGTGCTGGAAGACGAAGGCCATATGATCGGCGCTAACCATCTGCCGGAGTGCCTGCGCGAGCGGATGGCGCAGTCGCCGATTGCGGTGGTGGAAGATCCGTTTGACATTCGTCTCGAGCGACTGCGGGAAGAGTATTTCACCCGCATGCATCACGATTTTATCGCCGCGATGGGGGAAGACGCGGGCTGGCAGGCCTACAGCGACTATCTGCATCACGGGCTGTTCGCGATCCGCCGTCGTCTCGGGTTACAGCGCTTTGCACAGTTGACTGACCATCTTGACACCGCACTGCTGCAACAGCAAAAGACAGGCTCTACAGAAGTGCATTTCAGCTGGCTAGTTCCACTGCTGAATGAGTATTACGATCCGATGTACCGCTATCAGCTGGAGCGCAAAGCCGGCAATGTCGTTTTTCGCGGCAACTGGCAGAGCGTGAAGGCGTGGCTGAGCAAATAAGCAAACAAACAGGCAGGAATTCCCGCCTGTTTGTTTATCACTCAACCGCTGAACTGGCGGAACAGGGCTTTACCTTTCAGCAGGCGGGTGCCGAGCCAGCCACCGCACAATGACAGCAAAATCGCTCCACAGACAGGCAGCGTGGCCCACAGACGCCAGTCAGGTTCCCACGGGAAATCAAACACGCTTGTCTGCAATACCGCCAACGCGGTTTCCGCGCCGATAGCTGCTACCAGACCGGAGACCACACCCAACAGGGCGAATTCCGCCCATAGCGTCAGCCGCAGCAGCCGTTTACCTGCGCCAAGCGTGCGATAAACCACCAGTTCCTGATGACGCTGGCGCATGCCAACCTGCACCTGTGCCAGCAACAGCAAAATGCCACAGGCGGTGACCAGCACCACCATCACTTCCAGCGCCCGGCTCACCTGCCCCAGTACCTGCCCGACCTGCTGAAGGATTGCGCCAATATCCAGCAGACTGACGGTCGGGAACTGGCGATTCAGTTGCGTCAACAGCGTATTGCCGTTATCCCAGCGGAAACTGGTCAGCCAGCTCTGCGGCTGTCCGTCCAGCGCACCTGGCGGAAAGATAAAGAAGAAATTAGGGCGCAGGCTCTCCCAGTCAACTTTACGAATACTGGTGACTTTCGCGGTGAATTCCTGGGTATCGCCGGTAAACGTGACGCTATCGCCAGTGTGAATGTTCAGCCGTTCGGCCAGCCCCTCTTCGATGGACACTTCTCCGGCTTTCGGCGGCCAGGTGCCGTCGACAATCGGATTATGCTCCGGTCGTTGGCTTTGCCAGGTCAGATTCAGCTCGCGGTTCAGGGATTCATCACTGTTGCCTTCCGTCGGCTCGCCGTTAATTTGCGTCAGCCGTGCGCGAACGATAGGGTAGAACGCTTCCGGCGTCACCTGATGCCCTGCAAGAAACGCTTTCACCGGCTCTACCTGCTCCGGCGCGATGTTAATCAGAAAGTAGTTCGGGCTTTCCGGCGGTAACTGCTGCTGCCAGCGATCCAGCAGATCCCCGCGCAACACCAGCAACAGCGCCAGCAGCATGAACGACAGCGAGAAAGCCGCCAGCTGGCTGAGCGTGGCCCACGGCTGGCGCAGCAGACGGTTAACCGCAAGGCGCAACGGCAGCGCTTTCAGCGTCAAACGTTTAAGGATGTTGAGCAGAAACCAGCCCACCACGCCGCACAGCATCGCCAGCACCACTGCGCCAGCCAGCACCGACCACAGCAGCATGCTTCCACCCATCAACCACGCCAGCAGCAAAACGACCACCACGGTGATCACCGGAATGTAATAGTGCAGCGGCCAGACCTGTGCAACGACGTCGCCACGCAGTACGCGCAATGGCTGTGTTGCCAGCAGCAACCGGTATGGACGTAGCCCGACCAGCAGCGAAATCACCACCATCGCCCCCACCGCCCACAGCCACGGCCAGAAGCTGGCGGGTGGCAGCGTGGCGGGCAACACTGGCTTCAGCAGGATCATTAAGATTTGCTCAAACAGCAGCCCGATAACGCCGCCGGTGATCACAGAAATCACCAGCAACAACAGCCACTGACCGATAATCAGCTTACGCAGCTGCGCCCGTCCGGCGCCGAGCGTTTTCAGGATCGCCACCAGATCGTAACGGCTGCGGCAATAATGCCCCATCGCCACAGCGACCGCCGCCACCGCCAGTAGCAGCGTCAGTAACGCGGAAAGCAGCAAAAACTGTTGCGAACGTTCCAGTGATTTTCCCAGCGCGCCGTCGTCCTGCTCCAGTCCGTACCAGCGATGCTCCGGTTTGAGCTGCGGTAACAACCACTTTTCATAGCTTCCGAGCTGGTCTGGCGTACCGGCAAATTTATAGCGCCAGCTGATGCGGCTTCCTGGTTGCACCGCACCGGTTTTCGCCACATCAGCCATGTTCATCATCAACCGCGGCGCCATCTGGAAAGGATTGAATCCGCCGTCCGGCTCCTGGATCACCGCCCCGGCGATCCTCAGCGTAGCATCGCCCACGTCAATGTTGTCGCCGGGTTTGAGATCAAGCAACGCCATCAGGCGTGGTGCCAGCAGCACTGTTCCGGCGGTCGGTTTCAGCCCCGGCGGGTCGGTTTCCAGCTTGCCATACAGCGGATAGAGGTCATCCACCGCTTTGACGTTGGCGAGCTGCGGCGTATCCCCGGCAAAGGTCATGGTGGTGAAATTCAGTTGCTCGCCGACTTTCAGCCCCTCTTCACGCGCCCGGGTGATCCACGCCGCAGGCACTTCGCGGGAGCTACGCAACTGACGATCGCCCGCCATAAAATCGCGGCTTTGCTGATTGAGCCCTTTTTCCATACGATCGCTGATATTGCCCAGCGCCAGCACACAGGCGACGGCCAGGCTAAGCGCCATCCAGACAATCAGCAGCGAGGGCGAGCGCCACTCGCGCCAGAACCAGCGTGCAATCATGCTTCCTCCTGCAACTGCCCGTCCACCAGACGTAAACGCCGGTCGCAGCGCGCCGCCAGCGCCGGATCGTGGGTCACCAGCACCAGCGTGGTGCCATGTTCCTGATTGAGGCTGAACAACAGGTCGGCGATTTTATCGCCCGTCTGGCGATCGAGATTGCCGGTAGGTTCGTCAGCAAACAACAGCGCCGGGCGACCGTTAAACGCACGGGCCAGCGCCACGCGCTGCTGCTCGCCGCCGGACAGTTGCGCCGGAAGGTGCGTGAGACGTTTCCCCAGCCCCAGCTGTTCCAGTAACGCGCTGGCCTGCTTGCGACTCTGAGCGCTGTTCTCACCACGCAGCAGCGCCGGCAGTTCGACGTTCTCCAGCGCATTGAGCGTAGGAATTAACATAAATGACTGAAAAACAAAGCCAACATGCTGAGCACGCAGTTTCGCCCGCGCTTCTTCATCCATGTTGGTGAGCGATTGTCCGAGCAGTTGAACGTCACCGCTGCTCCCGTCATCCAGCCCGGCGAGGATCGCCAGCAGCGTGGATTTACCAGAACCCGATTCGCCAATCAGCGCCAGGGTCTGCCCCCGTTTGACAACCAGGTCAACTCCGGTAAGGATGGAAAGCTGATGATCCCCCTGACCGACGGACTTCTTAAGATGATGGACTTCAAGTATATTTTCCGCTGGCATTTGCCTTTCCTGTTGCTGGTTCTGTTTGCCTTCCGCGCCGCAGCGGCGGACACGGTGTTAGTTCTGGGTGACAGCCTGAGCGCCGGGTATCGTATGGCGGCGAATGCTGCCTGGCCTGCGCTGCTCAATGAAAAATGGCAGCCACAAACGCGTGTGATCAATGCCAGCATTAGCGGTGATACCGCGCAGCAGGGGCTGGCGCGCCTGCCCGCGTTGCTGAAACAGCATCAGCCGGACTGGGTGCTGGTGGAACTGGGCGGTAACGACGGTCTGCGCGGCTTCCAGCCACAGCAGACGGAACAAACGTTGCGCACCATTTTACAGGATATCAAAGCGGCAAATGCCCGGCCCGTGCTGATGCAAATTCGCCTGCCCGCCAACTACGGGCGTCGGTATAATGAGGCGTTCAGCGCAATTTATCCAAAGCTTGCCGGTGAATTCAGCGTCCCTCTCCTGCCGTTCTTTATGGAAGAGGTCTATCTGAAACCGCAATGGATGCAGGATGATGGCATTCACCCCAATCGTGACGCCCAGCCATTCATTGCTGACTGGATGGCGGCACGTCTGGCTCCCTTAGTTAACCACGACTCCTGAGCCTCCGGGGTCGTTTCCAGGTAAAGATATGCAAAAAACGGTCTTAATTACAGGATGTTCCAGCGGTATTGGTCTCGAAAGCGCACTTGAGCTTAAACGCCAGGGGTTTCGGGTGCTGGCGGCCTGCCGTAAACCGGAAGATGTGGCACGTATGCAGGGAAAGGGGCTGACTGGCATTCAGTTGGATCTCGACTCCCCTGAAAGTGTGGATCGCGCAGCGGATGAAGTGCTGGCGCTCACTAACAATCGCCTGTACGGCATTTTTAATAACGCCGGTTATGGCGTTTATGGTCTGCTCACCACCATCAGCCGTACGCAGATGGAACAGCAGTTTTCTGCCAACGTTTTTGGTGCCCACCAACTGACCATGCGCCTGCTGCCTGCCATGGTGCCGTATGGCGAAGGCCGTATTGTGATGACCTCGTCGGTGATGGGATTGATCTCCACACCGGGTCGTGGCGCTTATGCCGCCAGTAAATATGCGCTCGAAGCCTGGTCTGACGCGCTGCGCATGGAGCTGCGCCATTCAGGTATTAAAGTGAGCCTGATTGAGCCAGGCCCTATCCGCACGCGTTTTTTCGAGAACGTCAACCAGACACAAACCGATAAACCGGTGGAAAATCCGGGGATCGCCGCCCGTTTTACGCTTGGCCCGGAGGCGGTCGTTGAAAAAGTGCGCCATGCTTTTGTCAGCGACAAACCGAAAATCCGCTATCCCGTGACGCTGGTGACCCGGGCAGTCAGCCTGCTGAAGCGCCTGTTGCCCGACCGCGCGATGGATAAAATTTTACACAACTGAGTTGAAGGCCGCGCCAGCGCCCCCATGTCATTGGAAACTGACTAAAGAGAAAGCCCCATGTCTGTACAGAATATTATCGATATCACTGAAGCTAACCTGCACCAGACGCTGGAACAGTCGATGACGACGCCAGTACTGTTTTATTTCTGGTCCGCCCGCAGCCAGCACTGCGAGCAACTGACCCCGGTGCTGGAGAGCCTCGCGGCACAGTACAACGGACAGTTTATTCTGGCGAAGGTCGATTGCGATGCGGAGCAGATGGTGGCCTCTCAGTTTGGCCTACGTGCCATCCCGACAGTCTATCTGTTCCAGAATGGTCAGCCGGTAGACGGTTTCCAGGGGCCGCAGCCGGAAGAGGCTATTCGCGCCCTGCTCGACAAAGTGCTGCCGCGTGAAGAAGAGTTAAAAGCGCAGGAGGCGATGGCGCTGATGCAGGAAGGCAATTATGCCGACGCGCTGCCGCTGCTGAAAGACGCCTGGCAGCTTTCCGGTCAGGAGAGCCAGATTGGCCTGCTGCTGGCGGAAACTCAGATCGCGCTAAACCGCTCTGAAGACGCCGAAGCAGTGCTGAAAACCGTGCCGTTGCAGGATCAGGACACCCGTTATCAGGGGCTGGTGGCGCAAATTGAGCTGCTGAAGCAGGCGGCGGATACGCCGGAAATCCAGCAGTTGCAGCAGGATGTTGCGCAGAACCCGGATGACGCGGCGCTGGCCTCGAAACTGGCGCTTCAGTTGCATCAGGTGGGCCGCAACGAAGAGGCGCTGGAATTGCTGTTCAGTCATCTGCGCAAAGATTTAGGTGCGGCAGATGGTCAGGTGCGTAAAATGCTGCAGGAGATCCTTGCCGCCCTCGGCACTGGCGATGCGCTGGCGTCGAAATACCGCCGCCAGCTTTATTCGCTGTTGTACTAAGTGTTTCACATTTCCCCTTAGCGTTTCTTCAACACCGTCACCACCAGCTGGTGGCGGTCATTATAAAACTTACGATACGTCAGATAGCAGGCGATGATCGTCGACAGGCTTGCAGTCGACAGCAACATAAACGTCACCATAATCTGGTACTTAATCGCTTTTACCGGATCAATCCCGGCAAAAATTAGCCCTGACATCATCCCCGGCAAACTCACCAGGCCGACAGTTTTTGCAGAATCTACGGTTGGAATCAACGATGCGCGGATGCTGTCGCGAATGAGCTGAGCGGAGGCCATTTTCGGTGTCGCGCCAAGGCTCAGCTTCTCCTGAATCTGCTGTTGCTCGCTACTGAAACGCTGACCGAGGTTGTTGTAGCACAACCCCACCGCCACCATCGCGTTACCGGCAATCATCCCGGAAATGGGGATCACCTGCATCGGGACGAACTCAATCGAACCGGAAAAGACCAGCACCGCAAGCGTTAATCCGGCTCCGGTGGTAATCGCGATAAACGACGAAACAAAGGCTTTATCAATGTATTTACTGCGTTTCTTCGCGTTATATGCCGCGTTAAAGCAAATAAATAACACCATTAATAACGTCAACACCGCATGATTGACGTTAAATATATATTTCAGAACATAGCCGACGATAATTAATTGCACCACCGCCCGGCAAATGCTCCAGATAATGTCTTTTCCCAGTGTCAGTTTTTCGCGATAACTCACCAGAATCGCAATGAACACCAGGATCATCGAGAATGCCAGCGATTCGTTAGTAATATTATGCCCGTTCACGATTTACCTCCCACGCCTCGGTTCTGACGTGCGCCTGAAGGGTGATCACATCATCCGCATGGGCGATTTCGTTTTTATCATGCGTCACCCACAATACCGCAAGCTGCTGTTCCCGCACGTAGCGATGAACGATCTCATTGACGTTCTGCTTATTGGGCTCATCCAGTGCGCTGGTGATCTCATCGAGCAGCAGCACCCTGGGCAAAAACTGCAGATTGCGGATCAGCGACACCCGCTGTTTTTCACCCCCCGACAGTTCGGAGATGGGTTTCTCCAGCGTCTCGTGCGCTAAACCCAAACGAGCCAGATCCGCAAGAAACGTTTTCGGATCAGGTGTCTGATTACGGATTTGCCATGGGAAAATCAGGTTATCGTAGACCGTAGCCCCGAACAGTGTCGGAGTTTGTGCGCAATAAGAGACCTGCTGCCGGTAGGCTTCCGGCGACAGCGTGGCAATGTCTTTACCCTCAAACAGAAGGGTGCCCTCGGTCGGGCTCAGCAGCGAAGCGATGATCTTCAGCAGTGTGCTTTTCCCGCAGCCGGAGGGGCCAGTTATCAGTTTGAATTCACCAGGATTCAGTGTGAGATGGATATTACTGAGGATAGTCGTGTCATCGGGGCGATACCCGACATTGTCTAATTGCAAAAGCGTCATAATTTCCTTCATACCGATTTCGGACTTTCTTCCTGTTTCGTTATAAGTGTACCGGGTTGGTTTATTCCTGGCGAACTCCCCTTAATAAACAGATATACTTACTGGCAACGAGTGACAAATAAATCTCGTCACCACACGGACTGTACGACAGGAGGTTTTTAATGCTTATTGTTATCCCCGTTTTAATTTTCGTTGCGCTGGTGATCGTCGGTGCGGGTATCAAAATCGTCCCGCAGGGTTTCCAGTGGACGGTCGAACGCTTCGGCCGTTACACTAAAACCTTGCTGCCAGGTTTAAACCTTGTCGTCCCGTTCATGGACCGTGTGGGTCGTAAAATTAACGTGATGGAGCAGGTGCTGGACATTCCCTCACAGGAAGTCATCTCGAAAGATAACGCCAACGTCACCATTGACGCGGTCTGCTTTATTCAGGTGATTGATGCGCCGAAAGCGGCGTACGAAGTCAGCAACCTTGAGCTGGCGATCATTAACCTGACCATGACCAACATCCGTACCGTGCTGGGGTCGATGGAGCTGGATGAAATGCTCTCCCAGCGTGACAGCATCAACACCCGTCTGCTGCATATCGTTGACGAAGCGACCAATCCGTGGGGCATCAAAGTCACACGTATTGAAATCCGCGATGTACGCCCTCCCGCCGAGCTTATCGCCTCCATGAACGCGCAGATGAAAGCAGAACGTACCAAACGTGCTTATATCCTTGAGGCAGAAGGGGTGCGTCAGGCGGAAATCCTCAAAGCTGAGGGTGAAAAACAGTCGCAAATCCTGAAAGCCGAAGGTGACCGCCAGTCCGCGTTCCTGCAGGCAGAAGCGCGTGAACGCTCGGCGGAAGCCGAAGCCCGGGCCACCAAAATGGTGTCTGAAGCCATCGCCGCCGGGGACATTCAAGCCGTGAACTACTTTGTGGCGCAGAAATATACCGATGCGTTGCAGCAAATCGGATCGGCGAATAACAGCAAAGTGGTGCTGATGCCGCTGGAGGCTAGCAGTCTGATGGGCTCTATCGCCGGGATCAGCGAACTTATCAGTGAAAGCACGGGGTCACGGAAAAAATCATGATGGAACTGATTCTGGCCCATCCACATATCTTCTGGCTGAGTCTCGGGGGATTGTTGCTGGCGACAGAAATGCTGGGCGGTAATGGCTATTTACTGTGGAGCGGCGTGGCGGCTGTCGTCACCGGGCTGGTGACCTGGCTGCTGCCCCTCAGTTGGGAGTGGCAGGGCGTGCTGTTTGCCCTGCTGACGCTACTCGCCGCCTGGCTGTGGTGGCGCTGGATGTCGAATCGCGTTAAACGTCAGCGCCCGAGCGACAGCCATCTCAACCAGCGCGGTCAGCAGTTAATCGGCAGTCGCTTTGTGCTGGAAAATACGCTGGTGAATGGTCGTGGTCATATGCGGGTTGGCGACAGCTCCTGGCCGGTGTCGGCAGAAGAGGATCTCACCGCCGGGACGAAAGTGGAAGTGATCGCCATCGAAGGTATCACCCTGCGCATCCGCCCCCTGCCACCCCGCTAATCAGGCTTTTGCCTTTGCTTTGTGATGACAGCAGCCGGACAGATTATCAATAATCGGACAGTCGGCGCTGTCATCGCCCGGGCAGGCTTCCGCCAACGCCAGCAGTTGTGCGCGCATCGCCTGCAGTTCTTCAATATGCCGCTCAATATTCGCCACACGTTGTAACGTGCGCGATTTCACATCTGCGCTGTGACGAGCCGGATCGTTAAACAAATTCACTAACTCGCCACACTCTTCCAGAGTAAATCCGACCTGACGCGCCTGACGCAACAGCGTTAGTTCATCAAGGTGTTTTTGCGAGTAGCTGCGATACCCGTTTTCGCTACGCAACGGCGGCGTCACGATCCCTTTTTCTTCATAGAAGCGGATCGCCTTGCTGGTCAAACCGGTTTTTTTCGCCACATCGCTAATATTCATATTTCCCCCTTGACCTTCCCCTTGATGGAAGGTTTACCCTTATTCACAGTGATATGAAAAAGGTGGATCAGGTAGTCTCTGGTCTGATGATTATACCCTAAAAGGAGATGCATTATGTCTCACACGATAAACCTGACGCTGGATGGTCTCAGCTGTGGTCATTGTGTCAAACGCGTGAAAGAGAGTCTCGAACAACGTCCCGACGTTGAAAAGGCCGAGGTTTCCCTTGACCATGCAGAAGTCGTTGGCAGCGCCAGTGCTGACCAGTTGATCGACACCGTTAAACAAGCCGGATATGGGGCAGAGTTAAGCCACCCAAAGGCTGACCCGCTGGCGGAATCAAAAATCCCGTCGGAAGCACTGACAGCGGCGACTCCTGAGCTTCCGGCAGCACAAGAGCCAGATGACAGCCAACAATTGTTGATCAACGGCATGAGCTGCGCCAGTTGCGTCTCCCGTGTGCAGAATGCGCTTCAGGCGGTTCCTGGGGTGACGCAGGCACGGGTAAACCTTGCGGAACGCTCTGCGCTGGTGATGGGCAGCGCGTCCGCAGCCGATTTAGTGCAGGCGGTGGAAAAAGCCGGCTACGGCGCAGAAGCAATCGAAGATGATCTTGAGCGCCGCGAACGCCAGCAGGAAACCGCCCTTGCCACCATGAAACGTTTCCGCTGGCAGGCCATTGTGGCATTGCTGGTCGGTATCCCGGTGATGGGCTGGGGGATGATCGGCGACAACATGATGGTCACCGACGACAACCGCTCACTGTGGCTGATGATTGGCCTTATCACCCTTGCGGTGATGGTGTTCGCCGGGGGGCATTTCTACTCCAGCGCCTGGAAGAGCCTGAAAAATCGCACCGCCACCATGGACACGCTGGTCGCCCTCGGCACCGGGGTCGCGTGGCTTTATTCGATGAGCGTCAATCTGTGGCCACAGTGGTTCCCGATGGAAGCACGGCATCTTTATTATGAAGCCAGCGCGATGATCATCGGTCTGATTAACCTGGGTCATATGCTGGAAGCCCGTGCCCGTCAGCGTTCGTCAAAAGCGCTGGAAAAACTGCTCGACCTCACCCCGCCCTCTGCACGCGTCGTGACCGAAGACGGCGAAAAAACCGTGCCGCTGGCTGACGTTCAACCGGGCATGACACTGCGCCTGACCACCGGTGATCGCGTACCGGTTGACGGTGAAATCACTCAGGGCGAAGCCTGGTTCGATGAAGCGATGCTGACCGGCGAGCCGATCCCACAGCAGAAAAGCGATGGCGAAAGTATCCATGCCGGGACGGTCGTACAGGATGGCAGCGTACTGTTCCGCGCCAGTGCAGTGGGCAGCCATACCACGTTGTCCCGTATTATTCGCATGGTACGCCAGGCGCAAAGCAGTAAGCCAGAAATCGGTCAGATGGCGGACAGAATTTCTGCAGTGTTCGTCCCGGCCGTTGTCGCTATTGCGTTGCTCAGCGCCGCCATCTGGTATTTCTTCGGCCCTGCGCCGCAAATTGTCTACACGCTGGTGATCGCTACCACTGTGTTAATTATTGCCTGTCCGTGTGCGCTGGGACTGGCAACGCCGATGTCGATCATTTCGGGTGTGGGCCGCGCGGCGGAATTTGGTGTACTGGTGCGCGATGCCGATGCGCTGCAGCGCGCCAGTACGCTCGACACGCTGGTCTTTGATAAAACCGGCACGCTGACCGAAGGTAAACCGCAGATCGTGGCGGTGAAAACCGTCGCTCAGCTCGATGAAAGCGAGGCGTTACGCCTGGCGGCGGCGCTGGAACAGGGTTCGAGCCATCCGCTGGCGAGAGCAATCCTCGAAAAAGCGGGCGACACCACGCTGCCGCAGGTCAACGGCTTCCGCACCCTGCGTGGACTGGGCGTCAGCGGCGAAGCGGAGGGGCACACGCTACTGCTCGGCAACCAGGCGTTGCTCAACGAACAACAGGTAGATACGAAAGCACTGGACAACGAACTGGCTGCACAGGCCTCCCGTGGTGCTACGCCAGTGCTGCTGGCAGTTGATGGTCAAGCCGTCGCGCTGTTTGCCATCCGCGATCCGCTGCGTGAAGACAGCGTGGCCGCGCTTGAGCGTTTACACCGCGCAGGCTATCGTCTGGTGATGCTCACTGGCGACAACCCGACCACCGCGAAGGCGATTGCCAAAGAAGCGGGCATTGACGAGGTCATCGCCGGCGTGTTACCGGACGGCAAAGCAGACGCTATCAGGAAACTGCAAAGCCAGGGACGCCAGGTGGCGATGGTCGGCGATGGTATCAACGACGCACCAGCGCTGGCGCAGGCGGATGTCGGGATTGCCATGGGCGGTGGTAGCGATGTCGCCATCGAGACTGCGGCGATCACCCTGATGCGTCACAGCCTGGCAGGCGTTGCCGACGCGCTGGCGATTTCCAAAGCCACGCTGCGCAATATGAAACAGAACCTGCTTGGCGCGTTTATTTACAACTCGCTGGGTATCCCGATCGCCGCCGGGATCTTATGGCCGCTCACCGGCACGCTGCTGAACCCGGTTGTGGCCGGGGCCGCGATGGCACTCTCTTCCATCACCGTCGTAAGCAATGCCAACCGACTGCTGCGTTTTAAACCGAAAGAGTAACCTGACACCCTCTCCCGCCCGGGAGAGGGTTCCGTTTGCACCTGTCTTTGCAACGCGTTAGCATGGTCGCCTCAACCACGGAGTGCGTATGAGCCTGTTAACTCAACTAAAAACGCTGTGGAATCATCTGAAGGGAACGGCGTATTCATGGCCCGCCATCGACCTTTCACTTTCCGGCGATCGCCATTTCCACCTCGTCGGCAGCATTCATATGGGTACGCGCGACATGTCGCCGCTCCCTCCCCGGCTGTTGATGAAAATGCGTCAGGCGGATGCGCTGATCGTCGAAGCTGACATTTCTGGTCAGGAAACGCCATTCAGCAATCTCCCCACTTATCCCCCACTTGAGGAACGCCTCAGCGCCGCACAACGCGAACGGTTAACCATGCTGGCCGAAGAGATGGGGCTTTCCGTTTCGCTGTTCGATAATCAACCGTTATGGCAAATCGCCATGGTATTGCAGGCGACCCAGGCGCAAAAACTGGGTCTGCGCCCGGATTACGGCGTGGACTATCAGTTACTGAAAGACGCCAGAGAGCATGATATGACGATTATCGAGCTCGAAGGGGCAAACTCGCAGATGGCGTTGCTGAATCAGCTTCCGGATAATGGTCTGATGTTGCTTGAAGATACGCTGACCCACTGGCATACCAATGCACGGCTGCTACAGGTGATGATCGGCTGGTGGCTGGAGCAGGCGCCGACGCAGGGGACTGTCGAATTACCAAATACATTTAGCGAATCGCTTTACGATATCCTGATGCATCAACGTAACCTCGCCTGGCGTGATGCGCTACTGGCGCTTCCCGCCGGGCATTATGTGGTGGCCGTTGGCGCGCTGCATTTGTATGGAGAGGGGAACCTGCCGACGCTGTTGAAATAAAAAAGTGGCCAATATTTCTATTGGCCCGTCAAAGAGGAATTTCATCATTATTATTATCCCGGGATTTGCACCCCGGATCTTTCGATTGTCGCTCAAACTCATCATCACTGCCAACACTATTGAGCAAGATAATGCTATTTTTTAGACAACCGTCAGGCGTAATCTTTACCGGTAACGTTATTGTAGAAGAAGGACTGTTATGACTCCCGCGGTTAAGTTACTCGAAAAAAACAAGATTCCTTTCCAGATACACACTTACGATCACGATCCGAATGAAACGAACTTCGGAGACGAAGTGGTGCGCAAGCTTGGTCTGGATCCAGACAGGGTTTATAAGACGCTACTGGTTGCAGTAAATGGCGATATGAAGCATCTGGCGGTGGCGGTCACGCCTGTTGCCACGCAGCTCGATTTAAAGAAAGTGGCGAAAGCCCTTGGCGCAAAAAAAGTGGATATGGCAGATCCACTGGTAGCGCAGCGCACGACGGGTTATCTGGTCGGTGGCATCAGCCCCCTGGGGCAGAAAAAACGCCTGCCGACGCTGATTGATGCGCCGTCACAGGCGTTTGAGACCATTTATGTCTCCGGCGGAAAGCGTGGTCTGGATATTGAACTGACGGCGAGCGATCTGGCAAAAATGCTGAGCGCACAATTTGCCGACATCGCCCGCCGTGACTGACATTACTGCCAGCTCACCTCGCCTTTCGGTTCGTAAGCATTCACATCCAGCGGAGAATTCTGCTGGATGTATTGTTTCAGCACCTCGGCATCAATAAAGCCAGTATTCACATAACCCGGTTTACTGTCGATTTTCGGGTAGCCGTCACCGCCGGTAGCGTTAAAGCTCAGCGTCGCCATACGGTATTTTTTGTTGGGATCGACCGGCTCGCCGTTAATTTTCAGATCAATGAGTTTGCCCGCTTTCGCTACAAAACTGACGTTAGCGAATTGCGGGTAAGCTCCTGAATCCGGCTTCATCTGCGCAACCGCCGTCAGGTAGTCCGTCACCTCCTGCCCGCTCATATCGGCATAGACCAGGATGTTGCCAAACGGCTGCACTTTCAGCACATCTTTATAGGTGATATCCCCCGACTCAATGGAATCGCGGATACCGCCGCCGCTCATAACGGCGAAATCCGCGTTGGTACGCGCCATTTGCGCGGCCAGGATCAGATGCCCCAGATTCGTCTGTACGAAACGCACCTTGCTGCGATCGCCTTCAAGATGGCCATTAACATTGCCGATCTTCACGCCCAGTTGCGCTTTGCCTTTGTTCTGGAACGGTGACAGCAACGACAGCATTTGCGGGTTTTCCGGGATCTGCGGCGTATACAGCACGCGCTCACTCTCGCCGTTGTCGTATGTAATTTTCTTCTTCAGGTTGACAGGGATGAGTTGATAGTGCACCAGTTTCATCTCTCCATTGCGGAATTCAAAATCCGCGCGCCCGACGTATTTTCCCCATTCGTGAGCCTGTACAATCCAGATGCCGTTTTGTTTGTCCGGCGCACAAGGAGTCCCGGGGACGTAATCCACCTGCTTTTTATTTTCCGACGCCATACATACCGGATCCTGCGAGTGACCGCCCACAATCATCGCCAGCGAACCGGCCGTCAGACTGCGCGCCAGCTCAACGTCTCCCGGCGCGTTAGAGCCGTGATTGCCGTTATCGTAATGGCCCATATGGGTGGTCGCGATCATGATGTCCGGCTTCACCGTCTGCTGAAGCTCCTGAATCACCAGCTTTGCTTCCCCGGCAGGCTTGCGGAATTCAATGTCGGTAAAAAACTCAGGATTACCGATTTTCGCCGTGTCATCTGTAGTCAGGCCGATCACTGCGATGTTCAGCCCCTGTCGCTTAAACAACGCCCAGGGTTTAAACAACCGCTCACCGGTGCTTTTCTGGTAAATGTTGGCGGAGAGAAACGGGAATTTCGACCACTTCTCCTGCTGGCGCAACACCGTCAGCGGGTTATCAAACTCATGGTTACCGACGGCCATCGCGTCATAACCAATCAGATTCATGCCGCGAAAATCAGGCTCTGCATCCTGCAAATCAGATTCCGGTACGCCGGTGTTGATGTCGCCGCCCGACAGTACCAGCACGCTGCCGCCCGCCGCTGCCACCTCTTTGCGAATGCCATCCACCAGCGTTTTCTGCGCTGCCAGCCCGTACTCGCCGTAATCGTTACGCCAGAAATGGCCGTGGTGATCGTTGGTGTGCAAAATGGTGATGTTGTAGGTTTTATCCTGTTCGTACGCCTGTGCGGGTAACCCTGCCAGGGACCATGCCGCGACAAATGCCAGCGCCACACCCCGTTTATTCAATTTCATATTTCTCTCCCTGACGTGATGACTTAGCAAAAACTACCGTGGCTGACGGCATTAAACAACACTGTTTTCAGAATTGAGGCTTCCTTCAAACGCCCGACACAGTTATCTTAGTCTGATAATTATTACATCCCCTAAACATCGCACACTCTGAATTAAGTGAAATCTATGGCAATCAGTGAAACCTCCTCTGCGCTGCCAAATAAAGCGCGGACTTCGTTTGGAATTCTGGGAGCGATCAGTCTCTCTCACCTGCTGAACGACATGATCCAGTCGTTGATCCTGGCAATATACCCGCTGCTGCAGTCAGAGTTCTCGCTGACGTTTGTGCAGATCGGCATGATCACCCTCACCTTCCAGCTTACGTCATCCTTGCTGCAACCGGTGGTGGGTTATCTGACCGATAAGCACCCGATGCCGTGGTCGCTGCCGATAGGCATGTGCTTCACGTTAAGCGGTCTGGTGCTGCTGGCGTTGGCTGGCAGTTTTGGCACCGTCGTGCTCGCCGCCGCGCTTGTCGGAACCGGGTCGTCGGTGTTCCACCCGGAATCTTCGCGCGTGGCACGCATGGCCTCCGGTGGCCGCCACGGCCTGGCGCAATCGCTGTTTCAGGTGGGCGGAAACTTTGGCAGCTCGATGGGGCCGTTGCTGGCTGCGGTGATCATCGCGCCATATGGCAAAGGCAATGTCGCCTGGTTCGTGCTGGCGGCGCTGCTGGCGATCGTCGTACTGGCGCAAATCAGCCGCTGGTACGCCGCGCAACACCGCATTAATAAAGGAAAACCAAAGGCACCGGTGCTCAATCCGCTGCCGCGCAATAAAGTTATTCTGGCGGTTTGCGTCCTGTTAATGCTGATTTTCTCCAAATACTTCTATATGGCGAGCATCAGCAGCTATTACACCTTTTATTTGATGCATAAGTTCGGCTTATCCGTACAAAATGCGCAGTTTCACCTGTTTGCTTTCCTGTTTGCCGTAGCGGCAGGTACCGTGATTGGCGGGCCTGTGGGCGATAAAATCGGGCGTAAATATGTTATTTGGGGCTCTATCCTTGGTGTTGCACCGTTTACCCTCGTTTTACCTTACGCAAGTCTTGAATGGACGGGGATCCTGACGGTGATCATTGGATTTATCCTCGCCTCTGCCTTTTCTGCCATTCTGGTCTACGCGCAGGAACTGCTTCCGGGGAGAATCGGCATGGTTTCCGGGTTGTTCTTCGGTTTCGCCTTTGGCATGGGTGGCCTTGGCGCTGCGGTGTTAGGGTTGATCGCCGACCATACCAGCATTGAGCTGGTTTATAAAATCTGTGCTTTCCTGCCACTTCTTGGCATGTTGACCATATTCCTCCCTGACAACCGACAGAAACACTAATTTTCAGGCAGCTAAAGTCAAACTTTGGCTGCCTTGATTTCCTTTGTTCATCAATCACTTCCTTCTTACTACTCTCGTCCTTTTCCGATCCGTGCTTTTTCAGCGTCTGATGACGATTTTCTTCAAAATTCAACAATTATTCATAAACGCAGTGGTTAAAATTGTCATAAACTATTACCAGGTTTTTTGGTTTTTATGCCAAAAAAGGATCACGCACTGACGAAAGGAGACGGAATGCATCACGCCACCCCGCTTATTACCACCATTGTTGGCGGCCTTGTGCTCGCTTTTATCCTTGGCATGATTGCCAACAGACTGCGTATTTCTCCTCTGGTGGGATATTTGTTAGCGGGCGTATTGGCCGGTCCATTTACGCCGGGTTTTGTCGCAGATACTAAACTGGCCCCGGAACTGGCGGAACTGGGCGTGATCCTGCTGATGTTTGGCGTGGGCCTGCACTTCTCTCTGAAGGATTTGATGGCGGTAAAGTCGATCGCCATTCCCGGTGCGATAGCGCAGATAGCGGTCGCCACGCTGCTGGGTATGGCCCTCTCCGCCGTCCTGGGCTGGTCAATCATGACAGGCATCGTCTTTGGGTTGTGTCTTTCCACTGCCAGTACCGTGGTGCTGCTGCGGGCGCTGGAAGAACGGCAATTAATTGACAGCCAGCGCGGACAAATCGCCATAGGCTGGCTGATAGTTGAAGATCTGGTGATGGTGCTGACGCTGGTGTTGTTGCCTGCGGTGGCGGGCATGGTGGAGAAAGGTAACGTCGGCTTCGCTACCCTGGCGCTCGACATGGGGCTGACCATTGGTAAAGTTGTCGCCTTTATCGCCATCATGATGCTGGTTGGTCGTCGTCTGGTGCCGTGGATCATGTCCCGCAGCGCGGCAACCGGTTCCCGCGAACTCTTCACACTCTCTGTGCTGGCGCTGGCACTGGGCATCGCGTTTGGCGCGGTCGAGCTGTTTGATGTTTCCTTCGCCCTCGGCGCTTTCTTCGCCGGAATGGTGCTCAATGAATCAGAACTGAGCCACCGCGCCGCCCACGACACGCTGCCACTTCGCGACGCGTTTGCCGTGCTGTTCTTTGTCTCTGTCGGCATGCTGTTTGATCCGATGGTGCTTATCGATCAACCGCTGGCGGTGATCGGCACGCTGGCGATTATTATCTTCGGTAAATCGGCGGCGGCCTTCATTCTTGTGCGTCTGTTCGGCCACTCGCCGCGTACGGCGTTGACCATCGCGGCAAGCCTCGCGCAGATTGGTGAATTTGCGTTTATCCTCGCCGGACTGGGCATGTCACTGAACCTGCTGCCGCAGGCGGGACAAAATCTGGTACTGGCAGGCGCCATTCTCTCCATCATGCTTAACCCGGTGTTGTTCGCGCTGCTCGAAAAATACCTGGCAAATACTGAAACGCTGGAAGAGCAGACACTAGAAGAGGCTATCGAAGAAGAGAAACAGATCCCGGTGGATATCTGTAACCACGCGCTGCTGGTTGGCTATGGTCGTGTTGGCAGCCTGTTGGGTGAAAAACTGATGGCACAGGGGATCCCGCTGGTGGTGATTGAAACCTCGCGCACCCGTGTGGACGAACTGCGCGAACGCGGCGTCCGGGCCGTACTGGGCAATGCCGCCAACGAAGAGATCATGAATCTGGCGCATCTTGACTGCGCCCGCTGGCTGCTGCTGACCATTCCTAACGGCTACGAAGCCGGTGAGATTGTCGCCTCAGCACGCGAGAAATGCCCGGACATCGAGATTATCGCCCGGGCGCATTACGATGATGAAGTGGACTACATTACCGAGCGCGGTGCCAGTCAGGTGGTAATGGGGGAACGCGAAATCGCCAATACCATGCTGGCGCTGATTGAAACGCCGCCAGCAGGTGAAGTGGTCACGGGTTAGCGGTCCCAGTAGGCTTCTTCGAGGCTATCTTCACGCTCAGGTAGCCCACGGGTCAGTCGCGGCGAATGCTGGTTCAGCACCTGATAACTCACGCGGTTAGCGTATTTGCATACCTGCGCCAGCGATGAGTACGTCAGCCAGGTAAACTGGTGCTTGCTGGAGTTCGGCACGTTGTTGCGGTGGTAGTTGTTGGCGGTAATATCATGCAGTAATGCCGCCAGCGCACCGTCGCCTGCGCCGTTGGTGTTCATGATCTTCTCTGGCCCACCCATGTACGGGGCGATATGCGAATAGATGCGCAGTGGGTGCTGGCAGTCCTGGAAACGCATTGCCCGGCTAAATTCATACTGGTTAAACTCGGCAATAGCACCCGGCAGCAGTGGATGCTGCGTTTTACGCTTCGCGGCTTCCTCAGTATACCCTGCCATGTACAGACCAATCGGGCCTGCGGTGCATAAGACGAGATCCACCCACTCCAGCGCCTTATCGGACGCCAGCAGCGGATCAGCAATCCCTGTCAGCGCTTCCCCTTCTTCCTCGTTCATCGCCAGAATCGAGACGTTTTCTTTGAGAAAATCCTGCCACCAGAGCGGGTTATCGGCAATGACGTATTTGGTGCCCAGCGTCAGTACCACCGGGACGTTGTATTTTTTGGCGTAGCTAATCGCTTTCATTGTAGCGTCTGGCATCGGCTCGCCTGGTTTACAGCGCACCAGGTAGGAGGTGAGCACCAGTGCGGACGCACCGGCAATCACCGCTTCAGGAATACTCTCTGCGCGCAACTGGTTCATATGCCCCGGGCTGATGGCAAACGTCCGCTCGCCTGAATCGCTAATCAGCGTAAAACAGCGGCCAATCGGCCCGTCCACGCCCTGCAAATGATTGAGATCAGTACGGCTGGAAGTGTTGCACAAATAGCGGTAGGCATAGCCGCCAATGTCGATGTTGCTGCACATCACACCCAGCAGGACGGAACGGTCATCTGCCAGCACCGAATAGTTGTGCATGGTGTTGCCAATGGTGCCACCAGCAAACTGATGAGTAATGAGATTTTCGCGAACCAGCTCGTTGTACAGCGCGTCGGCAACCTCATCTTCAATGACCAGCGAATGGCCCGCGCTGAGTCCATACCGTTCGATAAACGCATCATCCACTTTCGCTTCAATATCCACCAGCGTCTGGTCGATGCCGACCACCCAGGACGTACTGGTTTCGCTTTCCGGCTGGATTTGTTTCAGTAGCGGATCGCGAGCATTGACGGGGAAATAGTGTTTAGATTTACGTTTACCGGGAAATTTCATAGTTGTGCTTACGGATGATCAAAAGAGCGGTAAAGAGTACCACATTCTGCTTTCGGCAGCGATTTGCGACGGCGTCCACTATTTTGTTCAGCGACTGGTCTGCTGATTCACCGGTAAGGCTGTGTCAGGTTAACCATCATCTCAATATGTTCCGGTGTAGCATTTAGCGCCGGAATATATTCATATTTCTCGCCACCCGCTTCGAGGAATAATTCCCGGTTCTGCACGGCGATCTCTTCCAGCGTTTCCAGGCAGTCTGCCGCAAATCCGGGACACATCACCTGAATATGCTTCACGCCTTTTTCCGCCAGCATTTTCAGCGTTTCGTCGGTATAGGGCGTCAGCCAGGGTTCGCGCCCGAAGCGAGACTGAAAAGTCATCATGACGTTATCGTGCGGAATTCCCAACGCGGAAACCAGCTCACGCGTGGTATCACGGCAGCGCTGCGGGTAATCGTCACCTTCGTCAGCATAACGCTGCGGAATGCCATGATAAGAGAGCAGCAGGAGATCGGGTTCCCCATGAATGGCAAACGACGCACGGGCGCTGTTGGCCAGCGCGGTAATGTAATCATGGTCATCGGCGTAATCACGGATAAACGAGATGCCGGGAATACGGCGTTTTGTCGCGAAGATCCGCGCCAGCTCGTTCCAGACGGCAGCCACGGTGGAGCAGGAATACTGCGGGTAGAGTGGCAACACGACGATATGGTCAACGCCCTGCGCTAACAGTTCTTCCACCGCGCTCTCCAGCGACGGCGAACCGTAGCTCATACCTAACGCAACGGGTGTGTCCGGCAAACGCGCCGCCAGCGCCTGCTGTTGCTCGCGACTGTACACCATCAACGGGGAACCGCCTTCCATCCAGATGGACTGGTAATGCTTCGCGACCCGGGGCGCACGCAGGGGCAAAATCACGCCGCGCAGTAAGGGCCACCACAGCAGACGAGAGGTGTCGACGACCCGTGTGTCGCTTAAAAATTGTCGTAAATAGCGTTTCACTGCCTGCGGGGTTGGCGCATCGGGCGTGCCAAGGTTGGCTATCAATATGCCGGTTTTCGTCTGACGCATTACCGCCTCTTAATCGTTGAACTGGCTGATAATTGTAGCTGAAAAGGGCGTAAGAAGAACCAATTGTAGCGAAAGGTAAAGTGAGGATGTTCTCACCCGGAAGAGACCGGGTGAGAAACACGGCCATTAGCCGAGGATTTTTTCCAGTTCTGCGCGAACGGCAGTCACGGCCTGAGTGCCGTCAATTTTGGCGTATCTGGTGTTGCCCGCCTGAGCTTCTTTCTGATAGTAGCCGATCAACGGTGCAGTCAGCTGATGGTATTCCACCAGACGTTTACGTACGGTCTCTTCCTGATCGTCTTTACGGGTGGTCAGCGCTTCGCCGGTCACGTCGTCTTTGCCTTCGACTTTCGGCGGATTGAATTTGATGTGGTAAACGCGGCCCGAGGCGGCGTGAACACGGCGACCCACGATGCGTTCAACGATCAGGTCATCCGGTACGTCAAACTCCAGTACGTAATCTACTGCGATTCCAGCTTCTTTCATCGCGTCAGCCTGAGGGATGGTGCGCGGGAAACCGTCCAGCAGGAAACCGTTACGGCAGTCTTCCTGTGCAATGCGTTCTTTGACCAGCGCGATAACCAGTTCATCAGTGACCAGCTTGCCGGCGTCCATGATGTCTTTCGCTTTTTTACCCAGCTCGGAGCCAGATTTTACCGCGGCGCGCAGCATATCACCGGTGGAAATCTGCGGAATACCGTATTTCTCCATGATGAACTGAGCCTGAGTCCCTTTACCCGCGCCCGGAGCGCCAAGCAGAATAATACGCATTGCGAAAATCCCCTCAAATGTCGATTTAATTTTTCAAAAAGCGCTAAACGATACCACCAGAACGCGGATGTCTCAAGGAAGGCGGATCAGCTGAAACGGTTAATGGGAAATATTTAGGAGGAGTACAGGTAACGCCCCTCTCCTGGGAGGAGAGGGGGAAGGTCATCACGCTGATGTGAATTATGACACCAGCAACTGGTTCATCCGGCGAATAAACTGGTTCGGATCTTCCAGCGTGCCGCGCTCGGCGAACAGCGCCTGATCGAGCAGCAGCTCAACCCATTCACTGAATTTTGCTTCGTCCTCGGTATCAGCAGCGCGTTTCACCAGCGCGTGATCCGGGTTCAGTTCGAAGATGTATTTCACATCCGGTACGCTCTGGCCCGCCGCGGCAAACAGTTTTGCCATCTGGGTGCTCATTTCATCCGCATCGGTAGTGACGATAGCCGGGGTATCGGTCAGACGATGGGTCAGACGCACCTCTTTTACTCGCTCGCCGAGCAGCGTTTTCACGCGATCAACAAACGGCTCCAGCGCTTTTTCCGCTTCTTTGCCGTTGTCGTCCAGCTCGTCCGCCAGTTTATCCAGCGATTCATCTGCTTTTGCTACTGACTGGAAGGCTTTGCCGTCAAACTCGGTCAGATAGCTCATCATCCACTCGTCAATACGGTCGGAGAGCAGCAAGACTTCGATGCCTTTCTTACGCAGCAGTTCCAGATGCGGGCTGCTTTTCGCCGCCGCGTAGCTGTCTGCGGTGATGTAGTAGATCTTCTCCTGCCCTTCTTTCATGCGCGAAACGTAGTCTTCCAGCGATACGGTCTGTGCGGAAGAGTCAGTATGCGTAGAGGCAAAACGCAGCAGCTTCGCGATGGTCTGCGTGTTCGCACTGTCTTCTGCCGGGCCTTCTTTCATCACCAGACCGAACTGTTTCCAGAACGTCTGGTATTTTTCAGCATCATCTTTCGCCAGTTTTTCCAGCATCTGCAGCGCACGTTTGCTCAGGGCATTACGAAGATTACGGGTCACGGTGCTGTCCTGCAGGATTTCACGCGACACGTTAAGCGGCAGGTCGTTAGAATCAATCAGACCGCGCACAAAGCGCAGGTAATTCGGCATGAACTGCTCGGCGTCATCCATGATGAACACGCGCTGCACGTACAGCTTCAGACCGTGCTTGTGATCGCGATTCCACATGTCCCATGGCGCCTGAGACGGGATATACAGCAGACTGGTGTACTCCTGCTTACCTTCCACACGGTTGTGGCTCCAGGTCAGCGGATCAGTAAAGTCATGAGCGATATGCTTGTAGAATTCGTTGTATTCGTCGTCTTTAATTTCTGACTTATTACGCGTCCACAACGCCTGCGCCTTGTTGATTTTCTCCCAGGACACAACGGTTTCACCGTCTTTCTCTTCCTGTTTTTCAATCTCAACCGGCAGCGCGATGTGGTCTGAATATTTGCTGATGATGGAACGGACGCGCCAGTCATTCAGGAAGTCATCTTCGCCTTCGCGCAGATGCAGGGTAATTTCGGTACCGCGATCCGCTTTATTGATGTCAGCTACGGTATATTCGCCTTCACCTGCGGATTCCCAGAACACGCCATGGTCCGCACTGTCGCCTGCCGCACGGGTCCGCACGGTCACTTTGTCGGCAACGATAAAGGCCGAGTAGAACCCCACACCAAACTGACCAATCAGCTGGCTGTCTTTCGCCTGATCAGAACCCATGGATTCGAGGAAGGATTTTGTACCGGATTTCGCGATAGTTCCCAGGTGGTCAATCACTTCGTCACGGTTCATACCGATACCGTTATCAGCGATGGTCAACGTGCGTTTTTCCTTATCGAACGACACGCGAACACGCAACTCGCCATCGCCTTCGTACAGGTCAGGGTTCGAGAGCGCACGGAAACGCAATTTGTCGGCGGCGTCGGAGGCGTTGGAGATAAGCTCACGCAGGAAAATTTCTTTATTTGAATACAGAGAATGGATCATCAGATGCAGAAGCTGCTTCACTTCAGACTGAAAGCCACGGGTCTCTTGTCCTTTCATTTGGGAATACCTCAACAAAAACAGGTAACAGTAGAAATAAAACGTTGAGGATGAGATGGGGATACAGGGGGAAAATTTCAAGCGGAGGCCAGTGGTTCAGCCTCCGTTTGTTCAGAATTTAATCTTGTGACGGCCCGCGAGGGAGTGAGACAGCGTGGTGCCATCCACCATTTCCAGTTCGCCACCCACCGGCACGCCATGGGCGATACGGCTGGCATCGACACCATATTGCGCGCAGAGCTCAGCAATATAGTTCGCGGTGGCTTCGCCTTCGACTGTCGGGTTGGTCGCCAGGATCACCTCGCTGAGGGTTTCCTCCTGCAGACGCTGTTCGAGGCGGTCAAGACCGATATCGTCCGGGCCAATGCCATCAAGCGGGGAAAGATGCCCCATCAACACGAAATAACGTCCCGAAAACTGCCCGGTTTGCTCAATGGCGTAGATGTCCGCCGGACTCTCTACCACGCAAATCTGACCATTTTCCTGGCGACGCGGGTTCGCGCAGATGTTGCAGACCTCCTGCTCGGTAAAGGTCCGGCAATCCGCGCAATGGCCGATTTCGGACATCGCACGGGTCAGCGCCTGCGCCAGGCGCATGCCACCGCTGCGATCACGCTGCAATAGCGTAAACGCCATCCGCTGCGCAGACTTGGGGCCAACGCCCGGCAAGCAACGCAGCGCTTCCATTAGCTGGGTTAACAGCGGGCTGGTTTGCATCAGAACGGCATCTTAAAGCCCGGCGGCAACTGCATACCGGAAGAGACAGAGGCCATTTTCTCTTTCTGTGTTTCTTCGATACGGCGCGCAGCATCGTTGAATGCAGCGGCGACCAGATCTTCCAGCATCTCTTTGTCGTCTTCAAGCAGGCTCGGGTCGATCTCGACGCGACGGCAGTTATGCGCACCGTTGATCGTCACTTTCACCAGACCTGCGCCAGACTCGCCAGTCACTTCCAGTTGCGCGATCTCTTCCTGCATTTTCTGCATTTTGTCTTGCATCTGCTGGGCCTGTTTCATCAGGTTGCCCAGACCGCCTTTTCCAAACATAGGCTTCTCTCTCATTGAGGGTTGTCGACCGCAAGCCAGGCTTGCAGTCAAATGGGACGAATACTTTCTTCATCCAGCTCCGCATCAAAGAAGCGGCGCAGAGTCTGAATATTGTTATCCGCGATCATCGACTCGCGCGCTTGCGCGAGTTTCTCTTCATAAATGGCCTGTCGCCACTCCAGCGGTGTTCGCACCGCCGGATTATCATCTTCAACGATGGTCAGTTCAACCGCTTCACCGGTAAAAGCGCGTAACGCTTCCGTCAGTGTCTGTAGCGCACCCGCATTATTCAGGTGGCGCTGCGATGGTCGTAAATGCAAACAAACTGCCGTACCGTTCTGTTCTTTCCAGGCGTTTAACGCGACCTGCTCTACCAGTTTAGGCAATTTAAGCTGGCTGACTTCTGCCGCCCAGCTATCGCGGGCAATGGACTCTTCCGCCAGTTTCGCCGCCAGTTCTGGTGTCTTTTCGTGTTCCAGCGCTTTCTTCAGCGCTTTAGGCGTGGCGATCTCTTCCTTCACCTCATCAGAGATGGTGGTTGCCTTCCAGCGATACGCCTCTTTTTTGACCGCATGTTGTGTTTCCAGCGCAGAAGGCGATGGACGCGACTGCGCGCGTTCGCTCATCGAAGCCAGTCTTTCCAGCGCAGCGTTATTCACCGGCCGCGCGCGGGGTGCGGCTGCCGGTTCACTCTTTTTTGGTTTGGGCGCTCCCTGGGTGCGCTGAAGCTGACTGCGCGCTGCCAGCACCTGGCTGGTCGATTCGGGCAAGGCTTCGTTCTGGTGCGCGGGCGCAGCGGGTTGCAGCGGCGGCACCTGCGTTGGAGTCATCACCGCCGTCGGCGCGACGGGTGCAAAAGAAGGCGTCTGCACTTCCGGTGCCGGCAATGGCTGACGAGGATGGAACGCCAGCGCGCGTAGCAGCGTCATTTCGATGCCCATACGCCGGTCCGGCGCATAGGGCAGCTCTTTGCGGCCGATGAGCATTGTCTGGTAATAGAGCTGGATATCAGCAGGCGGTACGGTACGTGCCAGGTCGCGCATTCGTTGCTCCACCGCGGCCATATCGGCGCCCAGCGCCGATGGTGACAGTTGCACCATGGCGATGCGATGCAGCAGGCTTTGCATTTCAACCAGCAGAGCTTCCCATTCAACGCCACGCTGGGCCGCTTCATTGACGAGCGCCATTACGCGTTCACCGTCTGCCGCAACCAGCGCTTCGATCAGCGACAATGCCTGATCGTCGTCCAGTGTACCGAGCATGGTGCTCACGGCGTCGGTCGTCAGTTGCCCTTCCCCACTGGCAATGGCCTGATCGGTAAGGCTGAGCGCATCGCGCAGACTGCCGTCAGCGGCGCGGGATAACAACTGCAACGCGCGCGGCTCGAAGCTGATTTTCTCTTCACTAAGGATATGCTCAAGCTGATGACGAATTTGTTCGACATCCAGCGCTTTGAGATGGAACTGCAGGCAGCGGGAGAGAATCGTCACTGGCAGCTTTTGCGGATCAGTGGTCGCCAGAAGGAATTTCACGTGCGATGGCGGCTCTTCCAGCGTTTTCAGCAGCGCGTTAAAGCTGTGGCGTGACAACATGTGCACTTCATCGATCAGATAGACCTTAAAGCGGCCACGCGCCGGGGCGTACTGGACGTTATCGAGCAAATCACGGGTATCTTCGACTTTGGTGCGCGACGCGGCATCGATCTCAATCAGATCGACAAAACGGCCTTGCTCGATTTCGCGGCAGTTATCGCACACGCCACAAGGGGTCGCGGTAATACCGGTTTCACAATTAAGCCCTTTCGCCAGCAGTCGGGCAATCGAGGTTTTCCCGACACCACGGGTGCCGGAGAAAAGATAAGCGTGATGAATGCGTCCTAACGATAAGCCATTCGCCAGGGCTGTCAGCACATGTTCCTGGCCAACGACGTCAGCAAAGGTTTGTGGGCGCCATTTTCGGGCTAAGACCTGATAACTCATGGGCAGGCTCTGCAACGCTGGAAGGTGGATTGTCAGGGGAGTAATGCTAACACAGCCTCGCAGTGACCGCGAGACTGTGTCTTCGAGTCGGGATCAATGTCCCGGGAATGGGACGAGGCTGTAGCTATGAATGCCCAGCTTCTCCAGGCGCTTCTCGCCACCCAGATCGAACAGGTTAATGATAAACGCCGCATCAGTGACTTCACCGCCCAGACGGCGGATCAGTTTTACGGTTGCTTCGATAGTGCCGCCAGTCGCCAGCAGATCGTCAACCACAAGCACTTTATCACCCGGCTGGATGGCATCCTGGTGAATTTCCAGTTGATCGGTGCCGTACTCCAGTTCATAGCTTTCGGCGATGGTTTCACGCGGCAGTTTACGCGGTTTACGCACCGGGACAAACCCTACGCCCAGCGCCAGCGCTACCGGAGCGCCAAACAGAAAACCACGAGCTTCGGTACCCACCACTTTAGTGATACCTGCGTCTTTATAGCGCTCGGTAAGCAGTTTGATACTCAGCGCGTACGCTTTCGGGTCTTCAAGCAAACTGGTGACATCACGGAACAGAATGCCAGGCTTCGGATAGTCCTGGATACTTTTAATGCTGTTTTTCAGATATTCAAGCTGCTGTGCAGTCGCGGTCATAGGTTTGTGCCTGATAAATACTGTTACTTCAGACGCGCGACATTCCGGGCCAGGGAGACGATTGTCTAACCTTTGACCGGGCGCGCCTGTACTCGAAAACGCTCGAATTTACTGGCAGAAGGCAATAATTGCAACAGCCATTATTGTGCTTTACGGTTTTTGTTGCTTTTCATCAACCACCGGCAGTCGCCACATAAAAATGAGCAGACAGAAAAGGATAATAAGAAGCAAGATTCGTACCCACATCATTTTTACCACCCACAGCGAGAGACCGAATGTGATTAAAATCACTACAATGGCACGCGGCTTCGCCCCTGCCGGCATCGCTTTATGTTTCTGCCAGAAACGCAAATAGCCGCCAAACCACGAGCGATACAGCAGCCAGTGGTGAAAACGTGGCGATGAGCGTGAGAAACACCAGGCGGCAAGCAGAATAAAAGGCGTCGTCGGTAAAATGGGCAAAAAGACCCCGAGCGTCCCTAAGACTACCGCCAGCCAGCCAATGATGATTAAAATAGTACGTTGCATAATGCGAATCGTTATCAACCCTGATCGCTAATGTAGCATAAACACTTGCCATTACTGGAAGCGCAACGTGAAAACTGACTCGCTTTTACAAACGCTGGAAAAACAGCTGGCTATGCTGGAAGCCCGTGCCGCCCCACTGGCGAATTTCGCGACGCTCGGCCCGCGCTTCGACCGGCAGCTGTTTCAGACGCGCAGCACGCGCCTGGAGGCCTGTCTGACGGAAGCGCGGCACAATCTCAACGCCCTAAAGCAGGCCGTTGAACAACAGCAACTGCCACAAATCGCCTGGCTTGCTGAGCATCTGGCCGCACAAATGGAAGCCATCTTGCGCGAAACCGACGCCTGGTCGCTACGTTCATGGGATACCGGCTCTCCGGCGCTGACGCGCTGGCAGCGTAAGCGGCTACAGCATCAGGAATACGAACGTCGGTTGCTGGCGCTGTGGCGTGAACGCGAGCAGTTACTGGCGCAGGCTACCGGTTTTGAGGAACAGCAGCGGTTGTCCCGTGAAGTGGAAACCTGTGCGGGCAGGCTCCAGCGCTGCCAGAAAGCATTACAGGATATTGAAGCCGTTCTGGCGCGAATGACCCGTTAACAGGAGACACTATGTCACTCGAAAATGCCCCGGACGAGGTCAAACTGGCCGTCGATCTGATCATGCTACTGGAGCAACATGCGATCCCACCGCAGACGGTGTTGCGCGCGCTCGACATTGTGAAGCGAGATTATGAAAGCAAGCAAAAAATGGCGGAAGCCGCTTCGCAAGAAACGAATCATCCCTCTGACGCCGGACGATAAATGCTGTCATCGTGGTGCTTTGCGACAACGATGATGGAAGGAGGAAACGCGAAACATCGCCCGGAAAATGCTGGCTTGTGGTATTGACATCACCACCGTACTGACAGTTACTGGCTTAACGCTTGAAGAATTGACGGCGCTGACGCATTAAATGTTAACGGGGCGAGCATTCCCCCGCCCCGCGTCGTTATTCGCTTACCGCTCCTGCGGCGTCATCCCCTTTGATCTCCCGCTTCACTTCCCTGACTTCATCACCCTTTTCATTACGCAGATGGACTTCCAGCTGGTTAAAGGCAATGTCGATACCATTTTCACGGCACAGGCGATCAATAGCCCGGTTCAGCTCATCAACGGTGTAACTGCGATCGCGTAATTCCCGGACATACAGACGAAGTTCGTGGTCCAGTGTGCTGGCGCCAAAAGTGGTAAAGAACACCGCTGGTGCCGGATCCTGCATCACGGTGGGATGTTCATTCGCTGCCTGCAGCAGCACCTCTTTTACTTTGTCGAGATCAGATCCGTAAGCCACCCCAAGGCGGATCACCACGCGAGTGATGGTATCGGACAATGACCAGTTGATCAGCCGCTCGGTCACGAAAGCTTTATTCGGGATAATCACTTCCTTACGGTCGAAATCGGTAATCGTAGTGGCACGAATACGGATTTTGCTGACAGTGCCGGAAAACGTACCGATAGTGACGGTATCGCCGATGCGTACCGGGCGTTCAAACAAGATGATCAAACCGGAAACAAAGTTACCGAAAATTTCCTGTAATCCAAAACCAAGACCGACCGATAACGCTGCCGCCAGCCACTGTAGTTTATCCCACGAGACACCCAGTGAACCAAAAACGGTCATCGCGCCCACAGCGATAATCACGTAATTGAGAATGGTGGTAATGGCATAGGATGCCCCCTGGCGCATATTAAGTCGGGACAACACCAGCACTTCCAGCAAACCCGGCAGGTTGCGGATCAGCGCCCAAGCCACCATTGACGCGATCACCGCGAACAACAAACTGCCCAGCGTGACGCTCTTCATCACGCTGGCGCCCGCCTCAGAACCGGTGTAATGCCACAGCGTAATGCTGTCCAGATAGGCAAATACGGTGATGAGATCGGACCAAATGGCCCAGAACATCACGGCAAACAGCGCCACCATCACCAGCATAGTGATACGCAGCGTTTGCTGGTTGACCTGCTCCAGCGCAATGGTCGGCTCTTCCTGTGGCTCTGCGCCCTCTGCCCCCTCTTTCACCAGATGTTGACGACGCGCCAGCGCCCGGCGATAAGCGATACGGCGTGCAGCGACGCTCAGACCACGCAGGACAGTCTGGTACAACAGATTCCAGAGGATGACCAGATAAACGGTTTCGATCCAGCGCCCGGCCAGTCGCAATGTGGTGTAAAAATAGCCGGTGGCGGTCAGAACCATCAGCGCTATCGGGACAATCGCCAGTACCGTAACGGTCACCAGACGCAAACTGTGGGACTCTTTATCCCGCCAGCTGTCACGGCACATCGGCCAGATCAGAACAGTGATGAGCAATAGATTGAGCAGAATGACAAACTGCCCCAACACATCGTCCATCAAATGCAGTGGCGACAGCTCAGACACCACCGACCAGAAATGCAGCGGCAGCAGCGCCAGGCTGACGCGGACAATCTGGCGACGCCAGTGGCTGGTTAGCTCGGCGGGCATATTGAAATGCGTCACCGCCACGCCATTTTTTTCCAGCACCTTCCAGCACAGGCCGAATACCAGCCAGAACATTGCCAGCTTTTTACTGAATGCCCACAGCAGATCACTAATGTTGAGCTGCATGGTCAGCAAAATAAGCCCGACGGCGAGAATAATCATCACCACGGGTAAGGCGCGGATCAGATCGATAAGAATCGCTTTCGGCGTATGTAACTGACTGTCATTACGCAGTTGTCCGACCTGAGACGCCAGCTTTTGCTGATAATCCCGCAACCATTTGAGCCGCCAGCGGATCAACACAGCAATAAGCAGTAGCGGCAACCCGGCAAGGAAAGCGATAAACACCGCAGGCCACGCCTTTTCCCAGTTCACGGTAATTTTCATCGCTTTGAACTGATCTTTCAGCGCCTTAGGGAAGGATTTAATCCAGTCCCAGTCCACCGGCTTGTTGCTGTTGACCCAAAAAATCTGCTGGGTCAGGATCTCTTTTAAACTTTTCGAAACACTGACCAGTTGCTGTTGGTTGACTTGCAGGTTAATGGCCATCATCAGCTGGTTGCCCAGTTGTTTGTTAAGCTGATCGAGCAGCTCGCGACGCATATCGACCACTTCCAGCAGCGCGTCATGCACCTCGCCATTCACCTCACTGCTGTGCCCCTCCTCCAGTTTTGCAACAAACGCGTCGCTCTGGAAAAGGGCGTCACGCTGCTGGTTCACTTCGAACTGCTCCAGACGCAAATCCGCGATGCGGTTAGTCATGTCTTCCAGTTCATCAGCGGATGGCAGCGTCTGTTGCTGTTGATAAAGGATACGCGACAGCAGCAGACTGCCCTTCAGCACCGCAATCTGCTCTTTGATATTGCGCTCGGATTGCAGCGCGCGATCCAGCCAGTTTTTCACTTTAATATTCTGCTGAACCAGCTGGTTGCCATTTTCGGTGGCGGTGATAAGGCGCTGGCTCAACTGATGGTTGATTTCCAGTTCCTGTTTCACCAGCGGATTAGCCTGAATCCGCGCCGTTTCATCCGGCGTTACCGCTTCCTGTGCGGTTTTCTCGGTGAGCGTCAACCGTTTGCTGTTTACCGCCTCCTGCAGCAACTGGAGCTGATGCTCGAGACGGTTACTGTTAGCGGTCACATAGTCACGCTGTTTCTGCAGCGTATCCTGTAAAATCGTATTGCCTTCGAGGCTTTTGCGCTGTTGGTCAATCTGCGCATTCAGCAGCGCCTGTTGCGCCAGCAAGAGCCCCTGCTCGCTGGGTCGCAGCGCCCCTTCACCGACAATCGTGCCATTCAGGCGATTACGGATCTGCTGAAGCTGCTGCGACGCCGCATACATCGTGTTCTGAACCCGTTCAGGCTGGGTCTGCAGCGAAACCAGTTGGCTGTTATAGGTCGCGAGATCATTCTGCGACGTCTGTAATTCATCGAGGATTTGTGATACCCGCGCTTCCAGTTGTCGCAGCGACAGTGTGCTCAGCGTTTTGCGGGTTTCGTCGTCGTTATCCACATCGCTCAGCGCATTGAGGCTGTCCGTCGCCTGGCGCATTTTTGCAGGCGCCTGCGCCACCTGTTGCTTGAGCTGAGCCGTCTCATCTTTGACGCGATCAATTTTATCGAACGTCTGTAATGTTTCGGTAAGATCCTGCTGGATAAGCTTGTCCTGCGGGGAGAGTTCTTTTTGCTTATTCAGCGCGTTCAGTTGGCTCTGAACATCAGCGCGATCAGGCAGGTCATTTGCCCCAGCGCGGGCCTGACTCATGGAGACGACGCTAAAAAAACCAATGAATACGACAATCAGTGCGGAGAGAGTATTCCGCCAGCGAATTGAGTGCAGCATAGTGTTATCAAGAATGATTGCAGAAACCGGGATGACCGGGGACAATTGCCCGGCGAAGAATAGCACTTATGCCATCTGCCGAATAGCTAAAGACGATAAGAAAATTCCTGGTGTGATGGCACATATTCAGCTCGCTGGCGTCGCGCGCAGCGTCGGGCAAAATTGATACATTTCCAGCAAGATGGCGACATAGTCCCGCGCTTCTTTTTTGAGGTCAAATAGCTCTGGGGAAAAAAGCCAGTTTTCCATGATGCCGGAAATGTAGCTGCGCATGAGGATCGCTGAGCGGCGGGTCAACAAACTGGCAGGGAGGAGTTTGGCATTAATACACTCTTCCAGCGCCTGTTCGATGCGATCGTAACTCTGGAGACAGAGACTGCGCTGCGCCTGTTGCACCTCGGCCATCTCGCCGACAAACTCGCATTTGTGGAAGATAATCTCCATCATCAGGCGACGGCGCTCTTCGATCACTGTAGCTTCAAGAATATAGACTAGTATTTCCCTTAAAACTGAGAGTGGATCCTCAGGGAATTTTGCCCGATACTCAGTTTCGAGATCGCTGATACTGGATTCTGAAAGCTCCCAGATTTCGCTGAAAACATCAGATTTGTTTTTGAAATGCCAATAAATAGCGCCACGCGTAACGCCAGCGGCTTTTGCAATATCCGCCAGCGAGGTGGATGATACTCCCTGCTGCGAAAACAAACGCAGCGCGACATCCAGAATGTGTTGTCGCGTCTCGAGCGCTTGCTGTTTGGTTTTTCGTGCCATATGTCGGTGAATTTACAGGGGTTAGATTTACATACATTTGTGAATGTTTGTACCATAGCACGACGATAATATAAACGCAGCAATGGGTTTGCGGACATTTGATCCATTGATCAATTTGAAATCGGACACTAGAGGTTTACATATGAACAAAAACAGAGGGTTGACGCCTCTGGCGATCGTTCTGATGCTCTCAGGCAGCATAGCGCTAACAGGATGTGACGAAAAACCAGCTCAACAAGGAGCGCAACAGATGCCAGCCGTTGGTATCGTAACGCTCAAATCAGAACCTCTACAGATCACCACTGAACTCCCTGGCCGTACCAGCGCGTACCGTATTGCTGAAGTTCGACCACAGGTCAGCGGTATCATCCTGAAACGTAACTTTGTAGAAGGTAGTGATATCGAAGCCGGTGTCTCTCTGTATCAGATTGATCCAGCAACCTATCAGGCCACTTATGAAAGCGCGAAAGGTGATCTGGCAAAAGCCCAGGCTGCCGCCAACATCGCGTCGCTGACGGTCAAACGTTATCAGAAACTGTTGGGTACGAAGTACATCAGTCAACAGGATTACGACAACGCCCTTGCGGATTCCCAGCAGGCAAACGCTGCAGTGGTCGCCGCTAAAGCCGCGGTAGAAACCGCACGCATTAACCTCGCCTACACCAAAGTCACGTCACCGATCAGCGGCCGCATTGGCAAATCTGCTGTAACGGAAGGCGCGCTGGTGCAGAACGGGCAGTCAACGGCGCTGGCCACTGTGCAACAACTCGATCCGATCTACGTAGATGTCACGCAATCAAGCAATGACTTCCTCCGTCTGAAAGAAGAGCTGGCCAGCGGCAAGCTGCAGCAGGAGAACGGTAAGGCGAAAGTCGAGCTGGTCACCAGTGAAGGCAAAACGCTGCCGCAGGCGGGTACGCTGGAGTTTTCCGATGTGACCGTTGATCAGACGACCGGCTCTATCACACTGCGCGCTGTCTTCCCGAACCCGGATGGCTACCTGCTGCCAGGTATGTTTGTGCGTGCCCGCCTGCAGGAAGGCACCAATCCGGAGGCGTTACTGGTTCCGCAACAAGGCGTAACCCGCACACCGCGTGGTGATGCCACCGCAATGGTTGTTGGCGCAGGTGATAAAGTCGAAGTGCGTCAGATTACCGCAACCCAGGCGATTGGTGACAAATGGCTGGTGACAGAGGGTCTGAAATCTGGCGATCGCGTCATTGTTACAGGACTGCAAAAAGTGCGTCCTGGTGTTCAGGTACAAGCGCAGGAAGTCGCGGCGGATAATAAGCAGCAAGCCGCGGCGGGCAACCAGCCTGAACAACCTAAGTCTTAACTTAAACAGGAGCCGTTAAGACATGGCTAAGTTTTTTATCGATCGCCCCATCTTTGCGTGGGTTATCGCGATCATCATCATGTTGGCAGGGGCGCTTGCTATCCTGAAGCTGCCAGTGGCGCAATATCCTACGATTGCGCCGCCGGCGATTCAGATCACGGCAACTTACCCTGGCGCAGATGCAAAAACGGTTCAGGATACCGTCACACAGGTTATCGAACAGAACATGAACGGTATCGATAACCTGCTGTACATGTCCTCGGCCAGTGATTCCTCTGGTACGGTACAAATTACGATCACCTTTGATTCCGGGACGGACGCGGACATCGCGCAGGTTCAGGTGCAGAACAAACTGCAACTGGCCATGCCGCTGCTGCCTCAGGAAGTTCAGCAACAGGGTGTAAGCGTAGAGAAATCGTCCAGTAGCTTCTTGATGGTTCTCGGTATGATCAGTACCGATGGCTCCATGACCCAGGAAGACATCGCGGACTATGTCGGTGCGACGATTAAAGATCCGGTCAGCCGTACCAGCGGTGTGGGTGACGTTCAGCTGTTTGGAGCCCAGTACGCGATGCGTATCTGGATGGATCCGAACAAACTGAATAATTTCCAGTTAACGCCGGTTGACGTTATTACTGCGATCAAAGCACAGAACGCCCAGGTGGCTGCCGGCCAGCTCGGTGGTACACCGCCGGTGAAAGGCCAGCAACTGAACGCCTCGATCATCGCGCAAACCCGTCTGACCAATACTGACGAGTTCGGCAAAATTCTGCTGAAAGTGAATCAGGATGGCTCTCAGGTTCGGCTGCGTGATGTGGCGAAAATTGAGCTGGGCGGTGAAAACTACGACGTTATTGCCCGCTTTAACGGCCAGCCGGCTTCCGGTCTGGGGATTAAACTGGCAACTGGTGCCAACGCGCTGGATACCGCCGAAGCGGTGCGTGCGACCATCGCGAAACTGGAACCGTACTTCCCGCATGGCCTGAAGGTGGTTTACCCGTACGACACCACCCCGTTCGTTAAAATCTCCATTAACGAAGTGGTGAAAACGCTGGTTGAAGCGATCGTGCTGGTATTCCTGGTGATGTACCTGTTCCTGCAAAACTTCCGTGCGACGCTGATCCCAACCATCGCGGTACCGGTCGTACTGTTGGGGACATTTGCGATCCTCGCCGCGTTTGGCTACTCGATAAACACCCTCACGATGTTCGGGATGGTGCTGGCGATAGGCCTGCTCGTGGATGACGCCATCGTCGTGGTGGAAAACGTCGAACGTGTGATGATGGAGGAAGGGCTACCACCGAAAGAAGCCACGCGTAAATCCATGGGCCAGATTCAGGGCGCACTGGTCGGTATCGCGATGGTGCTTTCTGCGGTGTTCATCCCGATGGCCTTCTTCGGCGGTTCGACCGGGGCCATCTACCGCCAGTTCTCGATCACGATCGTTTCCGCGATGGTGCTGTCAGTGCTGGTGGCGATGATTCTTACCCCTGCCCTGTGCGCCACTATGCTGAAACCAGTCGCCAAAGGCGATCACGGCGAAGGCAAAAAAGGCTTCTTCGGCTGGTTTAACCGCATGTTTGAGAAGAGCACGCACCATTACACCGATAGCGTAGGCAACATTCTGCGCAGCACCGGTCGTTATCTGCTGCTCTACATCATCATCGTGGTTGGCATGGCGTATTTGTTTGTTCGTCTGCCGAGTTCGTTCTTGCCGGACGAAGACCAGGGCGTATTCCTGACCATGGCGCAGCTGCCCGCCGGTGCTACGCAGGAGCGTACGCAGAAGGTGCTGGATGAAGTAACCGATTACTACCTGAAAAACGAGAAAGACAACGTTAACTCTGTCTTTACCGTTAACGGCTTCGGTTTCTCCGGTCGTGGGCAAAACTCCGGTCTGGCGTTTATCTCGCTGAAAAACTGGGATGAGCGTCCGGGCGAAGAGAACAAAGTCCCGGCTATCGCCGAACGCGCCAGCGGACACTTCGCCGGAATCAAAGATGCGATGGTTTTCGCCTTTAACCTGCCTGCTATCGTGGAACTGGGTACGGCGACTGGCTTTGACTTCGAGTTGATTGACCAGGCGAACCTGGGCCACGAGAAACTAACGCAGGCGCGCAACCAGCTGTTTGGCGAGATTGCGAAACATCCTGATCTGCTGGTCGGTGTTCGTCCTAACGGTCTGGAAGATACACCGCAGTACAAGATCGATATCGATCAGGAAAAAGCTCAGGCGCTGGGTGTTTCCATCAGCGATATCAATACCACGCTGGGCTCAGCCTGGGGCGGTAGCTACGTTAACGACTTCATCGACCGTGGTCGTGTGAAGAAAGTGTATGTGATGTCTGAAGCGAAATACCGCATGTTGCCGGACGATATCAATAACTGGTACGTGCGTGGTAGCAACGGGCAGATGGTGCCGTTCTCAGCGTTCTCGACATCACACTGGGAGTACGGTTCACCGCGTCTGGAACGCTATAACGGTCTGCCGTCGATGGAAATCCTGGGTCAGGCCGCGCCTGGCAAGAGTACCGGTGAAGCCATGGCAATGATGGAAGAGCTGGCAGGTAAACTACCGACCGGTATCGGTTATGACTGGACAGGCATGTCTTACCAGGAACGCCTCTCCGGTAACCAGGCACCGTCGCTGTATGCCATCTCGCTGATCGTGGTCTTCCTCTGTCTGGCCGCGTTGTATGAGAGCTGGTCGATTCCGTTCTCGGTCATGCTGGTAGTGCCACTGGGGGTTATCGGTGCGCTGCTGGCCGCGACCTTCCGCGGGCTGACTAACGACGTATACTTCCAGGTGGGCCTGCTGACAACTATTGGCTTGTCGGCGAAGAACGCGATATTGATCGTGGAATTCGCTAAAGATCTCATGGAGAAAGAAGGTAAAGGTCTGATTGAGGCGACACTGGAAGCGGTTCGTATGCGTCTGCGTCCGATTCTGATGACCTCGCTGGCATTCATCCTTGGGGTGCTGCCACTGGTGATCAGCTCCGGTGCGGGCTCCGGCGCGCAGAACGCTGTCGGGACGGGCGTAATGGGCGGGATGGTGACCGCAACCATTCTCGCTATCTTCTTCGTACCGGTGTTCTTCGTGGTGGTTCGCCGCCGCTTTAACCGCAAAAATGAGGATATTGAGCACAGCCACACGGTTGAGCATCACTAATCCTGCCGAACAAGGGCCGCATACGCGGCCCTTTTTTTCGTCTGAATCTCAAAATGAACTTATGGCGTTAAAGCTTATTTAAGGTAAGGTAATTAAAGTATATAATATACATTATAGAGACTTTACCCTTTTCCTTGTGTGGGCTAAATATGGTTTCTCAGAACTGAGCAGACCACCAGGAATATTCCTGGCTGAGTGATCACTCAAAGAATTGCCATTAGGGTGTGGGTAATAATACTAACTTAATGAATTCAAAGGGCCATAGATGGAACTTCGCCTTTTATCCATGGTCTGAATGATTAGTTTTACTTACAGCGCCGGGAGATTACTTTTATTACATCGTATATTTGTAATTTTTCGTAATAGGCCAGTGAAATCTTTATAAGAGTAGATTATAGTAATAGCTAATCAGGTTTACAGCTAATGTCTCAGGTCAGTCAGTAGTATCCATCCCGAAACGGTGTTTGATCGTCGTCGTGTATACCACTCATAAGGGGATGCGTTATGGACGAATATTCGCCAAAAAGACATGATATCGCACAGCTTAAATTTCTCTGTGAAACCCTGTATCATGATTGCCTTGCTAACCTTGAGGAGAGCAACCACGGCTGGGTTAACGACCCGACCTCCGCGGTTAATCTTCAGTTGAATGAGCTGATCGAGCACATTGCAACCTTCGCACTTAATTATAAAATTAAGTACAATGAAGACAATAAACTGATTGCTCAGATTGATGAATACCTGGACGACACTTTTATGTTGTTCGGAAACTATGGGATTAATGCAGAGGATCTGCAGAAATGGCGGAAGTCCGGGAACAGGCTTTTTCGTTGTTTCACCAATGTGAGCCGGGCCAACCCCGTCAGTCTCTCATGTTAAAGATATTACAAACAACAGGTGAATTTATGTCAGATAAGCCATTAACCAAAAATGATTATTTGTTGCGTCTGCGACGTTGCCAGTCTATTGATACCCTTGAACGTGTGATCGAAAAAAATAAATATGAACTTTCCGACAATGAGCTGGCTGTATTTTACTCAGCAGCAGATCATCGTCTCGCTGAATTGACGATGAATAAACTTTACGACAAGATCCCGACGTCCGTATGGAAGTTTATCCGGTAATTTTACGTTCTCTTCACTGTATGTTTGTCTTCGTTTCTGCTTTCAGGCTCGTGGCCTCTGCGTACACACAGCATCATTGGGATTGTTCCCTGCGAACGGTTATTGCAGCCAACTGTTATGCTTTTCTGCAACCAATCTGTTACTTTTCGCCTCGGTTTTCGCAACATAAAATAGGCCGTTTCCCTATATAGCTAAACCCGAGGTCCGGATGACAGAGATCCAGCGGCTGCTCACCAATACCATTGATGAGCTCAATGTTCAGGAAAAGCGCGACAACCGGCCGCGTTTCAGTATCAGTTTTATTCGTAATCATCCTGGTCTGTTTCTCGGCATGTATGCGGCGTTTTTGGCCACGCTGATTGTGATGCTGCGCAGCGAAACGCTGGCTGATTCGGTCTGGCTGTTACTGGTGCTGTTCGTCCTGTTGAATGGTTTTTTCTTTTTTGACGTTTATCCGCGGTATCACTATGACGATATCGACGTGCTGGATTTACGCGTTTGCTATAACGGCGAATGGTATAATACCCGTTTTGTGCCTTCAGAATTAATCGACCGCATTCTCCAGTCACCCGACGTCGCAGAACAGCAAAAATCACAGCTGCAAAAAATGGTTGCCACTAAAGGCGAGCTGTCTTTCTACGATATCTATACCCTCACCCGTGCCAGTTGATGCTGGCACCCACTGAGCATCTTTTCATCCGACGCGGAACAGCATACGCTCATAACGTGTTCCCATAAGGATATTCCCATGACTCAGTTTAATCAGTATGGCCAGCCCGTTGGCGACGCGCTTCCTGACTGGCAACCCCGCCGCTCCCCTGAACGTGTGACCCTGGAAGGGCGTTTATGTCGCCTTGAACCGCTACAGGTTCGTCATGCCAGCGCACTGTTTGCTGCTTATAGCCAGTCGCCCGATACCCGCAGCTGGACGTGGCTTGCGCGCGAACCGGACAGCAATGCCGGGGACTTTACCCGCTGGGTTGAGAGCATCAGCACATTGCAGGATCCGCTCCATTTTGCCGTTATCGACAAGCAAACGAACGCCCCGGTCGGCTCACTGGCCCTGATGCGCATTGATGCCAAAAACGGCGTCATGGAAGTGGGCAGCGTCCACTTCTCTTCCCTGATGACGCGCACGCCATTATCAACAGAAGCCCAGTGGCTGCTGATGCGTTACGCCTTCGATACGCTCGGTTATCGACGCTATGAATGGAAATGCAACAGCCTCAATGAGCCGTCGCGTCTTGCGGCAGCGCGACTTGGGTTCCAGTATGAAGGGCGTTTTCGCCAGGCGCTGGTCGCCAAAGGTCACAATCGCGACACCGACTGGTTCTCCATTATCGATAAAGAGTGGCCAGCCCTTGATCGCGCCTTCCGCAAATGGCTCTCTGCTGACAACTTCTCCGCCGACGGTAAGCAACTGAACACGCTGGAAAGCTTCCGTCAGTAGTAGTCCCGTACATACTGGTGCTTTTGCGTTATGCGTTTTATGCAAAAGCACCGAACCCCTCGCTGTCATAAGTTAGAAAAGAACGGTATTGGTTGAAAAATTCTGCTTCAGGCACTCTGCATGCAGAAACCCATCACGAGGAAATCACCATGCAGCGCTGTTGTTGTTACTCCCCGACACTCCCCATAAGAACATTTTCATCGCACCTGTTTTCAGGAGATAACAATGAGCATTACCACGCTGCCCGTACTGGACTTTGCCCGCTACCATAATCCCGCCGAACGCCCTGCATTCCTGCAACAGCTGCGCCACGCCGCGCGTGATGTCGGCTTTTTCTATCTCACTAACCACGGTATTGAAGACGAACTGCAACTGACCCTGCAGCAGGAAGCCCGCCGTTTTTTTGCTCTCAGCGAGGCGCAAAAACAGCAGGTGGCGATGATCCACTCTCCTCATTTTCGTGGCTATAACCGGGCGGCTGCCGAGTTGACGCGCGGGCAACCCGACTGGCGTGAACAGTTCGACATCGGTGCTGAACGCCCTGCCCTCCAGTTGACTGACGACACCCCGCGCTGGCAACAGCTCCAGGGCCCTAATCTGTGGCCGGAAGCCCTGCCGACACTGAAACCTGCACTACTGACGTGGCAACAGGCAATGACCGGGATGGCTATCGATTTGCTGCGCGCGTTTGCCGAAGCGCTCTCGCTGCCAGTCACCGCATTCGATGCGCTGTATGGCGAAAAACCCAACGAACATATCAAACTGATTCGCTATCCCGGGCAGCAGGAAAGCCAGAGTTCGCAAGGCGTGGGCGCCCATAAAGATTCTGGTTTCCTCAGTTTTCTATTGCAGGATGCGCAAAAAGGATTGCAGGTGGAAGTGAGCGAAGGCGAATGGATTGACGCCGCGCCACTGCCCGGCAGTTTTGTCGTGAATATCGGCGAACTGCTGGAACTGGCGACCAATGGTTACCTGCGCGCCACGGTTCACCGCGTCGTCTCACCGCCAGCAAATCAGGAGCGACTGTCGATTGCCTTCTTCCTTGGCGCACAACTGGATGCTGTCGTGCCGGTCTTTGCGTTACCAGATGCGCTGGCGAAAGAAGCCCAGGGGCCGCAAAGCGATCCGCAAAACCCGCTGCTGCGCGACGTGGGATGGAATTACCTCAAAGGCCGGCTGCGTTCACACCCGGATGTCGCCGAACGCTACTATCGCGACGTGTTGCGCGAACGTACTGAACAGTTAATCGCTTAAATAACTACAGGAATAACATCATGAAAAATGCCGCATTCAAACTGGCAGGGGTTACGCTGGCGCTTTCACTGGCATGGGGCGCTCAGGCTGAAACTTTGCGCATTGCTGCCGATCCGGTGCCGCACGCCGAAATCCTCAACTTCATCAAAAAACAGGATCCAAAACTGGATCTAAAAATTGTCGAACTGACCAGCGGCGTGAACGCCAACGAACTGCTGGCAAATGGTGATGTGGACGCCAATTATTTCCAGCATCTGCCCTATCTGAAAGATCAGGAAAAGGCACTGGGCAAGACGTTTGCTGTCGCCGCGACGGTACATATTGAGCCGCTCGGGATCTATTCCCACAAACACAAAGATTTTAAATCACTGCCTGACGGCGCCACGGTTGCTGTACCGAATAACGCCACCAACCTGAGCCGCTCGCTGTTCCTGCTGCAAAGTCAGGGACTGATTAAGCTCAACGCGAAATTCACCGATCCGGCAACCACGCTGGCGACACCGAAAGATATCGTTGATAACCCGAAAAAACTGAAGATCCTGGAGATCGAATCACCGCAAATTCCCCGTTCGCTGGACGACGTCGACCTCGCCGTGATTAACGGTAACTACGCGCTGGAAGCGGGTCTGTCGCCAGCCAAAGATGCGCTGGGGCTGGAGAAGGCGGCACATAATCCCTACGCCAATATTCTGGTGACCACGCCGCAACTGGAGAACGATCCACGCATTAAAGAACTGGCGAAAGATCTGGCCTCGCCGCAGGTGGCGGAGTTCATCCGTCAGCATTACAACGGTTCGGTGATCCCGGTCGCGACGCCGCAGTCATGATCCAGATTGAAGGGCTGAGTAAGCAGTATGCCGGCACAGGCCAACCGGCGCTTCAGGACATCTCGTTTGAGATCCCGCGCGGAGCCATCTATGGCATCCTGGGCCGTAGCGGTGCGGGGAAAAGTACCCTGATTCGCTGTCTGAACATGCTGGAGCGGCCCTCTGCGGGCCGGGTTTTGTTCGATGGTGAAGACATCGGTCTGTTTGACAGCCGTGCGCTGCGGGCTCACCGGCTGCGCACCGGGATGATTTTTCAGCACTTCAATTTACTACACGCCCGCAATGTGGCCGATAACATCGCCGTTCCACTGGAGATTGCCGGGGTGTCAAAAAACCAGCGGCAGGCGCGGGTGGCGGAATTGCTTTCGCTGGTCGGGCTCAGCGAAAAAGCCGCTGCTTTTCCGTCACAGCTTTCCGGCGGGCAAAAACAGCGCGTCGGTATCGCCAGAGCGCTGGCGGCACGGCCTGACGTGCTGCTGTGCGATGAAGCCACCAGCGCCCTCGATCCGGAAACCACCGCGTCAGTACTCTCCCTGCTGGAGCAGATCAACCAGCAACTTGGCCTGACGATCGTCCTGATTACCCATCAACTGGAGGTGGTCAAGACTCTCTGCGATCACGCCGCTCTGCTGGAAAACGGCGAACTGATTGAAAGCGGACGTATTGCTGATTTACTGCTATCGCCGTGGTCGCGCCTGCGCCAGGCATTGCTTGTCGACCCGGATGCCGAGCGGCGCTTTCTGGCCCGTCATAATGTCGACAGGAGGCTGCTATGGGGAGTCGCATGAGCTGGGAAGACTTGTGGCCGGTGCTGCTCAACGGCACGCTGGAGACGCTGTATATGGTCGGTTTTGCCGCGCTGTTCACCGTGCTCATCGGCCTGCCGCTCGGCGTACTGCTGTTCGTGTCACGTCGTGACGGGCTGCTGCCGTTGCCAAAAATCAACGCCGTACTGGGTGCGATTATCAACATCGGTCGTTCACTGCCGTTTATTGTATTGCTGATCGCCATGATCCCGCTCACCCGGCTGCTGGTTGGAACGACGCTTGGCAGCACAGCGGCCATTGTTCCGGTCACCATCGGCGCGTTTCCATTTTTTGCGCGCCTGACGGAAAACGCGCTGGATGAGGTAGATTACGGACGCATCGAAGCGATTTTGTCGATGAGCGGTAATCTCTGGCAGGTGATCATCAAAGCGTTGTTACCCGAAGCGCTACCGACATTGCTGGCGGCCATTACCTTAACGGTGGTAATGCTGATTGGTTTCTCGTCAATGGCAGGCGTCATTGGCGGCGGCGGGCTTGGTGATCTGGCGATCCGCTACGGCTATCAGCGTTTTAATAATGAGATTATGTTTGGCACTGTCGCTATCCTGGTATTACTGGTGCAAGGCGTACAAATGGCGGGTGATCGGCTGGTTCGCGCACTGGCGCATCGGCGCTAAGCCTTCTCTTCCGGGAGTGACCGCCAGGCGCTCCCTTTTCCCCATGACCACAGGTAGTATTTTCCACCATCGCGTATAATAGTTTTACTGATATCAGCCTTTTAAAAGGGAAGGTCTGTGGCGACGCGACATCTGGTAAGCCTGGTGACGGGTGTTTTGATCCTTTCTGTTTTTGTTCCTATTCTCCTCAGCGTCTGGCTGGCGAATCGTCAGGCTCATGACGATTTTATCAAGGAGCTGGATTCCTACACCGAACGGGTTCTGATGCGCACTAACATGGTGACGAAACAGGCTAAAGAGGCGCTGGATCAGGCAAACGCCTTCACCGGCGTTCCCTGCAGCAGAGCGCACCTGCGTTCGATGCGGCAGATTTCCTATATTCATCGTTATATTCAGGAAGTCCTGTGGACAGAACATGCGGTGCCGCAATGCTCATCGCTTGAACGTCACAGCCAGGAGTTCACCTTCCCTCCTCCTGATCATGTTACGCCGGACGGTTACAGGGCCTGGTTAACCCAGCAAAATGACCTCGGTCTCAAGCGCTTCATGGGAGCGTTTGGTTTGGGGAATTACATGGTAATGATCGATCCCGGCTCGCTCATCGACGTACTTCCGGCAGGCACGAATAAAATTGAGGTCGCGCTGATTGGCATCAAAGGACAACGCGTTATTGCCTCGACAACGCCAGCAGACATGGTCATCTGGCAACAGATGCTGAAAGAGAAATTACCGACGCTGAAAAACAAAAATGCTATTTACAACCTGCGGGAATACCCGGACCTCGGTCTGGCAATCCTGACCTGGTCATCTATTAAGCCACTGGAAGTACAGTGGCATCATCAGTTACTGGTGTGGGTGCCGATTGGCATTCTGGTCAGTCTGTTAACCTGCTTTTTCATTGTGCGTCTGCTGCGCCGTTTGCAGTCACCTCATCACCGGATGCTGGATGCGATCAACGCCAACGATATCTCAGTGCATTACCAGCCAATTGTGTCGCTGAGCAGCGGCAAAATCGTCGGCGCCGAAGCGCTCGCACGCTGGCAGCAGCCGGACGGCAGTTGGCTGTCGCCGGAAATTTTCATCCCACTGGCAGAACAGACCGGGTTGATTACCAGACTCACCGAACGGGTCATTGCCAACGTATTTCAGGATCTGGGGAAATGGCTCCAGCAGCACCCGGATTTTCACGTCTCGATTAACCTGTCGGTAGAGGATTTACTGTCGCCTTCGCTGGCGACACTGCTCAGCAATCAACTCACCCACTGGCAGGTGGCGCCGTCACAAATTGCCCTTGAGCTGACTGAACGCGGGTTTGCCGATCCGAACAAAACGTTGCCGGTACTGACCCGGTATCGTAAAAACGGTCACGCTGTCTATATCGATGATTTCGGCACGGGTTATTCCAGCCTGAGTTATTTGCAGGATCTGGATGTAGATACGCTCAAAATCGACAAGTCTTTTGTCGATGCGCTGGAATATAAGCAGGTAACGCCGCATATTATTGAGATGGCAAAATCGCTGAAGCTGGCGATGGTTGCTGAAGGTGTGGAAACGACAGCCCAGCGCGACTGGCTGCGGGCGCATGGTGTGCAGTACGGTCAGGGCTGGTTGTACAGTAAGGCGCTGCCAAAAGCAGATTTTATTCTGTGGGCAGAAGCGAACCTCAGAACACCGTGAGCCCGGTTGTCATGGTGTTCTCCTGATGAGGATTACCATGATGCAAAAGAAACCCTGGCCGTTGCATGATGTCCGCCACTGGCTGGAGCCCGGCCCGGTGGTATTGATTAGCAGCCGCTGGCAGGGGCGAAATAATATTATGACCCTCGGCTGGCACACGATTCTGGAATTCACTCCATCACTGATTGGCTGCATGATCTCCGCCGGTAATATCAGCTTCGACATGATCCGCCAGAGCGGCGAGTGCGTAATAAACCTTCCCGATGCCAGCATGGTCGACATCGTCGCGAAAATCGGCAACTGCGATGGCGATCATATTGATAAATTTGCCGAGTTCGGCCTGACGGCGGAAAAATGCGAGCATGTCCATGCCAGCGCGATAGCCGAATGTCACGGCAGTTTTGAATGCCGTTTATACGACGATGCGCTGGTCGATAACTACAACTTTTTTATTTTCGAAGTGGTGGCGGCCCGGGTTAAACCTGAGCCCGAATGGCCGCAAACGCTGCATTACCCCGGCGGCGGGCTGTTCCGTACGGATGGCGAGGTGATCGACCGCCGAAAGCTGTTCACGAAAGTGTCGTAAAGGCTATTTGAGGTAGGATTTGATCACCTGCATCACAACCTCAAGATCCGCCTCGCGCTGCTCTTCGGCGGGTTCTTTGACCACATGATCGGTCAGATGCCCCTGAATCACCTGCAACATCATGCCGTTCACCGCGCCGCGGATGGCGGCGAGCTGTTGCAGGACTTCTGCACACTCATGCTCGCGATTGAGCATTTTTTCCAGCGCACTGCTCTGCCCCTGAATTTTCTTCAGGCGAGTCAATAACATCTTCTTGTGACGAACGGTATGCGACATAGCGGGATCCTGCTGTTAATTCGGTTACCAGCATATCATGCTCTCCCCTGGCGGCGTATTTTTCTACTGGGGGGTAGTATAATTATACTCAGGGGGAGTATGATGACGCCACTTTATGGCAAGGATCTTTTTATGAACGACTTCTCCTCATTGCTTCAGCAGGGAAACGCCTGGCTGTTCATTCCCAGCGCGATTTTGCTCGGTGCGCTGCACGGTCTGGAACCCGGCCACTCCAAAACGATGATGGCCGCTTTTATTGTGGCGATCCGGGGAACGCTCAGACAGGCGGTGTTGTTGGGGCTGGCGGCAACGGTGTCACATACGCTCGTTGTCTGGATCATTGCCATGGCGGGGATGTGGTTTGGCCGCGGCTGGGACGCCCAAACGTCCGAACCCTGGTTCCAGTTGATTTCCGGTATCGTCATTATTCTGATCGCCATCTGGATGCTGTGGCGCACCTGGCGCGCGACGCAGCCTCATGATCACTCGCATCATGATCATGACCATAATCATCACCATGACCATCATCATGATCATGATCATGATCACCATCATCATCATGATGAACTGGTGACTGCCGAAGGGCTGGATGCGCACGCTTTCGCTCATGCGAAAGAGATCAACCGCCGCTTTCAGGGGCAGAGCGTTACTACCGGGCAGATTGCCCTGTTTGGCCTGACGGGCGGGTTAATTCCCTGCCCGGCCTCCATCACTGTGCTGCTGATTTGCCTGCAACTGAAACAGGTAGCGCTGGGCGCCACGCTGGTGCTCAGCTTTAGCATCGGGCTGGCGCTGACGCTGGTCGCTTCCGGTGCCGTCGCGGCGCTGAGCCTGAAGCATGTTTCCTCGCGCTGGAAAGGGTTTGGCGAACTGTCGCAGAAAGCGCCGTGGATTTCTGGCGTGTTGATCATCGCGGTGGGGATTTACATGATGGTGCACGGTCTGAGCGGCATTCTGTAAAACACAGACAACTGGCTGGCGGTCACGCCGCACAGCCAGACAAACTACTCGTCAAGAAGTGGCGCAAAGCCGCCGTAGATCATGCGCTTGCCATCAAACGGCATTGTTTCGCCGAACTCTTTCATCCGTGGGTCGGCCATCATTTTGGCGTTTGCGGCATCGCGCACCTCTTTCGAGGGGTACTCGATCCAACTGAAAACCACCTCTTCGTCGTCCTCCGCTTTTACCGCCATGCGGAAATCAGTCAGTTTCCCGTCCGGGACATCGTCTGCCCAACACTCCACCACGCGGGTAGCGCCAAATTCCTTAAACAACGGCGCCGCTTTTGCCGCCATCTGGCGATACTCCTCCTTATTTTTCGCCGGTACGGCAACAACAAAACCATCAACATACTTCATGAGAGAACCTCCGAAGTGAGCAGTGCGGCCAGCGTGTCTGACCGCATCTGGCGTTGATAAGTTTAGTCCTGACGCCAGCTAAACGCGTAATGCACGCGCCGCTGTGGCAGTAAAAACTCAGGCGATACGCTGGGGCTCCAGGAGTCATCACCGCCGACCCCCATGTGGAACGCATCCAGATTCAACCATGTGCCCGGCTCTTCGCGCAGGCGATGACGGTGCGTTGTGTCATGCAACTGACGTTGACTGTAACGGCTGAGGCCAAAATGGAACGCACCCTGTAAATGGTGTACGCCATAATGCAGTTCACGGGTATCACAGCGTAAACCGTTTTCTGACGGGAACACGTACGGCGTAAACAGTTCTGACAGCGGTAACGTCCAGCGCCCCTGTCTCGCCGCCAGCTTGCGGTCCGGGTAATTTTCGTGCGGCCCCAGGCCCAGCCAGCTGACGTCCGCTGCGGTTTCGTCCAGCTGGCAATGTAAGCCGATGCGCGCAGGCGGCGGGATATCCGCGGCAACCTGCAC
>NZ_JMTB01000049.1 GCF_000734965.1 Trabulsiella guamensis ATCC 49490
CGGCAACCTGCACGTCAACATCGCCATGCAAAATCCCCTGCCCGTCAATGCGCCAGCGCTTGTGACTGATAAACAGCGGCCTGTCCTGATAAGACCACGCCTGCTGTGTCTCGATCACCACCGCCGCGCCACAGACATACGCCTGACAGTCGAGCAACTGGCACGTCATTTGATACAACCCGGCGGCTTTCCAGCGCTCAACCCAGGCGTTGGGATCGATACGGGCGGCCTCACTCACGCCGATGTCGTTGTCCAGGGGCGCACGGGTAAAGTTATCACGCAGTGGGCTTAACAGCGTCGCTTGCTTATCACGCCACCACTGGATGAGGTCGCCACTTTTACGACAGAACCGCCAGCGCTGTTGCCGGTGAACGATGTCGTAAAATTCTTCTTCTGTTCGCAGGCCGGGTGCCTCACCGGCAGGAAGTCTGTCAGGCAATGCCAGCGATGCCGGAAGCAGCCACTGATCCCAGGCGCAGAGATGCTCCGCTGGAGACCAGGCGGTAGCGGCGCGCTGGTACACTTCTACATTAAGCCAGACCTCGCCTGACGTCGCCGACAGCGCAGGCTGCGGCAGAGTCAGCCGCTGCGTTTCCTGCGGTGCCAGTGTAAGTGTGCACTCACCATCCGCCAGCCGCTCGCCGTCACGCTCAATCCACCAGCGCAGCTGTTCGTTATCGCTGGCACGGAACAGGAATTCGCTTTCAACCTCCACCACCAGCGGCGCTGCACTCAGCAGGCGGAACTGGAAAAACTGCTGTGCACGCTGCGCTTCATACAACGCCGGGTGTGGTGTTCGATCAGGAAATACCAGCCCGTTCATGCAGAACTGGCGATCGTTCGGCATATCGCCAAAATCGCCGCCGTAGGCCCAGAACGTGTTACCGTCAGCATCGGTTTTGCTCAGCGCCTGATCCACCCAGTCCCATACGAACCCACCCTGCAGACGCGGGTAAGCGCGAAAGGCTTGCCAGTATTTGGCAAAACCGCCAAAGCTGTTGCCCATCGCATGGGCATATTCGCAGAGGATGAGCGGTCGCGTTTCACCGGGTAAGGTCAGCCACTTCTTGATCGACCATTTTGGCACCGCCGGGAACGGCTGATCCTGATCGACCCGGGCGTACATCGGGCAGACAATGTCGGTGGCAGCCGTGTTGGCGCCGCCACCCTCGTACTGCACCGGACGCGTGGGATCGGTGGTCTTCAGCCAGCGGTACAGCGCATCGTGGTTGGCACCATGCCCTGACTCATTGCCTAATGACCAGATAATGATCGACGGATGGTTGCGATCGCGTATCACCATGCGGGTCACACGCTCGCTCATTGCGGGCAGCCACTGCGGATCGTCCGCCAGACGGCTCATCGGCACCATACCGTGAGTTTCGATATTCGCTTCATCCACCACGTACAGCCCGTAGTGATCGCAAAGTTTGTACCAGAGGGGATGATTGGGATAATGCGAGCAGCGTACGGCATTGAAATTGTGCTGCTTCATGAGTTCAATATCGCGGCGCATAGTGGCTTCATCCACCACCTGTCCGTTTTCCGGGTGATGCTCATGGCGGTTTACGCCACGGATCAACAACGGTTTGCCATTAAGCGTTAACAGGCCGTTGTCGATGGCCACATGACGAAAGCCGACGTCACAGGCTTCGCTTTCCAGAAGCTGGCCTTCTGCGTCATACAGCGCCACCACCAGCCTGTAGAGGTTCGGCTGCTCGGCACTCCATAAGTGAGGCGTTTCCACAGGCAGTGAGAGCGTCAGGCGCTCCGCCCAGCCGCCGCGCTCATCGACAATCTCGCTGCCAGGGCGCTGGCGCAGTTGCGCCACAGGCGTATCGCCCCACCACAGCGTGGCTTCAGCCTCGACATCAGCCATCGCGTCGCCCTGCAGCGTCATGTGTGCTGCCAGTGTGGCATGATGAAAACCGGCGCTCAGCTGCGTGTCGACATGATAGTCAGCAATGTGGGTATGAGGTTTATGCAGCAGCGTCACGTCACGGAAAATACCGCTCATCCGCCACATATCCTGATCTTCCAGATAGCTGCCATCGCACCAACGCAACACCATCACCGCCAGCCGGTTGACGCCTGGCGTGAGCACGTCGCTCAGATCAAACTCGGCGGGCAATCGGCTGTCCTGGGAATAGCCGACCCAGCGTCCGTTACACCACAGATGAAACGCGGAATTCACGCCGTCGAAAATAATGCGCGTCTGACCGCCAGCCAGCCAGGCTGGATCAATATCTATCGTACGTGAGTAACAACCGGTGGGATTATGTGCAGGTACCCGTGGTGGCGTCACGGGAATCGGATAGGTGACGTTGGTGTAAACCGGCGTATCAAATCCCTGCATCTGCCAGTTTGAGGGAACCGGCATCGCTACCGCATCGTCACAGTCCTGCTTAAGCCAGTGCTCCGGCACCGCTTCCGGCGCGGCAAAGAATGAGAATTGCCATTCGCCATTCAGTGAGTGTCGTGAGCCCGAGGGCGCATCGCGACGGGCTGAATGCAGATCGCGCCAGCTGTGAAACGGCGCGTGAGCGGGAAGTCGATGCCAGTGAGTCACCTGCGGATTTTCCCAGTCCCGGCGCGCCAGCAGCGTCAGAAGTTGTGTCATGTTGTCCTCATCGTGATGCGTAAAAAAGCTTCTGCCACATTGCCGTTTTCGACGTTGCGGGTAAAGCGGCGCACGCACAGGAGGAGAGTCAGATCACGCCGGTGTCGGCCTTACGGGCAGGCGAACGAACCACGGCAGGCAGAGCTGGATCAGTGGGCCAATCGCCAGCGCATAAAATACTGTCCCCACCCCGACTGAACCGCCCAGCAACCAGCCAATGAGCAGAACAGAAAGCTCAATACAAGTCCGGATCGCCCGCACCGACCAACCGGTACGCGCGTGAAGCCCGGTCATGAGCCCGTCGCGCGGGCCCGCGCCAAACCCGGCACCGATATAGAGCGCTGTCGCCAGAGCGTTCATCATCACGGCGGAGACCAGCAGCGTAATGCGGAGTGACAGCGAGGTTACCGGCGAGACGATAGCCAGCGTCGCGTCCGCCACCAACCCGAGGACGATAACGTTACTGATGGTACCGAGCCCTGGGCGCTGTCGCAGCGGGATCCACAGCAGCAGCACCAGCACGCCGGTGAGGATCACCACCTGGCCGATTTTCATCGATAGCAGGAATGACACGCCCTGGTGAAACACATCCCAGGGATCCAGCCCCAGATCGGCACGCACAAACAGTGCAATCGAGACGCCATACAATATCAGGCCAGTATAAAGTTGAATCAAACGACGCCCCATTTTTCACCTCAAATAACCTCATGATGCTTTCATCATGCGTAAAAATGGCATTATGATTAATGACCAGTTTTTAGAAAGTGGACTGCCATGTCACCTCGTCGTTCCGGAACCCAATCGCTGGTGCGCCTGCTCGGCCACTGGCAGGAAACCACCTCACGTACACCGCTGTGGCGGCAACTGACTGACGCGCTGCGCCTGTTGATCTTAGACGGCCGACTGGCGCTGGACAGCCGTTTGCCTGGCGAACGTGAACTGGCGAGCGCGCTGGCGGTCAGTCGCACCACTATCGCCACCGCACTCGGGCAATTGCGCGACGAAGGCTATATCGTCAGCCGTCATGGCAGCGGTTCGCGGGTGATCCTGCCGGAGCGCAGCCCGTCGGTACCGACCCGCATGTCGGCGACGCAGGCGCTGGATCTCTCCACCGCCGCACTGGCTGCCGGGCCGGAAATTCATCAGGCATTCAGCCATGCGCTAACGGTATTACCGCAACACCTCACCAGTACCGGCTACGATCAGCAGGGTCTGCTGGCCCTGCGGGAAGCCATCGCAAGACGCTATTGCGAGCGAGGGCTGGAGACGCGTCCCGACGAGGTAATGATTGTCAACGGCGCCGTCAGCGGTCTGGCGCTGATCCTGCGCCATCTGACCGGGCCGGGGGATCGCGTGGTGGTCGATAACCCGACCTATCCGCTGGCGATCGCCGCGATTCAGGGCGCCTCCTGCCGCCCGGTCGGCGTGTCGTTGCCGGAACAGGGCTGGGATGTGGACGGGTTGACCGCGACGTTCGCGCAAACCGCTCCGCGTCTGGCCTACCTGATGCCCGATTTCCATAACCCCACCGGCCGTTGTATGGACAGAGCCACACGGCAGCGCGTGGCAGATCTCGCTGCCCGCTCGCGCACTACGCTGGTGATCGACGAGACAATGGTGGATCTGTGGTACAACACACCACCGCCGCCACCGCTGGCGGCGTTCAATACCAACGCGCCGGTGATCACGCTCGGTTCGGCGGGAAAAAGTTTCTGGGGCGGGCTACGGCTCGGCTGGATCCGCGCATCATCGCGCACTATTGCATCGCTTATCCAGACGCGCGACACGCTGGATCTTGGTTCACCGTTGCTGGAGCAACTCGCGTCCTGCTGGCTGGTGGAAAACGCGTCAACGCTGCTGCCTGCGCGCCGACAGATGCTCGCAACCCGTCGGGATATGTGTCGTCAACTAATGGCGGAGTTTTTCCCGCAGTGGCGTTTTGTCCTACCGGACGGTGGTCTTTCGTTCTGGGTTGAGCTGCCGGATATGCTGGCGACCTTATTTGCCGCCCGGGCAGAAAGCGCCGGAATACATCTGGGTACGGGCACACGGTTTGGCCTGGCAGGTGCGTTTGATCGTTATTTGCGCATTCCCTTCACGCTGGAAGATGATGCCTTACGGGCAGCGTTTAATACCTTACAGCCATTGTGGGATTCGCTGGCGGGTCAGCTTCCGGTAACGCGAATACGGAAAATAATATAATCATGATTTACTATTGACGCCGGGCAAAAAAGAAATTGACGAACCCCGAAGAGTTCGTCTGAATCACCGTCCGTGATGACATGAGATGAGTAGAGTGTCGTAATTGCAATTTATCATCTCAGCATATTGTGAAATAAATATGACAGAATTAGTGTTGCCGGGGGACAGGAAAACCTTTCAGCGAGATAATAAAACTATCGCCATCTTTTTTGATTTTCGCACCGGTATCGCACCAGTCGGAAGCAATGCGGAAAAACTCATCGCTACCGACATTCCAGTTCAGTCGAACATGTTTAACGTAACCCGAGCGTAGCAGCTCACAGGCTTCGTTATAATTGCTGGCTGTTGAGAGTTGCTGTTTCATTTTTTCTTCTTCAGAAGTTTACGTAACGCTTTGATTTCTTTAGGAGTAAAAGGAGTTACATCTTCTTCGGTATGCTGACTGTCAACGTCATCTTCTGATACTCCCGCCTCTTCTGCCGCTTCAAAGGCGAGCAGCAGCAGTTTCTCTGTTGCGGTACTCAAATTCTCGTTATTGACTTCTGCATAATGGCGGAGTCTTTCTTTTAAGGCTTCGTCGATTTTAACATTCAAAACTACAGTGGCCATGTTAACGTGTCCCCGGATTAAAATACCATGTATTTAATACACTAAGTTAACACGTTGTTCCAGTGATATATTTTTTACTTATCCCTGAAAAGAATACGCCTGCTATTACTCTGCCTCTTATTTATGACGAAATAATGACGTTATTATGACATTATTATTTCAGCCATATGACAGTCTATTTTATTCGTGCTATAGCTTATCAGTCTCCAGACTTCAATACGGCGCAATAAACTCGGTTAAGATCCTATAATTAACAGCGTTAACGCCTTCAACCTTTCATTAGGAGCAACAGACGATGCCAGAAAAGTTATTAGCGAAATGTCATTGTGGCGCAGTAGAGTTTTCTGTTCAGTTATCTGACGGCTATCACACTATTCGCCGCTGTAATTGTTCGTTTTGCCGGATGCGCGGTGCAGTGACCGTCTCGGCACCGCTGTCGGGTATTGAGGTTCTCAAAGGCAAAAACAAGCTGACGGAGTACCGCTTCAATACTCGCCAGGCAGTGCACTATTTTTGCTCGGTATGCGGCATTTACACCTTTCACCAGCGACGCTCGAACCCTGATCAGTATGGCGTTAATGTCGCCTGTATCGAAGGCGTCTCACCCTTCGATTTCCGCGAAGTGGTCGTCTCCGAAGGGATCCATCATCCTTCCGATGGCGGAGGCGGCGTTGCGGGATATCTGCACTATTCCCCGGCAGACGTGTCGGATAAGAAAGCATGAGCATATAAGCCGCTCGCCAGTCGTGTAAAAACGTCAATAATCTTTGGCAGCGCCTGTTGTGGATCGTCACTGGCCGCTACCCAAAGCGCTGCATTCAGCGCAGCGCTATTCAACAGGTGTGCCGCTGCTGCTGCATCCATCGGTTTAAGTTCGCCGCGCTCAATCAATGTAGTAAGCGTCTGCCGGGTAGATTCAAAGCAGCTATTCTGACCGGGCCATTGCGAGGGATCGCCGAGAAAAGCCGGCCCATCAAGCAAAACAATACGCCGGACTTCCGGATCCAGCGCCATTTTAATGTAAGCGACCCCTTCAGCCAGTAGCCTTTCCCAGTCATCACCTGCGGTCGCGGCGGCAGATTTAGCGCGTTGTGCCATTTCACCATCAATCTGGTTGACAACAGCCGCGAGCAGCCCTTTTTTATCACCAAAGTTGTGGTACAGCGCCCCCCGCGTCAGGCCAACGCTGGCGGTGAGTTCATCCATTGATGCCGCGGCAAAGCCCTTCTCAGCAAAGGCTTTTCGTGCTGCCTTAATCAATTTGGCGCGGTTCTCTTCCATCGTTTCTGCACGGCGTCTGGCAGCCATATGTTCTCCTCTGACGAATATTGTATTTCATTTGACATACACGGCGTATGTGAGATACGTTTCACATACGACTCGTATATTAAACCAATTGTACGTGCCGTGCTTCCCGCATTTTCCACTCATTGAAAAAAGGATACGTTATGATCCCGCGCGAACCTGTTTTTCCTGCTAACCGACATGCGCTGTATGAAGCGCATGGTTATTCTGCAGCCATCCGTTCAGGCGATTTACTGTTTGTTTCCGGCCAGGTTGGTAGCCGCGCTGATGGCACGCCAGAGCCAGATTTTTCCGCTCAGGTACAGCTTGCGTTTGATAATCTGAGAGCAACCCTTGCTGCCGCAGGCTGTACCTTCGACGATCTGATCGATGTCACCACCTTTCATACTGATCCTGAAAACCAGTTTCCAGCAATTATGCAAGTAAAACAGGCTATTTTCCCGCAACCTCCCTATCCTAACTGGACAGCCGTTGGGGTGACATGGCTTGCAGGATTCGATTTTGAAATTAAGGTCATTGCCCGAATTCCAGGCCATTAAAAAAGACAGAGGGAAAGAAAAGGCGGAGGTTATGCACATCGCTGAAATGGGTGGGGGCCCTGCCAGCTACATCCCGGCACACACGTCGTCTGCTCTGGCTGCTTCCTTCCGGACCTGACCTGGTAAACAGAGTAGCGTTGCGGGAGAACCAACAGAGCCCCCATTGAGAGCGTTGATAACCAACGCGCTGGCGCATTATCCCTGTGCAGTCCGGCAATTGCAAGCCAGGGCGGTGCGGATGCTGGATTATTGTGCAACAGAATAAAAACTCAGGCAGCAGGTGACCTTCACAAGGGCGTAACCGTAGCTTATCCTGTATTTTTCTCTGTTACCGGACGTGCTATGGAACCCATCGACACCTTTCCGCAACGGGTCTGGCAAATCGTCGCCTCTATTCCTGAAGGTTGTGTCACAACCTATGGCGATGTCGCACGGCTGGCAGGATCACCGCGCGCTGCACGTCAGGTGGGCGGCGTACTCAAACGCTTACCAGAAGGATCGACGCTCCCATGGCACCGGGTCGTCAATCGCCATGGCACCATTTCGCTCACCGGCCCGGATCTACAACGGCAACGGCAGGCGTTACTCTCGGAAGGCGTGCAAGTCTCCGGGGGTGGGAAGATTGATATGGAGAAGTATCGCTGGGTGTACTGACGGCCCTCTCACACAGAGAGGGCCGGAAGACAGGTTATGGGATTTGCGTCGGCGCAGGCGTTGCGCTGGACGGGCTTACCTGCGTGGGCGATGTTGATGGTACTGTGGTGGCGGCACCACCGCTCGCCTGCATGGGGATTGCCGTTTGCTGAACTGGTACCAACGTCAGATCCGCTTTGGTTCCGCCATTGTTGATCACCGGCTGGACGGTATCGGTGATAAACACCAGTTTGTCATTCACGGTGATGGCTGCACTCAACAGAATGCGCGCATTCGGTTGGACGTCGGCAGGGTTATACGGCAGCACGAAGCTGAACGGCGCCTGTTTACCCTCGGTACGAACGGCTTTCTGCGATAACACTTTAGATGGCGCATCCGCCAGAGAAGCATCCGACAGGGTCACGGTCAGCACAGCATCCGGCGGCAACGCCACTTTCTGACGGATCCAGACAGTACCTGACACATTAGGTTGCTGAATAGCGGGTTGTGTAGCCACACCAGACGTATTGGGGTTCGGCGCCGGGGTCTGGATATCTGCGCTTTTATCTGCGCAGGCACTCAGCGCGACCGCAACCGCTAAACCACTTAACATATGCACGAGTTTCATTATGTTCTCCTTATCATCCATGCATCCACAGACGTTAATTCTATGGACTGAGTGGTCTGAACAATCTTTACGAGCATAATTGTGGCACAGATCTCACATTTGTGCCTGGAAAGGACCCGTGATTCAGACTATTGCACCCGACAGGCCACTTTTGATTCTGCGTTATAATCTGGTTATTCTCATGCCGCCGCGTTTCTATTACTGAGGTTATCTATGAGTCTGGCATTAACGAACCTGCTGACGTTGTTGAATCTGGAAAAAATTGAAGAAGGACTGTTTCGCGGCCAAAGCGAGGATCTTGGCTTACGTCAGGTGTTCGGCGGCCAGGTCGTGGGGCAGGCGCTGTATGCAGCCAAAGAAACGGTACCCGTCGATCGTCTTGTACACTCTTTCCACAGCTATTTCCTGCGCCCCGGCGACAGCGCTAAGCCCATTATTTACGACGTTGAAGTGCTGCGTGATGGCAACAGCTTCAGCGCCCGCCGCGTGGCGGCGATCCAGAATGGCAAGCCGATCTTCTATATGACCGCTTCGTTTCAGGCACCGGAGCCCGGCTACGAACATCAGATGCCGATGCCGCCCGCTCCGTCACCGGACTCCCTGAAATCGGAAACGGACATCGCCCGGTCCCTGGCGCATTTGCTGCCACCCGCCGTGCAGGAAAAGTTTTTGAGCGATAAACCGCTGGAAATCCGCCCGGTGGAGTTTCATAACCCGCTGAAAGGCCATGTCGCCGAGCCCAAACGCCAGGTGTGGATCCGCGCCAACGGCACTCTGCCGGAAGATTTCCGCATTCATCAGTATCTGCTGAGCTATGCCTCGGACTTCAACTTCCTCCCCGTCGCCCTCCAGCCTCACGGCGTGGGTTTTCTCGAGAAAGGCATGCAGGTCGCAACCATCGATCACTCCATGTGGTTCCATCGTCCGTTCAATATGAACGAATGGCTGCTTTATAGCGTGGAAAGCACATCCGCCTCCAGTGCGCGCGGTTTCGTGCGGGGTGAGTTCTTCACTCAGGATGGCGTGCTGGTCGCCTCGGCAGTGCAGGAAGGGGTAATGCGAAACCGGAGTTAAGGGTAAGAAAAAAGCCTCCCGTCGGGAGGCTTTTCTGTTTTAGGCGTTGTAGGCGTTTTCGCCATGGCTGTTGACATCCAGCCCTTCGCGCTCCTGTTCTTCCGGTACACGCAGACCAACGGTCAAATCCGCCAGCTTGTAGCCGATATAAGAGACGACACCGGACCAGATGATCGTCACCGCCACACTTTCAAGCTGCACCAGCACCTGATGCCCCATCGTGACGCCTTCTGCGTACCCGACACCACCGAGCGCGGTTGAAGCGAAGACGCCAGTCAGCAGACATCCGATGATGCCGCAAACACCGTGGACGCCGAACACGTCGCAAGGGTCATCCACACGCAGCCAGCGTTTCAGCGCTGTAACCCCCCACAGCCCGGCAAGACCTGCCACGATGCCGAGGATCAGCGCACCACCGACACCGATGTAACCACAGGCCGGTGTGACAGCAACCAGACCGGCAATCGCGCCGGAACATGCACCCAGCAGTGATGGTTTACCACGCAGCGCCCATTCGCCAAAGACCCAGCCGAGGATCGCCGCAGCAGTCGCCACAACAGTGTTCACGAACGCCAGGGCGGAGATTTCATTCGCTGAGCTTGCGGACCCCGCGTTGAAGCCGAACCAGCCGACATAGAGAATCGCCGTACCGGTAAACACCATCGGCAGGTTGTGCGGTTTAAACGCTTCTTTGCCAAAGCCCACGCGTTTGCCGATCAGGTATGCGCCTACCAGACCCGCAATGGCGGCGTTGATATGTACTACCGTACCACCAGCGAAATCCAGTGCTCCGTGGGAAGCCAGCAGACCGCCACCCCAGACCATATGGGCAATTGGCACATAAGAGAGCGTCAGCCACACCACCACAAAGATCAGCACCGCAGAGAAGCGGATACGTTCAGCCAGCGCACCAACAATCAGGCCGACAGTGATGCAGGCAAACGAGCCCTGGAACGCGACGTGAATATACTGATAAAACGTGCCCATCAACGCGGTGAGCTGAATATTTTTCAGCATCACCCAGTCGAAGTTACCGAAGAAGCTGCCACCAGTACCGAACGCCAGCGTATAGCCGTAAACCACCCACAAAATGCAGACCAGTGCGAAGGTAACCGCGACCTGCGTCAACATCGACAGCACGTTTTTGCCGCGAATCAGGCCGCCGTAAAACAGCGCAATGCCGGGAATCGTCATAAACAGCACCAGCGCGGTACAAATCATCATAAAGGCGTTGTCGGCTTTGTCTGCGACTGCCGGAGCGGCCATCGCCAGGCCCGGCATTAATGCCAGTGCCCCCAGGCCTGTTTTCATCGTAGCTATTTTCATTTTTCGATCCCTATCGCTGTGTACCAGGAATTAGAGCGCCGCTTCGTCGGCTTCGCCGGTACGAATGCGAATCACACGTTGCAGTTCGGCGACGAAGATTTTGCCGTCGCCAATTTTTCCGGTGTAGGCCGCTTTGCTGACCACATCGATCACTTCATCAAGTTGATCGTCAGCAATCGCCACATCAATTTTTACTTTAGGCAGGAAATTGACGCTGTACTCTGCACCGCGATAAAGCTCAGCGTGACCTTTCTGGCGTCCGAAGCCTTTTACTTCTGTAACGGTCAGTCCCTGAATACCAATAGAAGACAGCGCTTCGCGAACGTCTTCGAGTTTGAATGGTTTGATTACCACGGTAACCAGCTTCATAGTTCCTCTCCAGTCAGAATTCGGTAATGGCGTGAAGAGTAAAGCAAGGGGCATGCCAGAAATGAAATGGGCAGGAAAACGGGCGTCGCGCGTGATAACCAGGCGGGAATGGTAAAGAAAACGCACCATGACAGTGCAGGTGCGTTTAATGTTTAAGAGATTGCCTGATACTGGTGCATCAGGCGATAAGTGACTCGTCGTGAGCGCTGGCGGCCAGCTCTTCGCCCGCCAGTTGCAGTTGATACATCTGCCAGTAACGGCCTTTCGCTTCCAGAAGTTGCTGGTGCGTCCCCTGCTCTACCGCCTCACCACGATGCAACACCATGATGGTATCCGCATCGACAATCGTCGAGAGTCGGTGGGCGATGACCACCAGCGTGGTATGCTGGCGCACGGCGTGCAGTGCCTGCTGGATCGCCCGTTCGGTACCGGAATCAATGTTCGCTGTCGCTTCGTCGAGGATCAGCACCTGCGGGGTTTCCACCAGCACACGTGCCAACGCCAGCAGTTGCTTTTGCCCGACCGACAGCGTGTTTCCCTGCTCGCCGAGGCGCGTATAAATGCCTTCCGGCAGACTGCGCGCCAGCGGTGCCAGCTGGACCGTTTCCAGCGCCTTCCAGACACTCGCTTCGCTGATGTCACGCCCCAGGGTAACATTGGCAAAAAACGACTCGGCCATGACGACCGGATCCTGTTGCACCATCGCGACGCCCTGCCGCAGCGCGGAATGGCTCAGCGTAGAAAGCGGACGCCCGTCGAGGCGAATCTCTCCCTGAGTCAGCGGGTAATACCCCATCAACAGGCTGGCCAGCGTGCTTTTACCGCTGCCGGTATGCCCCACCAGCGCCACAAAGCTGCGCGATGGAATGGTCAGATTGATATCCCGCAACACCAGACGGTCATCGCGGTAGGCAAAAGAGACGTTATCAAATACCACAGCCCCGCTCTGCAATGGCGTGTTGTCGTTGCCGTAAGTCTGGCGCGGTCTGTCCATCATCTCAAAAACACGTTCGCCCGCCACCACGGCCTGCTGCATGATGGATTGTTGTGTGGTGAGTTCAATCAGCGGCTCGTTCAGACGCCCGAGATAACTGATGAACGCATACAGGACACCGACCTCGATCGTGCCAACCGACGTAAAGCCGAACAGCAGCAGCAAACCGCACAGCACCATAGCGGAAAACAGACTCAGTAGCGGACGCAGTAAAAAGCCATCGAGCCGCAACGTCTGCATCCGCGCGAGGTAGTGCGAGTGGCTCGCCTCGTTCATCCGCTCGCCAAAACGTGCCTGCTGACGGAACTGCTGAATGACGCTCATACCGTTGATGACTTCATTAAAGCCATCGTTGATGTCCGCCAGATAAGCACGTACGCGGCGCACAATCGGCGTACTGTAGCGCTGATAAATGAGCATCACCACAATCACCGCCGGGAAGATGCCGATCGCCACCAGTGCCATGCGCCAGTCGAGGCTGAACATTGCGACCAGCATCGCGCCTATTAATGCGGCGCTACGCAGCACCGTCGCGACGACCATGACGTAGAGATCGCGGATCACTTCGGTGTCGTTGGTGACGCGGGAGATAATCTCGCCTACCGGTTGAGTATCGAACGCGCTCAGCGGCTGGCGCAGCGCGGCATCCATCACATCAATACGCAATTGCTGAACAACGCCCACCGCTGCGCGGTTGAACAGCAGCGATTGCGCATAGTGAAGGCTGGCAGCCAGCAGTTGCAGCCCAACGTAGGCAGCCGCCAGACCAGTAATGATTCCTGGCGGCAGATAATCCTTCGCGACCATGTTGTCAATAAAATAGCTGATGAGCATCGGGCCGCTCACCTCTGCGGCAGCGGCGATCCACATCATCACCACGGCGATGGTCAGCGGTTTACGCCATGGCGAACCGTACGCCAGCAACCGTTTCAGCGTCGGCCAGAGCTGCGCCCGGTTACGATTCTTCATGGGTCGCCTCCTCTGCCGTTGCATCGTTCAGCGCCGCTTCCAGTTGCTGATAACGATACATATCGCGATACCACCCCGACTGTGCCGCCAGCTGTTCATGCCTTCCGCGCTGGGCGATATGGCCATGCTGCATGACGATGATTTCGCTGGCGTCGGTCAATGCCGACAGCCGGTGCGCGCTGATAATCACTGTTCGCCCTTCTCCCCACTGACGCAGATTACGCAGGATCTGGTGCTCCGTACGGCCATCCACCGCCGACAGCGCGTCGTCGAGGATCAGGATCTCCGCTTCCAGCAGCAGCGCGCGGGCAATCGCGATACGCTGCTTTTGCCCGCCGGAGAGCATCACGCCACGCTCGCCGACTTCGGTGTCATACCCCTGCGGCAAACGCAGGATGTCGTCATGGACGCTCGCCAGCCGCGCCGCGTGTTCAATCTCCTGTTGCGTCGCACCGGGTTTGCCGAGAGCGATATTGCTCGCCACGGTATCGGAAAACAGGAACGGAGTCTGACTCACCACCGCGAGACGACTGCGCCAGTCATCCAGCTTCAGACGTGGCAAAGGAACATCGTGATAGCGGATATCGCCCTGCTCAACGTCGAAATGGCGCTGGATCAGCGATAACACGGTCGATTTACCCGCGCCGGTCGGGCCGCAGATCCCGAGCATCTGCCCGGGTTGCAGCGTAAAGTTGATTTTCTCCAGCGTTGCGGCTTCGGTATGCGGGTAGTGAAACTCACGGATAGCCACCGCCAGCGCGCCACGCCCGGCAGGAATGGATTCTTCGCCATCGTTCACTACCGGCGCTTCCGCCAGCATCGCGCGAATGCGGCTGTAGGCGGCGCTGCCGCGTTCAACGATGTTAAACATCCATGCCAGCGCCAGCATCGGCCAAATCATCAGCCCGAGGTACATCATGAAGCTGGTGAGCTGACCGAGCGTTATCGTGCCCTGGGTGACCATCCAGCTCCCGCCGCCAATCGCCAGCAGGTTTGCCATTCCGATGGCGATATAAATCGTCGGATCAAAACGGGCGTCGACGCGGGCCACGCGCATATTTTTTGCGCCGGTATCCGCGGCATCGGCAGCAAACAACGCCGACTGGCGATCCTCAAGCCCAAAGGCTTTGATCATGCGAATGCTGGTCATGCTCTCCTGAGTGCGATCATTGAGCGTGGAGAACGCCGCCTGCGCCAGTTTGAAGCGTTCGTGCAGCATGTCGCCGTAACGCTTGATCACCAATGCCATGATCGGCATCGGCACCAGCGCCAGCAGCGTTAATTGCCAGCTGATTTGCGTCGACATTACGATCAATACCGCCAGGCCCGTGACCATGGAATCCACCAGCGTCAGCACGCCTTCCCCGGCGGCGAACACTACGCGGTCAACGTCGTTGGTCGCACGGGCCATTAAGTCACCGGTACGATGACGGAGATAAAATTCCGGATGCTGACGGCTGAGCTGACGGTAAAAATCCTCCCGTAACTCCACAGCCAGTTGATACGAGGCACCGAACAACAGCACACGCCAGACATAGCGCAACAGATAAACCACCACGGCGATCAGCAGCATCGTGCCGATCCACATCAACACGCGTTCGCTGGTGTAATGTTGTTCGGTGACGCCATCTACAATAATTCCCACCACTTTCGGCGGGATGAGCTGTAAAAAGGCGATGATGATAAGCAGTGATACTGCGCCGAAGTAGCGTCGCCACTCCCGACGGAAATACCAGCTTAATTGAGCAAATAAACGCAAACAGTTTGATCCTGAACGTGATTGTCCGGTTGAGGCCGGGAGAATTATTCTATCGGTAACGCTGTGGTGAATTTTATCTGTTCCATGGCAAAACTGGATGTCACATCCGACAAGCCAGGCACATTGTTCACCAGTCGTTTATAAAAGTCGTCATAGCGCTTCATATCCGCGACCTGTACGCGCATCAGGTAATCGTATTCACCTGCCATGCGCCAGAACCCCAGGACTTCCGGCATTTGCGAGACTTCAGTGACAAAACGGCAGTACCAGTCGCTGCTGTGATGCTGCGTTTTAATGAGCACAAAGGCGGTCAGACCCAGCCCCAGTTTTTCAGCATCCAGCAAAGCGACCCGTGCGAGCAAAATACCGTCGTCTTCGAGGCGTTTCAGTCGTTTCCAGCAGGGTGTGGTGGTCAGATTAACGGCATCGGCCAGTTCCTGCAAAGAGAGGGTGCAGTCAGCCTGCAGCAGGGAAAGCAGCTTACGGTCAATTTTATCTAACACGACCCACCTCAGGAGAATTTTTTTCTCCTTTCATTCTATTTCAAAGGCTAAATAGCGACAATGATTTCCCGGCATCGGGCACAAAATGATAAGTTCTCTGAACACCTGCTGGTGGCATAAAAAAAGCCGGGTATCACAGGATATCCGGCTCGCTGGAAGGGATCTCGTCATTCGGGGGAATAAGGAAGATGTGGTGTGTCCAGCCAATGCGTCAAAAAGTGGGAAACCGCCTGATTCTGGCAGTGTCCGATAACCGTTAAATGGGGCAGTTCCGCTTTGAGTTGCGGCATGGCGTTACCCATGATGACGCCGCGACCGACCAGCCCCAGCATTTCTCTATCATTCATTGCATCGCCAAAGGCCATGCAATCCTGCATCTCCACGCCGAGATGCCCGCTCAGCACCGAAAGCGCCGCGCCTTTGTTACAGCCCACAGGGAGCACTTCCAGGCAATCAACCGCGGAGAAGCAGAGGTTAGCGCGCTCGCCCAGCGCTTCGCTCAGTTGCATCTGCAAGCGGACCAGATCGTCATGATCGCCACAGAAACAGATCTTGGTGACATCACCGGCAGGCAGCGCTTTGAGATCGCAAATCTGGTAATGAAAACCGCTGTATACGTGCGCCTGAAGCAAGTCTGGGATGTCTCTGTCCGTCAGCCAGCCGCTGTCATTAAAGGCGTGAATACTGGCTTTGGTATCCCAGACGGTATGCAGTACGCGATGGGCGACGTCAGGCTCCAGGTCGCTACGATGAAGGACGTCACCTTCGAGAGAATGGATGCGCGTGCCGTTGCCGGTTATCAGAAACGCGTCCAACGCAAAGTGCCCAATCAGATGACGCATTTCCAGTACATGTCGACCGGTGGCAAACGCCAGCGTGATATCACGCTCACGCAGACGTTTCAGCGTTGACAGCGTCTCATCACCCAACAGGTGGTTCGGCATCAACAACGTACCGTCCATATCAAATGCAGCCAGTTTCGCCATGATCGTTTCCCGGAGTGAAAAATGAGCTATTGCGAGGTAGTATTATCCGGGATATACGGAAGTAATAGTGAATAGTTCATATTTATTGTTCCGGGTTTGTGTTCCACCGGAGAGGCTGACACACGATGAGAGTGCTAAACCGACTGAATCAGTTCCAGCGCCTGTGGCAACCCGGACAGGGGGCGCCGCAACAGGTGACGGTGGCGGAGCTCGCTGAACGCTGTTTTTGCAGTGAGCGTCACGTCCGGACGCTGCTGCGTCAGGCGCAGGACGCCGGCTGGCTGGAGTGGCAGGCGCAATCCGGGCGCGGTAAGCGCGGGACGCTACGTTTTTTGACAACGCCTGATACCCTGCGAAATCAGATGATGGAACAGGCGCTCCGCGAAGGACAACAGCATAACGCGCTGGAGCTGGCGCAACTGGCGCCGGTAGAGCTTCGAGCGCTGCTGCATCCATTTCTCGGCGGTCAGTGGCAGAATAATACGCCGACGCTGCGTATCCCCTATTATCGCTCGCTCGATCCGTTGCATCCGGGTTTTCTGCCTGGCCGTGCGGAGCAACACCTGGTCGGGCAGATTTTTTCCGGTTTAACACGCTTCTCACTGGATTCAGCCCGGCCCGTTGGCGATCTGGCTCATCACTGGGAAGCCAGTGATGACGGGCTGCACTGGCACTTTTATATTCGCTCCACGCTGCACTGGCATAACGGCGATGCGGTTGAAACCGCGCAACTTCAGCAACGTCTGTTGATGCTGCTGACGCTGCCGCGAATGCGAGAACTGTTCGCCAGCGTCAAAGTGATTGAAATCACCCATGCGCAATGTCTGACCTTTACACTGCATCACCCCGATTACTGGTTACCGTGGCGGCTTGCCAGTTACTGCAGTCTGCTGGCGCACCCGGATAACCCGGAACTCGGCACCGGACCGTTTAAGCTGAAAATTTTTGAACCGGAACTGGTCAGGCTGGAGAGCCACGCCCGCTATCATTTAAGCCACCCGCTGTTACAGGCGATCGAGTACTGGATCACCCCACAACTGTTCATCAAAGATATGGGGTCCAGTTGCCGTCATCCGATCGAAATCGCTATTGGTAAACCCGAAGAGCAGGATCAACTGCGACTGGTCAGCAACAGCATCAGCCTCGGATTTTGCTATCTGGCGCTCCGCCAAAGCGAACGCCTCACGCCAGCACAGGCACAGCGGGTTATTGCGCTGATCCACCGCACGACGCTTTTACAAACGCTGCCACTTGATGAAAACCTGATCACTCCCTGCGATGAACTGCTGCCCGGGTGGCCGATCCCACAATGGGCAGAAGACGAACAGGTGGCGCTGCCAACATCGTTAACGCTGATTTACCATCTGCCGGTGGAGCTTCACACGATGGCAGAACAACTCCGCCAGGCGCTGGCCGCAAGGGGTTGCCAGTTAACAGTAATTTTTCATGACGCCAAAACCTGGGATGGTTGCCCGGCGATGGCCTGTGCTGATCTGATGATGGGCGACAGGCTGATTGGCGAAACGCCGGAATATACCCTGGAGCAATGGATACGCTGCGATCCGCTGTGGCTGAATGTGCTGACGCACCCGCAATACGCTCATTTGCAGGCCACACTGGATGCGGTCCAGCGTCAGCGCGATGACGCCTCCCGCGCCACGGCATTACTGGGCGTTGTCAGCAATTTGATGGAAAGTGCGATATTAACGCCTCTGTTCAACTATCACTATCGGGTCAGCGCGCCGCCGGGGGTGAACGGTATTCGACTCACGCCGCGCGGCTGGTTTGATTTTACCGAAGCCTGGCTTCCGGCCTCTTCCGGTGAAGAAGCTGGTCGCTGAGACATTCTGGCGCTACCATAGCACCCTCATTTTTTGACTGTCAGGAATTGCTATGAAACGCGCCGTTGTCGTCTTTAGCGGAGGACAAGATTCCACCACCTGCCTGGTGCAGGCTTTGCACCAGTATGATGAAGTTCATTGCGTCACGTTCGATTATGGCCAGCGTCATCGTGCCGAAATTGACGTTGCACGCGACTTAGCGCTGAAGCTTGGCGCAAGAGCGCATAAAGTGCTGGATACGACGCTGCTTAATGAACTGGCCGTCAGCAGCCTGACTCGCGACAGTATTCCGGTACCGGATTACGAACCGGACGCCGACGGCATCCCCAATACCTTTGTGCCAGGCCGCAACATTCTGTTTCTCACGCTGGCGGCGATTTATGCTTATCAGGTCAAAGCCGAAGCAGTGATCACCGGCGTCTGTGAAACCGATTTTTCCGGCTACCCGGACTGCCGCGACGAATTCGTCAAAGCGCTAAACCATGCGGTGAACCTGGGCATGGCGAAAGAGATCCGCTTCGAAACGCCATTAATGTGGATAGACAAGGCTGAAACCTGGGCGCTGGCAGACTACTGGGGAAAACTGGATCTGGTGCGCAGCGAAACGCTCACCTGTTATAACGGCATTAAAGGCGACGGTTGCGGACACTGCGCGGCATGTAACCTGCGCGCCAACGGCCTGAACCATTATCTGAGCGATAAACCGGGCGTTATGGCGGCGATGAAAGCGAAGACCGGGCTGAAGTAATTCATAACCCTGACAATAGGATTTGCCGGGGTTATGAAAATGGCTTTGTGATTCGTTCAAGTGCTGCCTGGGCAAGAAATCCGGAGCGACTCTTAAACTCAGGATGTCGTGCGATACAGCGATCAATGTCTTACTGTTCATCCATGATATCCTGGATTTTTTGAATAACTCCCAGCGGAGGGATTTACGCCACCATCTGCTCCAGGTGCTCACGTAGTTCGCCTTCCAGCACGAGCGCCTTTTGCGTTTTAAGGTCGATACAGACAAACGTAATCAGGGCATCCGCCACCACGTCTCCATCAGGCTCCCGCGTGACGACCTGGCTCAGCACGCCGCTTTTGCCATTGAGTTGTTTGACGGCGCTGGTCACCGTCAACAGGTCACTCAGCACCGCCGGACGGCGGTAGTTGATATTGATGTTGACCACCACGAACGCGATGTTATGGGCGGTCATCCACTGGAAACCAGCGCTGTTTTCCAGCCCGTCCCAGCGCGCCTCTTCGAGAAATTCCAGATAGCGGGCATTATTCACGTGCTGATAAACATCGAGATGGTATCCACGAACCTTGATTTGAGTCTGCATAGCGCAACTGCCTTATTTTTTATGTTTAATAGAATCAGAGGTCACACCACTGGTATGACCTCTCTAGTCTGGCAAAAAACGGCCACTCTGCAAACTTGCGTCAGGATCAGAGCATCAGATGGGCCAGGTTGCGTTCAACCAGCGAACTCCCCATTCCCGGTACCTGACGAAGATCATCAAGCGTTTTAAAAGGGCCATATTCCTCTCGAAAGCTGACGATGGCCTGCGCTTTTTTCAGCCCGACGCCATTCATCACCCGCGCCAGTTCCTCCGCCGGGGCGGTATTGATGCTGACTTTGGTACCTTCATCATCGGCAGGTTTTGCGGCATCGGCTTTTTTCACCTGTGCCGTTTGCGCTTCAGTCTGCGTTTGTGCGGCCTGCGATTTCGCCGTTGAACTGGCAGCCAGCGCACTATGACTCATACCAGCAAAGATAAGGCTGGCGGTGATGATGAGGGTTCTCATTCCACGTTTCATGCTGTTTTCTCCTTGTTTGTTGACAGCGAGGCCACGATAGCGGGAAGGAAAAAACAGAACAAAAGGCAAATATCAGAAATGGAAAAGGCCGCGAGCGCGGCCTTTGGGTATTACATGCTGTTACTTAATTCTGCGAAGCGGATTCCGCTTACTGCTGCTGTTCGACGACGTCGCCGAGCTTAATTTTGGCTTGTTTGCGCAGATTGCTCATCAACGCTTCAAAGGCGATCTGTGCATTATTCTGCGTGATGCCCTGAACCATCGCTTTCTTCTGCTCTTCCGGCATCGAACCCGCTTTCACTTCATCCAGCGCCAGCAGCACGACGTTCCCCTGAAGGTCAGTACCCATGCCATAGCTCGGTTTGTCTTTCTGCGGCAGCGGCAGCGTGAACGCCGTCTGGCTTACGGGATCCTGCCCCGTGCGGCTCAGGGTTTTCGCTTCACCAAAGCTCAGACCCGCCGCTTTCATTGCTTCAGCGCCTTTATCGGTTTTCAGACTCGCCAGCAGTTTTTCTGCATCCAGCTTCGCCTGCTGTTCCGCTTTGGTGTGTTTCACAATGTCAGCGACCTGCTCTTTGACGTCGCTCAGCGGCTTAACAGCTTCCGCTTTATGCTCACTGATGCGCAGCACGAACGCGCGATCGCCATCCACCGTAATGATGTCGGAGTTGCTGCCCGGCGTGCCGTTTTCGCCCACCAGACCGCCGTTAAAAATAGCATCAGCTACCGGTTTGAAATTCAGCGCTTCCGGCAGCGTGTTTTGCGTAAACCAGTCGGTTTCCACTACTTTCTGGCCTGAAACCTGCGCGGCACCTGCCAGGGATTCATTATCGTTGCTGGCCGCGTCGCTCACCTTCTGCTGCAGCGCATAGTAAGCATCCAGCGCTTTTTCCTGTTTCACTTTTGCCGCGATGTCATCGCGCACATCGTTCAGCGGTTTTACCTGAGCTGGCTGGACGTCATCAAGACGCGCGATAAGGAAACCCACAGAAGAGGTGATAACGCCTGATAATTGGCCTTTCTCTTTCAGACCGGCGTTTTTCAGTTCGTCCGGCGTGGTGGACTCTTCCAGCCAGCCCATATCGCCGCCATTACGGGCCGAGATAATGTCCGTTGATTTTGCTTTCGCGACGGTGACGAAATCTGCGCCTTTGTTCAGTTCATCCAGTGCGGCTTTCGCGTCGGCTTCAGTTTTGGTCTGGATCACGCTGTAGCGGCTACGCTGCGGCTGCGTGAACTGATCTTTGTGCTGATCGTAGTAAGACTCGATTTCAGCGTCAGAGGCGTTCTCTTGCATTTCAGCGGCATCCATTTTGATGTAGCTGACGCGGAACTGCTCCGGCGACATGAAGTTGCCTTTGTTTTGCTCGTAGAAGGCGTTGATTTCCTGATCGCTCACCTGTTGTTTTGCCGCCAGGGCGTTAACATTAATGGTGGCTTCACGCACGACGCGCTGTTGAGAGACCAGCGCCGCCAGTTCATCAGTTTCACCGGGAAGCATGAAATCGGTGCCGGCAACGGCGTTAATCAGTTGCTGTGTGACCAGTTGGTTACGCAATGCCTGCGCGTATTGATCGGCGGTCATGCCCATCTGGTTCACAATGCCGTTGAAACGCGCGTTGTCGAATTTACCGTCAGACTGAAACGCCTGCGTACTGAAAATGGCCTTCTTCACCTGCTCATCGCTGATGTTCAGACCGAGCTCTTTGGCGTACTGATCGAGCAACGACTCGTCAATCAGGCGATTCAACACCTGCTGACGCATCGTCTTCATGTAGTTTTCGTTGCTGGCCAGTTCAGAGAATCTGTCACCCAGCTGCTGCTGCATACGATTACGTTCGCTGGCAACGGCATTTTCAAACTGCGGACGGCCAATTTCCTGACCATTCACTTTCGCGGCATAGGTATTGTTACCGCCAATCAGGTAGCTACTGACGCCGGTCAAAATGAACGACACAATAATGATACCGAAAATAATCTTGAGCACGATGCTGTTAGCTGCCGTGCGTAAGTTGTCCATCATGGTGTAACAACGCTCCGCTGTAGGTGACTGTAGACCTCGCGCAGCATAGCACGTCATGACCGCTGCGCGTGAGGCCGTATTTTGACAAGAAAACGGGCCTGTTGTCAGCCCACAACGCGTAATTCTCACAGAAAGGGGATAAAAAAAGGCACATCCAGCGATGCGCCCTTGTACTTAGTCACTTCCCTTAGCGGGAATCGATCAGTTTACTGCGTCTTTCAGTGCTTTACCTGCACGGAAACCAGGCACTTTAGCGGCAGCAATGGTGATTTCTTTACCTGTTTGCGGGTTGCGACCAGTACGGGCAGCACGCTCTTTAACAGCAAAAGTACCAAAGCCAACCAGTGCAACGTCATCCCCAGATTTCAGAGATTCAGTAACAGAAGCGATCAGCGCATCTAATGCACGTCCAGCTGCAGCTTTAGAAATGTCCGCACCCGCAGCAATTTTGTCAATCAGTTGAGATTTATTCACTGTTTTCTTCCTCTCTTTATAATTTATATCGCACCTGAATCCTTCATAGTACGACCGCGCAGCAGTTATATCAGGTGTGTCATAACCTTACAACACCCGTAAATGATGACATACCCAACCAGCAATCTAAATTAGCTATACAAAAAAAGGCTGGCAAGTACGAAATGACTTACCAGCCTCTATTTTCTTAGCGCTCTTTGCGCGCGGTCACTATTTTGCGGTCACAACCTGCATTCCAAAGGGTTCATTCTGCAATGCGAGAGCCAGAACTTCCTCAATACGTTTCACCGGATGGATGTCCAGATCAGCGATAACGTTATCCGGAATCTCTTCCAGATCGCGTTTGTTCTCGTCAGGAATCAGAACTGTCTTAATCCCGCCGCGATGTGCCGCAAGCAGTTTTTCCTTCAGCCCGCCGATCGGCAGAACCTGACCACGGAGGGTGATCTCGCCGGTCATTGCGACATCCGCGCGTACCGGGTTGCCCGTCAGGCAGGAAACCAGTGCGGTACACATCGCAATACCTGCGCTCGGACCGTCTTTCGGCGTCGCCCCTTCCGGAACGTGAACGTGAATATCGCGTTTTTCGTAGAAATCACCGTTGATGCCCAGTTTTTCCGCCCGCGCACGTACCACAGTCAGTGCAGCCTGGATGGATTCCTGCATTACTTCGCCCAGCGAACCGGTATAAGTCAGTTTACCTTTGCCCGGCACGCAGGCGGTTTCGATGGTCAGCAGATCGCCGCCCACTTCCGTCCACGCCAGCCCGGTCACCTGACCGACACGGTTTTCGCTGTCCGCGCGACCGTAGTCAAAGCGCTGTACGCCCAGGTACTCGTGCAAATTGTCGCCGTTGATCTCGATATGCTTGAGAGTTTTATCCAGCAGCAGCTGTTTAACCGCTTTACGGCACAGTTTCGAGATTTCACGCTCCAGACTACGCACGCCCGCTTCACGGGTGTAGTAACGAATAATGCCCACAATGGCGCTATCGTCGACAGTCAGTTCGCCTGATTTCAGCGCGTTACGCTCAATCTGCTTCGGCAGCAGGTGGCGTCTGGCGATATTCAGTTTTTCGTCTTCCGTGTAACCGGAAAGGCGGATCACTTCCATACGGTCCAGCAGCGGCGCCGGAATATTCATGGAGTTAGACGTCGCGACAAACATGACATCACTGAGGTCATAATCCACTTCCAGGTAGTGATCGCTGAATGCCACGTTCTGCTCAGGATCCAGTACCTCCAGCAGCGCTGAAGCCGGATCGCCGCGCATGTCAGACGACATCTTGTCGATCTCATCGAGCAGGAACAGCGGGTTTTTAACGCCCACTTTCGCCATTTTCTGGATCAGTTTGCCCGGCATTGAACCGATGTAAGTACGACGGTGACCGCGGATTTCCGCTTCATCACGTACCCCGCCCAGCGCCATACGGATGTATTTACGGCCGGTCGCTTTGGCGATGGACTGCCCCAGCGAGGTTTTACCCACCCCCGGCGGCCCTACCAGACACAGAATCGGTCCCTTGATTTTATTCACACGGCTCTGCACCGCGAGATATTCAAGGATGCGGTCTTTAACGCGCTCCAGGCCGTAATGGTCGGTATCGAGGATTTCCTGCGCCTGGCGAAGGTCTTTTTTGACCTTGCTGCGGGCATTCCACGGCACCTGAACCATCCAGTCGATGTAACCACGCACCACCGTTGCTTCTGCGGACATCGGCGACATCATTTTCAGTTTTTGCAGCTCGGCTTCGGCCTTCTCTTTGGCCTCTTTCGGCATTTTCGCCGCGTCGATTTTACGCTTCAGCGCTTCGTTTTCGTCCGGCGCATCGTCCATTTCGCCAAGTTCTTTCTGAATAGCTTTCATTTGCTCGTTCAGATAGTACTCGCGCTGGGATTTCTCCATCTGCTTTTTGACGCGATTGCGAATACGTTTCTCAACCTGCAGCAGATCGATTTCCGATTCCATCATCGCCATCAGGTATTCCAGACGTTCGTTGATGTCAGACATCTCAAGTACAGATTGCTTGTCAGCAAGCTTCAGCGGCATGTGTGCCGCGATGGTGTCCGCCAGACGCGCCGGATCGTCGATGCTGTTCAGCGACGTCAGCACTTCCGGTGGGATCTTCTTGTTCAGCTTGATGTAGCCTTCGAACTGACTGATGGCGGTACGAACCAGCACTTCCTGTTCGCGCTCATCAATTGCCGGAGATTCAAGGTATTCCGCTTTGGAGGAAAAATGTTCGCCATCATCAGAAAGCGTAGTAATACGCGCACGCTGCAGACCTTCGACCAGCACTTTGACGGTACCGTCAGGTAGCTTCAGCATCTGCAGAATAGAGGCCACGGTCCCGACGGTGAAAAGATCGTTTACACCCGGCTCATCCGTTGAGGCTTCTTTCTGAGCCACCAGCATGATTTTTTTATCATGATCCATGGCAGCTTCCAGACAACGGATAGATTTTTCCCGCCCTACAAATAAGGGAATGACCATGTGCGGATAAACCACCACATCGCGCAACGGCAATACGGGGATTTCAATGCGTTCAGAACGCTCAGGATTCATAGAGCTCTCTCTTAGTTTAGTGTCCGCCAGGTAGCCGATGACATGATCAAACCCCATGCCATCGTTTAACATGTATTCCAGTATATGGGGATGTTTCCCACACATTCAACGCCGGGAATACAGGAAAAATAAAAGGGGAGATAAAATCCCCCCTTTTCGCTTAACTGATTGACAAATTTGGCGAATTATTCGCCAGATGCCTGTTGGGTTTCCGAGGTGCCGTAGATCAGCAGCGGTTTGCTCTGCCCTTCGATAACCGACTCGTCGATGACCACTTTTTCGACATCTTCCATTGAAGGCAGGTCGTACATCGTGTCGAGCAGTGCCGCTTCGACGATGGAACGCAATCCACGCGCACCGGTTTTACGTGCCATTGCTTTGCGGGCAATCGCATCCAGTGCTTCGTCACGGAACTCCAGATCAACGCCTTCCAGATTAAACAGCGCCTGATACTGTTTGGTCAGGGCGTTTTTCGGCTCTTTCAGGATCTGAATCAACGCTTCTTCACTCAGCTCTTTCAGCGTCGCCACCACTGGCAGACGACCAATGAACTCAGGGATCAGACCGAATTTAATCAAATCTTCCGGTTCAACCTGCGTCAACAGTTCGCCTTCGTTGGCTTTTTCTGACTTCGCTTTCACAGTGGCGCCAAAACCAATACCGGTTCCGGTTTCTACGCGGTTAGCGATGACTTTGTCGAGGCCTGCAAACGCGCCACCACAGATAAACAGAATTTTTGAGGTATCAACCTGCAAAAACTCCTGCTGCGGATGTTTACGCCCGCCCTGCGGCGGTACTGCCGCGACAGTACCTTCGATAAGTTTCAGCAGTGCCTGCTGTACGCCTTCACCGGAGACGTCACGGGTGATCGACGGGTTATCCGATTTACGGGAGATTTTGTCGATTTCATCGATGTAAACGATGCCGCGCTGCGCTTTCTGTACGTCATAATCGCATTTCTGCAGCAGTTTCTGGATGATATTTTCAACGTCTTCACCGACATAACCTGCTTCGGTCAGCGTGGTCGCATCCGCCATGGTGAACGGTACGTCCAGAAGACGGGCCAGCGTTTCGGCCAGCAGGGTTTTACCGGAGCCGGTTGGGCCAATCAGCAGAATGTTACTTTTGCCGAGTTCAACGCCGTTACTGGAATCGCCGTTACGCAGACGCTTGTAATGGTTGTACACCGCCACAGCCAACACTTTTTTCGCCTGTTCCTGACCGATGACATAGTCATCAAGGTGGTGGCGAATTTCGTGTGGCGTCGGCAGTGCACTTCGCTCACGGTGCGGCGCTACCTCTTTAATCTCTTCGCGAATAATGTCGTTACATAAATCAACACATTCGTCGCAGATATACACGGACGGCCCGGCAATCAGTTTACGCACTTCATGCTGGCTTTTGCCGCAAAAAGAGCAGTACAACAATTTGCCCGATCCATCTTTGCGTTTATCTGTCATGAGTCCAAACCTCTTTTTAAGTTCTTTGTGCCGCACATGACGACGCAAATGCCATTAACAAGCGCAAGCCGCTTCGCAAGCAGTGTGCCGCCCATACATAGTATAGCGGCACGCGCGCGCCTGGCATTAGTTACGATGGGTCAAAATGGAGTCGACTAAACCGTACTCGACCGCTTCTCCTGAGGTCAGGAAGCGATCACGCTCAGTGTCGCGCTCGATCTGCTCAAGAGATTGACCCGTATGGTGCGCCATGAGTTCATTCATGCGCGCTTTAACTTTCAGGATCTCTTTAGCGTGGATTTCGATATCCGTCGCCTGACCCTGGTAGCCGCCCAGCGGCTGGTGAATCATCACCCGGGAATTCGGCAAGCAGAAGCGTTTACCTTTCGCACCTGCCGTCAGCAGGAAAGCGCCCATAGACGCTGCCTGGCCCATACAAATCGTGCTGACGTCCGGCTTGATGAACTGCATGGTGTCATAAATGGACATCCCTGCGGTGATCACGCCGCCCGGTGAGTTAATATACAGATAAATGTCTTTTTCCGGGTTTTCCGCTTCCAGAAACAGCATCTGCGCCACAATCAGGTTTGCCATGTGATCTTCCACCTGGCCGGTCAGAAAAATGACGCGCTCCTTGAGCAGACGGGAATAGATATCAAATGAACGCTCTCCGCGAGAGGTCTGTTCAATGACCATCGGCACCAGGGCCATATGGGGTGCAAAGTTATCTCGTTCGCCACTGTATGACATTTCCGTCTCCTGGATAAATTTTGAAGAATACCTGCTGTACTGATTGTAACCTTGTCGACGGAACATCAGCCAGTCACTTATTGCCGTATTGTTGGTTATGGGTACGGCAATACGCTATTTCAAGCATAACAATCTTTTGTTGTTACGCTAACACCGAAACGTGGATTTGGCACTCATGTACAACAAATTGCGATGACAAAAAAAACCCGTCACCAGAGGGCAACGGGTTTTTGCTCAAACTGTGTCCCGGTATAGCGAAATTACGCTTGCTGGTTCATCAGTTCGTTAAAGGAAGTGGCTTTTTCAGTCACTTTCGCTTTATTCAGAACAGTCTCAACAGCCTGTTCTTCCAGAGCCACGTTGCGCATGTTGTCCATCAGTTCTTTGTTTTTGCTGTAGAACTCGATGACTTCAGTCGGATCTTCGTATGCAGATGCCATCTCTTCGATCAGACCTTTAACGCGTTCTTCATCGGCTTTCAGCTCGTTGGTGCGAATCACTTCGCCCAGCAGCAGGCCAACAACGACGCGGCGTTTTGCCTGCTCTTCGAATAGTTCACGCGGCAGTTCCAGAGCTTGTTTCTCGTTGCCACCGAAACGCTGAGCAGCCTGACGACGCAGAACGTCGATTTCACTGTCGATCAGCGCAGCCGGTACGTCGATGTTGTTCGCGTTCACCAGGCCTTCAATTGCCTGAGACTTCACACGGTTACGCACAGCGCCTTTCAGCTCGCGTTCCATGTTTTTACGCACTTCAGCACGCAGGCCTTCAACAGAACCGTCTTCCACACCGAAACGTTTGATGAATTCCGCGGTCAGTTCCGGCAGTTCACGCTCTTCGACTTTCTTCAGAGTGATAACGAATTTCGCCGCTTTACCTTTCAGGTTTTCCGCGTGGTACTCTTCAGGGAAGGTCACGTCGATAGTGAACTCGTCGCCCGCTTTGTGACCTTTGATGCCGTCTTCAAAGCCTGGGATCATACGACCCTGGCCCATGGCCAGAACGAAATCAGTTGCTTTGCCGCCTTCGAACTCTTCGCCGTCAACAGAACCGGTGAAATCGATGGTCACGCGATCTTCAGCGTCAACCGCGCCTTCTTTGTCTTTCCAGGTCGCCTGCTGTTTGCGCAGGGTGTCCAGCATGGTGTCAACGTCAGCGTCAGTCACTTCTACCAACGGTTTTTCAACTTCGATGGTTTCCAGACCTTTCAGCTCAACTTCCGGGTACACTTCGAACTCAACAGAATAAGTGAAGTCTTCGCCCAGTTTGTATTCGCCCGGAACATAGTTCGGCGCGCCAGCCGGATTGATTTTTTCTTTGATGATCGCATCAACAAAATTGCGGCTCATCAGGTCGCCCAGCACGTCCTGGCGAACAGAAGCGCCATAACGCTGAGCAACGATATTCATCGGTACTTTACCCTTACGGAAGCCGTCGATGCGTACTTTTTTCGCAACATTGACGAGCTCGCTTTTTACAGCGTTTTCGATGCTGTCAGCAGCGATAGTAATCGTTACACGGCGGCCAAGGCCCTGAGTGGTTTCAACTGAAACTTGCATCTTGTTACCTCAAAAAAATCACAGTGCTCGGTCAACTCTGAATTCGCCTGCGCAGTACCGGGATGAAGGTGAATCACCGTCCCTGTCGCCAGAATCATCCCGAAGACGTTCAATAAAATAAGACGCAGCATTATAGCGGCATCACAAGAGTGAGTCGAGAACGGTGGTGGCATGTTGATGCGGCTTTTTTCACAATTCCCGGTGTTTTTTTGTCTGAAAATGGTCGGTACTGTGCGTTTTCCAGGCAAAATAAAACGGCCTGGTGGCCGTTTTGTCATTATCTTTACGCAATCTTTACGCAACATACTGGAAATCTTCCGCCCGTTGCAATGCGTTTTATCAGGCGATGCTTCCCGCGCCGCGGCAAGCCGGAGAGGCAAATACCGTATCCTGTAACCCTTCCCACTCTTTAATCGTGTAAGTATGTAACGCCAGTGCATGAACCGTGGAAGCGAGTTCATCCGCCAGCGTGCTGTAGATCATGCGGTGACGATTGAGGAAACGTTCGCCTGCAAAACAGTCGCTGACCAGCACCACTTTGAAGTGGCTTTCCGATCCGGCGGGAACATTGTGACGATAGCTTTCATCAACCACTTCCAGTACTACGGGTTTAAACGCTGCACTTAATTTTGCTTCGATTTGTTCGCGTATCATCATGACATTACTCCTTCGACGACGCTGAGATGCCGCCCATCTCTTTAAATATTAGCCGCTTTTACCGTTTCCATTACATGAAGACAACAAATATTTAGCTTTCGTCCGATTTCCTCAGCGAAACGGATGCGCTTTACTCATATATGCAAACGTTTCGCTGCCAGACTGCCGGCAAAACGGTAAAGAAGCGGTCAGAAAACGCACATCACGATGAATTTACCTGCGCAGCTACTTCCTCTTACCGTTGGCGATGTTATGATGGCGAGAATTTTTCTTTTACTTAACCAAAGCGTTGAGAGCCTGACATCATGTTGAAAAAAATCCTTTTCCCGTTGGTGGCCCTGTTCATGCTGGCGGGTTGCGCCACGCCACCGTCCACCATCGACGTATCGCCGAAAATCGCCCTGCCGCAGCAGGATCCAAGCCTGATGGGCGTCACCGTGAGCATTAACGGTGCCGATCAACGTCAGGATCAGGCGCTGGCGAAAGTCACCCGTGACAACCAGCTGGTTACCCTGACCGCGTCCCGCGACCTGCGTTTCCTGCTGCAGGAAGTGCTGGAGAAACAAATGACCGCACGCGGTTATATGGTTGGCCCAAGCGGGGCCGTTGACCTGCAGATCATCGTGAACCAGCTGTACGCCGATGTGTCTCAGGGTAATGTGCGTTACAACATCGCCACCAAAGCCGACGTCGCGATTATCGCAACCGCGAAAAACGGCAACAAAATGACGAAAAACTACCGCGCCAGCTACACCGTTGAAGGCGCCTTTACGGCAAACAACCAGAATATCGCTAATGCAGTGAATAGCGTGCTGACTGACACCATCGCCGATATGGCTCAGGACACCAGCATCCACGACTTCATCAAACAAAACGCCCGTTAACCGCCGTTGGCTGACCCGGCGCCCTGCCGGGTCAGCAGTCAGGACCCATGACCAGTCAATACTTACGCATCTTTCAGCAACCTAAATCGGCTATTCTGCTGATTCTCGGCTTTGCTTCCGGGCTACCGCTGGCGCTGACATCCGGCACTCTGCAGGCCTGGATGACCGTCGAAAATATCGATCTGAAAACCATCGGCTTCTTTTCCCTCGTCGGGCAGGCCTACGTCTTTAAATTCCTGTGGTCACCGGTGATGGATCGCTATACGCCATCATTTCTCGGTCGTCGTCGTGGCTGGTTGTTGACCACTCAGGTTTTACTGCTGGTGTCCATTGCGGGTATGGGCTTCCTCGAACCGACGTCGCAGTTGCGCTGGATGGCGGCACTGGCGGTAGTGATTGCCTTCTGCTCTGCGTCACAGGATATCGTCTTTGACGCCTGGAAAACCGACGTGCTGCCGCCCGAAGAACGTGGCGCTGGCGCGGCGATAAGCGTGCTGGGTTACCGCCTTGGCATGCTGGTCTCCGGCGGTCTGGCACTCTGGCTGGCGGACAAGTGGCTCGGCTGGCAGGGAATGTACTGGCTGATGGCGGCGCTGCTCATTCCCTGCATCATCGCTACGATTCTGGCGCCAGAACCCAGCGATGTGATCCCGGTTCCCAGGACGCTCGAACAGGCGGTCGTCGCTCCCCTGCGCGATTTCTTTGGCCGCAATAACGCGTGGATCATCCTGCTGCTGATTGTGATGTACAAGCTCGGTGATGCGTTTGCCATGAGTCTGACCACCACCTTTCTTATTCGTGGTGTCGGGTTTGATGCAGGCGAAGTGGGGATGGTCAATAAAACGCTGGGTCTGTTTGCCACGATTATCGGCGCGTTGTATGGCGGTGTGCTGATGCAGCGGCTGACGCTGTTCCGCGCGCTACTTATTTTTGGCCTTTTGCAGGGTGTCTCTAACGCCGGTTACTGGCTGCTGTCAGTGACCGATAAGCATCTGATTTCCATGGCGGCGGCGGTCTTTTTTGAAAATCTGTGCGGCGGTATGGGGACTTCCGCTTTTGTCGCCCTGCTGATGACGCTGTGCAATAAATCCTTCTCAGCAACGCAGTTTGCGCTGTTGTCCGCGATTTCTGCCGTCGGTCGCGTGTACGTTGGTCCCATCGCCGGATGGTTTGTGGAAGCGCACGGCTGGCCAACCTTCTATCTCTTCTCTGTTGTGGCGGCGGTTCCGGGGCTTATCCTGCTACTGGTGTGCCGCCGTACGCTGGAATACACCCAGCAGACGGAGCACTTTCTGCCGCGCAGTCAGTTCAATCGCGGTTATCAGTTCGCGCTGTATATGCTGATGCTGGGCTGCCTGCTGCTGGCGCTGTGGTTAATCATGCTGACGTTGAACGCCCTTGACTTCACTGCCTTCGCCTTCCTGCCTGTCCTGCTGGAAATGGCCGCATTGATCGCTGTCGGCGGCATCGTGTTCGGTGGGGTGCTGGATTTCCTGGCATTGCGCAGGACGAGATACGCATAAAAATTCCGTGTTGTTATTCGCCGTTGTAATTACAGTAAGAAATTATAACGGTGAATGACAGGCATAATTATGACTTGTTAATTTGTGCGCTTTAGAATTTGGAAATTATTGGTAATTTCTGACCACCCTCTATTTTCTTAACGATTCAGCTATCAGACATTTATTTTCCCGCATTAACGATGTCTTTTATTTGCTAATTTATTGTTAATTATTTGTGTATTTCAGGCAATAGTTATACCAATTGACCACGTTAAGATTTTATTGCATCCCCTTTCGTTATAACGCTGGCGGCACGCGGCTTCTGGTTGAAAAGTAGACATATTAGGTAACATATGTGACATGAGCGGCAGAACCCGGTAACACATAACAGACACAACCCCAATCATGTTTACAGTAATGTAACCTTCCCGTAAAATGCCCACACACTTTAAACGCCACCAGATCCTGTGGAATTGAGGTCGTTACATGAGACTCAGGAAATACAATAAAAGTTTGGGATGGTTGTCATTAATCGCAGGCACTGTTTTACTCAGTGGCTGCGATTCTGCACTGCTTGACCCCAAAGGACAGATTGGACTGGAGCAACGCTCACTGATACTGACGGCATTCGGCCTGATGTTAATTGTCGTTATTCCCGCCATCTTGATGGCAGTTGGTTTCGCCTGGAAGTATCGTGCAAGCAATAAAGATGCGAAGTACAGCCCTAACTGGTCACACTCCAATAAAGTGGAAGCTGTGGTCTGGACGGTGCCGATTCTTATCATCCTGTTCCTCGCCGTCCTCACCTGGAAAACCACTCACTCGCTTGAACCCAGCAAACCGCTGGCGCACGACGAACAACCGATCACCATCGAAGTGGTGTCCATGGACTGGAAATGGTTCTTCATCTATCCGGAGCAGGGTATTGCAACGGTGAATGAAATTGCCTTCCCGGCGAACGTTCCGGTTCAGTTCAAAGTGACCTCCAACTCCGTGATGAACTCGTTCTTCATTCCTCGTCTGGGTAGTCAGATTTACGCGATGGCCGGTATGCAGACCAACCTGCACCTGATCGCGAACGAAACAGGCACCTACGACGGTATTTCTGCCAGCTATAGTGGTCCGGGCTTCTCAGGTATGAAGTTCAAAGCCATCGCTACTCCGGATCGCGCCGCTTTCGATCAGTGGGTCGCAAAAGTGAAGCAGTCTCAGAACACCGTCAGCGATATGGCGGCGTACGAGAAACTGGCTGCGCCAAGCGAGTACAACAAGGTGGAATACTTCTCCAGCGTGAAGCCAAACCTGTTTGTTGATGTTATCAACAAATTCATGGCTCACGGCGACATGCACATGGGCCAGACCGAAGGTGAACACGCGTCACACGACGGAATGGAAGGCATGGACATGAGCCACGCGGAAACCGCCAACTCAAGGGGTTGAGGAAGATAACGATGTTCGGAAAATTGACACTGGATGCAGTGCCCTACCATGAACCCATTATCATGGTTACGGTGGCTGCGATTATCATCGGGGGTCTGGCGCTTCTCGCCGCGATCACTTACTTCGGTAAGTGGTCTTACCTCTGGAATGAGTGGCTGACCTCGGTCGACCACAAAAGACTTGGCATTATGTATGTCATCGTCGCTATCGTCATGCTGCTGCGCGGCTTTGCCGATGCGATCATGATGCGTAGCCAGCAGGCACTGGCCTCAGCCGGTGAAGCCGGTTTCCTGCCGCCTCACCACTACGATCAGGTCTTCACCGCCCACGGCGTGATCATGATCTTCTTTGTGGCGATGCCGTTTGTTATCGGTCTGATGAACCTCGTGGTTCCGCTGCAGATCGGCGCACGCGACGTGGCGTTCCCGTTCCTCAACAACCTGAGCTTCTGGTTCACGGTTGTCGGCGTCATTCTGGTTAACCTGTCTCTCGGCGTGGGTGAATTCGCGCAGACCGGCTGGCTGGCCTATCCGCCGCTATCGGGGATTGAGTACAGTCCGAGCGTAGGGGTCGATTACTGGATATGGGCGTTGCAGCTCTCCGGTATTGGTACGACGCTGACAGGTATTAACTTCTTCGTGACGATCATCAAGATGCGCGCGCCGGGTATGGGCATGTTCAAAATGCCGGTATTTACCTGGGCATCTCTGTGCGCCAACGTTTTGATCATCGCTTCCTTCCCGATCCTGACGGTGACCATCGCGTTGCTGACCCTGGACCGCTATCTGGGCACCCATTTCTTTACTAATGATATGGGCGGCAACATGATGATGTACATCAACCTGATCTGGGCCTGGGGCCATCCGGAAGTGTACATCCTGGTTCTGCCGGTCTTCGGGGTCTTCTCTGAAGTGGCGGCGACCTTCTCCCGTAAGCGTCTGTTTGGTTACACCTCGCTGGTGTGGGCAACCATCTGTATTACCGTTCTGTCGTTCATCGTCTGGCTGCACCACTTCTTTACTATGGGTGCCGGCGCTAACGTAAACGCCTTCTTCGGTATTGCCACCATGATTATCGCCATCCCGACCGGGGTGAAGATCTTCAACTGGCTGTTCACCATGTATCAGGGTCGTATCGTGTTCCACTCCGCGATGCTGTGGACCATTGGCTTCATCGTCACCTTCTCTGTAGGCGGCATGACCGGTGTACTGCTGGCAGTACCGGGCGCGGACTTCGTCCTGCATAACAGCCTGTTCCTGATCGCGCACTTCCACAACGTCATCATCGGCGGCGTGGTGTTCGGGTGCTTCGCTGGTATGACCTACTGGTGGCCGAAAGCCTTTGGTTTTACGCTCAACGAAACCTGGGGTAAACGCGCATTCTGGTTCTGGATCATCGGCTTCTTCGTAGCATTTATGCCGCTGTATGTGCTGGGCTTCATGGGTATGACCCGTCGCCTGAGCCAGCAGATTGATCCGCAGTTCCACCCAATGCTAATGGTTGCCGCTTGCGGCGCCGCGCTGATTGCCTGCGGCATCCTGTGCCAGCTGATTCAGATCTTCGTTTCTGTCCGCGACCGCGACCAGAACCGTGACCTGACCGGTGACCCATGGGGCGGTCGTACGCTGGAGTGGTCAACGTCTTCTCCTGCGCCGTTCTACAACTTTGCCCACGTCCCGCATATTCATGAGCGTGATGCTTTCTGGGAAATGAAAGAGAAAGGCGAAGCGTACAAGCAACCTGCGGGCTACGAAGAAATTCACATGCCGAAAAACAGTGGTGCGGGCATTATCATCGCCGCTTTCTCTACCATCTTCGGTTTTGCCATGATCTGGCATATCTGGTGGATGGCGATCGCAAGCTTTGCAGGCATCATCATCTCCTGGATTGTGAAGAGCTTCGACGAGGACGTGGATTACTACGTACCGGTTGCGGAAATCGAAAAACTGGAAAATCAGCATTTCGATGAAATCACTAAAGCAGGGCTGAAAAATGGCAACTGATACTCTGACCAACGCGCACGCCCACGCGCACGAACATGGGCACCATGATTCAGGGTCGACGAAAGTCTTCGGCTTCTGGATCTACCTGATGAGCGACTGTATTTTGTTCTCCATCCTGTTTGCGACCTATGCCGTTCTGGTGAACGGCACTGCGGGTGGCCCGACAGGTAAAGACATTTTCGAACTGCCGTTCGTGCTGGTTGAAACCGCCCTGCTGCTGTTCAGCTCCATCACCTATGGCATGGCGGCAATCGCCATGTACAAGAACAACAAGAGCCAGGTTATTTCCTGGCTGATGTTGACCTGGCTGTTCGGCGCCGGATTTATCGGGATGGAACTCTATGAATTCCATCACCTGATCGTTGAAGGCATGGGCCCGGATCGCAGCGGCTTCCTGTCAGCGTTCTTCGCGCTGGTCGGCACCCACGGTCTGCACGTGACGTCTGGTCTTATCTGGATGGCTGTTCTGATGATCCAGATCGCCCGTCGCGGCCTGACCAGCACTAACCGCACCCGCATCATGTGCCTGAGCCTGTTCTGGCACTTCCTGGATGTGGTGTGGATCTGTGTGTTCTCTGTAGTTTATCTGATGGGGGCGATGTAATGAGTCATGCAACCGATCACGGCGCTTCCCACGGTAGCGTAAAAACCTACATGACAGGATTCATCCTGTCGATCATCCTGACGGTCATTCCGTTCTGGATGGTGATGAACGGTACGGCGTCCCACGGCGTCATTCTGGGCACCATTCTGGTGACCGCAGTGGTACAGATCCTGGTGCACCTGGTTTGCTTCCTGCATATGAACAGCAAGTCTGATGAGGGCTGGAACCTGACCGCTTTCGTCTTCACTATACTGATCATTGCGATTGTGGTGATAGGTTCAATCTGGATTATGTGGAACCTCAACTACAACATGATGGTTCGATAAGAGCGGCGCGTATGTTTAAGCAATACCTGCAAGTAACAAAACCTGGCATCATCTTTGGCAACCTGATCTCGGTGATCGGCGGTTTCCTGCTGGCCTCCAAAGGCAGCATTGATTACCCGTTGTTCGTCTGGACGCTGGTCGGGGTCTCTCTGGTGGTGGCTTCAGGTTGCGTGTTCAACAACTACATCGACCGCGATATCGACAGGAAGATGGAAAGGACCAAGAATCGGGTGCTGGTAAAAGGCCTGATTTCTCCGAAGGTCTCGCTGGTGTACGCCACCTTGTTGGGTATTGCTGGCTTCATGCTGCTGTGGTTTGGCGCCAATCCTCTGGCCTGCTGGCTGGGGGTGATGGGGTTCGTGGTTTATGTCGGCGTTTACAGCCTGTACATGAAACGCCACTCCGTCTACGGCACGCTGATTGGCTCTCTCTCCGGCGCAGCGCCGCCGGTGATTGGCTACTGCGCGGTTACCGGTGAATTCGACAGCGGCGCACTGATCCTGCTGGCGATTTTCAGCCTGTGGCAGATGCCTCATTCCTACGCCATCGCGATTTTCCGTTTCAAGGATTATCAGGCGGCGAACATCCCGGTACTGCCGGTCGTGAAAGGTATCTCTGTGGCGAAAAACCACATCACGGTCTATATCATCGCCTTTGCTGTGGCGACGCTGATGCTCTCTCTGGGCGGCTACGCCGGATATAAATATCTGGTTGTGGCGGCGGCAGTGAGCGTCTGGTGGCTTGGTATGGCGCTGCGTGGCTACAAGGTGGCCGATGACCGGGTCTGGGCACGAAAATTGTTCGTCTTTTCTATCGTAGCGATCACTTCGCTGTCGGTGATGATGTCCGTCGACTTTATGGTTCCGGATTCTCACAATCTGCTGACTTACGTCTGGTAAGCGGCAAGACAGTTTAAAAAGGGTGCTGCGGCACCCTTTTTCATGCGCGTTATCAAATTTCCCCGAGCGACACTCTGAAATATTGATGGGGTTAATATTTGTTCACTAAGGCTTTGTTTACCCCGCCCTCTCCCCGCTTTACACTATGCGCAATTGAAACGCTGAGGTTGGAATGAACGATTTTAAAATGACGCCGGTCGAATTGCGCGCGACCTGGGGTTTAGGGACAGTTTTCTCAATGCGCATGCTTGGCATGTTCATGGTTCTGCCTGTTCTGACCACCTACGGCATGGCGCTCCAGGGGGCAAGTCAGGCGCTGATTGGTATCGCGATAGGCATCTATGGACTGATGCAGGCGATTTTCCAGATCCCCTTTGGCCTGCTTTCTGATCGTATTGGTCGCAAGCCGCTGATTGTTAGTGGGTTGCTGGTCTTTGCCTTCGGCAGTGTCATCGCCGCGTTGTCTCATTCCATCTGGGGCGTGATTCTCGGGCGAGCCCTGCAGGGTTCCGGCGCCATTGCCGCCGCAGTGATGGCGTTGTTATCTGACCTGACGCGCGAGCAGAACCGCACCAAAGCGATGGCTTTTATCGGCGTCAGTTTTGGCATTACCTTCGCCATCGCCATGGTGCTCGGCCCGATTATTACCAACGCGCTGGGCCTTCACGCCTTATTCTGGATGATTGTGGTGCTGGCATTCGTCGGCATTGCCCTCACACTGTGGGTCGTGCCAAACAGCAGCACCCATGTTCTGAACCGTGAATCAGGGATGGTAAAAGGTAGCTTCCGCAAGGTACTCGCCGAACCCAAACTGCTGAAGCTCAACTTCGGCATTATGTGTCTGCATATTCTGCTGATGTCGACGTTCGTTGCCCTGCCTGGCCAACTGGAAGCTGCCGGTTTTCCCGCTGCAGAACACTGGAAACTCTATCTGGTGACGATGCTGATTTCCTTTGTCTCCGTCGTGCCGTTTATCATTTATGCGGAAGTGAAACGCCGCATGAAACGCGTCTTTCTGATCTGCGTGGCGATCCTGCTGATCGCTGAAATCGTGCTGTGGGGCGCGGGCGATTATTTCTGGGAACTGGTGGCGGGCGTGCAGATCTTTTTCCTCGCCTTTAATCTGATGGAAGCGATGCTGCCGTCGCTCATCAGCAAAGAGTCTCCTGCCGGCTATAAAGGCACCGCGATGGGCGTCTACTCCACCAGCCAGTTCCTTGGTGTGGCCATCGGCGGTTCGCTGGGCGGCTGGCTTGATGGATTCTTTGATTCACAAACGGTGTTTTTAGTCGGCGCCCTGCTCGCCACGCTCTGGCTGCTGGTGGCTATGACAATGAGTGAACCGCCGTACGTCAGCAGTTTGCGGGTGGAAATTCCTGACGACGTAGATGCCGATGAGTCGCTTCAGGCACGTTTACTGGCGACCCGGGGAGTCAGCGAAGCGCTGGTTGTGGCGAAAGAACGTACGGTATACGTGAAAATCGATAACAAAGTGACAAATCGCTTCGAGGTCGAGCAGGCGATAAAACCGGCATAAAAAAAGCGGGGAAACCCGCTTTTTTTATTAATCACGAAAGTTTTTAAACTGGAACGGCTGACCGAGATTACCGCCGCGCACCAGCGCCATCACGGACTGCAGATCGTCGCGGGATTTGCCCGTCACACGAATCTCTTCGCCCTGAATTTGCGTCTGCACTTTCAGCTTACTGTCTTTAATCAGCTTAACGATTTTCTTCGCCACGGCGCTGTCAATGCCAGTTTTCAGTTTTGCTTCCACGGACCAGGTTTTGCCGCTGTGCAAAAACTCTTCCGGCACCTCAATGGAACTGCCTTCAATGCCGCGCTTGAGCAGTTTTGCGCGCAGGATATCAAGCAACTGGTTGACCTGGAAATCTGACTCGCTCAGTACCTTGATGGTCTGATTCTTTTCATTCAGTTCAATGGTCGCTTCCACGTTACGGAAATCGAAGCGGGTCTCCACCTCACGCACGGCGTTTTCAACGCCATTACGTGCTTCCTGAATATCAACCTCAGAAACAATATCGAAAGATGGCATGTTTTACTCTCCCTCTCTTTTTGATGCGATGCATAATACCTGCAACCTGAGATAACACAACCTGTTATGTCTGTGTCTGAAGGATAGCTGATAGCGCTATACTGACAGGAATAACGCCTGTGATCGCTGCAGGTGAGGAGGAAAAATGAAGATTACCGTGCTGGGATGCGGTACCCTCGGGCAGCTCTGGCTGAATGCGTTGCATCGCCAGGGGCATGAAGTGCAGGGATGGCTACGCGTTCCACAACCGTGGTGCAGCGTAAACCTGCAGGAAGTCGACGGTAGCGTCTTCAATGAATTGCTGACGGCCAACGACCCCGAGTTTCTGGGAAACAGCGACCTGTTACTGGTCACGCTCAAGGCCTGGCAGGTCTCAACGGCGGTGAAAAACCTCGCTGGCCAGTTGCCCGCCCGTTGCCCCATTCTGCTGCTGCACAACGGGATGGGAACGCTGGATGAACTGGGAACGGTTCAACAGCCACTGCTGACAGGCATGACCACGCACGCGGCACGCCGTGACGGCAATGTGATTGTGCATGTTGCCAACGGCATTACCCATATTGGTCCGGCCAACGCAGCAGCACGTGATTACAGCTTTCTGGCTGATATGCTTCAGGCCGCGTTACCGGATGTCGCCTGGCATAATGACATGGGTGCCTCCAGCTGGAAAAAACTGGCGGTTAACTGCGTGATTAATCCCTTGACCGTGATCTACGACTGCCCTAACGGATCGCTGGTGAACTATCCGCAGGAAGTGGCCGCCATTTGCCGCGAAGTGGCGGCAGTCATGCAGCGCGAAGGCCATCACGCCAGTCCGGACGACTTGCTGTTTTACGTCTGGCAGGTGGTAGAGAGCACAGCAGGAAATATCTCCTCAATGCTGCAGGACGTTCGTGCCCTGCGCCATACTGAAATAGACTATATCAATGGCTATCTGCTCAAACGCGCGCGCGCCCATGGCATCAGCGTGCCGGAAAACGCCAGACTCTACGAACTGATTAAACGTAAGGAGAATGAATATGAGCGCGTCAGCACTGGTATGTCTCGCCCCTGGGAGTGAAGAAACCGAAGCGGTTACCACCATCGATCTGCTGGTGCGCGGTGGGATTGCCGTCACCACCGCCAGCGTCGCCAGCGATGGCAACCTGACGGTAACCTGCTCACGTGGCGTGAAGCTGCTGGCCGATGCGCCGTTGGTTCAGGTCGCTGACGGCGATTATGACGTGATTGTCCTGCCAGGCGGTCTGAAAGGGGCGGAAGCGTTCCGCGACAGTCCGCTGCTGGTGGAAACCGTCAGGCAGTTTCATCTCTCCGGGCGTATCGTCGCGGCAATCTGCGCCGCTGCGGGTACCGTGCTGGTACCGCACGATCTCTTCCCCGTCGGCAATATGACGGGCTATCCCGGGCTTAAAGAGACCATTCCTGAAGATCAGTGGCAGGACAAACGTGTGGTCTGGGATCCACGGGTGAATCTGCTCACCAGCCAGGGGCCTGGGACAGCGATTGATTTTGCGCTGAAGATGATTGATCTGTTGGTCGGTCGCGAGAAGGCTCACGAGGTGGCGTCACAACTGGTGATGGCGGCGGGGATCTATAACTATTACGAGTAGGTTTTACCCGGCGGCGCTATGCTTGCCGGGCCTGCAACATCCGTTGGCCGGGTAAGGCGCAGCCGCCACCCGGCACAACGAACTACGGACGATATACTTTCACGTTGGTAAAACCCTGTTCACGCAGGTACAGCGCCTGCAGGCGACTCATCACGCCACGCTCACACCACAACAGCCAGGTTTTGCTCTGATCGAGATTGCCGAACTGGGTGCTCAGCTTATAGAACGGCAGCGATACCACATCAATGCCTTCCACTTTCAGCGGCTTGTCATCCTGCTCGTCGACAGAACGAATATCAAGGATCACGTCGTTCGCGCCAAAGTCGTTCACCGTTTCGACTTCGACCACATCCTGGCTGGTCTGCTGTGCGATCTCGCGGATATCGAGGTTGCTGGCTTCGGCAACCACAGTATCAAGGATGCTGAAGTCAAAATTGGCTTCTTCCGCTTCGATCTTCGCTTTTATTGCTTTCACTGTCGGGCTTTTTGAAATCACCCCGCAGTATTCCGGCATCGTGCGGGCAAAGTCTTCAGTGCCGATTTCACGTGCCAGGTTGATGATGTGCTCTTTATCGTAGGAAATCAGCGGTCGCAGGATCAGCGTGTCGGAGACGTTATCGATAAGTCGCAGGTTGGTCAGCGTCTGGCTGGAGACCTGTCCCAGCGCTTCACCGGTCACCAGCGCCTGCACGCCATAACGCTCAGCCACTTTTGACGCCGCGCGGACCATCATACGTTTCAGCACGACGCCCATCTGGCCATCGTCGATTTTTTCGAGGATCTCGCCAACCACCGGCTCAAAATTGATCGCCACGAAACGCACACGGTGCGAGCTGCCGAAGCGGTTCCACAGATAGTGCGCCACCTGACGAACACCAATTTCATGTGCCGCGCCGCCGAGATTAAAGAAGCAATAATGCACGCGGCAACCGCGACGCATCAGCATATAACTGGAAACGCCAGAGTCGAAGCCGCCGGAAATCAGGGACAGGACATCTTCCTGAGTGCCGATAGGGAAACCACCAATGCCTTCATAACGCCCTTTCACCAGCAGCAGACGGTCATCTTCGATTTCGAGATTGACCGTCACGTCCGGGTTCGTCAGCTTCACGCGCGCGGACTCAACATGCTGATTCAGACCGCCGCCGACATAACGTTCCACTTCAATAGAGCTAAACTCATGCTTACCGCGACGTTTTACTCGCACGCAAAAGGTTTTGTTTTCCAGCTTCCCACGCCAGGCGTCCAGCGTTTTCTCGAAGATATCGTGCATTGAGGTGAACGGCACATCTTCGACTTCAAGAATATGGTGAATACCTGGAATGCGGGTCAGGGCGTCACGGATGGCGGGACGCTGGTTTTCGTCTTTCGCACGGACTTCAATGTGATCCCAGTGGCGGACGACAGCAAGTGTCTCGTCATAGTGCTTCAGAACGTTACGAATATTCCCGGTTAACATTTTAATAAAGCGCAAACGCACAGATTGGCTTTTGATAGTGATTTCCGGGAACAATTTAATGATAAACTTCATGGCGGTAATGGTTCGTTGGCAAACTCTGGGTTTGCATGACAAAAAATATTGCAGCCCATACCTGAAGCTGCATCCAGGCGCGGGAGTATATCACCTTCGTCACCAACCTGCGCGTTACCATTATGCGTTATTTGCTTAGCGACCTGACTTCGTTACCATAGCGTGGTCGCCCTAAAACAGAGTCAAACATTCACTATGCCAAAGAAAAATGAAGCCCCGGCCAGCTTTGAAACTGCGCTGAATGAGCTTGAGAAAATCGTCACTCGCCTGGAAAGCGGTGAGCTTCCGCTGGAAGAGGCGCTGAATGAATTTGAGCGCGGCGTCCAGCTGGCGCGTCAGGGGCAAAGTAAACTGCAACAGGCTGAGCAGCGTGTACAAATCCTGCTGGCGGAAAGCGAAGATGCCCCGCTGTCCCCTTTCACTCCGGATGCTGAGTAATGGATTTTTCGCAACAACTTCAGGCGTGCGTGGTTCGGGCGAATGACGCCCTGCATCGTTTCATCGATCCGCAGCCGTTTCAGAACACTCCGCTGGTTGAAGCCATGCACTACGGTGCATTATTGGGAGGAAAGAGGTTGCGTCCATTCCTGGTGTACGCGACCGGCAATATGTTCGGCGTTAGCCTGGAAACCCTTGATGCCCCGGCAGCCGCGGTAGAATGTATTCACGCCTATTCGCTGATGCATGACGATCTCCCGGCGATGGATGACGATGACTTACGCCGCGGGCAACCTACCTGTCATATTAAATTCGGCGAAGCGAACGCCATTCTGGCGGGTGACGCGCTGCAGACGCTGGCGTTTTCTATACTCAGCGATGCACCAATGACCGACGTTGCTGATCGCGATCGTCTGGCGATGATTTCCGAACTGGCGCAGGCCAGTGGTGTGGCAGGTATGTGCGGTGGTCAGGCACTCGATCTCGCCGCTGAAGGTCAGCATGTGGATCTCGCCGCTCTGGAACGCATTCACCGTCATAAGACCGGCGCATTGATCCGCGCGGCGGTTCGCCTCGGGGCGCTGAGCGCTGGAGAACCGGGTCGTACCGCCCTGCCGATACTGGATCGATACGCGCAAAGCATCGGCCTGGCGTTCCAGGTTCAGGATGACATTCTTGATGTGGTGGGGGATACTGCCACGCTTGGGAAGCGCCAGGGCGCTGACCAGCAGCTCGGTAAGAGCACCTATCCCGCACTGCTGGGCCTTGAGCCGGCCCGTACGAAAGCCCGTGATTTGATTGAAGATGCCCGCCAGTCGCTGAATCAGCTGGCCGCCCAATCACTGGATACCACGGCACTGGAAGCGCTAGCGGACTATATAATCCAGCGTGATAAATAAACACTAGAACCACGATGAGTTTCTGATGAGCTTTGATATTGCCAAATACCCGACGCTGGCGCTGGTGGACTCGACTCAAGAGCTGCGCCTGCTGCCGAAAGAGAGCCTGCCGAAACTGTGCGACGAACTGCGTCGTTACCTGCTCGACAGTGTAAGCCGTTCCAGCGGGCATTTTGCCTCCGGGCTTGGCACGGTGGAACTCACCGTGGCGTTGCATTATGTCTATAACACCCCGTTTGATCAGCTGGTGTGGGATGTCGGGCATCAGGCATACCCGCACAAAATCCTGACCGGTCGCCGCGATCGCATCGGCACTATTCGTCAGAAAGGCGGTTTGCACCCGTTCCCGTGGCGGGGTGAGAGCGAGTACGACGTATTGAGCGTCGGTCACTCTTCAACCTCCATTTCTGCCGGCAGCGGCATCGCGATTGCGGCCGCGAAAGAAGGCAAACAGCGCCGGACGGTCTGCGTGATCGGCGATGGCGCCATCACCGCGGGTATGGCATTCGAGGCAATGAACCACGCCGGCGATATCAAACCGGATATGCTGGTGATCCTAAACGACAATGAGATGTCGATTTCCGAAAACGTCGGCGCGCTGAACAACCACCTGGCGCAACTGCTCTCCGGCAAACTCTATTCCACCCTGCGCGAAGGCGGCAAAAAAGTCTTCTCTGGCGTACCGCCGATTAAAGAGCTGCTCAAACGCACCGAAGAACACATTAAAGGAATGGTGGTGCCGGGCACACTGTTTGAAGAACTGGGTTTTAATTACATCGGCCCGGTTGACGGACATGACGTGCTGGGACTGGTCAGTACCCTCAAAAACATGCGCGACCTGAAAGGCCCGCAGTTTTTGCACATCATGACCAAAAAAGGGCGCGGCTATGAGCCTGCCGAAAAAGACCCGATCACCTTCCATGCAGTGCCGAAATTTGACCATACCAGCGGTAAATTACCGAAAAGCAGCGGCGGCCTGCCGAGTTATTCGAAAATTTTCGGCGACTGGTTGTGCGAAACCGCCGCCAAAGACGACAAATTAATGGCTATCACGCCCGCCATGCGTGAAGGCTCCGGGATGGTCGAATTTTCGAAGAAATACCCGGATCAGTATTTTGACGTGGCGATTGCCGAGCAACACGCGGTCACCTTCGCGGCGGGTCTGGCGATTGGTGGTTACAAGCCGGTAGTGGCGATTTACTCCACCTTCCTGCAACGCGCTTACGACCAGGTGATCCACGATGTGGCTATCCAGAAGTTGCCGGTGATGTTTGCTATTGATCGCGCGGGTATTGTCGGCGCAGACGGCCAGACGCACCAGGGCGCGTTTGATCTCTCTTTCCTGCGCTGCATTCCTGACATGGTGATCATGGCGCCGAGCGACGAAAACGAATGTCGCCAGATGCTCTATACCGGTTATCACTACAGCGACGGTCCGTGTGCTGTGCGTTATCCGCGTGGTAACGGCACCGGTGCTGAACTCCAGCCACTGGCGAAACTGCCTCTGGGTAAAGGCGTTATCAAGCGTGAAGGCGAAAAGCTCGCCATCCTCAGTTTCGGCACGCTGTTGCCGGAGGCGGCGGCGGTGGCTGAAAAACTGAACGCGACGCTGGTCGACATGCGCTTCGTTAAGCCACTGGATGAACAGCTGATTCTGGCGATGGCGGAGCAACATGAAGTGCTGGTCACGCTGGAAGAAAACGCTATTATGGGTGGTGCAGGTAGTGGCGTTAACGAAGTTCTGATGGCCCATCGTAAGCCCGTTCCGGTGCTGAATCTGGGTCTGCCGGATTTCTTTATTCCGCAAGGCACGCAAGAAGAAGCGCGCACGGAAATCGGCCTCGATGCCGCAGGGATTGAAACGAAAATCACCTCCTGGCTGGCATAATCCCTCCCCTTTCCGCTCCTGCTATGCTTAACGGTACAATTTTGAGCCACCAGCAGGAGTGGAACCATGAAATACAATACGTTAGGTAAAACAGATCTTAAGGTTTCCCGTCTTTGCCTCGGCTGCATGACGTTCGGTGAGCCCGATCGTGGCAGACACGCCTGGACGCTGCCGGAAGAGAGCAGCCGCCCGATCATCAGGCGGGCGCTGGAAGGCGGCATCAACTTCTTTGACACCGCAAACAGCTACTCCGACGGCAGCAGTGAAGAGATTGTCGGCCGCGCGCTGCGTGATTTCGCCCGCCGCGACGAGGTGGTGGTCGCTACCAAAGTGTTCCACCAGGTCGGTGATTTAGCGGAAGGTCTTTCCCGCGCCCAGATCCTGCGTTCCATTGACGACAGCCTGAAGCGTCTCGGTATGGAGTATGTTGATCTGCTGCAAATCCACCGCTGGGATTACAACACCCCCATCGAAGAAACCCTTGAAGCACTGAACGACGTGGTCAAAGCGGGTAAAGCGCGCTACATCGGCGCCTCTTCCATGCACCCGTCGCAGTTTGCTCAGGCGCTCGACTTGCAGGCGCAAAACGGCTGGGCGCCGTTCGTCACCATGCAGGATCACTACAACCTGATTTACCGCGAAGAAGAGCGGGAGATGCTGCCGCTGTGCTACAAAGCAGGCGTGGCGGTGATCCCCTGGAGTCCACTGGCACGCGGGCGCTTAACCCGCCCATGGGGAGAAACCACGGCTCGACTGGTCTCTGACGAGTTCGGCAAAACGCTCTACAGCACCACGGAAGATAACGACGCACAAATTGCGGAACGACTGGCCGTGATTGCCGGGGATCTGGGCGCTACCCGCGCACAGGTCGCGCTGGCGTGGTTGCTGAGCAAACCAGGCATCGCGGCACCCATTATTGGTACGTCCCGGAAAGAACAGCTTGATGAGTTGTTAAATGCGGTTGATATCACGCTGAAACCGGAGCAGATCGCCGAACTGGAAACGCCATACCAGCCGCACCCGGTGGTGGGGTTTAAATAGTTTTTTTGCCCGATGGCGCTTCGCTTATCGGGCCGGTGAAACCGTAGGCCGGGTAAGGCGGAGCCGCCACCCGGCACTCATTTAAAATAACCCAATCGGCCAGTGGTGGCCAATCAGATACAAAATCCCGGCGGAGATAATCCCGGCGACGATATCATCCACCATGATCCCCATGCCACCATGGACGTTGCGATCGAACCAGCGGATCGGCCACGGTTTCCACATATCAAGAATACGGAAAATCACAAACCCCGCCGCAACCCATTGCCAGTCATTGGTCGGCAATGCCATCAGCGTGATCCACATGCCGATGAACTCATCCCAGACAATGCTGCCGTGATCATGAACGCCCATATCTTTCGCCGTCTGGTGACAGAGATAGACGCCGATGCAGATCCCCAGCATCACCACCAGTGAATAGAGCTGCCACGGCAGTAAGGTCATCAGATACCAGAACGGGATAGCCGCCAGCGACCCCATCGTGCCCGGGACAACCGGGCTTAAGCCACTGCCGAATCCCGTCGCCAGTAAATGCCACGGATTGAGCAAGTTCAGGCGGCTTTTGGCAACATCTTTAGAGCGAGTCAAAATGATCGTACCCTTTCCAGTCCAGCGTAATATTTTTGCCATCGCGCTGGAAATGCAGCCCTTCCACCTCCGCGCTGATCTGGCCGATGCAGGTGACCGGAATACCTAAATGCCCGACAGCGACATCCATCGCGCCACGGTTCAGTTCCGGCACCGTGAAACAAAGCTCGTAATCTTCTCCGCCCGACAATGCCCAGCGCAGCGCCTGTTCGGGGTCAACATGACGCTGCATCGCGTCGGAGTACGGCATCGCATTGAGATCGAGTCGCGCACCGCAGCGACTGGCCTTCAGGATATGACCGAGGTCGGAAATCAGGCCATCAGACAGATCGATAGCCGAGCTGGCAAGATCGCGTAGCGCCTGACCGTGCAGAATGCGTGGCGTTGGCCGTAAATGCCGCTGCGTCAGATAGCGAGCGTCGTCTGCCGATTTTACTTTCAGGCGATCCTGCAAAATCGCCAGTCCCGCCGCGCTGTCACCCGGCGTTCCGGTGACACAAATCCAGTCGCCCGGTTTCGCCCCTGAGCGTTTCAGGGCGCGCCCCACCGGCACAAAACCATGGATGCCAAGTGTCATTGACAACGGGCCACGCGTGGTATCGCCGCCGATGAGTTGCATATCGTAATAATTGAGCTGGTCAAACAGGCTGTCGCTGAAAGCCTGCAGCCAGGGTTCATCCACTGTCGGCAGGGTCAGCGCCAGCGTCAGCCACGCCGGGTCAGCCCCCATCGCCGCCAGATCGCTCAGATTGACCGCCAGCGCTTTATACGCCAGGTCAGCAGGATCGATATCGGGTAGAAAGTGGATGCCAGAAACCAGCGTATCTGTGCTGATCGCCAGCGTTTGTTTGTCCGGAATATTGAGGAGAGCACAATCGTCGCCGATGCCTGTATCGACGTCGAGACGAGAGCTTCTCACGCGATCAAAATAACGGGCAATCAGGGAAAATTCACCGCATGCCATACGTTATGCCTCAGCAGAAGAAATAAAAAAGCCGGAGATGAAGAGTTGACTCTTCTTCCCCGGCCTGTCGATTACTTTTTGTGGGGGCGAATTACCGGAGCTGCTTTGTCCAGCACGCCATTGACGAACTTGTGGCTGTCTTCCGCACCGAAGGTTTTCGCCAGCTCGATGGCTTCGTTGATGGCCACTTTGTACGGCACATCATCACGTTTAGAAAGTTCGAAAAGCGCAATACGCAGCACCGCTTTCTCGACCTGGCCCAGCTCGTCAAGCAGACGGGACAGGTACGGCTTCATCAGGCCGTCGAGATATGCGCTGTTAGTCGCCACTCCGGTCAGCAGTTCACGGAAGTACAGGACATCGACGTCTTTCACGTCCTGTTCCGCCAGGAACTGGTATTCAACATCAGCGATGTCGTTTTTGGACAACTGCCAGGAGTAAAGCGCCTGGACAGCACACTCACGGGCGCGGCGACGAGCAGCAGGTTTCACGGAATTCCCCTTACAAAAAAATCAGGCCTTGATGGCTTTCAATACATTAATCATTTCAAGCGCGGTCAGTGCAGCTTCTGCACCTTTGTTACCGGCTTTAGTGCCAGCACGTTCGATGGCTTGTTCAATGCTTTCAGTGGTCAGAACACCAAAAGCAACCGGGATATCGCAATCCTGAGCGACATGCGCCAGGCCATTGCTCGCACCACCGGCCACATATTCGAAGTGCGCGGTACCGCCACGGATCACCGTACCCAGCGCGATAACCGCATCAAATTTACCGGTCTTCGCCATTACGCTCGCGGCCAGCGGCAGTTCATACGCCCCAGGCACCCACGCCACGGTAATATTTTCATCTTTGACCTGACCAATACGTTTCAGGGCGTCAATCGCACCGTCCAGCAGGTTGTCATTGATGAAGTTATTGAAACGCGCAATGGTGATGGCAACGCGGGCATCTGGAGTAGCAACGGGTGCTTCGATAATGTTCATACTTTTCCTTTACGGGTTCATTATGGCCCCGCAGGGGGGCGGATTTTATCATAATCTTTTGTGCACTGCTTACTTTATGTCGCAGGCGTTAAATGCAGACACAGATCAGGGCCGACCTGCCGTATCTCGTTGAATTTCAAATGCGGGGCATCAGCCAGTTTCTCAAGCCCCGGTAGTGCGCATAATCCGCGGGCATCACTGCCTAACAGTGTAGGCGCAAGATAGACAATCAGCTCATCGACCAGGCCCGCCTGCAGTAACGCCCCGGCAAAAGTCGCTCCGGCTTCCACCCACAGACTGTTAATTTGCGCTTTGCCCAGTTGCATCATCAATAATACCAGGTCGAGATGACCATTATGCTCAGATATCTGCAACGAACGAACGTTTTCCGGCCAGTGACGGACATCTTCCTGCGCACGCACCAGCCAGGTTTCTCCCACCTGCTGGGTGATACGGTGTTCCGGCGTCACCAGTCCGGTACGATCGAGCACAATTCGCAGCGGCTGGCGCAGATTTTCGCGCGGGTAAATCGTCTGAGACTGGCTGTCTAATTCGTCCCAGCGTACGGTAAGCGCCGGGTCGTCCGCCAGCACCGTCGCGCTGGTGGTCAGAATGGCATGGCTTTGCGCACGCAGACGCTGTACGTCACGGCGGGCCGCCGGGGAGGTTATCCACTGGCTCTCGCCACTGGCCATCGCAGTGCGACCATCCAGTGATGCGCCAAGCTTGAGTTGAATGTAGGGGAAACCGGTGCGCATGCGCTTCAGGAAGCCTTTGTTCAGCGCCTCGGCCTCGTTCATCATCAGACCGTGGCTGACCTCAAT
>NZ_JMTB01000050.1 GCF_000734965.1 Trabulsiella guamensis ATCC 49490
CCTGTTTCAGGCGGTGCAGACCGCGACCGGCGACCTGTGGGTTAGGATCCTGCATCGCGGCGACCACTCGTGTCACCCCGGCGGCAATTAACGCGTCGCAGCACGGCGGCGTGCGCCCATGATGGCTGCACGGCTCCAGGGTGACATAGGCGGTCGCGCCTTTTGCTTTCTCTCCTGCCATGCGCAGCGCATGCACTTCGGCATGCGGTTCACCCGCACGATAGTGAAAACCTTCGCCAACGATCTCGCCATGATTAACAATGACACATCCCACGTTGGGATTTGGATGCGTGGTGAAACGACCGCGTTGCGCCAGTTTCAGCGCACGCGCCATGTAAATCTCATCTGACATGGCTTAATCCTGTAGACGGGCGATCTCTTCGCCGAACTCTTTGATATCCTCAAAGCTGCGATAGACCGAGGCAAAGCGAATATAGGCGACTTTATCGAGCTTTTTCAGTTGCTCCATCACCAGATTGCCGATCATTTTACTCGGCACTTCACGCTCGCCAGAAGCGCGCAACTGCGATTTAATATGATTCAGCGCGATTTCGACATCGTCGGAGCTGACCGGCCGCTTTTCCAGCGCTTTCAGCATGCCGCTGCGCAATTTATCTTCATTGAATGGTTCGCGTACATCATTACTTTTCACCACCCGCGGCATAACCAGTTCAGCTACCTCGAACGTAGTGAAACGTTCGTTGCATACCAGACACTGCCGGCGGCGACGAACCGACGAACCTTCCCCCACCAGGCGTGAATCGATGACTTTTGTATCTACGGCGAAACAAAATGGGCAATGCATAGCGCGTCCTGAATGTGGAATTAACTGAAATCCATTTTACCCTGTTCTGACCCGACAACAAAGGAAGAGCGCTTTTTGAGACAAACAGCAGATGTAAGAAAGCGCTTTGCTGGCTACCATTAAGCCAACCATGGTATCAAGGAAAAATGAGATGAAGACAAGACGTTACCTAAGAATTCTCCTGGTTGGAAGCCTCTTTTCCCTCAGCGCCTGTGCGCAGCAAAGTGAAGTACGCCAGATGCATCAAAGTGTGAGTACACTGAATAAAGAGATGGCGCAGCTTAACAAGGAAACGGTAAAAATTACGCAGCAGAATCGGCTAAATGCACAGTCCAGCAAAGGCGTCTATTTGCTGCCAGGCTCCAACACCCCTGCACGCCTTGAGAGCCAGATCGGCACCCTGCGGATGTCGCTCCTGAACGCGGCGCAAAACGCCCAGGGCACCCGGGTCACGCTGCGTATTCAGGGCGAATCGAACGATCCGCTGCCCGCCTTTAGCGGCACCGTCGAATGGGGCCAAATCCAGGGCACCACGGAAAGTTTTCAGGAAGTTAATGTCCAGAATCAGTTGATCAACGCACCAGCCAGTACACTGGCGCCGAGCGATGTGGATATTCCCCTTCAGCTCAACGGCATTACGCCGGATCAGTTAGGTTTTGTGCGCATTCACGACATTCAACCAGCCGTTCAGCCTTAAGGTCTGACGTTCAGACAGGATGGCATTACCGCCCTCCTGTCTTTTTAATACCTCCCTGTTCTCCCGCCGGATTAACTCTTCATTTCAGCCGCGATTAATTTGCAACTTTTAACAATCTCAGTACAATCCTGGCCTGTCAAAGCACGCAAACGTGAACGCAATCGATTACGTTAATGATAGATCTGTGAAACAAGACATATTTTTGTGAGCAATGATTCCTATAATAGGCACGCAGAAATACGAAACATTCAGAAACGTTAATACAACTCTTATGACTCCCGCTCAGGGGTTTTAATCAGTGGCAAAATTATGAAAAAAACATTACTGGCAGCCGGTGCTGCACTGGCGCTTTCCGCTTCTTTCACTGCCAGCGCGGCAGAAAATGACAAACCGCAGTATCTCTCCGACTGGTGGCACCAGAGCGTTAACGTGGTAGGCAGCTATCACACCCGCTTCGGACCGCAGATCCGCAACGATACCTACCTTGAATATGAAGCCTTTGCGAAAAAAGACTGGTTTGATTTCTATGGTTATATTGATGCGCCGGTCTTCTTCGGTGGTAACACTGACGCAAAAGGGATCTGGAACAACGGTTCTCCGCTGTTTATGGAAATCGAACCGCGTTTCTCAATTGATAAACTGACCGGCACCAGTCTGGCGTTTGGCCCGTTCAAAGAGTGGTATTTCGCGAATAACTATATCTACGATATGGGCCGCAACGACTCTCAGGAGCAGAGCACCTGGTACATGGGTCTGGGTACCGATGTAGAAACGGGTCTGCCGATGAGCCTGTCGCTGAACGTGTATGCGAAATACCAGTGGCAGAACTATGGCGCTTCCAACGAAAACGAGTGGGACGGCTACCGTTTCAAAGTGAAATACTTCGTACCGATCACCCAACTGTGGGGTGGCCAGCTGAGCTACATCGGCTTTACCAACTTTGACTGGGGTTCTGACCTCGGCGACGATAACTTCTACGACAACAACGGGAAGCATGCGCGTACCAGCAACTCTATCGCCTCCAGCCACATCCTGGCGCTGAACTACGATCACTGGCACTACTCTGTTGTTGCCCGTTACTGGCACAACGGAGGTCAATGGGCGGACGACGCCAGCCTGAACTTCGGCAAAGGCGACTTCAGCGTTCGTTCAACTGGCTGGGGTGGTTACCTGGTGGTCGGTTACAACTTCTGATCCCCACCCTGCAGGAAAGAGCCAGCCTTCGCGCTGGCTTTTTTAATGCGTGTCAACTCGCTTTACCTTGCGTAAGAAGTCGCTGAGCGATCGATCCGCCTGTTCACTGAAGCGTCTGTCCAGCGTGGTGATATTCAGGCAGCGATCGAGCCGGAAACAGCGGTAATCCTCCCGCCGTTCACACCAGGTCACCAGCAACCAGTGTTCGCCCCAGAAAAACAGCCCCAGCGGCTGCACGTTACGCCATGATAACTGCCCTGACTCGTCACGATAATGCAGTGCCAGCACCTGTTGCGTGGAGATCGCATGATGGATTTGATCGAACACGCTGCGGGAATGCGAATGTAAACCAAGGTCGGGGGCGAAAATGCGCGTTTGTTCCGCTTTACGCCGGCTCTCTTCCGGCAGGATCGCGAGGATTTTTTCCTGGGCGGACTCCAGCGACAGCGACAGTGTTTCGCCGCCCCAGGTTTTCAGCAGGCGAATCGCCACCATCAGCGCTTCCGATTCGCGGGTGGTCAGCATCAGCGGCGGCAGGTCAAAACCATCCATCAGCCGGTAGCCGCTTCCGGCCTCGCCTTCCACTGGCACACCGGAAATAGACAGATCGCGGATATCGCGGTAAATCGTCCGTTCGGAGACACCCAGACGCTCTGCCAACAGCGCCGCCGTCGTCAGCCTCCTGCCCCGCAGGATCTGCACAATCTGAAAGAGTCGGTCAGCGCGTCGGGACATAATCTCTCCGGGTCAGACATCAAAGCGGCGGCTGATGCAGGCCTATGCGATTGCCTTCGCTGTCCATAAACAGGGCAATCGTACCAATATCATTGGGTAATTCCAGCGGGCCAAAAACACACTCACCACCGGCTGCGTCCACGCGTTCCAGCGTTGCTTTCAGATCACGAGTGTGTAAATAGATAATACATCCCTGAGCCGACGGCGCGAAATGTTCAAACTTTACCAGCGCCCCGCCGGTTGCCGGATCCTCATACGGAAATATCGCCATCTCAACACCCGACATGTTTTCATAGCGCAGTGAAAGCTGCATGACCGGCTCGTAAAACGCCATGGCGCGTTTCAGATCGGTGGCTGGAATTTCAAACCAGTTGATGATGTTATTCATAGTGACTCCAGTGGTTGGTTGGGTACATAAGGAGTCTATGACAGGGCTCCTGACAGCATTGTGTCAGGAGTGTGCAAAAAAAAATCCCGATCAGGTGACCGGGATTTTTTTCAGCCTGTTTTCAGTCGATTACGGCAGAATTGACGGCTGATCCGCCCCTTCTTTCTCCACTTTCTGCTGCAGCATGTGCTCACGCTTCATGCCCAGTTTCAGCGCCAGTGCCGAAGCCACGTAGATGGACGATGCGGTACCGATGGTGACACCGATAAGCATGGTCAGGGAGAAGCCCTCCAGCACCGGACCACCGAAGAGATACAGCATCAGGATAACCATCAAGGTTGTCCCGGAGGTAATCAACGTACGGTGCAGCGTCTGGGTCAGCGACACGTTGAAGATCTCGTAAGGCGTACCGCGACGGATCTTACGGAAGTTCTCACGGATACGGTCGGAGACCACAATGCTGTCGTTCAGCGAGTAACCGATGACCGACATCAGCGATGCCACAATGGTCAGGTCGATTTCGATATGGAACAGCGACAGCACGCCAAGGGTGATGATAACGTCGTGCAGCAATGAGATAACGACCCCTGCCGCCAGACGCCACTCAAAGCGGATGCCGACGTACACCAGGATAGACAGCAGCGCGGCCATCAACGCCATCGCACCGGTCTGAGCGAGATCCGCCCCGACACTCGGGCCCACAAACTCAATACGCTTCACCGTCGCGTTCTGGCTGGTGGACTCGTTGATAACGCTCACCACTTTGCTGCCCAGTGCCTGACTGCCGCTCGCGTCATGCTCTGGCGGCATACGCACCATGATGTCGCGGCTGCTGCCGAAGTTCTGCAGTTGCGGTTCAGCAAAGCCAGCTTTTTCCAGCGCTTCACGCATCTGGTCCATATCTGCTGGTTTTTCCAGCGTGATTTCAATAACCGTACCACCGGTGAAATCAAGACCCCAGTTGAACCCGCGCACTCCCATCACGACGATAGCCAGCACGAGCAACAAACCTGAGATGCCGAAAGCCCAGTAGTCCCAGCGCATAAAGTCCCAGACTTTACGGCCGTGGTTCAATTGTTCAATTGTATATTCCTGTGCCACAACGCACTCCTCAGATAGACAGCTTTTTAATGCGCTTGCCGCCGTACAACAGGTTCACGATGGCACGGGTACCGACGATAGCAGTAAACATAGACGTCGCAACACCGATACCGGTTGTGATCGCAAAGCCCTTAATCGCCCCGGTACCGACAGCGTACAGGATGATCACTTTAATCAGCGTCGTGATGTTCGCATCGAAAATCGAGCTAAACGCCCCGCGGTACCCTTCGTCGATAGCCTGTTGAATCGTACGCCCGTTGCTCAACTCTTCTTTGATACGTTCGTTGATCAGTACGTTGGCGTCGACGGCCACCGCAAGGGTTAGCACGATACCCGCAATCCCCGGCATACTCAGCGTCGCGCCAGGCAGCAGCGACATCACGCCAACAATCAGGATCAGGTTAGCAATCAGCGCGCTGGTGGCGATCAGACCAAACTTCTTATAGAAGAAGATCATGAAGATAATAGAAACCGCCAGACCGGCCAGACAGGCTTCGAGGCCCTGCTGGATGTTCTGCAGGCCCAGGGTTGGACCAATGGTACGCTCTTCGACGATCTGAATCGGGGCAATCAGCGCGCCCGCACGCAGCAGCAGCGACAGCTGACGCGCTTCGTTCGGGTTGTTGATCCCGGTGATGCGGAAGCTGTTACCCAGACGAGACTGGATATTGGCGATGTTGATCACCTCTTCCTCTTTCACCAGCACCGCACGGCCGTTGGCATCTTTCTTACCGCTGTCTTTGTACTCCACAAACAGGGTCGCCATCGGTTTACCGATATTGTCCTTGGTGAAGTTTGACATGATGTTGCCACCGGCGCTGTCGAGCGAAATATTTACCTGCGGCTGGTTGTACTCATCCTGGCTGGAGGTGGAGTCGGTGATATGGTCACCGGTCAGGATCACGCGCTTGTACAGCACAACCGGCTGGCCTTCACGAGTGGATTTCACCTCGGAATCGCCTGGCACACGGCCAGACGCCGCCGCAGACTGATCGACGTTAGTGTTGACCAGACGGAATTCCAGGGTCGCGGTCGCACCGAGGATCTCTTTCGCACGTGCGGTATCCTGAATACCCGGCAGTTCAACCACGATACGGTCAGCGCCCTGACGCTGTACCACCGGCTCGGCAACGCCCAACTGGTTGACACGGTTACGCAAGATGTTGATGTTCTGCTGAACCGCATATTCACGCGCTTCTTTCAGGCGTTCGTCGGTCATTACCGCACGCAACTGATTGTCGCCCTGGCTGGAGATCACCAGGTCGCGGTGACGCGGCGCCAGATAATCAATTGCCTGAGAACGAGCCGCGCTGTCACGGAAAGTGATGCTGAGGCCGTAGTTTGCCTCTTTACGAACGGTAGTATATGGAATGCCTTTTTCGCGCAGATCACTGCGCAGGCCATCGATATTCTGTTCCTGCAGTTTACCGAGCGCGGTATCCATGTCCACTTCCATCAGGAAGTGAACGCCGCCACGCAGGTCAAGGCCGAGTTTCATCGGCTCTGCGTGCAACGCAGCTAACCAGCGAGGCGTAGCAGGAGCAAGGTTCAGCGCCACGACGTATTTATCACCCAGCACGCCCACCAGCGCTTCACGAGCGCGCAACTGGACGTCAGTGGAGTCGAAGCGCGCAAGAATTGCGCCCTCTTCCAGTGCCACAGACTTAGCGGTAATTTTTTCTTCTTTTAAGGTGTTCTGGACCTGGATCAGCGTTTGCTCACTGGCGGCGACACCGCGCGCGCCAGTGATTTGAACAGCCGGATCCTCACCATACAGGTTGGGAAGTGCGTAAAGCAGGCCGACGAGAATCACGACGACCAGCATGATGTACTTCCACAAAGGATAACGGTTTAACACGGCAGTTCCCTTTGGGAAAACGAAAGATTACAGTGCCTTCATCGTGCCTTTCGGCAGAACGGCGGCTACGAAGTCACGTTTGATAACCACTTCAGTGGTGTCGTTCAGCGCGATAGCAATGTAGCCGTTTTCAGCCACTTTGGTTACGCGGCCAACCAGACCACCGTTGGTCAGCACTTCATCACCTTTAGCGATGGAGTCCATCAGCTTTTTGTGCTCTTTAGTACGTTTCTGCTGTGGGCGTAAAATCATGAAGTAGAAGATCAGACCGAAAACCACCAGCATCAGGATCAGAGACATCGGGCTGCTCTGCGCCGGTGCTCCGGTTGCCGCTACCGCATCAGAAATAATAAAGCTCATTCAAATTCCCTCATTATTAAAATTAATCAACGTTCAAAGGTGGAACGGGTCTACCCTGTCGTTGGTAAAAATCGGCCACGAAGCTCTCTAATTTACCCTCTTCAATAGCCTTGCGTAAACCAGCCATTAAGCGCTGATAGTAGCGCAAGTTATGAATGGTATTGAGACGTGCGCCCAATATTTCGTTGCAACGGTCAAGATGATGCAAGTAAGCACGTGAATAATTGCGACACGTATAGCAATCACACTCCGCATCAAGCGGGCTGGTGTCGCTTTTATGTACCGCGTTACGGATTTTCACCACACCATCAGTGACAAAAAGATGACCGTTACGGGCATTACGCGTCGGCATCACGCAGTCGAACATATCAATGCCGCGACGAACACCTTCGACCAGGTCTTCCGGTTTACCCACGCCCATCAGGTATCGCGGTTTATCCGCCGGGATCTGCGGGCAGACATGTTCAAGGATGCGATGCATATCTGCCTTCGGCTCACCGACAGCCAAACCGCCGACAGCGTAGCCATCAAAGCCAATCTCTACCAGACCTTTGACAGAGATATCGCGTAAATCTTCGTAAACGCTGCCCTGGATAATGCCGAACAGCGCATTTTTATTGCCCAGCCCATCGAAACGGTCGCGGCTGCGCTTCGCCCAGCGCAGAGACATTTCCATCGAGCGTTTGGCGTAATCCCAGTCCGCCGGGTACGGCGTACATTCATCGAAGATCATCACGATGTCGGAGCCGAGATCGTACTGAATTTCCATGGAGGTTTCAGGATCGAGGAAAATCGGATCGCCGTTGATCGGGTTACGGAAGTGCACGCCCTGCTCGGTGATCTTACGAATATCGCCAAGGCTGAACACCTGGAAACCGCCGGAATCGGTGAGGATCGGCCCTTTCCAGTGCATAAAATCATGGAGATCGCCATGCAGCTTCATGATCTCCTGCCCCGGACGCAGCCAGAGGTGGAAAGTATTGCCGAGAATGATTTGCGCGCCGGTCGCTTCAACTTCTTCCGGCGTCATGCCCTTAACGGTGCCGTAGGTACCCACAGGCATAAAAGCAGGCGTTTCCACTACGCCACGATCAAACACCAGGCGGCCACGGCGTGCGCGACCGTCGGTCGTATCCAGTTCAAATTTCACTACATTTCTCCTGCATCAGAGAGACAGTCTGATGATTAAACCTGTGCCGCGGCATTATTCCCCGACACGTTCATTAATAGCCTGCGGATTGTACGTGATAAACATCGCATCACCGTAACTAAAAAAGCGATATTTCGTCTTAACCGCTTCCTGATAGGCTTTCATGGTGTGCTGATAACCCGCAAAAGCGGAAACCAGCATGATTAGCGTTGATTCAGGCAAATGGAAGTTGGTGACCAGCGCATCAATTACCTGATACTGATAACCCGGGTAGATAAAAATCTGCGTATCGCCAAAAAACGGCGCAATCAATGCGTCTTTCGCTGCCTGCGCTGCGCTTTCCAGCGAACGGACGGAGGTGGTGCCCACTGCCACGACGCGGTTACCGCGTGATTTCGCCGCCAGTACCGCATCCACTACGTCTTGCGGCACTTCGGCATATTCGGAGTGCATGATGTGCTCTTCGATGCTGTCAACCCGCACTGGCTGGAAGGTTCCGGCACCGACATGCAGCGTCACAAACGCCATCTCGATGCCTTTCTCGCGCAAACGCGCCAGCAATGGTTCATCAAAATGCAGACCTGCCGTCGGGGCAGCGACCGCTCCTGGTTTTTCGCTGTAAACCGTCTGATAGAGTTCACGGTCGGCATCTTCGTCAGGGCGATCAATGTACGGTGGCAATGGCATATGGCCGATGCTGTTGAGGATATCCAGCACCGGGCGTGGGTCATTAAACTGAACTTCAAACAGCGCGCCGTGACGCGCTACCATCGTGGCAGCGATGCTTTCATCGTCACCCAGCAGCAGTTCTGCGCCAGGTTTTGGCGCTTTAGAGGCGCGAATATGTGCCAGAATACGTTTATCATCGAGCATTCTTTCGACCAGCACTTCAATCTTGCCGCCACTGGCTTTACGACCAAACAGGCGCGCGGGGATCACGCGGGTATTATTAAAGACCAGCAGATCGCCAGGGTTGAGCTTATCGAGCAAATCGGTGAAAGTACCGTGCGTCAGCGCGCCTGTCGGCCCATCCAGCGATAACAAGCGGCAACTACTGCGCTCAGGCTGTGGATAGTGGGCAATCAGGGATTCGGGCAATTCAAAGGAGAAATCGGCAACACGCATGACGTAGACTCGTGACTTAAAAACAGGCGGCTTAGTCTAGTGCTCACGCCCCTTCGCTGCAACACTTAGCCGTTACCGGACTGTGATACTCATGAATTTTCTTGCACATTTACATCTCGCCCACCTGGCTGACAGCTCGCTGTCCGGCAATCTGCTTGCCGACTTTGTGCGCGGTAATCCGGACGAGCTCTACCCGGTTGACGTAGTGGATGGCATCCATATGCATCGCCGCATTGACGTCCTGACCGACAACCTGCCGGAAGTGAAAGAGGCGCGTGAATGGTTTCGCCCGCAAACGCGCCGCGTCGCGCCGATTACGCTGGACGTAATGTGGGATCATTTTCTGTCCCGCCACTGGGAACAGCTGTCGCCGGAAATGCCGCTGGCCGAATTCGTGCGCTATGCCCACGCGCAGGTGAGTGTGATCCTGCCGGATTCCCCACCACGGTTTGTTAATCTGAACGATTATTTGTGGTCGGAGCGCTGGCTTGAGCGTTACCGTGAAATGGAGTTTATTCAGCGCGTGTTAAACGGCATGGCAAGTCGTCGCCCGCGACTGGAGGCGTTGCGCGACTCCTGGCATGATCTGGATACGCATTACGACGAACTGGAAAACCGATTCTGGCAGTTCTACCCACGCATGATGGCGCAGGCGAGAAAAAGAGCACTTTAAAACTTGCGCTTTATCACAAATTCGATATCGTACAGGTGTTTTTTAAAATCGATTGATAGGCAAAACCTGTCTCATTGATTGTCAGCATCACGTTGAGCTTACCAATACCACTCTCTATACTGGCCCGCGTTGCGTTCCATTAACCTTATAAATGTAAAGGAGAACCCCATGGTTCTGGTTACTCGTCCGGCTCCTGACTTTACTGCTGCGGCTGTTCTTGGTAGCGGCGAAATTGTTGAAAAATTTAATTTCAAACAACACACCAATGGCAAAGCAACGGTTGTGTTCTTCTGGCCGATGGACTTCACCTTCGTCTGCCCGTCTGAACTGATCGCATTTGACAAACGCTACGAAGAATTCCAGAAACGCGGCGTTGAAGTCGTTGGCGTTTCCTTCGACTCAGAATTCGTCCACAACGCATGGCGCAACACCCCTGTCGACAAAGGCGGCATCGGTGCAGTGAAATACGCAATGGTTGCTGACGTGAAGCGCGAAATTCAGAAAGCTTACGGCATCGAACACCCGGACGAAGGTGTTGCGCTGCGCGGTTCTTTCCTGATCGACAAAAACGGCATCGTACGCCATCAGGTGGTTAACGACCTGCCGCTGGGCCGTAACATCGACGAAATGCTGCGTATGGTAGACGCGCTGCAGTTCCATGAAGAGCACGGCGAAGTGTGCCCGGCACAGTGGGAAAAAGGGAAAGAAGGCATGAACGCGTCTCCGGACGGCGTTGCTAAGTACCTGAGCGAAAACGTCTCTAAGCTGTAATCGGCGACGTTAACGAAAAGGCTCGCATCGCGAGCCTTTTTTGTGCCTGTCATTCCGGTTTGTTCTTCACTTCCCGCCAGATCCGCCACGCCATAACCAGCAACAGCACGACACCGAAAATGAGCGCACCCCACACCAGCATCGTCTGCCACTGGCTGGCACGTTCCGCTTCTGAGGTCGCTGTCAGCCGCTCCTCGCCCCCCAGCGTAACCGGCTCCAGCGCCTGCGCACGGGGAATCGCGTCCAGCGGCCAGGCTTTCTCCAGTGCTTCCGGGATTAACATGTTCATTGCAATACTGGCAGGTTCCGCCGCGCCATTTCCCCATGCGAGCATATAGGGCGCGTTCCCCTGCGCATTAAAGACTATGGTTAACTGGTCCCGACGACCGGAAATTTCTGGCAGCGTCTCTGGCAGATGGGCATTTACCGTCGTCAGGCGAATGGCTTGCACCACCCTTTCCTGCATCGGAAACGGCTCTGAATTGCGGTTATCCAGCGAATACAGCACCTGCTTCGTCAGGGGCTGCCACGGCTCGTTTACCGCGCCACGCCAGGCAAGTTCCACTGGCAGAACCGATCCATTCTCCAGTTCGAAGGCGATCGATGTCAGCGGTTGTGGCTGCGCCCACTGGTAAATCGCTTCGTTTTCCGACACGCGGTTTTCCGCGCTTTTCAGCACGATCTGATCGTTTTCCTGATCTCTGCTGCGTGGCAGCGCTGATGCGCCGGTGAGCGTCAGCGGCGGTGTCTGGTCGGCAAAAACCAGTAGCAGATAACGTGTACCGTCTGACGACAAGCGGGTTGAAAGGCTGAGACGATTCATTTTCAGACGATCAGTGCCACTGGTCAGATCCATCAGCGTTACCGATTCATCCTGCAACCTCCAGTCGTCCAGATCGTGGCTGGTATAGAGTGAGACTTTCCCCTGCCAGTTGCCGGCGGGGGTTTTCCAGTCGAGCTGGAGTTGTGAAATATACCGTGAGACCTTCGACTCATCAGGCAACGCCAGCAGATAACTCTGCCCGGCATTTCGGGCAGCCTCGCTTTGCAGATGCACTTCCAGACCACCCGACGAACGAAGCACCATGCTCTCCGACGCGCGTCGTGAGTCTGTATTGACACCAAACGGCGCTGCGGTCAGTGGGAAAACACGCAATGGGATGGTCTCAGGAGCAGCGGCAGCCGTTTTCTGTACCACCACTGAAAAAGGCACCGTCTCACCCTGCTGGTTAAAAACGCGTACATCACGCATATCCGGCCACGCCGACTGCTGGTAAACCTGCGAAGGTAAGTCAATGCGAAACCAGGGGGCGGACGGCGAGGTCTCCAGCGCCATGCCAAAGGCATAATCTCGCGGCGTTTCCACTGGCGCCTCAGCGCAGAATGCCGGTATCGCAGCACTGAGCGCCACACCCAGCACGACGCGTTTCATCCATTTCATTGTTCTTCTCCTGCTTTTTTGACCGGTTCCGCTTTCGGCGGTAAAGGTGAAAAGTAGCCGATAATCAGGACCAGCACCGCCACACCAATAAATGCAATGGCGCGAGCCAGCCCGCCGCCACGCGCGCTGTCCACCAGCATCAGTTTAACAATCACCACGCCCAACAGTACCGCGCCGCAGAGCCACTCATAGCGGGACGCGCGGCGAGTA
>NZ_JMTB01000051.1 GCF_000734965.1 Trabulsiella guamensis ATCC 49490
CTGAATCAGGCGGGAATGCCACAGGCTTTCCAGATACCAGGGAATACCGCCGAAATGCGCCAGCGCACGCAGCAGCAACCCATTTAGCCACCAGAAACTTAGCGCCAGCAGCATTACTCTGATAACACGGCGGATAACGACGACCTGACGCGGGAAAAAAGATACCGGGAAACGACTGTAAGCCAGCAGCCCCAACAGTGCGAACGCTGCCCCCTCTTCCAGCGGGTTAATCAGTGGCAGATAATGCTGCTGGAATACCACGCCGTCCTGGACATTCGCCACCATCAGCAACAGCAGCAACACAACGATCACAGGCGTCATCGCCAGCGCGCCATACAGCTCAGGCCAGACACGGAACGGCCAGAGCCGACGGCGCAGGGCCACATCCACCAGCACGATAGTGATACCGCCTGCCGCCATGGCAAGACCGCTCATCCAGGCATCCATTCCCCACGGTAGCGCCCCTATAAACCAGAACAGTTCCCAGGCGAGCGCCAGCAATAGCATCCAGAAAAGCGACAAATGTAATCCTTGTGAGGCGATACGCCGCAGTGTCGCATCATCCCGACGCAACAGCAGGATCGCTGAAGGCAGCGCCACCAGCCATACCAGACTCTCCCGACCAGCAGTAAAAATGGCGCCATTTCTTATCTGGTAGTCAAGCAAGAGAAGTATGGCGGGCCACAGCAACCATTTCGCGTAGCCCACTTCGGCCCATGCCAGACGGATCCCGGCATAGCGCCAGACCCAGGCGGAAACGGCAATCAGCACCAGCAGGGTGGCATAAACGTATGACCGGAACTCCAGCGCCAGTCCGGCCGCCTGATAAAGCGCGAAGATCCAGAAACAGATCCCGCCCGCCAGCAGCACCCAGCTCACTTCGCGGCGCAGCGAGCGCCACAGCCATGCCGCCGCCAGCCAGCAGGCGCTCATCACCAGCGAAATCATCATCATGGTGAGCGCAGTAGAGGGTTGCATGAAAGCGGTTATCGCGCTCGCCAGCGCCAGTACCAGCAGTACTGTACCGCTGATACTCATGCGCCTTTGCTGCTGTTGTACACCCAGCCACAGCACCCCAACGCCTTCCAGCGCCCAGGCCATTGCAGTCCAGCGCGCCGAAAGCGCCAGTGGGATCGCCAGCGTCGCGAAAGCCCCACCAAGCGCCAGCGCCGCCAGCACCAGCGGTTTGCCACCAATGGAGAAGCGTTTGAGCGCCAGCCAGGCCAGCAGCATATAGACGCCGCCATAAGCCAGTGCGCTCAGTGCCGGGCCGTATGCCATATGCTGAGTTATGCCATACTGCAGGCCGTAGCCCACCAATGGCGGCGCGAAGAGCAGAATGCCATCCACCACCCGCTGACCGCGGTTCTGCGCCCGCAACGACAACATGACACTCAGTACGCCAAACAATAGTATGTTGGCGATCAGAAACAGCTGGCTGTTGAGGTAATACTCAGGCTTCCAGGAATTAACACCCCACAAGGTGCCGACGCCAAAGGTAAACAACATCCCTAACAAATTTAGTTCGCGCCAGTGCTGCCACACGCTGATAGCGAGGATACCGACCGAAAGCAGCAGATAAAACGAGAAAAGCGCCACATAGTTCCCACTTCCGGTGGAAAGCAACAGCGGCGTCAGATAGCCGCCGAGACTCGCCAGCATCGCCAGACTGAGCGCTTTTTGCAGGATCGCCAGCCCGACACTGGTGGCGCAAATCAACACCAGCAATCCGAACGCCAGCGAGACAGGCAGCATGTCCCAGAGACGGAACGCACCAAAAACTGTCAGATAAAGCACGCCGGTGCCACCACCCTGCAGGATCAGCGCATAAACCCGCTGTTTATGGCGCAGATACCAGCCAAAGGCGAGAAGCCCCACCGCCGCCAGCGCCGTTAATGTCAGCCGCAGTTCGAGGGAAAGAAGTTGATGTTCAACGGAATAGCGGATCAGGAAGGAGAGCCCGAGGAACAGCAGGATAATCCCCAGTTTCGCCAGCGGATTGCCTTGCATAAACCAGCGTGCCAGCGAGGAAACCAGACCACCAAACGCCGCCGGTTTTTCCTGCTGGGCGGGTTTCGCAGCCACTATTTCTGGCTCTGGCGGCTCGGGCGCAGGTGCGGGTTCAGCTTTATGAACAGGCGCTGCCGGCATAGCCGATACAGGCGACGAAACCGGAACGGCTTCAGGCTTCTGCTGTTCAAGTTGTTCAATGCGACGACGCAACACCGCCAGCTCATCCCGCATGGCTCCGCTTCGCCTGAAGGCGATAATGGCAAGCGCCGGTACCACCACCAGTGCAAAAAACAGTATTACGCTGCCAAGGAAAAGAAGTTCATCCATGTGTTCACCTTCGCTGAATGCAGTCTCATTACAGTGGCATAAAATATGCTATTTGTACTTAGTCGCGACTCAAACGCGGTGAAAATCAGAAAACATTTCGGGAAAAACTGGCGAAACACTCAACGGTCTCTACGTTTAACTGCCCGTCCACACCGTGGCGGAAATCGCTGGTAGCATCAGGATATTGTCATGAATAACGCCTTTTCCTTCGCGGTCTTGCCACGCACTGACTGCCATCAACGGCGTTTTCTCCAGCACGACTTCACAGGCGTCGCCCCGGTTGATCGCCACCAGTACGCGCTGCTGCTGCCAGACGCGCAGAAACACCACCACGTTGTCCTCGGCATACACCACATGACAGGCACCATGACGTAGTGATTTGCTGCTCTTACGCAGTTTCGCCATGCGCTGATAAAGCGCCAGCAATTTCTCATCCTGTTGCCGTTTATCCCACGGAAACGGCTTGCGGCAGAACGGATCGTTATTGCCGTCCAGCCCGACTTCATCACCATAGTAAATGCAGGGAACGCCGGGCCAGGTAAACAACCAGATCACCGCCAGCGGCAGCCGCGCCACGTCCTTACCAAGCAGCGTCTTGAAGCGCGCGGTGTCATGGCTGTCGAGCTGGTTAAACATCCGCAATTGCTGCTGATGAGATAACCCGGCGCGATAGTTCTCCATCCACGCGATGCAGGTCTGAGCGTCAATTTGCTGCGGATCGTAAGAGATATCGGTATTCGCAAGGAAACCCCATAACGGATAGGTGAAGCCACGATAGTTCATGGCCGCGTCTTCAGCATCCGCCTGTAACCATTGACGGGCATCACCAAAATGCTCGCCGAACACGTAGGCTTCCGGCTGCGTCTCTTTGGCGGCCCGGGTGATCCCCGCGACGTGTTGCAGATTGTTTTTCGCACCGCCGGATTCGCCCAGCATGTGCACCACATCAAGACGCCAGCCATCCATCTGCCACGGTTCTCTCAACCAGTGGCGAACGATACTATCTTCACCACGGTAGATCTCCTCCACCAGTGCTGGCGATCGATAGTCCAGCTTCGGCAGGGTCGGATGGCCCATCCAGTTCAGTGCGCGGCCCTCGTCGGAGAAACTGTACCAGTCGCGCCAGCGCGAGTCAGGATTGTGACATGCCCCGCCACCAGTGCGCTGATGCCGGTCGAACCAGTGGTGCGTCTCGCCGCTGTGGTTAAAAACACCGTCGAGGATCAATCGCATCCCTTCCTGGCGCGTATTATGCCGCAGGCGTAACAGCGCCTCGTCGCCACCAAACTGCGGATCGACATGGCGATAATCTTGCGTATCGTATTTATGTACGCTCGGCGCGGTAAAAACCGGGTTCAGGTAGAGCGCCGTGACGCCCAGCGTTTTCAGGTAGGGTAGCTTTTCGCTGATGCCATCAAGATCACCGCCATAGAACGTCGACCCGGCCCCCTCAGCGGTGAGAGGTTCATCCCAGTCGCGCAGCGCAGCGTCCCGCACATGCTGACGTGACTGGCTGCGGGCAAAGCGGTCGGGAAAGATTTGATAAAATACCTGTTCGGCCACCCATTGCGGGCCGTGATCGGGGAGATCGAGGGCGAACTGTTCAAGCTTTGCCGGAGGGAAGCGGCTGAAGCCCTGCGGCGAAAACCATAGCTGGCGATTCTCCCACAGCAACTTAAAGCTATAACGACGTCGGGGTTGCCCCTGAGTGAGATCGATTTCCCCCCGCCAGGCCACCACGCCATTGTGCGGCGAGCGCCGCAGACGGTGCATCGGCAGCGTCAGCTCTTCGTTATCCTGTTCCGCACGCAGCGTTACCCGTGCCGGAAGATTGTCACCACGCAGCCACAGCGTAATCGACAGCCGTTCCTGGCGCGCTTTCACAAACGGCGCAACAGGAAGATGCCAGGCCTTCAACATCGTCAGATCCCCTCATTACAAAATGCTTTCACCATGCCATAGCAGTGAAGAGGATAACTCATCATCAGATGGTTTATTGGGGGAGGAGTTCGGGGGATGAGAAATTCGCCCCTTTCCCGTTTGAGAAAGGAGCGATAACAATCAATGATTTTCAGCAAGCTGACGCTGACGACGCGCTTTAATGCCCCAGCCAATCAGCAGCAGGATAATCCACGCGGCGCCGACGTACAGCGAGATGCGGGTATCCGGGTGATAACCGATCAATGCAATAATAAAGACCAGGAACAGCAAACCAACCACCGTGGTTGCGACGCCACCCGGCACTTTGAATTTCAGCGCTTTCACCTCTTCCGGCGGCAGACGACGACGGAAAGCGATTTGCGACAGCAGGATCATGATCCACACCCAGACGGTGGCAAAGGTTGCCAGCGAGGCGATAACCAGGAACACGTTCTCCGGCATGATGTAGTTGAGATATACAGCGGACAGCAACGCAATGGTCATCACCAGTACCGTCACCCACGGAATGCCACGACGCGAGGTTTTAGCAAACACCTTTGGCGCGCTGCCCTGCTCCGCCATGCCGTGCAGCATTCGCCCCACGCCAAACACATCGCTGTTGATGGCGGAAAGCGATGCGGTCAGTACCACAAAGTTGAGAATACTGGCGGCGAAGGTGATGCCCATATGCTGGAAGGTCAGCACGAACGGACTACCGTTCGTACCCACCTGATTCCACGGGTAAATCGACATAATCACAAACAGCGTACCAACATAGAACACCAGAATTCGCATCGGTACTGAGTTAATTGCGCGCGGAATCGACTTCTCCGGATCTTTCGCTTCACCTGCAGTGATGCCGATAATTTCAATTCCGCCATAGGCGAACATCACCATTTGCAGCGACATCACCATCCCGAGCCAGCCATTGCTGAAGAAGCCGCCATTGCTCCAGAGATTGTGAATCCCGGTGGGCTGACCACCGTTGCCAATACCCCAGATGATGATGCCGAAACCAGCGACAATCATGATGATAATAGTGGCGACTTTAAAGAACGAGAACCAGAACTCCAGCTCGCCAAACACCTTCACGCTCATCAGGTTGATAGCGCAGATGATCAGCACGACGCTCAGCACCCAGATCCAGTGCGGTACCGCCGGGAACCAGACGCCCATATAGATGCCGAAAGCGGTAACATCGGCAATCGCCACAATCAGAATTTCGAAACAGTAGGTCCAGCCAGTGATATACCCGGCAAGCGGGCCGAGATTTTCCTGCGCATAGCGCGAAAAGGAGCTGGCAGAAGGGTTGTGCACGGACATTTCACCCAGCGCACGCATAATGATGTAAGCGGCGACACCGCCAATGATATACGCCAGCAGCACGCTCGGACCGGCCATTTTAATGGCGTCAGCCGAACCATAAAAAAGCCCCGTACCAATCGCGGAACCGAGCGCCATGAAGCGAATATGGCGCGTGCTCAGCCCGCGTTTTAGCTTATTTGTACTTTCCATCGACTCCACTGCCAAAAATACCAAATTATCAAAAACAAAAACCACGGAGTTTCACACCCCGTGGTTCATTAACCCTGTCAGCGCCGGATTAGTGAGCGTTTGACGTTACCTGACGGCCAACGGCGCGATCCCAGATAACAGCCAGCACGACCATCACCATCGTCGGCATCAGCCAGGCAAGCCCCTGTTCTGCCAGCGGCAGACGCGCGGTCCAGCCTGGAAGCACCTCTGCAAAGGCAGACGCCTTAACGCCGTCAAGGATACCAAAAATCAGGCTGATAAACATCGGCGGTGCAATCACGCGGCCTGTATTGTGCCACCAGTTACGGGTGAAACTCAGCACCACCAGCGCAATACACGGCGGATAAATCGCGGTCAGCACCGGAATGGAAATCTGGATCAAATGGCTCAGTCCAAGGTTGGACACCGCCATTGAAAAGACGCCCAGCACCAGCACCAGCGTGCGGTAGGAGAACGGCAGATACTGGGAGAAGAACTCTGCGCAGGCGCAGGTCAGGCCCACGGCGGTGACCATACAAGCGATGAAAATCAGTGCCGCTAACAGGAAGCTGCCCGCACCACCGAATGTGTGCTGAACATATGCATGCAGAATCGCCGCGCCGTTGGCAGACTGTTCGACCAGCAGCGAACTGTCAGAGCCGAGACGAAACAGTGCCAGATAGAGCAGCGTCAGGCCGACACCAGCCATCAGGCCCGCCCAGATAGTGTAGCGGGTCAGCAGACGCGCTTCAGTCACGCCGCGCGAACGCGCCGCATTAACGATAACGATACCAAAGACCATCGCCCCCAGGGTATCCATCGTCAGGTAGCCGTTCACAAAGCCGTTGGAGAACGGCGCAGTCTGGTAGGCTTCCAGCGCGTGGCTGATCGGCCCAGCTGGCCAGACGATAGCCGCAATGGAGAGGATTAGCAGCGCGATGATTTTCAGCGGCGCCAGGAAGTTGCCGACGGTATCCAGCAGCTTGCCCGGGTAGAGTGACACGAGGATCACCAGCGCAAAATAGACCAGACTGTAGATGAGCAGCGGCAGCGCGCCCTCGCCCGTCAGCGGTGCAATCCCCACTTCAAAGGAGACGGTCGCCGTACGCGGCGTTGCGAACAGTGGGCCTACCGCCAGATAACACACCGTCGCCAGCAAAACACCCGCCACTTTACCAATCGGCGTACTGAGGCTGTCCACGCCGCCGCCGACTTTCGCCAGCGCCACCACCGTCAGCACCGGCAGACCCACAGCCGTAATCAAAAAGCCGAACGCCGCCATCCAGACGTGTTCGCCTGCCTGCAAGCCGACCATAGGAGGAAAAATAATGTTGCCAGCGCCAACAAACAACGCAAAGGTCATAAAGCCCAGGGCGATGATGTCGCGTGATTTTAACTGATGGGTCATAGTGTCTGACTGCCTGTGGATGTGGTGTTGTAAAAATGTAACTATTCGCGTTTTCCCGGTGGGATAATACCGCGGCAATAAATGCGTAACTCAGCGGGAAATGCTCCCGAATACGCGCGGCGAAGAATTGTTTTTCGAATTACCACGCAAATGCAGTGTGTAAAAGTCTGCAAGGGCGCAATTTAAACGCTTATAACGTTTTAAAGCAAGAAGGGATCGTAAAACCAGATGATTATGCTAATAGTAATTTTCAGTATAGAGTTTTAAGCCAGAAAGACAAAAAACATATGGCTAATCATGCGAACAAAAAAACATCAGACGCGCATTAATCCATCAGAATTAAGATCAGCTGCAAATAAAAAGGACCAGCCTGAGCGGGTCCCGGAAAGAAAAGATGACATTAACCTCATTAACCGGCTTTTTTGGCAATCAAACGTTCCGGCAGGATAAAGCTAAAACGCGTGCCTTTGCCCACGGTACTTTCAATTTCCAGACGGCTGTCATGATGGCTGATCGCATGCTTCACAATCGCCAACCCCAGACCGCTGCCGCCAGTTTGCCGCGAGCGCGCTTTATCCACACGGTAAAAACGTTCCGTCAGGCGCGGAATATGCTCTGCAGCAATCCCCGGGCCGTTATCCTCCACGCTGAACTGCGCGCCATGTAGCGCCCGCTCCCATCGTACAGTGATCTCCGTGCCGGCAGGCGTGTGGTTAATCGCGTTATACACCAGGTTTGATATGGCGCTGCGCAGTTGCTCTTCATTACCCATTACCAGTAATGTGTCATCCACCTCAAAATGGAGAATATGCCTCTGCTGGCTGAGCGTTTGCGCTTCCCGCTCCACCACCCGCAGCATCATCGGCACATCAATACGGTCGTTCATCGCCATTTTCGGTGCGGCTTCAATTTTCGACAACGTCAGCAGCTGTTTAACCAGCCCTTCCATCCGGAAGGTCTGCTCGCGCATGGTATGCAGGGCTTTTTCGCGCAGCGGGCCGTCGAGCGTCTGCTCCTGCATCATCTCGAGATACCCCTGCAATACCGTCAGCGGCGTACGCAACTCATGGCTGACGTTGGCGAAGAAGTTTCGCCGCGCGCCTTCCAGTTGATGCATCTGGGTGACGTCGCGCGCCACCATCAGCCACTGTTGCTCGCTGTAAGGCATCACGCGGATTTCCAGATGTCGCCCGGTATTAAGCACCAGATTCAGCGGCTTTGAGAAATCGCGATGTTTAAGATAATGGGCAAATTCGGGATAGCGGAGCAGGTTCAGAATGTTTTGCCCGCTGTCGTCAGGCCAGCGCAAGCCCAGCACCTGCTGCGCCAGGCCGTTACACCAGAAAATGGTGCCTTCTTCAGTAGTGAGGATGACGGCATCCGGCAGCGATTCCGCTCCGCTGCGAAAGCGTTTGATCAGGCTTCCCAGCTCGCGCCGCCGCTTTTTGTTGCGCATCTGCATCTGGTGCAGACCGTATAACAGCGGCTCCCAACTACCAAGTCCTGGCGGCGGCGTCATGCTACGATCAACCCAAAGCCACCAGGAAAGGCGTAATAAATTCCAGAAATGCCAGACTAACAGCCCTGTCACCGCCGCCAGTAAAAACCACGGCAGGTAACCAAAAATCCCCCCCAGAATGAGCGCCGGGATACAACATAAGATCAGCTCAAGCGCCAGCCTTCTCCATGACAGCCGTTCCAGCACGGGTCTACTCCTGTCAAATTTTTAGAAACGAGCGGAAAAGCGATAGCCCGTACCGCGAACGGTTTGAACCATGCGATCATGACCGCTCAGTTCCAGCGCCTTACGTAAACGGCGAATGTGTACATCGACCGTCCGGTCTTCGACATACACATTGGTGCCCCAGACATGATTTAACAATTGCTCGCGACTGTAAACACGTTCCGGGTGCGTCATAAAGAAGTGGAGGAGCTTAAATTCGGTAGGCCCCATATCAAGCGGGTTTTCGCCAGTCATGACGCGATGCGAGGTGGGATCGAGGCTTAACCCCTGCATTTCAATCACCTCTTCTACTGCCATCGGTGAAATACGGCGCATCACGGCCTTAATACGGGCCACCAGCTCTTTCGGTGAAAAGGGTTTGGTGATGTAATCGTCCGCGCCAGTTTCCAGTCCGCGCACACGATCTTCTTCTTCGCCACGCGCTGTGAGCATGACGACGGGGATCTCACGCGTCATTGCTTCGCGTTTCATGTGTTTGATGAACTGAAGCCCAGAGCCTCCCGGCAACATCCAGTCAAGCAGAATCAAATCAGGCCAGGGTTCGTTGAGTTGATTCACTGCGCTGTCATAATCCTCGGCCTCAACTGGCTGAAAGCCATTTTGCTCCAGCACGAAGCAGACCATCTCGCGGATAGGTGCTTCATCTTCAACGACCAGAATTCGTCTCGCCATTATTTACCCTGTATTTTTAGTAGCAATTATAGAGTGCGGCGCCATTATGCGTCAGATTTATGACAGATTTATGAAAAGATGACCGTCTTATGATAGTCACTGCAGGCGATTATGACACTCGTCGACCCCACATACGTTGAATGTTTATAATCGGCGTTACGCTTCACTGCTACGGACCCGCTATGCGCATCATCCACACCTCGGACTGGCACCTGGGCCAGAACTTTTACAGCAAGAGCCGTGCCGCCGAACACGAGGCTTTTCTTGACTGGCTGCTTCAGACGGCAGAAGAACAGCTGGTAGATGCCATTATTGTGGCAGGCGATATTTTTGATACCGGTTCGCCGCCAAGTTATGCGCGCGAACTCTATAACCGCTTTGTGGTGAAGCTCCAGTGCACTGGCTGTCATCTGGTGGTGCTTGCCGGCAATCATGACTCTGTCGCCACACTGAATGAATCGCGCGATATCCTCGCGTTTCTGAATACAACAGTGGTTGCCAGTGCGGGCTGCGCTCCTTTTGAACTGAAGCGCCGCGACGGTACCGTGGGGGCGATTTTCTGCCCGGTACCGTTCCTGCGCCCGCGTGATGTTGTCACCAGCCAGGCCGGGCATTCCGGCAGTGAAAAACAGCAGCATCTGCTGGCTGCGATCACCGACTACTATCATCAGCAACACCAGCAGGCCGTTGCGCTACGAGGCGATCGTACGCTGCCCATTATCGCCAGCGGTCATCTCACCACGGTCGGCGCCAGTAAAAGCGATGCGGTGCGCGATATCTACATCGGCACACTCGACGCCTTTCCGGCGCAGAATTTCCCCGCCGCCGATTACATCGCCCTCGGGCATATCCATCGCGCGCAGCAGATCGGCGGGAGCGAGCATATCCGCTACTGCGGTTCACCCATCGCCCTGAGCTTTGACGAAACCGGAAAGCGCAAAAGCGTTCATCTGGTGAGTTTCAGCAACGGCAAACTGGCGCAGGTTGATACGCTGGAAGTACCAGTAACGCAACCGCTGGCGGTGATCAAAGGCGATTTCGCCAGTATCAGCGCTCAGCTTGGCGAGTGGCGCAATCGTACGGAAACCGTGCCGGTGTGGCTGGATATCGAAATCAGCAGCGACGAATACCTGCATGATCTGCAACGTAAAATCCAGACTATGACAGAGGACTTGCCGGTTGAGGTGCTGCTAATCCGCCGCAGCCGCGAACAGCGGGAGCGGATTATCGCTAGCGAGAAGCGTGAAACCCTGAGCGAACTGCGGGTTGAAGAGGTGTTTGCCCGCCGCCTGGCGCTGGAAACGCTGGAAGAAGACCAACAGGCGCGCTTGCGGCAGTTGTTTGATGAAACCCTGCACAGCCTGTCCAGGGAGGAAAACACATGAAAATCCTTAGTCTGCGCCTGAAAAATATCAACTCCCTCAAGGGTGAATGGAAAATCGATTTCACCACAGAGCCGTTCGCCAGCAATGGTTTATTTGCCATCACCGGCCCGACCGGGGCGGGAAAAACCACGCTACTGGATGCCATCTGCCTTGCGCTCTACCACGAAACCCCGCGCCTGAACACCGTTTCGCAATCGCAAAACGATCTGATGACCCGCGACACCGCCGAGTGTCTGGCGGAGGTGGAGTTTGAGGTGAAAGGCGTCAGTTATCGCGCGTTCTGGAGTCAGAACCGCGCCCGCAATCAGCCGGATGGCAATTTACAGGCACCGCGTGTGGAGCTGGCCCGCTGTGAAGACGGCAAAATTCTGGCCGACAAAGTCAAAGACAAGCTGGATCTGACCGCCTCACTGACCGGGCTGGATTACGGTCGCTTTACCCGTTCGATGCTGCTGTCGCAGGGGCAGTTCGCCGCCTTCCTGAATGCGAAACCCAAAGAGCGGGCAGAACTGCTCGAAGAACTGACCGGCACCGAAATCTACGGGCAAATATCGTCGATGGTGTTTGAAAAACATAAAAACGCCCGTACCGAACTGGAAAAATGGCAGGCGCAGGCGTCAGGTGTGCAGATGCTCAGCGACGAGCAACAGCAGGCGTTACAGCAACGTTTGCAGGCACTTACTACGGAAGAACAGCAGACGCTGACCGCCCAGGCACAGTTGCAGACGCAACTTCAGTGGCTCACCCGTCAGCTGGAGCTGGAAAATGAGCAGCAGCGTAGCCAGACCCGCTTACGCGACGCGCAACAGGCGCTGGCAGCGGCGCAGCCACAACTGGAAATCCTGACCCGCTCCCGGCCAGCCGAACAGTTACGCCCGCTGTGGACGCGCCTGCAGGAGCAGACGGCGATGGTCGCTGATACTTGTCGGCAGAGCGAAGAAGTGAATACTCGCTTACACACCTCGCTGCGTCTGAGAGACCGTATCTGGCGCAGCGCCGAAAAGCAGCATAACGCCTTGCTCGAACAGGAAAAGCGCGTCGCTGACTGGATCGGGCAGCACGAGCACTTTCGCCAGTTGGCAAATGTGCTGAGCGGCTGGCAGGCCACTTTCACTCAGCTTTCGCGGGATGGCGCGCAGCTCGCCTCGCTGCGACAAAAACAGCATGAACTGGAACAAAAACGCCAGGCGCTGCCGGATTCCGGCCTGACGCTGGACGCCGATGCGCTCGCGCAAGCGCTGGCACAACACAGCGCTCTGCGGCCACAACGTCAGCATCTCGCCGCCCTGCACGGTCAGTTTTTACCGCTGCAACAGCGGCTGCAACGATTGCAGACGGGGTTAATCGCGCGGCAGAACAAACAGACTCAGATGGAAAACCTGCTGCAACAGCGCCGTCAGCACTATAAGGAGAAGCATCAGCAATACATTGACGTGCGTACCTTGTGCGAACAGGAATCGACCATTGTGAAGCTGGAAGCGGAGCGCGCGCGTCTCCAGGCCGGGCTGCCCTGCCCGCTGTGCGGTTCAACGGAACATCCGGCAGTGGCGGAATATCAGGCCATCGTTCCCGGCGTGAACCAGGCCCGCCGCGATGCACTGGAGCGTGAAGTCAATCAGTTGAAAGAGGAAGGCGCCGCACTGCGGGGGCAACTGGAGGCGTTGCAGAAACAGACGCAAAGCGACACGCAGGAGGTGGACACCCTGCATCAGCAAACGCATGCGCTGACGGCGCAATGGCAGCAGGTGACTGGCGAATTGCTGATCACGCTGTCGCCCACCGATGATATCACCGGCTGGCTGAAACAGCAGGACGATGAAGAGCAGCAGCTCTGGCAGGCAAGCCAGCGGCTCAGTCTGCAGAATCAGATCAATGAATTAGCGCAGCAACACGACCAGTTGAGGCGGGAACGCGAGGCTCGATTACAGGCGCTCAATGAATCGCTCCGCCCGTTTAACCTGACACTGCCCGCCGATGGCGAAGAAACGCACTGGCTGGCGGCACGCAGTGAAGATGCCCGTCAGTGGCAGACGCAGCAAACGGAACAACAGACGCTCCTGCAACAGCGTGGCGCGCTGGTTCCGCTGCTGGAAACGCTGCCGAAACCTGAAACCGAAGAGACGCTGGAGCCTGTACCGCTTGATGGCTGGCAGCAGGTACATCATGACTGTGTGTCGTTGCACAGCCAGTGGCAAACGCGTCAGCAACAGGAAGCGCTGGAAAACGAACGACTGGCTGCGCTCCAGAAACAGTTTACCGACGCACTCGCCGCCAGCCCGTTTGCCGATCAACCCGCTTTTCTGGCAGCCTTGCTCGATGAAAGCACCCGCCAGACGCTGGAAGAATTGAAAGCGCAACTGGAAAAAGCCGTTCAGCAGGGACAAACGCTGGCAGAGCAGGCGCTGGCGGCATTGCAGTTGCACCGGCAAACACCCCCTGCCGCGCTGGATGCCACACAACCGCCCGACGAGTTACAGCAACAATTGCAGCACGTCACGCAGCAACTGCGGGAAAACACCTCACTACAGGGGGAAATTCGCCAGCAACTGAAGCAGGATGCCGACAACCGGCAGCATCAGCAGGCGCTGATGGAGAAAATCGCCCAGGCTACGCAGCAGGTGGAGGACTGGAGCTGGCTCAACGCGCTGATCGGTTCAAAAGAAGGGGATAAATTCCGCAAATTTGCCCAGGGACTGACGCTCGATAATCTGGTGTGGCTGGCGAATCATCAACTGACCCGCTTGCATGGCCGCTATCTGTTGCAGCGCAAAGCCAGCGACGCGCTGGAGCTGGAAGTGGTCGATACCTGGCAGGCCGATGCGGTGCGTGATACCCGCACGCTATCCGGTGGCGAGAGTTTTCTTGTCAGCCTCGCGCTGGCGCTGGCGCTCTCTGACCTGGTCAGCCACAAAACGCGGATCGACTCCCTGTTCCTTGATGAAGGGTTTGGCACGCTGGACAGCGAAACGCTGGATACCGCGCTGGATGCGCTTGATGCACTGAATGCCAGCGGCAAAATCATCGGCGTCATCAGCCATGTTGAGGCGATGAAAGAGCGCATTCCAGTGCAGATCAAAGTGAAGAAAATTAACGGTCTGGGTTACAGCCGGCTGGATAAAACCTTCGCGGTGGAATAAACGTCAGCCCGGGGCGCTACGCTTGCCGGGCCTACGGGTGATTGTCGCAGTATGTGAGGCTAAAGCGGCCACAACCAGGCGGCGCCGCGAACGCCGCTGGAGTCGCCATGTACCGCTTTGCGGATCGGGGTTTCACACTCGCCGCCAAATACCCAGTTTTTCACCAGCCCCGGCACGGTTTTGTACAAACGATCTACATTACTCATGCCACCACCGAGCACAATCACGTCCGGGTCGAGAATATTCACCACATGCGCCAGCGACTTCGCCAGCCGTAGTTCGTATCGGCTGAGCGCCAGTTCCGCGATCGGATCCTGCTCCTCAACCAGGTGCATGATTTCATTCCCCTTCAGCGCCTGACCGCTCAGCCGCTGAAAATCAGTGGCAAACCCGGTACCGGAAATAAAAGTTTCAATGCAACCCTGTTTCCCGCAGTAGCACGGCACTTCCGCGCGGTAACGCAACTCGTCGTCATCCATCCACGGCAGTGGATTATGCCCCCACTCGCCTGCCGTGCCATTGCCGCCGATATGCGAACGACCGTTGATCGCCACCCCCGCGCCGCAGCCGGTGCCGATAATCACCGCGAAGACCGTTTGCGCCCCTGCCGCCGCGCCGTCCACCGCTTCTGACACGGCCAGGCAATTGGCGTCGTTCGCCAGACGCACTTCACGATTGAGACGCTGGCGTAAATCCTTATCAAACGGTTTCCCGTTGAGCCAGGTGGAGTTAGCATTTTTCACCACGCCGGTGTAGGGCGAAATCGAACCCGGAATGCCCATACCGACAGTGCCCTGCTGGCCGGTCTCTTTTTCTGCCATCGCCACCAGCGTCGCAATGGTTTCGATGGTCTTATGGTAGTCATCACGCGGCGTCGGCAGACGATGACGAAAAAGCTGTTCACCCTGGTCACTTAGAGCGACCACTTCGGTTTTTGTGCCGCCTAAATCAATGCCTATACGCACAGAACGCTCCCCTGGTCCGGATTAACAATGCAAGCGTAGCGACAATTCGCTATCATGCCCGCTGGTTTCAAACAATGCCGTGGAAATTAACATGCTGTGGTTCAAAAATGTAATGGTTTACCGTCTCAGCCGCGACATCACGCTGCGTGCTGAAGAGATGGAGAAACAGTTAGCCGGACTGGCATTCACTCCGTGCGGTAGCCAGGATATGGCAAAAACCGGCTGGGTACCGCCGATGGGTTCACACAACAGTGACGCGCTGACGCACACGGCGAACGGCCAGATTGTTATCTGTGCGCGTAAAGAGGAGAAGATCCTCCCCTCTCCGGTGATCAAACAGGCGCTGGAAGCCAAAATCCAGAAACTGGAAGCCGAGCAGAGCCGCAAGCTGAAGAAAACCGAAAAAGATTCCCTGAAAGACGAAGTGCTCCACACGCTGCTGCCGCGCGCATTCAGCCGCTACAGCCAGACCATGATGTGGATTGATACCGTCAACGGGTTAATCATGGTGGACTGCGCCAGCGCGAAAAAAGCCGAAGACACCCTCGCCCTGCTGCGTAAAACTCTCGGCTCGCTGCCGGTGGTGCCGCTGTCGCTGGAAAATCCTATTGAACTGACGCTGACCGAGTGGGTCCGTTCCGGTACGGTCGCGCAGGGGTTCCAGTTGCTGGACGAAGCCGAGCTGAAAGCGATGCTGGAAGATGGCGGCGTGATCCGCGCGAAAAAACAGGATCTGGTCAGCGACGAAATCGCCGTGCATATCGAAGCCGGAAAAGTGGTGACCAAACTGGCGCTCGACTGGCAGCAGCGCATCCAGTTTGTGCTTTGCGACGATGGTTCCCTGAAGCGCCTGAAGTTCAGCGATGAATTGCGCGATCAGAACGATGACATTGACCGCGAAGATTACGCCCAACGTTTTGATGCGGATTTCATTCTGATGACAGGCGAGCTGGCCGCGTTGATTCAGAATCTGGTCGAAGGCCTGGGCGGCGAAGCCCAGCGCTAAAAGGAGTCCCGGCACAAGGCCGGGATTTTTTTATTTCAGATAGCGGCAAAGATAGGAGGTCGGTTCCGCGACCTGCAGATGAAACTCGCTATGGCCAGGCACACGGAACACCGCTCCGGCTTCATAGGTTTTCCACTCGGTTTCCCCTGGCAACAGAACGTGCAGCGCGCCGCTAACCACCGTCATCTCTTCTGGTTCTGCGGTACCAAAGGTGTACTCCCCTTCCGCCATCACGCCAACGCTGGCTTTGCCTGTACTGCTGCTGGTAAATCCAATGGATTTCACTTTGCCGGAAAAGTATTCATTACTTTGAAGCATAAACTGGCCCTTATCGCTTAAGTTAAGCTTTCAATATAGGGGCCAGCGTGAAGGGCTGTCACGCAAAAAAACACGTTACACCAGCAGTTCAGCGGCCAGGCGCGCCACCAGGATATTTGAAAGCAATACCGGTACATCCAGCGCCTTTTGCAGGAGATCACGATGCTTCTGGCTATAACCGAGACAATCCAGCATCAGCACATCCGCGCCGCTGTCAATTAACTCGCGCCCGGCTTCCACCATTTGTGCGTCGGTGTGCTGCATCGGATCTGCCAGAGCAAAACGAGGCGGGTTTTCCAGAACCTGCCATTTCTGTCGCTGCGAGGGGATCAACTCTTTTAGCGGCACGAGCACCCCGACGTGATGGCCATCTACGATTGACGCCACCAGCGGCGGAATAATCCGCAACGGCTCCAGCAGAATGGCATTGCGCGCGACGAGACTGGTAATCGGCGCGGTGCTCATGAACAGGATCACGTCATAATTCTGCTGATCTAAAACCTCGATAACGGCCTGCAGATCGCGCACCACTTTGGCTTTTGACACATAAACTCTTTCGTTGTCGTTCAGTAACGACACGATCATCTCTTCGCCGGGCTCAGCAGCATAATCTTCCATCACCTCTTCACGGGTCATTTTGCCAAGCAGGCTGATATGAGTGATTTGGTCTTCCCTGATATTCTCGGTCAGGTAGGGTAATGCCTCATTGACTGGCACGACACCAATAGTAAGAATCGCCAGGCTTGCACTCATGTTATGTACCTTTCATTCAGACTGCGTCTGCCCTGGCAGAGCACAGTCTCTCCACTACTTTTTGAACAGGCTTACGACAGATATCCGCCTTTTTTCTGGTTATGAAAAGAACCGTTCAAAAGCGTAGCATCTCCACTGGTCATCGAAATGTAAAGATTCCAAATGATTCCAAAACTCACCTGAAATATCCTGAGCTTAACCTCTCATTAACACTTTCGATTAATGAAAAGTGTGATTCACGCCGTACCAGGCATATTTCGGCGTACCGGAAAAACATTAATGGCGCATTTTTTGCTCATTCAGCGCAAACCGGAGCGGGCAAAGAGAAGGAATTAGCAGCAAGACAGCCCCGTCCACCCGGGGCTGGGGTAAGGGATTAGCTGGCGCGGGCGACCTGTAATGCAGTCAGGATTTCACGCACCACCGCTTCCGGCGCACCGCTGGCATCCACCACATGATGCGCCGTCTGACGATAAAGAGCGTCACGTTGCGCCAGTACCTCGTGTACCTCTTCACTGATCGGTTTGCCGGTCAATGTCGGGCGCTGCGCTTCTTCCGGAAACGCTTCCAGACGTTCCGCCAGCACGGACACTGGCGCATTAAGATAGATCACTATGCCATTGTTGCGCATGAAGTCCCGGTTCACCGGGGAAAGGATAATCCCGCCGCCGGTCGCGATCACCGTTGCGGGTTGCGTAACCGACTGCAGCGTCGCGGTTTCACGTGCGCGAAACGCTGACCAGCCCTCTTCTTCTACAATCTCGGCGATAGACTTCTGCGCCTTCGCCTGTAATGCCTGGTCGGTGTCGATAAAGATAAATCCGCAGGCGCGGGTTAACGCCTCGCCAACAGTCGTTTTTCCGCAACCGCGGGCGCCGATCAGAAATATAGGTTGTGTCATAACCTGGGGATCCCCCTGGTACCGCAACGCGCGGGATGGTCGTTCAACGAAAAGGGTACCCGTCAATGAGTACATGTCTATGTGTAAAATTATATTTACGAATCACTGCTAACACATTAACTAATAAAGCCTGTTTCTGGCACTATGATCATTAAGTGTAAACATTTAAGGTCAGCTTATGTTTCGCCAACATTACATGAAAGCGTCAGCTTTTGACAAGCTTTCTGACCCTGCACACCCGCGCCGGACGGAGGTTAGCCCTGCTGACGTTTCACGCGAAGTAACCATTTCTCCAGCTCTGCGGCAAAGTGTTGTCGGTCCCGTTGCGATAAGCTGTCCGGGCCGCCAGTCTGAATACCGCTGGCGCGGAGTGTGTCCATAAAATCTCGCATCGTCAACCGTTCGCGGATCGTCGCTTCGCTGTAACACTCGCCACGCGGATTAAGGGCGACACCGCCTTTTGCCAGCACTTCCGCTGCCAGTGGAATGTCTGCCGTGATCACCAGATCGCCGGGCTGGCACAGCCGTACAATTTCGTTATCCGCAACGTCGAACCCGGCAGCGACCCGTAACGTCCGGATGACGCGCGACGGCGGCACTCGCAAATTCTGGTTTGCCACCAGCGTGAGCGGGATTTGCGTCCGCTCGGCCGCCCGAAAAAGAATATCTTTGATGACGTTCGGACACGCGTCCGCATCCACCCAAATGGCCATTGTGACTCCTGAAGATCCTGTCAGCGGGCTATTATCTCGTGCTTTTCCCGCCAGAGATAGTCACAAGATGTTAAGCTATATCGCTATAAAACGAGCTGAGGGAGAACGTGATGGAGAAGAAGATCGGTTTTATCGGCTGCGGCAATATGGGCAAAGCCATTCTCGGTGGGCTTATCGCCAGTGGGCAGGTGATGTCCGGGCAGATTTGGGTCTATACCCCATCACCGGACAAGGTTGCCGCCCTGCATGATGAGTTCGGGGTCAATGCCGCACAAAGTGCTCAGGAGGTCGCGCAAATTGCAGACATCGTCTTTGGCGCCGTAAAACCAGGCATCATGGTCAAAGTGCTGAGTGATATCGCCTCCAGCCTGAATAAAGATTCCCTCGTCGTTTCGATCGCGGCAGGCGTCACGCTTGAGCAACTCGCCCGCGCGCTGGGCCACGATCGTAAAATTGTTCGTGCAATGCCGAATACCCCGTCACTGGTAAAGGCCGGCATGACGTCTGTGACGCCAAACGCACTGGTCACGCCGGAAGATACCGCCGATGTGCTGAATATTTTCCGCTGCTTCGGTGAAGCAGAAGTGATTGCCGAACCGATGATCCATCCGGTGGTCGGCGTCAGCGGCTCCGCGCCGGCTTACGTGTTTATGTTTATCGAAGCGATGGCTGACGCCGCTGTGCTGGGCGGAATGCCTCGCGCGCAGGCCTATAAATTTGCCGCGCAGGCGGTGATGGGCTCCGCCAAAATGGTGCTGGAAACAGGTAAACACCCCGGCGAGCTGAAAGATATGGTCTGCTCGCCAGCAGGGACGACTATCGAAGCAGTTCGCGTTCTGGAAGAGCGCGGGTTCCGCGCCGCCGTGATTGAAGCGATGACGAAGTGCATGGAAAAATCGGAACAACTGAGCAAATCCTGACGCGGAAAGCACGTCGGGTGCAACGTAAACCGTTCACCCGACGTGCTAAGCGTTAACCCTGTTTCTTCAGGCAGGCACTCATAAATTTACTGCGATCATCCCCTTTGAGTGACTGCTGCGTGGCCTGCGAATTACACTCACGCATTTTCTGTTGCTGCGGCGTCAGGCTTTTCTCATTTGACGCCGACGAGCCGTTCTTCAGGCAATCACTCATATAAGTTTTCCGCGCATCGCCTTTCAGCGATTTGGCGGTCGCCTGCTGGTTACAGGTCGTCATTCTCTGCTGCTGCGGCGTTAAGGTTTTCTCCGCCGCATTCACCGTCGTCATCACCGCCATGCCAAAGAGCAATGTCACCAGTAATGTAATTTTCATTGCATCATCCTTCTGAGAGTTATTCCCTGTAAGTCTGGTCGGTTACGGCAAAAAAACCACCCGACAGCGCGTTTTCACTGCCGGGTTTTTCCTTATTTCAGCGCGAGCGCGTCTTTCATGGTGTAGAAGAGATCGGTCTGATCGGTTAAACCAATGACATTCGCGGCATGGGGGCCATAAGCGGCGATGCGAAGCTGCGCACCGGTATGCTCCATCGACTCTTCTTCAGAATTGCCGTAGGTCATTGCCATTACCGCGCCGTCTTTAGTGTTCAGCGCCTGCGACAGTCCTGGCGCTTTAGTGTCTGCCGGGATGATCTGGCTGGCATGGGCATGGTCAGCAGTGACAATCACCAGCGTGTTACCGTCTTTTTTGGCAAATTCCAGCGCCTTTTGCACGGCTTCGTCAAGATCGACCGTCTCACCAATCTGACCGCACGGATTTGCCGCGTGATCCTGTTTATCAATGGATGCGCCTTCAACCTGCAGGAAGAAACCTTTTTCGCCATTGCTGAGCAGGGAAATGGCCTTTTCGGTCATTTGCGCCAGTGTCGGCACACTCGCGTCTCGTTTTGGGTTTGGTGTACAGGTCACGGCCGGTTTGTCGATATTGCCGTGGAAAGAGGCCTTCGGCCCTTCCCAGCGCACAGGCATGTTCCCCTCGGAAAACAGACCCAGCAACGGCTTATCCTGATTAGCTTCGGTGATGGCATCCAGTGAGCTTGCATCGCTGACTAACTGATAGCCACGCGCCTGCGCCTGCTCGCGCAGCGTTTTGCCCTGCCATTCGCCTGCCGTCGCCGTTTCGGAGAAGGTTTTCGCACCGCCACCCAGGGTGACGTCAGCACGCGCATTCAACAGTTGTTCGGTAATCGAGCCTTTACCGCCTTTTTCCAGCGCGTTGCCCGGGCATTTTTCGCTGGTCACGACCGGACCGTAGCATTTGCGTGATGTCACGTGCGAAACCAGCGCCGCAGGCGTCGCATCCTGTAATTCGGCCGTAGAGACGTTCCCGGTTTTTAAACCTGCCGCTTTTGCCATTTCAAGAATTGTGGTGTGATCTTTTTCGTGAATATCCACACCCAGCGCGCCGTTATAGGTTTTCACCCCGGTGCTCCATGCGGTGGCGGAAGCAGCAGAATCCGTTACGTAATCCGGTTTGCCGGTTTTCTTATCTAATGCGTAATGGGTGTATTGACCGGTAAGGGGTAATGCATCAATCCCTTTAAAATAACCACCTGCCCCTTCGGCATAATTTCGCGCGGCAGTAATTTCTGAATCCCCCATACCGTCGCCAATCAGCAGAATAATATTCTTTGCCTTGCCACTGTTAATTGAAGCGCGGATAGCGTCGGTCTGATCCGCTGATAAACGACGGGCTCCGCCAGGCGTAGTGATATCCCCCTGCGCAGCACGATTATCCAGCACCGCTGTTGATGTCATTTCTGCACCAATAACGGGAGCAGTCAGCAGAGGTAATAATGCGATGAATATTGCGCTGTATCTCACTTTTATCTTCTCCATGTAATAAATACTTTTTAAAAAACAAGGAGACTTTATAAAAGGCAGATGACACTCTTATGACAGCATCCACCACGTCAGCGCGGCGCGTTAGCTACGCGGATGCCGTAACAACTTATTTAGATATTGCCTTAATATTTCCGTATCGCGCTCTGACACGTAAGCCCGGGGATCGGCCTGATCCAGCGCGGATTCGACATCCGTCACCAGCGCTTCGAATTGATTTTTTTCCATATGCCGGATAAGCGCAGTCACGACTATTTCCAGCGCCTCGACTTGTGCGGTCAACTCTTTCGCTTCCTCTTCTTTTTCAGCAAGTTTCACCAACAACTCTGCAATAAGATTTTTCATGGTGCTATTTCCTTTTCAGAAGGATTCCGACATTAACACATTTTTCAGAACATACCTGATAAAAGTCGTATTTATTTTGCATGAAATAGAAAAAATTACAGCTGAAAGTTTTAGCGAAACGTTTCTATGGCAAGGCTAACAGATCGCATACCTGTTTTGTGCGTTGAAATCATAAGGAAATAATTTGCGGCAGGGTAAATATTATTTTTTTGCCGCACGACGAAGCGCAAAGCGAAGCGGGAATAAATTGATCAGGACCACAATAGCCGTGGCGACAAATACCCAACGGAAACCTGCCATCGCTGATACCGAGGCACCCATTAACGGACCGGCGACATTCCCCAGATACATAAAGGACTGGTTATAACCGAATATACGCCCCGTGACTTGATCGCTGGAATATTTGAGTAGCAGCGTTTGTACCGCCGGTAGCATGGCGCCATCAGCGAAACCTAATAAGAAACGTAGAATGCCGAGTTGCAACGGCGAGGTCACAAACGACATCGCAAAAAACATCACCACGGCACAGCATAATGTCGCGAGAAGAATACGTCCGGTGCCAATACGATCGCCCAGCTTGCCCAGTCGCGGCGCAGAGATCAGCGCTGAGATCCCAGGCACAGCGGCAATCATCCCGCTGAGAAAAGCGATATTATTGCTGTCCGGCGCCATGGATTTAATAAACAGCGCCAGAATTGGGCCAATGGAGCCATTACAAAGTTGGATAACCATCGTCGTAACGAACAGGCAAATTACCAGCCCAGGATACGGTAATGTGGCAAATACTGCTTTTCCGCTCAGGCGATCCGCTTTGCTGATGGTCGGACGTGCGCTCTCTTTAATGAGGAACAGTGTGACCAGAAAGCTGACGGTCAACAGGATCGCCGTAATGAAAAACACCGCGCGCAAGCCGACATGATCCGCCAGAAATCCCCCCAGCAACGGACCGCCTATCACGCCGCTGATTTGCGCCGTCGACAGCGTACTGAGCGCCCAGCCGCTACGCTCCCTGGGTACCTGAGAGGCGACGAGCGCCATCGCATTCGGAATGTACCCGGAGGTCAGCCCCATGATCGCGCGCAGAATAAATAGTTGCCAGACGTTGGTGGCAAATGCTTGTAACAGGATGGCAATCGCCATGCCGAGCGACGCGCGCAACAGCATGAGCTTACGGCCTTTACGATCCGCGAGGCTGCCCCACATTGGCGAAACAATGGCAGACACCAGAAACGTGACGCTGAAGGTTAAACCAGACCACATTGACAAGGCTTCGTGAGACGTGACACCCAGCTGAGAAACATACAGGGGAAGAAACGGCAAGATTTGGCTGATAGCGAGCCCGGTAAAAAAACACCCAAACCAGACTGAGATGAGATTAACCTTCCAGGATTCCATAACTGCGCGTTTTCATTCACCTTATGAATTGATTAGTCAGCTTAGCAATACACTGACCAGGATATATTGCGTTAGATGCGCTGTCGATAAATTCAGGGTTTTATCTCACTCCCGTCTTATTTTGTGAACTTTATCACGTTTATTTTCTTCTTTCTCAGCGTGTTGTTCTCAGCACCGCACTGAGAAACAGCCGCTTTAAAGATTATGGCAGATGCACCGAAATCGACGTGGTATGGTATGTGCTTTGAGTTTTTTAGCGGATGAATGTTGAGATGGCAAAGTTGCGGGTGGGCATTGTTTTTGGCGGTAAATCAGCAGAACACGAAGTGTCGTTGCAGTCGGCGAAAAACATCGTTGAAGCAATTGATAAAACAAAGTTTGACGTGACCCTGCTTGGGATCGATAAGCAAGGCCAGTGGCATATCAATGATGCCAGCAACTATTTGTTAAACGCGCAGGATCCCGCGCACATTGCATTGCGCCCTTCGGATATCACTCTCGCGCAAATTCCAGGTAAAGCGGTACAGCAGTTGATCAACGCGGATAACGGCCAGCCGCTGCCTGCCATTGATGTGATTTTCCCGATTGTTCACGGCACGCTGGGCGAAGATGGTTCGCTGCAGGGTATGCTGCGCATGGCTAACCTCCCCTACGTGGGTTCTGATGTGCTCGGCTCTGCCGCTTGTATGGACAAAGACGTCACCAAGCGCCTGCTGCGCGACGCTGGCCTTGCCATCGCGCCCTTCATTACGCTGACCCGCGCGAACCGTGATCGCATTCCCTTTGCAGACGTTGAAGCGCAGCTCGGTTTGCCGTTGTTTGTAAAACCGGCGAATCAGGGTTCATCCGTTGGCGTCAGCAAAGTCACCAGCGAAGCGCAGTATCATCAGGCTGTCGCGCTGGCATTTGAGTTTGACCATAAAGTGGTGGTGGAACAGGGTATTAAAGGGCGTGAAATTGAATGTGCCGTGTTAGGCAATGACTTCCCGCAAGCCAGCACTTGTGGCGAGATCGTGCTGAACAGCGAGTTCTACGCCTACGACACGAAATACATTGATGACAATGGCGCGAAAGTGGTGATTCCGGCGGCAATCGACCCGGAAGTAAACGACAAGATCCGTGATATTGCGGTCAGAGCGTATCAGACACTGGGCTGTAGCGGCATGGCGCGCGTCGATGTCTTCCTGACGGCAGATAACGATGTCATTATTAATGAAATCAATACCCTGCCCGGATTTACCAATATTAGCATGTACCCCAAACTGTGGCAGGCCAACGGGCTGGACTACACTTCGCTGATTACCCGTCTGATTGAACTGGCGCTGGAACGCCATCAGGCCGACAGCGCGCTGAAAACGTCCATGTAACTTTAACGCCAGGCGGCCACTGGCTGTCTGGCGTTATTCCGCCGGGGTTTCTTCCTCCGGGCGACGACGAATAATAATACCCGCCAGCCAGAAGCTGATTACCCAGGTCACCAGGCCGACCGCGTATGTCTGCCAGCCCTTCGCTTCAAAGCCAAGCAGCCCCACAAGACCATTAAGAATAAAGATCAGGCCAATCGCAAACGCGTAATAATGCCAGTCGCGGCGGATTTTTACAGGCAGGTTCATGGTCGCTCCAGAAAAGAAAATCGTATCATCACATATTCAGCGTTAAACGTCTGCGGAACCCGCGACAAATCTGAAAAATGTGTCACGTTGTCCTGCATTAACGCATTTGTGATCGCCGGCAAAATTCCACCATCTCAGACGATTCCTGAGAGAAAATTACCATAAATCTGATATTGACAAACGACAACCACTGTCACACTTAAGCCATATTCACTGGACAGGAATCCAGCACGATATGTCCGGGAGGTGTATATGACAGATTTCTCCATGTCGAAACCCATTATCAGTGGGAAAAAAAGGGAATCTTCCGCGCCAGGTAATATCGCCTATGCGCTGTTCGTATTGTTATGCTTTTGGGCAGGCGCTCAACTCCTCAACATGCTGGTACATGCGCCAGGTGTCTATGAACATCTGATGCAGATGCAGAATACCGGTCGTCCGCGCGTGGAGATGGGTCTTGCGGTCGGCACGCTGTTTGGTTTAGTGCCCTTCCTGACAGGTTGCGCCCTGTTTGGTGTAATTGCCCTGTACCTGCGCTGGCGCCGTTACCACTAATTCTGCGCCATACAACGGGCCCGACGGTCATCAACGCGTTTTGCGAACCACGCCGTGGTGAGATTACGCGTGATCTTCGGGCTCTCAAGCTGGATGCCCGGCAGTACGGCTTTCGGCAGCGCTTTCCCGGTCTTCGCTTCCGCCAGTCTGAATACCCCTTCGTAAACATCTGTCTTTTCAAACGCCAGACTGTCGCCTTTCTGTAACTGACGATGGATCTCGCTGTTGCTTAACGACAGGCGCGACGCCAGTTTGCGTACCGCCATTTCCGTTGTGCCGGGCTCATCGCTATCGTAGCGGATAAGATCGCCATCAAGCGCCAGTTTCACGCCCGTCGCTTTACTGACTGCGTTCTGGAACGCGGCATTGCGGCTGGCGTACCATCCGGCATTAAAATCCGCAAAGCGGTAGAGCGGCGCGTTGTAATTCGCCGGATAGTTCAACAGATGATACGTGCCAAACCAGATCCCGCCACGCAGGGAAAAGACCTCTTGCCGTACCGTTCCCGCCATTTTCCACGGATATCCAACCGTATGCGCCTCGGCAAAAGCGATGCTGACCTGCATCGGGCCGCCGGTGTGAACCGGGTTCAGCGATCCAAACAGCGTTTGCCCCATCGGCACCATATTAATGAAATCGTCAAAAATCTCGCTGAGCTGCTTTTCCGTTTTTACGTTGTCCAGCCGTTCGCTGTAGCTTTTGCCGTTCGGGGATTTAATTTTCAGTGCGGTATGCACCAGCATGGCCGGAACGTGCAGGCGCGCCGCCCGCCTGTCAATCTCTTTCCAGGCAATGCCACTTAACCCGGGTACGGCGGGGTCAGCCTGATAGTTAGACTCCTGCTGCGCCACCGCCAGCACCGAGCAGACGTTTTCTACCGTGGGTGCCAGCTTCTGGCTTTCAAATGTCCTGGCCATGTTCTGCGCCCACGCCTCGCGATTTTTAACGCTGGCAGGCATTTTATGCCGCACCACGGCCGCCACATCAACCGCCTTCTCGCCCTCCTTAAATTCAGGCGCTTTGCTGGTACAGGCACTCAGGATGGCACCGGCCAGCAGCGTTAATGAGACAGAACAAAAACGTGATACGGCAATGGTCATAAGGCTTCCCTGTTTAGCTAAACGATGGCGTTACGGGCTGGCTGTCGGGGTTATCCAGTTCGCGCTCAAAACTCCGCAGACGTTTGTAGATGGACATCAGCTCCACCAGCGTGGTCCACGAACTGATGAGATACTGGAACGATCCGCGTACCTGACCGAAGGCGTTGGTGATCTGCTGCATCAACCCCAGCGTGATTGTACCCGCGACAATCGACGGGAAAAGCAGGAACACACCGAAAACGTTATCCACCTGCAGGTAGAGGATACGCGCGATGTTGAAATACATGTAATGGAAGTAAAGACGGAAATAGTTCCGCCGTACGGCCTCAAACAACTCGCGAACGGTAGGCGGTGTGGCGCGGGCCGGATCATCCTCGCCATACACCAACTCTTTACGGTACGCCGCTTCCACACGCTGATTCTTAAAGGCCAGTCCTGGCAGTTTAATCCCCACCACCGCCAGCAAACCGGTTCCCATCAACGACCAGACAATCGCCGCGATGACCAGCCCGTAGGGAATGTGTCCGACAATCGGCAGTTCCTCGACGTGCGGCGACAGCGCCACCAGTACCGGCAGAAAAGCGATCAGCGTCATTACTGCCTGAATAAAGCTGACCCCCATATCCTCCAGCGTGGAAGCAAAACGCATGGTGTCTTCCTGCACACGCTGTGCCGCCCCTTCGATGTGGCGAAGGCGCTGCCAGTGCGTCATGTAGTATTCGTTCATTGCTGTACGCCAGCGGAACACATAGTGGCTGATGAAAAAGTTATTCAGTACGCCGACCACGACCGCAATCAACGCAATACCGAGAAACACGCCAACTTCAGTGTAGAAGCGTTCGATAGGGATTTTATGCGGCGAACTGAGGGCGGTCTGGATCAGATCAAAGAATGGCGCGTACCACGCATTGACCGCGACCCCCACTTCCACCAGAAACCAGGTCACAAAGATGATCAGCGATGAGCCCAGAATCGACCAGTATTGCCAGCGATGCGGGCTGTATGTAAACCAGAAAAGAGCGAACGCCGCCACGCAAAAGGCGTAATAGGCGTAAAACAACAGATAGCCGCCAGACCAGAAGCGCGCGGCGCTGATGGGAACATTATTACTGACGTGGGCAAGTCGCTCGAAGAACGCGCTTCCCCCCGCTTGCCAGAAGACAACGGCAATCAGCGCCCAAATAAATGCCGAAAGGAAAAACGGCCCCGGCTTTGGGAAAAAAGACTTAAACATATTACTCTCCTGCTAATTTCTTATTGTTCTGGCCATTGCTGTGTCAACACATCGCCAACCGCAGCAACGCTGCGGCAAATAAGGGAAACCAAACGGTCAGACCGCTCAATGAGACAGGAAATTAACGGCTTAGTTCGTCAACCATTCCTGTAGAATTGTTTCGACGGGTTTCACGTAAACGGGATTGTCGGGCACGATGAGATCTCGCCAGACATCATTATGATGGGCAATCAGTGTTTCGGCCGGGGCCGCAGGCCGGTTGGCGGTGGTGTGAGCATCTTCGGCAACCGTGATGGCATAGCCGCGGCTGGCGCCGTTGCGGATCGTGGTATCAACGCAATAGTCAGTCGCGCAACCGCAAACGACGAAAGCGTGAATGTCATGCGCGGCAAGCTCATCGGCGAGCGTCGTGCGGTAGAAGGCGTCGCAGGCGGTTTTGGTGATATATAACGCGTTGTCCGGTTGCCACAGGTCAGGCAGCAGAGCAAACCCTTCACTCCCCTCTTCGAGCCCGCCTGCTTGCGCATGCTGAATGAAAATGACGGTATCCGCCACGCGGGTCAGACGGTTAATTTGTGCGACACAACGTTCTGGCTGGAGACGTGGTGTGGCGAAAACACCATTTTGCATATCGACGACCATGACTGCTCGTTTTTCGACCATTCTCTGCTCCGTAAAAGTATCAATTCTACGACTATCATAAGCGCCAGATCACAAAAGTGGATGCCTCATCGCAGGAAAACTTTCTACATTTACGCGTCGTTACGTTTTTATCAGAACGATTGCTGTGAAAGGGGCTTTGCATCGCGCCGGTAAGTAGTATAAATACGCATTATCTTTCTCTTTCAATTCATGGACACACCCGTTGAAACGTAGTCTGTTGTTGAGCATTGCACTGTTGGCGTCAACCCTGTCTGTGGGGCAAGCCGCCCGGACCTCCCCCGATCCTGTTTTTGCCTCTGATATTGTTGACCGTTATGCCAATCACATCTTTTATGGCAGCGGTGCGACAGGCATGGCGCTCGTTGTAATTGATGGTAACCAGCGGGTATTCCGCAGCTTTGGTGAAACTCGCCCCGGCAATAACGTGCGTCCGCAACTGGATTCAGTGATCCGCATTGCATCCCTGACGAAACTGATGACCAGCGAAATGCTGGTGAAACTGCTCGATCAGGGAACGGTGAATCTTAATGATCCATTAAGTAAGTTTGCCCCGCCCGGGGCGCGTGTTCCCAGCTATAACGGTGCACCGATTACGCTGGTGAATCTGGCGACGCATACCAGCGCCTTGCCACGTGAGCAGCCCGGCGGCGCGGCGCATCGTCCGGTGTTCGTCTGGCCCACCCGCGAACAGCGCTGGAGCTGGCTCTCAACCGCCACCCTGAGAACCGCGCCAGGTTCACAGGCCGCCTACTCCAACCTGGCGTTTGACCTGCTGGCAGATGCACTGTCAAATGCCGCCGGGAAACCCTATCCGCAACTTTTTGAAGAGCGCATTACCCGTCCGCTGGGGATGAAGGACACCACGTTTACGCCATCGCCGGACCAGTGCCAGCGCCTGATGGTGGCGGAGAAAGGTGCCAGTCCGTGTAACAACACGCTGGCGGCAATCGGTAGCGGTGGCGTCTACTCCACGCCTGGTGACATGATGCGCTGGATGCAGCAATTTCTTTCATCTGATTTTTACTCCCGTACCGCACAGGCGGATCGGATGCAGACGCTTATCTACCAGCGTAGCCAGCTGACGCGCGTCATCGGGATGGACGTTCCCGGCAAGGCCGATGCGCTTGGTCTGGGTTGGGTCTATATGGCACCGAAAAATGGTCACCCCGGAATCATTCAAAAAACCGGTGGTGGTGGCGGTTTCATTACCTATATGGCAATGATCCCACAGCATAATATTGGCGCTTTCGTGGTGGTGACCCGTTCACCGCTGACGCGCTTTGCCAATATGAGCGATGGTATTAACGATCTGGTGACGGAACTGAGTAACAACAAACCCGCCATCGTTCCGGCTTCCTGAGTTTAATAATCTAAAGGCAAGCGGTTGATGCTCAACAGCTTGCCTTTATGCATTCTGATATATTCTCCCTGTCTCAGCGCTGCGAGGACTTCGGCAATTACCGAACGGGAGATCCGTGTCCTTCGCTGGATGTAGTTCATCACGCCGACGCGTAAGCGCAATGATTCATCCCATTTCGCCATGATCAGTAACGACGCGCGGATTTGGTTATAACTGTTGCTGCCCACCAGTTGGTTATCGCGCATTTCCAGGATCCGGTGCTGCCAGGTCATCCAGTAAAAAGCTTCTCGCCAGAGCGTGTATTTTTCCAGAAGTTCTAATGCCTGGGCGGCGGGGAGATAATAGCCGCTGCACTGCATTTCCGTGGTGAGCTGATAATCGATCTGATTGGTGATCACGCCCGCTGCAAGGCCAATCACACAGGGTGCCTGTGCGAAACCAAGCAGCACCTCATTATGCTTGCGGATCAGGGAAGCACACCCCTGTAAAATAACAATGGTGTACTGATTCGCCTGCTTGTCCGCGGGTAAAATACTCTCTCCCTCCGCGACGACAAACGGCGTACCGTGAGTATGAAAGTACTGATTAAGGATATCGAATTCAATGAGTGGTTTGTTCAGTTGTGGCATATCGGGTAGTCCTACAACAATGCCCGCCATTTTCATGACGGGCATCAGAATGTTAACCCCATCAGGAAGGAAACCCTTCCTGCCAGACAGTATTACCAGGTGTATTTCACGCCGGCGTTAGCAGCCCAGTCCTGATCAACATCGCCGCCACCGAGGTAGTTCACACCGGTATAGGCGCTAAAGTTTTTGGTGAAGCTGAACTGGCTACCCACACCAACACGTACCGCTGAGCCTTCAACACCGTTATCAATGGTATCGCCGTTGATATCCGCGTCATTGTTGGAGTCGTCATAGACGTACGCCAGCTTGAAGTACGGCGTCATCGCCTGATCGCCAAAGTTGAAGGTGTAACCCGCATCCACGCCCAGCTCATAACGCAGGCTGTCGTAGTCCTGGCTGTTGACGCGCATATCGTTGCTCAGACGATAGCTGTCGCCAGACTGGAACAGGCCGGAAATGCTGCCGTACGGGGTGATATAACCGGTATCGTTAAGCTTCCAGTCATAACCGAGTTTCAGGCCGAATCCCCAGGCATCTGACGTGGTGTTGCCATCAACATAGTCGCCATTGCTCATGGTGGCGGTCAGATCATTGTTGAAACGAGTGTAGTTCAGGTTGCTGTCAAAGAAGACGTTGTTAGCAAAATGCGCTGAAGAGTAGAGGTAAGCTAACTGGCTGTCCTGATCAACCTGGCCGGAACGATCGCTGAGATCGCCTTTGGCAAAGCCTGCCGCCGCACCCACGATCCACTTCGCGTTGTTGCCATCCACTTTGGTATCCAGACCCACCATCAGACCATTGACGTCCTGATCGTAGTTGATCACGCCGTTGTCGCCGTTGAAGTTGCCACCGAAGTAGCTCACCCAGGCGCCGCCGTTGTCATCAAAGCCGTGACGCGCGCTGTTCAGACGGTTGTTCAGCGTATCCTGTTGCAGGTTCCAGATGTTGGTATTCGCTGACGGAATGCTCAGCGCCATGTTGGCATAGTCAGTCAGACGCTCCTGATGCAGGATCACCGTGTCACCCTGCTGCTGCGCTTCATAGGTATACGCACCGAGATCGGCTCGGTTTGCTGCAGTGAAGGTGGCCGCGGTATCAGCATTGTTGTCATACACACGAATCACTTCGTTGTTCTTGTAATCCGCGATGGAACCCGCGCCAGTGGCGTTATCAATGCGAACTTTGTAGTTGCCCGCCACATCACCGTTCACCGCCAGGTGACCATCAGAATTCAACGCCACCACGCCGTAACCGTAGTTAGTTTGTGATTTATCGTTGCTGTGACCGTTAAGCATATCGCCATTCAGGACATAGTCGCGGCTGGCAACGTTGAACGTACCGCCGTTGGTCAGTGTCAGTGTTGCGGTATCAACCTGGCCCAGCCCCAGGTTCAGTTGCGCGCCACCATCAACGGTAATCGTGTTGGCATACAGTTCAGCCGTTTCTTCTGTCAGCGTCGCGGTACTGTAGCTGTTGAGGTTTACGCTGTCGGTCGCTACGCGGCCGGAATCGCCAATATTCAGTGAGGACGCATTGTTCAGGGTCACATTGTCAGAAACCAGATCAGAGGCTTCTACGTTCACCTGAGAACCGTTGTTAACAGTTAAGGTGTCAATCAGAGAAGATTTACGGGTATCCCACTCGGAGCCGTGATCCAGAGTGACGTTGAACAGGCCGCTCTGATACACCTCATTGCCGGTGACATGGCTGCCTTCGCTGAACGCAGTGTCGTTGTCATCAATACCGTACGTTGAGGTTGGCCACAGGCTGTTAGCGGTGATGTCATACAGCGTCGCGGTGGCTTCTGTACCCGCAGCCACGCTGTCGTAAACACCGTCACCATCGCTGTCTACCTGATGAACGGAAACAGCCGCGCCGACCCACTTGCTGCCGTTATCCAGCGTCAGATTCAGGCTGTCAGTGCCATCCCAGCCGTTAGTGTCAGGATTGGCATCGGTATCGCGGTAGCTGTCCGCCCCGTTCGGGAAGAAGTTTTCGTCGAAGTTACTGGAGAAGACCACATCACCGGTTAAGGTAGAGTTACTGAAATTAGCGGTGGTCTGCATGGCATTATCCGCAGAAGGATTTGCCACAACCGCCAGCGCGACATCGTCCGCTGTCCAGGCTTTCCCGTCGTAATCGCTGGCATTGCCGGAGCGGCCAAAGAAGCCTTCAGTGCCTTCGTCTGACCAGGAACCGGACGTCACCACAGAGTCTTTCACGTTGATGGTGTTATTAAATACTTCGCTGCTGTTCACACCCGTACTGACGGTATTGTCGTCAGTATCCTGCCATTCATAACCCTGCGTCAGAGTAATACCGGCGACATGGGAATTATTTTGAATGGCGAGATCAACTTCCTGATCTAATGTAATTGCGGTGCCGAGACCATATACATCGACCACATGTGTATCCGGTGCATCATTCCAGGTGCCGTTGTAGGTATAATGCTCATAGTTATCATCAATGGTTGAGTGATCAACCGTTAATGTCAGGCGGTCGTAATAATAATCCGCGCCGCTGCGATTATCGCATTCGGTGGTCATACACGCGGAAGTGATCATGCCATGAATGGTACTGTTGCTAATGGTGAGACTATTAGGATTGGAATTAGTAGAGAGGCCGTCATCGAGATAATAGGTGGAGATAACACCGTTTACTGTTGCGTTATTGATGACCGGATAAATATCACCATTATAAATACTATCAGCGCCGTAATTATTCCAGCCGACATATCCATGATAATAAACTCCGTCTGTATAAGTCGCATCATTATAATGAATAAATGTTGTGTAATCCGTATTCGATATATCCGTTGATGCATTAGCCTGAGAAGCGATTGCGAGCGCACAGGCCATTGCTAATTGAGATACCACAACTTTCTTTTTCCACGAGTGCATTTGTTATCCCTCCTCAGGGACTTATTATGTTGGTCCATCAAATAAGATTAAATTGCGGTTGAATTATGCGTTCCTGATACAAGATAGTTCAATTAATCTTTGGTAGAAGTTCGAAATCGGACGCAATATATTCTTGCAAGGTTTTGAATGAATATTTTTTAATTTATTGTTTTCAATGGGTTAAGCAGGGAGATAATTAACAAAATATATCCCATAAATATAAACAATAAAAACAGTGCATTCATTATTTATATTTTCATAGTTATACCTATTATTTAATTAAATAGATTTTTCGAGAATGTGATCAGGCGAACGCCCCGGCAGAGGGATAAGCCCCACTTTGATAAACAATCAGGGCCGAGATCGGGTAGACTAAGCTGAATGTTCCACAAACATCAGGCATACCATGACAGCTCTACTTAATCGCCCACGTCGCCTGCGCAAAACCGCTGCGCTGCGCGCCATGTTTGAAGAGACAACACTGACCTTAAACGATCTGGTGTTGCCGATCTTTGTTGAAGAAGACATCGACGACTACAAACCTATCGAAGCCATGCCAGGCGTAATGCGCATTCCAGAGAAGCATCTGGCGCGTGAGATCGAACGCATCGCCAACGCCGGGATCCGCTCCATCATGACCTTCGGGATTTCCCATCACACCGATGCCACAGGCAGCGATGCCTGGAAAGAAGACGGTCTGGTCGCGCGGATGTCGCGCATCAGCAAACAGGCGGTGCCGGAAATGGTGGTCATGTCCGATACTTGTTTCTGCGAATATACCTCGCACGGCCACTGCGGCGTGCTGTGCGATCATGGCGTGGACAACGACGCGACGCTCATCAATCTGGGCAAGCAGGCGGTGGTTGCCGCCGCCGCTGGCGCTGATTTCATCGCCCCGTCGGCGGCGATGGATGGTCAGGTGCAGGCAATCCGCGAAGCGCTGGATGCCGCTGGTTTCACCGACACCGCAATCATGTCCTACTCCACTAAATTTGCCTCCTCCTTCTACGGCCCGTTCCGTGAAGCGGCAGGTACAGCGCTGAAAGGCGACCGCAAAACGTACCAGATGCACCCGCTGAACCGCCGTGAAGCGATCCGTGAATCCTTGCTCGACGAAGCTCAGGGTGCTGATTGCTTGATGGTAAAACCGGCGGGCGCTTACCTGGATATTCTGCGTGATATCCGCGAACGTACCGATTTACCGCTGGGGGCCTATCAGGTCAGCGGTGAATACGCGATGATCAAATTCGCCGCAATGGCGGGCGCCATTGATGAAGACAAAGTGGTAATGGAAAGCCTGGGCGCCATCAAGCGCGCGGGGGCGGATCTTATCTTCAGTTACTTTGCCCTCGACCTCGCCGAAAGAAAACTGCTTCGCTGATTTACAGGCCCGGAAGCCCCGCGCTACCGGGCCTGTTTCCCTCATTCAAAGCTTCACTAAACTGCAATACAAACGACACGTTGACCTTCTACTGTCTGCCACAAGACGACAGGAGGAATCACCATGTTTAGTCTCGATAATGTTCTTGATGACCTCTGGCCACAGGCAAGACCCGCGCCCTGGCAAAAGAATTTGCTCAGGCGTCTGTTACACGAGGAAGAGTTTCAGACGTTTGCCGCACGCCACTCGCATTTACGTGGACTGGATATGGTCGAACAGGTCCTTGAACACTTACAAATCCGCTGCAATATTGCCCCTCGTGAACTCGAAAACATCCCCGAAACGGGCCCTCTGGTGATCATCTCGAATCATCCTACCGGTACACTCGACGGGCTGGCATTACTGTATGCGGTGTCCCGCGTGCGCCGTGATGTAAAAGTTGTCACCAACCGCATGCTCAGCCATCTTGAGCCACTGAGTCACCTGTTTATTCCGGTCGATAACATTAACGGCGGCACACGCAAATCCTCGCTGTCGCTGATGGAACAGCAATTACAGAGCGGCGGCGTGCTGATCTTTTTCCCGGCAGGTGAAGTCTCGCGCATGACCCGCCAGGGCATCGCTGATGGTCACTGGCATTCCGGGTTCATCAAACTGGCGGCGAAATTCCGTGCCCCGCTGTTGCCGGCATTTATTCACGCCAAAAACAGCCCACTGTTTTATGCCAGCACCCTGCTCTCCCCGACGCTGGCACTGCTGCTGTTAATGCAACAGATGTTTCGCCGTCGCAACTCGACGCTACCGGTGACGCTCGGTCAGCGCATCGTGTGGGAGAGCTGGCACAATGCGCAGACACCCGCCCGTGAACTGGCGAAAAAATGTCGTCAGCATGTTGGCTTACTGGGAAAAGGTCTGCCAGGGAAATTCAGAACCGAGAGTGCGATTGCGCGCCCGGAAGAGCGTGCCGTGCTTCGCCGCGAGCTCAGTAAAGCGGAATGCCTTGGCCGCACTGCTGATGGCAAAACCATTTATTTGTGGCAGCGCAACGGTCAGGAAGAGGCCCCACTGCTCAGAGAGCTGGGACGTCTGCGTGAAATTGCCTTTCGTGCTGTCGGCGAAGGCAGCGGTAAGCGCCGCGATGTTGATAGTTATGATGATGACTACCTGCATCTGATCCTGTGGGATGAGGTGGATCTGGAGATTGTCGGCGCCTACCGTTTTATGCCTGGTGCCATGCAGCTTGATAAACGTGGCGTGGAAGGGTTATACAGCCACAGCCTGTTTCACTATGACGAACGGATGAATGACATCCTTCGCGAAGGTATTGAGCTTGGACGCAGCTTCATTCAGCCGCGCTACTGGGGCCGTCGTGGGCTGGACTATCTCTGGTTTGGTATCGGCGCTTACCTGGCGCGTTATCCGCAGTATCGCTACCTGTTTGGCCCGGTGTCGATTTCAGGCGGATTACCGCCCGCTGCGCGAGATTTACTGGTCGCGTTTTACCGTCTCTGGTTCCCGGCAATGCATCCGCTGGCTGCGTCACGCCGCCCCTATCCTGCCAGCCTCCCTGAGGCGCTGGCACAATTTGGCGGTGAAGATTACACCGAAGATCTGACGCGGCTGAAATCGCTGCTCGGCAACCTCGGGTGTGGCATTCCTCCACTGTATAAACAGTATTCCGAGGTATGCGAACCCGGCGGCGTGCAGTTTATTGATTTCGGCAGCGACCCGGATTTCAACGACTGTATCGACGGCTTAGTGCTGGTTGATCTGACCCTGCTGAAAGCCAACCGCTACCAGCGCTATATCGGGGCGCATCTGTAATAGCGCTCCTCTCCACCGGGAGAGGAGCGTTTTTCAGCCGGCCCGATAGAACGGTTTATCGCCAAGAATGGTGGCCCGGTGCATGATCCGCCGCTGCGGCAGGTAATCCGCATTGGCGTAGTGTTGCGTTACCCGGTTATCCCAGATGGCGAGATCGTTCGGCTGCCAGCGCCAGCGCACCTGAAATTCCGGTTTGGTGATATGCGCAAACAGGAAGCTCAACAGTGTGTCGCTCTCTTTCTGTGTCAGGTCAACAATTCGCGTTGTGAATCCTTCATTGACGAACAACGCCTGCCTGCCGCTGACCGGATGCGTACGCACCACCGGGTGCAGCAGCGGCGGGTTTTTCTCCACCGCCTCCAGCCAGCGCTGATGCTCCGCGTCTGTCTTGAGGTATTTATATTCCGGGAACGATTTTCTGAAATCGTGCTCAGCCTGTAACCCGCTTAACAACCGCTGAAGCGGCTCAGAGAGCGCGTCAAACGCCGCAATGCCACTGGTCCACAGTGTATCGCCGCCTGTGGTAGGCAACGCTTTCGCGGCGAGGATCGCACCGGCAGGCGGCGTATCAATAAAGGTGACATCCGTGTGCCAGTTATCATTGTCCGGCGGATTGTCATTGTGCGTGTCCAGCACGATGATCTCTTCCACACCCTCGGCGTGAGGATACACCGGGTGAATGTGCAGATCGCCAAAACGCAGCGCCAGCGCACGTTGTTGTTGCGGGGAAATAACCTGCTCGCGCAGGAAAATCACCTGATGGCGCAACAGCGCATGATACAACTGCTCGAACTGGTTATCGCTCAGCGGCCGGCTGACATCAATGCCAGAAATCTGTGCGCCAATATACGGTCCCAGCGGGGTAATCGTCAGACGTTCACTCATGCTATTTCTCCATGCCAGGGCGTCAGGCGACGTTGTAACGCGCGCAGCCCCAATTCTAATACAAAGGCGATCACCGCAATCACCGCGATCCCGGCCAGCACCACATCGGTTGCCAGAAATTCCCCCGCTGATTGCACCATAAAACCCAGCCCACGCGTGGCGGCAATCAACTCCGCCGCTACCAGCGTTGACCAGCCAACGCCAAGACCAATGCGCAAACCGGTTAAAATTTCAGGTAATGCGCCGGGCAAAATCACCAGCCACAGAACCTGTAAGCGGCTGGCCCCCAGTGCCTGCGCGGCGCGGATACGCACCTGCTGCGCGCTTTTCACCCCTGCCAGCGCCGACATTGCCACCGGCGCGAAAATCGCGAGGTAAATCAACAGGATTTTTGACGTCTCGCCAATGCCAAACCAGATCACCATCAGCGGCAAATACGCCAGCGGCGGCACGGGGCGATACAGTTCGATTAACGGATCGAGGATCCCGCGAATCGTTGGACTGAGCCCCATTGCAATCCCGACAGGAATACCGAGGACGACCGCCGCCAGTAGCGCCACCAGAATTCGCGTCAGGCTGGCCGCCAGATGCTGCCACAGCGTGGCGTCCATAAAGCCCTGTGACCCGGCGATGGTGATCAGCTTCTGTAACACCTGCGCGGGAGGCGGCAGAAACAGCGGGCTTATCAGGTGCAGCGCCGCAACGCCCCACCACAGCGCCAGCAACACCAACAGCGTGGCCGCGCTCAGCGTTAACTGACGGGAAAACGGCCAGCGCCAAGCCACAGGCAGACGGCGTGGTTTATCGTTGATCACAATACTCATGAGAAAGCCTCCCGCTGTTCGAATACACGGCTCAGAACGTATTCACGTCGGGCGATAAAATCAGGATCAGATTTTATGCTGCGGCAGGATTCTCCGGCGACAAAACGGTGAGCAAAATCCAGCGACAGGCGCTCCAGCACCCGTCCCGGGCCTGGCGACAGCAACACCAGTTCCGTCGCCATAAAAATGGCCTCTTCGATATCATGCGTAATCAGCAAAACCTGTTTGCCAGTCTCGTGCCACAGACGCAGCAGCAGAGTTTGCATCTGCTCACGGGTGAAGGCATCAAGCGCACCAAAAGGTTCGTCCAGCAATAATAATTGCGGGTTCGCCGCCAGCGCACGCGCAATGCCGACGCGTTGACGCTGGCCGCCGGAAAGCTGCCAGATGTAGCGTTTTTCCGCGCCTTCCAGTCCGACTCTTTTCAGCATCTGACGCGCGGTCTGCTGGCGTTCCGCCTGCGCGACACCCGCCAGCTGTAATCCCAGCGCCACGTTATCCTGCACGTTACGCCACGGCAACAGTCCTTCATTCTGAAAGACCACACCGCGCTCCGCACCAGGCCCGTTAACGGTTTTTCCGTCAAGCTGGATGCTACCGGTATCGTAAGGCAAAAAGCCCGCAATCAGATTTAACAGCGTGGTTTTTCCGCAGCCCGATGGGCCAAGCACCACCAGCAATTCGCCGCTATCTACCGTGAGGTTGATATCGTCAAGCGCGGGTTTACCGCCGTACCGGGCTGATAAGTGAGACACCTGCAGCATCATGCGCTCCTTATTTTACAAAACGGTCAGTAACGAACTGGCTGTAATCGCTGGCGACAGCAGGGACTTTCCCCTGTTCTTTCAGGAACTGCGCGGTATCCAGAATCGCTTTATTCACCGGGCCTGAGAGCTGCTGGATCTGCTGCTCCGTCGTGAGATAGGTGTTCCCTTTCACCAGCCCCGGTACATCCGCTTCTGGCACGCCGCTCAGTCGTGATAATTTGTTCAGGTTGTCCGGCTGTTTCAGCCATTCATCCGGGTTTTCTATGTAAGGACGTTGCGCGTCGATAGCGCTTTTCGCGAAGGCTTTCACCACGTCAGGATGCTGTTCGGCGAAATCTTTTCGTACGACCCAGACATCCAGTGTCGGTGCGCCCCACTGCGCGACTTTTGCGGAGTCGGTCAGTACCGTTCCCTCTTTCTCCATGATCAGACGTGAGATAAACCTATGGGAAACCGTGAGATAATTATGGGACTTTAAGGGAAGAGTGTGGATTTCGTGGGATACTTTTTGTAAAAGGGTTACGGTATTTGAAAATGGAGACTTACTAATAATCCACTTTAACATCGGCGCATCTGCAATCTCAATAGTATGTGCCGGAAACCAAAACCCACATGGAGATACACATGGACAATAACACGTTAGAAACTCTTTTAGTTGCCCAGGTCGCCACTTTGGCCCATCAAATCAAACAAGCCAAAGCGGCGAAGGGTATATCAACAACAGACACTTGTGTTGGTGAGGCTGTCAGGCTGATGGCTAATCAGCGTTCTGAAATCCTTCGCAAGCTCGCTGAAACTCGCTAGATCCACAATCAACGAGCATTGTCGCGTCAATCATAAACTCGCACTTACGCAGGATTAGGCGGGCTTGCCCAACAGGTAACCCGCCCAGATGCTGCTTGATAATATCTAACGCCAGCCTGGATGCATCTGAATCTTTTAATGCAATACTACTGTAGTTGTTGTTTTGCATGGGCGTAATCCTCTTTAAAGTTGGCACAGGTAACATGATTTATCAGAAAAGAAAAAATGGTTATTAAACGCCATTAAACACTGGTGTCAGCATCTGACTCGCCATCGAACAGCTTGCCTTGCATCCGATCCAGTTCTTCTCTCTTTACCCGCTTCACAACGCTGTAAATCCACTGTAGTGAAACGCCAAACTTGCGGGCCAGTTCGTGATGGTTGCGCCCGTCGAACTCCAGGAAGATTTCCCGGTCGCGCTGGCTGACCTTCCAGACCATACCCATCGGGAAATACACGTTCTGCCCGCCCCAGACCTGCATCATGCGGTTGGCTACTGCCTCGCCGATTTGTTCAGCCACTGCGATGTCAATCTCGATGATTTCACGCACTGTTGTCGCAGTATGCTGGGCAAGTTCCACCAACAGTTCCGGCCCTTTACTACGAAACTGATTCAGGTCGCTCATTGCTTCACCCCCGCAGCTCTACGCTGCCACTTCTTCAGTTTCTCAATAACGCTACTTGCCTGCTCATTGCTGAGCCAGCGTAACGCGCTGATGCCCGTTTCCCGTTTAACCCACAGAGACAACGCCTGCTCTGAACTGTCACGGACGACGCCTGCCGCAGCCATTTCAAGCCATAGCGCACGGATTTTTTTTGACTGCGGATGGCTATCCAGCGGTAAGCCGGACCCGGCTTTCCCGGCAGGCTTAATGCGAAAGCCTTTCTTTTTCATGGATTCGAGCACGTGGTTTAGCTGTGGGATATCCATCCCTTTGGTTGAGGCTTTGCCGGTCAGCCCCTGTAACATCTGGCGGTAGGTATCCTCATCCATCTTGAGATCGCTGCGGGCAATATGAATGAGTTGAATAAGACGCTGTTTATTCATCATCGCCACTCCTTTTACCTACACCACCGATATAATCAACATATAAAGGGAGCGCTACAGGCCAGCACAGGAACATAACGGCCCAACTGATCCAGTGCCAAGCACCGCTATAACGTGAGTAAAACCCTGAACGACGGTGCAGTTCAGCGGTACACCACCCCACGAGACCATACCAGAACAGAGCACATACAATAGATTCAGCCATCATAAGCCACTCCCCAGCTTACGCTGTTCCTGCCCGCTGACAGGCTGATGTAGCCGGACTTTTTCCCCCTCTCTGTAACCGATATGGCGGGACATAACGGCTTGCGCCTGGAACGTCAGTAATGCCAGTGTAGTGATGATTGAAAAACGCGATGTGAATCCCATAGTGTCTGCCCCTCATATTGTTATGAAAGGCAGTATTTCCGGCGGAAGGCTATTTGATAAAGGAATTAAAACTTCTGTTTAATTCCAAATAGTTTTTAGAAAAAAAACAGAAAACCTTAGCGATTAACTGCACAAACGTCACGCTCAGCCCCGCACCAGATGCAATTTTGCTCTGCGGGCACTCAGCTTTGGGTGAGACGTCATTATGACAAACAGAAACGGTCGCCAGGCCATAAACACCTCCAGCATTGTTTAATGCTAATGCTGTACGCTACAGGCGCGCTTCACCTTCAGCACAACGTCGTAACGCGACTCTGTCAGGTAATACTTGTGCATCAATGAAAAAACAACTGTTAATCCCCTCGAAAAGTGCGTGAAATTTTTAGCACTTATGTGAGGGACTTCACGTTCAAAATATACAATGGATGAAGCACATATTGTATGTTGTAACTATTCCCGACCCAACCGCGGCATCACGCGGATATAAATAAGCTCAGTGACCAGCTCCACCAGGGTTTGCGTGACAATCACCGCCGGGAGTACTGGTATCGCGCCGGGAACCGCCAGCGCCAGCGGCAGGATCACCAGTGAATTTCGCGTCCCGGCGCTGAATGCCACCGCCCTCCCTGCGGCAGTTTCCAGCCGGAACAGGCGGGTTATACTCCAGCCGAGCAGCGGCGCGATGATGGCATACAGGAGATAGACCGGCACAACATGCAGCGCAGCATTTACTGAACTGCCCATCTGCGGCACAACCGAAACGACCACGACAAACAGTACCAGCGCCGTTGCTGGCACAGGCAACAGGCCGAATGTGTCGCTCACGCGTGAACCATGCTCGTTCCCCTTTGCCCACCACTGAACCAGTACAGCGGCGGCAAGCGGAACGGCAATCAGCCATAAAAATGCATGGAGAAACGGCTCTGGCTGGGCATACTCTGCCGCGCGCTCGCCGAGAAAAACGTTGAGGTATAGCGGTAACAGGAGGATTTGCACGATCAGCAATGCCGGTGTCGCCGCCAGCAACAGGCGCGCGTCCGCACGTCCGAGTTGCGAAAAGGTCACAACATAATCGATGCACGGGCATAGCAACACCAGCAGCACGCCGAGATGCAGAAAAGGTTCATCCGGCAGCAGTATAAGCAGTGCCGTCACCAGCAACGGTATGGCGATAAAATTGGTCAACAGCAAGGCAGCCAGAAAACGCAGTTGCGTTATAGCCTTGCCGAGTTCGATGATCGGCACCTGCAAAAAGGTGACAAACAGCATGAAGGCCAGCGCCGGATTCACCAGCCACATGAGACGTTCCGTTCCTGGCACCAGGAGCGCGACGAGTACCGCAACGGCAACCGCCGTGAAATAGATAAAGACCTGACGCTGTTCCAGGGTATCGCGTAACTTTCCCATATAAAAACAAAGGCTACCGGTGAGTTAACAACAGGAAACATCATACCGGATTCGCGCGATGGATTAATCATTCTTACGTTTTGCGCGCTGTCTGCAACTGTCATGACGTGACGCGTAGCGCAGACACGGTACTGAAAGCGAAATTTGGAATGAACGCGTCATTCTGATACGTCAGGTTTATGTCTGCAGTATGTGTCATTGCACTGAAGACATTTTGCAAAAAGCGCGAAGCTCTATTTTTAAAACAGAGTTTTCGCATAAAATCCTGGCGAACAGAATAAATGTCTTATTTTCTGTCCGGCATGGCTTAAATAAAATAAGAAATAATTAAAGCTGTAAAATAAGCAACATTAAGAGTTTAATAATTTCAACAACTCAAATACGCTGTTAACGGCTCACTGATTGATAGTTTCAAGCATTGACAGACAACTTGCCTGATGTAAAGCTGGACGTAATAGCTTATATAAAGATAACTACACAAACGCCCTTCCGCCAACCGTGCATTAAAAATGGCACATGAAGCGTCGGGCCGGCTTTTCAGATATATTCTCTGAAGCCATTTGGTATTATTTTTATTATAGACCAGCAAACCGTTTAAAATTTCTTATTATGTCGAAGAACTTCACACATACCATGAAATAAAAAAACAGCGCAACCCGCCCTTTTAATATAAAAATCATGGATATCAGGGAAGTGTAAACAGATTACGAGCGTGCAGGATGAACAAAATATTCAACGTTATCCGGAGCGAAGCCACTGGCGCGTGGATCGCGGTACCCGAGTTTGCGAAAGCCCGAGGGAAACGCACGCGTCGTCGTGCACTGACTGGCTTATCGGTGGCGGTAGCTCTTTTAGTATCAGCACTGACCGGAGCCGCGCCGTCATTCGCCGCGACAGTGACCATCGCGGCGGGCGACAGTGTTTATCTTTCGCAAATCTATGGTACTGGCACGACTCAGACAACCCGCTTATCTGATCTCATTTTTAATGGCACCAGCACCACACCCGCGACACTCATCGTCGATAGCAATACCGCGCTGGGCTCCGACAGCTGGCTGTTCAATGCCACCGGCTACGCCGTCAACCGTATTACCCTGAATGGAACCCAGCGGGCAGTCATCCGGTTGCAGGATGGCATCAATATGACAGTAAGCAATTCTGTGGGAGGGATTGTTTCCGGTACGACGACGACTTCGGGTATCGAGTTTGTGCTCGGAAATGGCAGTCAACTGAGCTTTGTCAATAACCATGCTAATAATGGCTATCCTGGCCTTATCACCTCAAATTCGGATATCGTGTTTCGCGGTGAGAATGGCACCGTCATTTTTGATAACAACAGTGCGTATACCTATGCTCCTGCCATTGACACCATGTATAGCGATGTCATCGTCGAAGGCAACGCCACGATGACCAATAATATCAACTACGGTATTGCCGGTGGTGTCATCCGGACACATTACACGGGAGATATTATTTTTAGCGGTACTGATGCCATGATTATTATCGGTAACAACAGCGCAATCAGCTCGGGCGGCGCACTGTTTTCCGACGGTAATGTGCAGTTCTATGGTAACGCTGACATTTATGGCAACCGGGGAGTCAGGGATACTGCTGGCGCGATTGTCGCCCAGACCGGCCTGGTGATGGTCACTAACGGCATCGATGGCATCAAAGTCCATAGCAACTATTCCAACACCCAGTATGCGGGCGCTATTCTGATTGGCAATGGGACGAGCTACACTGGCGGTTCTCTGTTGCATGCCAAAAACAGCGACATTCAGTTCTACAACAACTTCACCAATGTCGGTACCGGTTCGACACCGAATCTGACAAATGCGATTGCCAACGCCATCAATATCCGCCAGCCGAACGGCACCCTGAACATTGCCGCCGAAGCGGGACGCCAGGTGCTGTTTCGCGATCCGATAACCAGCCTGGCCGCCAACGGTGCGGTGGTGAATGTTGTGGTTGGGATCAACACCACCAACGGCAGCGATGCAACTAACGGTAAAGTAACCTTTACTGGCGAAGATTTCACTGCCGGTTCTCAAAGCACCCAATCGCGGATTTACGCCAACACCACCGTCTATGGTGGTGAACTGGAGCTGAAAGACAATGCGCAGTACGGCATGAATACCAGCAGTACCCGTTTCACGTTGCGGGATGGCGCGACATTAGTATCAACGGGGACGACAGCGAACACCGTGAATGTGCTCGCATCAGGCACAATGAATTTCGCTGATGGTGCAGTAATTAAAAGCAAGGGTGACAGCAAGTTACAGCTCAACGCCAGTAACCGGCTAGTGGGTGCCGCTGCGGATGATACGGTCACGATTGAAACAGACGGGACCGATCAACTGACGCTCGGTGGCGTCCTGTCCGGCCTGGGGAAACTGGAAAAGATCGGCACGGGTGTTTTGGCGGCGGGCAATGCTAACCAGTATCTCAACACTGGCGGCTTCAACCTGGCGGAAGGGACGCTGAACGCGCAAAACCTGCTGCAGACTTTCACCGCGCTGGATGTCCAGTCCGGCGCATTGCTGACCATGGGCAGCAGTGGCGCGAACCTGGCGATCACTGATCGCGCCATGATTGCCGGAACACTGGAAAACGTTCAGACACTGACCAAATCCGGCAGCGGCGATCTGCAGATCGCGAACTCGGTGGACGCTAATCGTTTCAATATGACGGGCGGCACGCTGAAAATTGATGCAGGTAAAACGTTAACTATCGCGACTGACGCGACGCTTGGCGATAGTGTCGCCACACAGGTTGATATCGCCAGCAACCCGGCACTGAGTGCCGATACCCTGGCTCTGACAGGAAACAATACGCTGGATATCACTGGTTATGCGCCGCAAACCGATGAGAATGTCTATACGCTGGTCAGCACGCAGAACGGCATCAGCGGTGATTTTAGCTATACCGTCGCCGGGCAGGCGTTGCAGGATTATGTCGATATCGACCACTTCCTGGTCGGCTGGGCGAGAAAAGATGACGCCGGTAAAAACATCATCGCGCAGTTTGATCTGGTCTGGTTCAACGCGGAAGACAATAGCGCCCACGGCACGTTTAACGTGACGGACGGCAACAGCTTCACTCCGGGCAAAGCGCTGACGGATAATCTGACTACCACCGCGTATGGTTACGGCTGGGACGGTAAAAGCCTCACCAAAACCGGTGGCGGCACTCTGATTTTTTCCGCTGTTAACAACTATACCGGCAGCACTACTGTCGATGCGGGAACACTGCGGACGGATATTGCCGATACCCTGAACAGCAGCAGCGACATCATCGTCAACAGTGGTGAGCTCGATCTGAACGGTAACGACCAGCAGGTTAACCGCCTGAGCGGCAACGGCGGCACGGTCTCGCTGAATGGCGCGACGCTGACTGCGGTTAACGCCACCGATACTGATAGCACCCATTTTGCAGGCGATATCGTCGACGGCGAGGTGATAGGTGGTCGCTTCATTAAAACCGGTGACGGCAGCCTGACACTGGCGGGCCAGACCGGCTGGACCACCGATACCAAACTAAATGCGGGCGAGCTGATTCTCGACGGCGTTAACGGCGGCGCGCAACTGACCAGTAATATTACCGGCAACAGCGGCACCCGTCTGACACTGCAAAACGGCGCGACGCTGACCGGCTGGATCGATCCGACTGATATGGATATTGATGCTGACAGCCGCTGGAATATGACCGGCGATTCACTGGTCAACAACCTCACCAGTGGCGGGGCGATCGCGTTCTCCACACCAACAAATCATGATTTCAAAACCCTAACCGTTGAAGGCAACTACACCGGCAACGACGGGGTGATCGCGATGAACACCGTACTCAGTGGTGATGATTCGCCGACAGACAAACTGACGGTTCAGGGCGATACCGCCGGCAGCACCCGGGTTACGGTAAACAATGTCGGCGGCACCGGCGCACAGACGGTGAACGGCATTGAGCTGGTCCATGTGGACGGCAACTCTGCCGGTAACTTCGCCCTGACCACCGGCACCGTGGAAGCAGGCGCTTATGTCTATACCCTGGCGAAAGGCACCGGTACTGCAGCGAAAAACTGGTATCTGACCAGTAAATGGACCGGCAGTGTGACACCGCCGGACGATCCGGTACCGCCAGTCGATCCGGTCAAACCACCCGTGGTTGACCCGACCGCCCCTGACGCACTGCGTCCGGAAGCGGGCAGCTATATCAGCAATATCGCGGCAGCCAACACGCTGTTTAACCACCGCCTGCATGACCGCCTCGGTGAACCGCAGTACACCGACAACGCCACCAGCATGTGGATGCGTCACGTCGGCGGCCATGAGCGTTCCTCTGCCGGTGACGGCCAGCTGAAAACCCGGAGCAACCGCTATGTGCTGCAGCTGGGCGGCGATATCGCACAGTGGAGTTCCGACGGCCTCGACCGCTGGCATCTGGGCGTGATGGGGGGCTATGCGAATGAGCACAGCAACACCCGAAGCCATCGTGCCGGTTACGGTTCAGACGGCCGTGTCAGTGGTTACAGTGCCGGTCTGTACGGTACCTGGTACCAGAATGACGCGGACAAAACCGGGGCGTATGTCGACAGCCGGATGCTGTACAACTGGTTCGACAGCAGCGTGACCGCAGAAAACCGTGACAGCGATGAGTACAAGTCAAAAGGACTCACCGCCTCGCTGGAAGCCGGTTACACCCTGAAAGCCGGAGAGTTCACCGGCAGCCAGGGGACGCTGAACACCTGGTATGTCCAGCCGCAGGCGCAGGTCACCTGGATGGGCGTGAAGGATAAAACGCACACCCGCAATGACGGCACCCGCATCGAAACGGAAGGCGACGGCAACATTCAGACCCGTCTCGGCGTGAGAACATACCTGAACAGTCACCACAAAATGGATGACGGTAAACAGCGTGAGTTCCGGCCGTTCGTGGAAGTGAACTGGATCCACAACACCGAAGCCTTTGGCGTGAAGATGGACGGCACCCGGGTCAGCCGTGACGGCGCCCGCAACCTGGGTGAAATCCGCACCGGCGTGGAAGGCAAACTGAACGACCGCCTGAGCGTGTGGGGCAACGTGGGTGTGCAGATGGGTGACAAAGGCTACAGCAACACCCAGGGCATGCTGGGGGTGAAATACAGCTGGTAATCATCAGTCAATAAGGAATTGGGATAGCACCGCCTAAGCGAAATTTTTCTATGGGGAAATGTTTGAAGTGGTGCCGGTAATAGGAGTAAAACGTACCAAACAATTCATTGTATTTGTTACGTTTTACTTTTTATAATTTTCAAGATACCCGAATTGATACCCGTTTTTATTTCACTCCCGAAAGAGGAACAAAACGCGCTATTCCGTGGCCTTATACCAGGCCTGCCAGCGGTACTTATCCAGCCGTAACTGGCGCAGGCATTCAGCAGTTTCAATGTCGGCCTGCAGGTCTTCGTCGCTATTAGTACCTGCTTTACTCGCTCCCCTGCACGGCTCCTGCATCAAATCCGCTGATGGAGTTGGCCGCGTCGAGGGAGCGCTGACGCAGCTGCACAGCGCGAGTGTCAAACTTGCAATTAGTATGGTTCGGATCCTGGACATATTTCACCACATCACGGTAAACGGTTCGGTAAATAACTTTGCCCTCGTCACTGGCTACCGCCGCTTTCTGCTCGTCGCGGGCTACAGTCTTCGCAGCTTTAACGCCCTTTTTCTGGTATTCACTGTTCACTTTGTCGCTGTGTGCATACCAGCCCTTCAGGTATCCGGCGTAATATGTGCCAGCAAAAAAAGCCAGCAGCGCAGCGAGTATTGCGGACAGTGCTAACAGTTTCGCTTTAAGAGTCACTTGTCTATCTCCCAGCACGCCAGCGCACTTTCCTGATCCCGTCGGTCAACCTGACCATAGCAACCATCTTTCTGGCCTTTGGTTAACCTGCAATCCCGGCCGCCGTCGAATATCCAGCGCCGTATTTCTGCGCATGCGCCTAAACGGTCGCCTGCGTTAATTTTTGCGTAGAATGTCGAGGTGAAGCATTTTGCCGGGCCGATGTTGTAGGGGCAAAACGAGGCGATACCAACCTTTTGCGGTGGCGTCAGCGGCACCCTGATATTGCGATCCACCCAGGCAAGCGCTTTATCGCGCTCGATGGCGTTTACACGCTGGCATTCTGTCTTTGTCGCTGTCTGGCCTTTGATGACGCGTTTACCGTCAATAACTGTCACTCCGTGGCAAAGAGACCAAATACCCCCGGGGTCGACAACGGCGGTATAGACATTGCCCTCTTGCTCATAAGTGAACTGGTCAAACAGTACCGGTGCGGAGGCTCCGGCAGCGAGTAGCGCCAACATCGCGGCGCTGAGCTTAGTCCTGCTGGTGGTCATAGCTCTGAGCCTCTTTCCGGCGGTCATCTTTGATTTTGAAATACAGATTGGTCAGGTAGGTAAGCAAACCAAACAGGATACTTGCCAGTACCCCTATGGCTGCCCACTGACTAGGGCTGACTTTATCAAGAAGTTGCAGCAGCCAGTAACCGAAGCTGCCGATCGAAGTAACGTAGGACGCTCCCGCAGCCACGTCTGAAAGGTTGTTCATTCTCATGCCTCACCCCCGCGGGGATCTCGTTGTAGTCCACATGAGGTTAAGGCGGTTAAAAGGTCGGAATCCCGACCTTATCATTTGGGTGAGTTACACTGATGCTCTTTGTCGCATTTATTCAGTTGTGACTGAAGATTTACTCAGTGAAAATGATGAATAAATTTTTAGCATGGTAAAATACGAGAAAACAAAACAAGCTGCGGCAAACAGTACGGCTTGCAGTGGGTCTTTGATCTGAACATTTATACCGATCATGGCAAATATAGTTGTTAATATGACTTTTGTTATTTGTTCTGTTCCACATAAAAGTAGGCTGTTGCGCCCCAACTCTTTAAATTGTTCGATATTAATCCAATAGGACATCGCAATGCTAGGAATAAACATAAAGCAGGTAACAAAGAAATAGATAAAGTATCTAACCTCAGGGTTTGTAATGTTTTTGAATTTAGAGAACGTTCCGTATTGATACGCATAAGCAAAATAAATAAAAGACAATAAAATAACAAAGAGTATTATAACTTGTCCTTTTTCTTCATAGCGTGCGGGCCAGTCGTATTTGACTTTATTTGAGATGAGAACACCAAAGGAAAAGTAACAGAGATAGTGCAGTGCGCTATCCATGTTAAAGATCACTGAAGGCATTTGCTTACCCCATAGCGGTGTAAGGCAGTAAATGACAAGAGAAGTAACAAATATAACCACAGCATTTCGTAATAGCAGATTAGCTAACGTGTAGTAGCAAATGACAATAAACAGTGCTGGTAGAAACCACAACGATGTAATAGGAACTTGGTTCCTTATACCCATTAGTGCATTGACCAACATTTCAAGAATTCTTTCTGACGGTAGATTCCATTTTAAAGTATATACCGCAATCCCTACAACCGAAAAAATCGCATATGGTAGTATTATTTTTATAAATGACCTTTTAATTATTTGTAAGCTAGTAGCTATTTCTTCGCTTCTCTTATAAAAAAGACCAGATATGAAAAAGAAAAGTGGAACATGGAAGGAGAAAACAAACGGGTAAAGCTTCCCCGCTGCGGGGCCAAAATGACCCAAGTAAATATAAAACATCCCTATAAACCTAAGTGTATCTACCCACTCTATACGTTGTTTGTTCATTATTTACACACCACAGGTCACATTGCTTTCATTGTATATCCATAATCACAATAATAACAATATATAAGGTAAATATGTGATGCGCATCCATGCGCACTCTTTATGCAAAGTACCACCCCGAAATTTTTAACACTCCGCTAGACAGATCAGAGTTCTTGAGCGCCAACCCCGTAGCTCCAAAGAATTTAATGGTGTTAGTGCCGGGGATGACGGCAACAGTCTCAAGTGCCGATATGGTTTTCTGTGCGATGGTAAGGCCACCAGCAAAGTTGGTAAGTAGGGTTGTTCCTGAGAATGGCAGTCCAGAAATCGTAGCATCAGCGGTATTCGTTGTTGCAGGGAAAGCAATATTTAACGATACAAATACGATGTTTCCTTGCCTGATATATCTCTGCACCCCTGTCCTGGTGATTGTTAGTCCTGCTCCAGATCCATCCACCGGAGTCCATGCGCTAATTTCTTCATAGTGGTCAATAAGGCCAATACTGTTTCCTGCGTCATACAGATTTTTAAGAGTCCTCATTCCTGTACTAAAACCAGTTTCAGTATTTATAATTTCAATCCAAGCACTTGTACTAGCGCCAGCATTCGCGTCGAAAAGCCGGCTCAAAGTAGCAACTGGAATATTAATTCCAAGTTTTACACGAGACTTCCCCAAAGCTCCCACGTTATGCGCCATCCACACGGAGTCGATGTTAACGTTAATTTTTCCTTCAATTGTAATTTGGCTTGGATAGGCACTTTGCCCAGGCGCACCAAATCCTACTGGGTTATGGTTAATAACAGATACAGAATAGATTCCGTAATATTCGAGACCTTTTATTGTAACCCCGAACATTTGGCCTCTTACTATAGCGCCAATGCCGTTATAAGCAGCATCGTTAACGATGCGTAGGCCCTCAATGTAAAGACCATACCCACGGTCACCGCATACAATCCCTCCACCGAGTTCGGGATTTGTTGTTGCCGTACCATAACCGCCGGTAATGCGGCCACAGTTGTGCAAAAAAGCTCCATACACAGCTGTGCTCATTGTCGACGGAGTGTTATCTGTAGGAGTGACGACCTGAGAATCAATATTGAATGGTATATCAACATTTTTCATCACGACAGAGTGATATGAAATAGCTCTGACATTAACAGTGGTACCGGGCTGCCCTTGCGAGTTAATACCAATAGAGCAATTTTCTATAACAGGAGAGAATACAGAGACATCTTCTGCAATGTCACCCTCAAACTGAAATGCTCTTCCGCCATGTCGTGCGGGATGGTAAAGAGCGTTTATCACCCTTGGGTTGTAGTGTCGAATACCGCGACATTTCAAACCGCTAATCCCATTCTCACCGGCTACAGAACTGCAATCAATGGTCAGGTTATATGTTTCAACATCTTCACACTGCTGGGCTGTGAGATCATTATCCATCCCGGTAATAACCAAGCCGCCCAATGATGTTTGTCCTGTAACTTTGAATACCGCACCAGGAGAGCAATAAATTCTACTAAAACTGGGTATTGAAAAATAATCACTGCAAAGATAGGTCCCGCCAGGAAAATGAATGGCCTTACGAAGGCTGGCAGCGGTTATAAGAGCGGCTCTAATCAAATCGGTGTTGTCAGTGATGCCATCGTTTTTTACGCCAAGATCAAGCGCGCTTATCCGCTCAGCATTAACATCATGTTGGGTTCTCATGACAGCCCCGATGATCGGCTGCTTGACGGCAATCAGGGCATCACCTTTACCATCAGAACCACTTGCAAGGTCGATGAGCACATCCGATGCAGAACCAGAAGGAGGGAGCACCGTGATAGGGTTCCCTTCACTGTTAAATGCCAACATTCTGTTAGCCCTTTGGTCTGCTGGAGGTAAAACAGAAACATAGCTTTCCGACACACGTAAGGCACGTACCAGGCTGACATTATCGACATAGTTCTTTGTAGCTGCATCCTGCTGGCCAACCGGATCGGCGAGATCAGCAATACGGTATCCATCAGCATCAAAAGGGCCACCAAATAACGGACGACGAAGCGCAAGCCCCAGATAAATAAACGAGCGCTGAATAGCCATCCACAAACGGTCAAAATCTTTATTTACCGTATCCGCCAGCAGGTCGCCGTTATCCTGATAGTCAGTTAAGCGGTACGTAGGGACGACACGTTCAAGCATTACGACGGAACCCGCAGCTGGTGCGGTTAAAAAGGTAATGTCGCCCCCACTGACATTACCGGTGCCAGACACAGAATAGCCAGATGTGACTACTTCGCCGTCGATACTTACCTGAATATCGCTGGCGGCAATGATGTAAAACTCAAAAGGAAAAACGGTCGTCAGACCGTTGGCGTTGTAAATTATATAGGGAGTCTGATCAGGTACCGACATGGCGCGAAACCTCGGGGCAAGTTAATAATCGACTTCGACCTGATGGTCTCCATCACTTAACTGCCAATGTTCACGCGCTCTCACGGTCGGAATCCCGACCACTTTACCAATACGTACCGGAGTCTGGCTTATCGCGCCTGCGCCAGAGTCGATGAAGTCGTCCGGCTGATTGGTCAGCGCCGGGTTAAAATCTCGCATCTGGTCGTACACAGGCCCGTCCAGCACATCGCTGTGCGCCCACAGAAACCGGGAGGATAGCGGTGCTTCGAATGCATCCAGTATGCGTTTTTGCTTGTTGGTGACGCTGAACTCTTCCCTGACACCACAGCCGGTACCTTTTAGCGCCTGCCGGAGCAACTTCCCGGCGAAGCTGCCGGGGCCATTAACCTCCACGCAGACAACAGGGATCTGATATTTAATGACCAGTTCTTTAATCTGTACTACCTGACCGCCAGTGATTTTGTCGTTGTCGTCAAACTCGGCAAGATCACCTGTCAGAGCCTGACAAACCTGCCAGTACAAATGCCCCCGAGCGTCAGTAAGGAAAAGGGAAAATGCTGAGGCATCGGCTTTTACTTTACCGGTGGCCACATCCCACCATGCAACAGCACCTACGATCTGCGTCTGGCCGAGCCACATCGAGCACGTACGGTTTGCATAACGAATATCAGGGTTAACGCTGTATTCACGAATACGGTCTGGATCCAGGCGAACTTCACCAACGGGTTTACTGTGCAGTTGATACTGGCTGTCCCATTCGTTTACAGTGCGGCATTCCTTACGGCGCGTCTCAAGTTCAGTATGGTCAAACCGCTCCGGCCACGCGCACCCGGCGTAAAAATCAATAACAGTATCCGGTGGCGCTGCAAACTCCACACCATCGGGTGTGATGATATAATCGATACTTTCGACCAGCAGGCGCGCCGCTTTATGGATACCGGTAAAAACATACTCCGGTCTGAACGGAAGTGAGTAGTGCAGCTTCGTGGCGTCTTTCGCTTCAATGCGCTTTTCTTTATCGAACAACTTTATGGTAAGGCAGTCAGCTCCGGCTGCCTCCTGCTCGTCATAGAGACTATCGTGGGTGTGCGGCGTACCGATAAAAAGCTTACGCCCGCCGGGGATCAGAATGTGCGTCTGTTCGCTCAGGCGGTATCTGAGCTTTTCACGCCCTTCCGGTGTCTGAATGTTGCCAGGTACTTCAACGTCGTCGTTCTGGCATTCATTAGCGCGGGAACCGGTGACGTTAGACAGAATGCCTTTGGCAAACATACTGGCGTTACGCATATCCAGCGCGCCGTTAACCCACCATTGTTCGACGGTGCCGATCCCATCTGGCAGCATACCTTTGGTTAAAGGGTGATTACGCAGTACGTTCTGTGTATCACGGCTGGTTTTGCGGGCGGTGGGGTCAGATTCAGATTGATGCAGGATGCGGTATTGTCGGTCGCAGTAATACCGCCAGGCATTATAAACGGCCAGAATTGTGGATTTACCAAAACCGCGAAAACACCGGAGTACCGCAAGATTACCGCGATGCTCCAGCCAGTGGCAGGCTTTGTAGTGGCAGTCAGGAACGTCCCACCCCATTCGCTCCGCCCAAATAAGGAAGAAAGCGAGGAAGGAGATCATTTCTTCCCTTTCTGCAAACGCTTAATAATGGCGGCCGCTTCACGTTCCGCATTGGAAACACGCTGGCCCAGCTCGAATTCCTCATCACCTTCACCAGGTTCTGCGGGAACCCCGCCGCGGGTATGCATACCGATGAGCGAGTGCACCTTGATCAGCAGTGTCAGGGATGCCGCTGCGTTCTTCTTGTCCCAGTAACGATCTCCGCGCTCCTGCTTTGTTAATGCATTGACGCGCTTATTACCGCCTGCCCAGTTCTCGGGATCAGCCTCTTCAAGCACCACATTGGTGAGCTTATCGCTCAGTGCGGTAAGCCGTGTTTTGTAATCATCATGCATAAAAAAGCCCCGTGGTTATCACAGGGCCATGATGGTTCAGTCTGGCGGTCGGAATCCCGACCGATTAGTACCCACGCGCGGTACTATTATATTCCTCTACTACACGGTTAGCTTTACTCAAGGCCTCTTCCTGAGCTTCCCTTATACGTTTAACATCGTTGTCCGCGTTTTCTGTATATTCCTTTGCGTTTTGAATATAACTTTCAACATCGCTACGATACGCATTCATGGAGTATTCGCTTCTGTCATAAGGCGGCGTTGGCTCCATCGCTGAAAACTCTTCATAACCACCAAATCCTAAATTGCTGCCACCAAACACCGTTGCATTAGCTACTACAGGAAACACCATAAGTATCAACAAAGCTGAAAAAGTAATATTGCGCATAGCATCCTCGTCCTGTTACATAGCCTTTTAACGCATCCCTGGATCAACCTGATTAATAATAGGCGCAATCCAGAACAGATTATTACCCGGTAACAATGTGCGAACATTATGCAGGACTCGATCACCGGCGTCACCATTCAGTACGCCCGCTGTTACATCGGTGACAGTGTCGAGCAGGCCGAACGTCGGGCCCAGCGCCGAGCCAATAAAACCGCGACTGGCATAACGTGACTGTGTACCGGTACCGAGTAAAGCACCCAGCCCGACCATCCCCCCGGAAGCCTTTTCCGCCATGTTGTTGTATTCCATCAACGGGCCGAGAATACCGGAGCGGTCAATACCCTCAATCACCAGTTTTTGCGGTGTCCAGTCCACGTCTTTACCGTTAGCGGCCTGCTTAAGTGCATACGTCAGCGCGCCCAGGCCAATCTGAAAAGCGGTGCCGTAATAGAACTGTGCAGAGCCTTCCTGCAGGCCACCCAGCGTAGCGCGGTTATAGGACGCGGTGGCGAACGATTTAAACTGGAAAACAGTTTTCCCGAGCGGCGTACTCGCCCATAGAGGCGTATCGCCGATACCGGGTGTGATAACGGTGTTGTTAACATCCTTCAGTACCGCGGACTGGAACACGCCCGCAACGTACTGATCATCCCATTTATCAAAGTTACCGATGTTCCAGCCCTCGATAACTTCGCCATGTTTTTTAAACTCAGCGCGGATACGTGCGGCCATGTTGTCATTAATGCCGAGCTTCGCCAGACGGGAACCGGGGAACGAACCACCGAGAATGCCGTCAGCGGTAATCATCCCGTTAACCGATTTGTTCATGTCGTCAAAATGGCCCATCATGGTTAATTTGCCGAACACATCGGTAACACGCTCCATCCCCGCCTCTACCGCCGTAGTTCGCGATGAGCTGTCCACCAGGTCCCCCATGGTTCTGGCGCGGGTATGCAGGATGGTTTCCAGCCCAACTGCCATTTTCTGCATTTCGGCCTTACTGGCTTTAAAGGCCGGGGATCTCGTTATCAGCGCGCCGTAGCCGCGGGTAATTTTCTGAAAACCATTGACCATCACGCCACGTGCCAGATCCGGTATTGCTGACACCGTCATGCCGCCGAGTTTAGTGACGAAGTTGGCACTTCGCAGGAACGCGCCCGCGCGGACAAAAAACGATGCCGGATCGTCCGGCATGCCGTAGGTTCCCGCCAGGCGATCGCGCAGCGCAGTAATATCGCGTAGGTCATTATCACGAGCTTTCGCCAGCTTCGACTGTTCAGCAGGGTGCTGGCGCATTAGTGCGTCATACTCGTCCTGAATATCTTTAAGCTGTTTTTCCAGCGTCTTATTGCCAAAGGTGCGGGTCAGCTCAACCTCAGACGCGGCTTCACGAATATGGCGCTGCAATACATAGTTTGCATCGCTCTCCAGATAGTCTTTCATCAGACGATCTGGAACGCTCAGCGTTCTGCTTTTAGTGCTCCCTGCGGATTTGACCATAAAGACATTAGTGAAATCCTGCGGTATTTTGGCGCCGACAATTTTATTGATAGTGGCGTCGGCGGCGATCTCCGCCTCTTCGCGCGACATGGTCTTTTCGCCGCGTGACCACCAGTCAACGAGCATATTGCGGAAGTTATCACGCTCGTTAACAATCTTCCCGACTTTGTACACGCGCGGGAAATAACTTTCCTGACCAATAGCCTTCAGCTCTTCATCCGGCGGTAACAGACCAAGCTTCTGCTGCGCCACTTTCACCCGGTTAACCACAATGCGCATTGCCTGCGCCGCTTCCTGCACCACCGGATTAGCATGCACATCGCCGCTGCGCATGGCGTTACCCACTTCTTCGCGGAACTGGGAAAAACTCAGGTCACCACCGTCAGCTTTGTATCTCGTGTACGCCTGCTTATTAGCGACAACCACCGCGGCCTCTTCTCGGCGCCAGCCACGTACACGAGTTTCAGCAGCAACGGGGGTTTCAATCCCCCGTAGGTTTCCTTCCAGAGTGAAGTTATTCTCTGCCAGTTCCAGCGCCGTGCGGCGAGCAGTCTTTGACGGAGACTCCATCAGACGGGTAACCGGCGTAAGGTAGCTACCCGCTTTGCGTGCGACTTTCCCAATTGGGCCACCAGTAACCGGAGTTAAATCCTCGAGCGTCGCCTCGCTGATCCGTGCTGCACCGACGCTACCGCCATCCGGGAGTGATGCAGCTGCGTTATCAACCGCAGACGTTACGCCCATATTATCGAATGCGTCAGCCACTTCCCTCGTTGCCGCGCTGCGTACTGACGGAGAAAGCAACGTGCCAGCGCCAGCAAAAACACCACTCAGCAGAGCACCGGCGGCGACGTGAGACGCACTTTCTCCCCACGTACGGGTAATCTGCTGATTATTGAGCGCAACTTCGCTAAGCGCTGTACCCGCTGCGCCAATGGCAATTTGCGAGCCGATACGTGCCAGTGCGCCGCCCTGCGCACCAGGAATGAACATCGAGGCGACTGTTACTGGATCAACAACTCCGGCGGCGATACTCGCCAGTGTCCCTTCGCTCCCGGCTTCGGCCAGTACCCGGCGGTCTTCATTTTCGTCGTCGATCTGCTGTTTCAACCAGGCTGTTTCTTCAGGAGATCGGGAGTCTGCGAAAGAACTTCCCCACTGCTCGTAACCGTGGAGCTCGTTTTTATCTGCATACGGGTTATACCCTTCAACAGGTTCGAACTGCGCTGACGGCCTGAACATACCCGCGAGCAGGTTATTCTGGCGAAAGGCGGCACCCCATACGGACGGCTCATCCTGCTGAGGTGCCGGATTGGTACCTTCGGGCAATGAAACGTCGAAACCTGTGGGCTCCGGTAGCGCACTGGCCGCGGGTGTGAATCCGTTGCTGAGTTCTTCTGGGGTGGCGTATACCGGCATTATTCAGTGCTCCACGAGAAATAGTTTTTAACCCTGTCCATACGCTCGTTATGGAGTCGTTTATATTGTTCATCCAGCGCACGATGCTTATCCTTAAACCCGCGAATATTCTGCCCGCGATCCAGTTCATCCCGGGCTTGCTGCTCACGTTCCTGCTGCATTTTCTGGTATGGCTCCCACTCTTCGAGAGAAGGTTTCCAGCGCATCGGTCTGCCGTGGCTGTCGTAATACGGCTGCACCATCTCAATGCCGTCTTTATCTTTTGTCCGCACCATGATGGCGTAATCACCATTTCTGGCTGTCAGTACATCCGGGGTGATCTCCAGTTCACCGCCGACACGCGACTCCGGGATTGTTGTCTCCGCCTGGGGCGCGTTTCCTGAGGTGATACCGAGCTGGGTGGGGCTGGTGGTGATGACATTGCTGCGGTCACCGTACATGATCTTTTCTTTGTCGGCTTTCCACTGTTCTGCCTGCCAGCCAGACGGACCATAGTTATAAAGCGCTTCCGGTGCATACTTCATGAACTTAGCGGTACCGTTAACCTCGCTGATACTCCAGGTGCGGGCGATCTGCTGGTTGGTCATTTTCTTCGCAACATCGGCATTGCCGCCCGCAGTGCGGTAATTGATATCGTAGAGCGCCTGATAGTCATTACGGAAACGGGCGGCTTCCGGCGTCTGGTCATCCGAAGACGGATCCCAACGGAATACCTGCGACATGCTGCTTGCCGCTGAGCTAATGGCGCTGCTTCGCTCCTTTTTGTACTCTTTGGTGCCCTGCTCAGACGCCAGCTGCTGTTTAAGCGCATCAGTCTGGTTGTATGTGAGATTTTGCGCCTGTTCTACAGCCGCATCAGATGCCATACCCGAATCGGTTAGCTGTTTTACCGTGAGGTAGAACCCCTGCATTTCCTTTGGCATGCTGCCGACCGACGCAGGGTCAGTGTTATAGAGACGATCAAACAACGCTGCCCCCTGACGGACAACATCAGGACTACGGGCGCGGGCAATAGCGGAAAGTTGTGTCGTCACCTGCGACGGGATAATACCGGTCTGCGCCACCTGTTGCACCACACCATCGTGCGTGGTGGCATCGTTAATGCGGAAATTCTGCGCTGTAACCGTTGCGTCTGCTGATTTCTGCATAGCTTTGTCGTTCGGGTCGAGCTTTTCACCCATTGACAGCGCGTCGTTGAACCGGCGGGAATCGCGCTGCGCCTGCACAAAACTATTGCTTTTCTGTACCAGCGCGCTGAGTTTACCGTACGCGTCCAGCTTAAGGGCGTAATCGGGGTCATTCGCTTGAGGTCTCACTTTAGCCAGCTCTGCCTGCTGCTGATCAGGAGAAACATACTGTATCGCCTGAAAAGTTCTGGCGTTATCAATCGCGATATCAAGCTGCTTAACCGCATTTTCTCCCTGTTCACCGTAAGCAAACAGGATGGAAGCTTTATCCGGCATGGCGTCTGGAACTTCACCATTATTGAGCTGCGCCATTGTGTTATTAAGGATTGGGTCTATTTGCTGGCGTAACGTGTTGCGCTGTTCCCGTAGCTGGGCCTCGGCCATGTTATCGATTTTGTTTACCGCTACCGGGTCCATACCTGTTTTATTTTTGCGGTATTTAGCCAGCCATCCGCGTGTTTCAGCCGGAAGCTGACGAATAAACTCAGCCTCTGAAACTTCGCCTTTTCTAGGGTCGCCAATCTTAGCAATGAGTTTATCTACGTTACCCTGCCCCCAGTTATAAGCCGCTCCGGTAAGCGTTTCTGAGCCGTATTTAGAGTACAGCTCGCCAACATAATCTTTCGCCAGTTGAACATGCTGCTCAGGATCCGCCGGGTTATATTCCACACCGCGTTTTGCGGCCAGCTCCCGACCAGTCCCAGGCATCAACTGAAACTGCCCTTGCGCACGATCTCCAGACTTCGTTACTGGCCCCTGAATAACGCTACCGTCAGCGGTGAAATGGGTACCACCAGATTCGACAATGCCGATAGCACGCATGTCCATCCCACCGGGGTCGTTTACCGGAAAGTCACCAGCGAGCCAGCCTTGCGGGTTTGATACGGCATAGTTCTGCGCACGTTGCTCAGTCGCATGCAGATCTGCTTCGGATATCGCAGCGGTAATCTCTTCGGTACTCCAGCCCTGTGCCTGTCCGTATAATTCGATAGAATGCCTGCGGGCGCCGCGAATTAGCGCTGCCGCCTGCGGGTCGTCATATGCACTGGATTCCTGTTGCACGGATGATTTTACGGTGGTGTTAAACTGGGAGCGTTGTGCCTGCTCAATCTGAGCTCGTTCAAAACTGTTGTAAGTGCTGACGCGGCGAACCTGTCCTGCTTTCCATTGCGCATCAAAATAGGTTAGCTGGCTGGCGGGCACCTGTTTGCGTGCTTCTTCATAATCAGAAGCATCAAACTTATCCATATCGGTACCAACACCAGAGGATTTGAACCCCTGTCGTGTAACGAGCGCACCGGTCTCAGGGTTTTCCCAGCGGTCATTAGACTTCGAATCGAGCTCGGTAAGAATTGCCTGTGTTGCCGCTAAATCTGCTTTGTCCTGAGTACGCTGCACATCCTCGGCTGTCTGCCCGATTGCAACCCCCAGCCCCGCAACAGCGTTACCTATCGCGCCAGCATTACCGACACTGACGCGAGTGGGATTAACCTGCGGCGTAACGTTGCCAAAATTACCTACGGGAATTCTCACGGTTATTTACTCCCTGCTTTTTTCCAGCCGCTATACGCGGTCCCGCCAGCACTCAACAACGAACTGCCCGCGCTGATATACCCTGCGGTCGCAGCATTACGACCGCTGATACGATCAGCCTGCGCCTGCGAATTCAGTCTTGCACTCTGGTTTGCGCCGTTGAGTATCGTCTGATACGCATCTTGCTCTGCGTCACCGGTGATCCCGGAGGTGATGCGGAGCGCTGTGCCCGCCCCGGTTTCAACTCCTGACGCGGCCAGCGCCGCGTTAGCCTGTGAAGCCTGCGCACGTCCGGCCTTGCGAATGCGATCAGCCTCAACTCTGGCCTGCGCTTTTGCAGCCTCTGCATCTGCTTCAGCCTGCGCGGCCTGATAGTCCGACATTTTCTTTTGCTGCTGGCCACTATAAACCGCTCCGCCAGCGGCTAGAACGGAGGATGCGACCAGTGCGACTTCTACGCCAGTACACATTGTTACACCTCTTTTGAATACAGCAGGCCAGTGCGCGACAAGCCAAGACGGGAATACAGCTCCCCAGTACGCTGCTCATGAACGCCGGTGGTGATCCCCATATTAATGAGGGCTGCGCCGTGCTCTTCCGCCCAGCAAATAAAAGATTTCGCCAGGCGAGGACCAGCCGATCCACCGCGATGTTCTGGCGCGATAAAGAGCCCGTATTCAAACGCCATTAGCTGACGAGAAAACCACTGCTCGGCGATGCCGCCAGCAAGCCAGCCGATCACACGATCGTCTTTCTCCACTACCAGCACGCAGCCAGCGGGACTGGTAATTAAATCCCGGGCGAGCCCCGCGCATTTGTCTGCATCAAAAGGTGAGTTTTGTGCATACCGCGATTCCAGATACATTCTGGTTCCCAGCTCAATAAGCGACGGAATGTCCCCCGTGGTGGCATTTCGTACCATGTCAGCCCCCGTTACTGGTAAATGTGAAAATGATTGCAAGAAGATGAAACGGCAACGGTTGTCGCTGCTGAATCAAAAGCGTGTCCTCGCCGCGTTCCCAGCCGAGTTTTCCCCAATAGTGATCACCGGTGAAAAGCGGCGCTGGTTTATCGAGGACCTGAGGACCAAAACGGCGGAACGGAATAACCTGCCCATTGCACTCTGCGCCTGTTGTTTCGAGGAAACGCATAGTGACTTCGCTGGTACGCTTTTTCGCGTTCTGCGTCGTACCCTCAGAGGTTGCAACCTCTGGCGACAGCGTCTGTATGGTCGATTCAAAATGGAGTCCGATCTCCACGGAGTTGGCTTTACGTGACAGTGTTATCTGCCCGTCGCTAACGACCGCCTGAGGCATAACAGAACCGTCAGCAACCACATCAACTGTTTTACCTTCCAGATGCGTTAACCCGGTCCATGTTGTGGCCCCAGTCTCGCTGGACCCCGTAACCGCTGCATCTGTATATAGCGAACTGTCAAACACCTCTACGTATCGCACTGTCTGCCCGCCGACCTGCCGCTTAACGATGGCATAAACTACATCGTCAGTATCAGAGGGTATTGAGGCCAGAGACTCGAAAGCGCCATCAGTAATCTGACGTGACCAGGCAATAACTTCCTGGGCCCTGTCGATCGCCATAGTCACTGCAACGCCATCATTGCGAACCAGCCAGATAAAGGCGTCTGGCTGCTGCTGGTATGCCATGTCCACCACGCCACCCGCAGTGATGTGTTCGGCCAGCACGGTCATATCATTGGCCGAGTATGAAACAAAGCTGTCGGGGTCATAGGCCACCGCATACAGCTTGCGCCCGGCCCGCTGAATAAACATGATTTCGGTGCCAACGCGCACAGGACGAATTCCGTTGCAACCGTATGGGCTCGGATTTTTTACCGATATGTTGGTTGGCGTGATCGCGGCATCAGTGCCGGATGTGATGGTGAACTCCCCGCCGTAGGTCAGCGCAATCAGGGTGTTCATCTGCGCAAGATGTACAATCGGATTGAGCTGGTCGGAGGACAAAGTAAAGCTGATTGCGTCGTCGTCATTGGTACCCAGTTCGAACGACAGATAAACACCAGTTTCGCTCCACCAGATGGTTTGCGGATACTTAGGCGAACCGGCTAACACCAGCCGCTGCTGATACAGCGTCACAGCCCCGGGGTATCCGAAGGTATCCGTCCAGACTGTATCTTCGCGTGTCCACGAACCGGGTGATGCCGCCTGCGTTGCGGTGAGATCTCCGCGAATTGTGCCAGTGGCAGTTTGCGAACTGGTGACGCTGGTGATCAGAATCAGGCCGTCGTTGATACGTACATACGAACCGACATCCTGCGCAGCCCAGCCAGCACCGGTTAGCGGCGGTGTAGGGTTATCGCCGGGTTCTGAATCGCTCAGGGTTAACGTTACGCTGGAGCCTACAAACTCTTTCGCTGATGGTTTGCACCATTTCTGCGGTGTGTCACGCACTTCATCAAATGGTTCAACGACAAATGGCGCAGGTTCAAGCACCCAGTCAGTTTGCCCGCGCCGCTGAAGGCGCTGAGGTTTTACCGACTGATGCACCAGAAACATGGTATCGGCGCCCTGCACGTAGTTGATCGCCGAAAGCATATCAGCGGTGTAAGGACTGGCTATTTCATATGGGGTATCGTCTTCGTTAACCAGCTGCTTACCGTTCTGATAAATCCGCATATAGCCGTCACCAAATTCCAGCATATACGCCTGCGAACGGTTAAACACATATGGAATGAGGCGGGCTTTTTTATCGCCAAATTTTGCAGCCGCTGCGTAGCGTGTACCCGGGCGACGAATAACACCGCCCTGCACCACCACCACGCCATTTTCGATAACCTTTGCGCCATTGGCGTAACGGGAAATGTCTACACGCCCCATCAGACGCGGCGAGATCTCCCCGGCAGTGAAATTTGTTTTTATCAGGTTAGCGCGCATGTCAGAACCTCGACTCGTACGTCGGATAGCCGTCCAGAATCTCCGCCGGTTCTTCCTGCCCGTCGATCGCTTTTGCCTGTTTCAGCACGAAACTTGCTTCCTGTGCCAGGCTGTCGCGCAGCGCAGCAGAACCTGTGACGGCATAGGCCATCTTTGCCTGCATCAACATTTCCGCCGCATTGACGAGCGAGGCGTCCCATGTGGATTCATCCTCATTACGGAAGGTGTAACGCAACCACACCGTGTCGATGTTCGCCAGTAGTCGGTTGCCTTCAATGCGGTACCGAATGTCATCATGTGGCTCGCCGACTGACATAACGCGAATCAAATCTCCGGGTAAAGCAAACTGAAAACGGAAACCAAAAACTGGTGTAGCGCTGACAGGGGACAGAACAACGCGCTTGATAACGCAATTCCATGGGTGCGCGCGCAACAGGTTATTTCGCACGGTAGGGTAGAGGTTAGAGCACAGTCGGGCGTGATCAGTATCTTCGTCGAAACTGTTAATCGGGTGCGCCCCCAGCGCCAGCAGTGCGTTTGAACAGATTGATACGCTCGAATTCATGGCATCACCTCAGAAGTAAAAAGGCCGGGGTGTTACCCCCGGCAAAGACATCAGCGGCTTTAAGCTACGAAATCAATGGTGACAACTTTGTTTTCAGCTGCACGGCCAGCGCCATAGGACGCATCAACCGAAATCTGAATGGTGTTGTTCTTATCGCGGCGCGGACCGATGTCGACGTTGTACTCAGCACCGGTACCGAAATGCACGGCAGTTTTACACCAGGCTGCTGCGGTGGTTACAGTGGTGGTACCCGTCACGGAATCCAGTTTTTCATAGGCTAACCAGTTGAAGCCCAGCCACTTAGACGACACCGCGCCTTCCTGCAGCATTTTCACCGCCATAAAGTCGGCGCTGGTCAGCGTGGTATCGCTGAGGATCTGTGTCAGCATGTCGGCGTTATAGGTGATGAACAGATCTTCACCGTTCTGCTCGTCGCACTCGTTGCGGCGGAACATGGCCTTAGCCGCGATCAGCTTGGCTTTGGTCATACCGGTACCGCCGTCAACAATCTTCTGCGTCGCCGGAAGTGCAACTGGGGCGTAGGCACCCGTGTCAGACGTTTTGCGCAGCACTGTATCGAGCAGCGCGCGGTAAATTACATCGTCCTTTTTGCGGTTTGCCGCAGCCATAGTGAGCTGCAAGTACGGCCCCTGAGGGTCGGCCAACAATTTACGCAGGTCGCGTTTTTCAACAGGCACGAACACACCGTAGTCAGCCATCAGCGCATTACGCGTACCGGCTTTCGGTACATCCCAGACCGTATCACCAAAACGCGTGGTGATCTGGGTCATCTCGATGGTGCCCATGTCGTTAATCGTGAACGACGCGCCAGTGATAGCGCCGCGATCGTGGACAGCACCCTGCAGGCGCGAGTCCTTTTGCTGCGACGCGATTTCAAACGAATCATGAAACTGCTGGATAAACGCAGCGGTAATCATGTTTTTGTTGGTATCGAAAGACATAACAGTCACTCCAGAATTTATCGCCTGCGGGTTATCGGTAAACCGGCCCTGTATCACTGAGCGACTGGCGCTTACGCTCAGAGGGAAAATTCAGTTATCCGGCGTCCCCGCCGGGCTGGTTATGGAGCGATTGTTAGTGAGGGGTGCGGTCGGAATCCCGACCAAATGAAAAAAAAAGCCAGCGTTCAGGCTGGCTTTTGTGCTGTGGTAACGGCATGTCACGCTACGGTAGCGTTGCCGTAATTCTTCTCGTAGAACGCTCGCACCTGGGCGGATACTCGCTCATGATCGGCATGCTTCGGATCCATGTACGCCGGGGATTTCATCAGGTCGCGAATGGATTGCTGCTCAGCCATATTGATGGCGCCGCCAGTTGGAGAATCTTCCTGCATTTCCTTACCGATTTTGGCGAGCATGCGAATAACCATCGGGTTGTTGCCGATCGCGTTGATATCGTCACCCTGCTCCGCCAGTTGCGTAAACGCACGATAGGCCAGGCCAATGTTTTGTTTAAACTCGGCATCCGTTTTCCACACTTCACGTAACGCTGTGGATGCTGCTTCCGCATCCAGTTCCGCAGCACCGTTCACCAGCTCCGGCGCGCGCTGTACGTATTCGCCAATGATGAAACTCATCTGGTCGTTGGTGATGCCTTTGGCATGCGCGGTTTTCATAAAGCTCTGCATGCGGGGATCTGCTTTAAACTCTTCCCACTTAAACCCTTCCACTTCTACCTTTGGAGCGTACTCGTCAGCAGTTTTCGGCGGCGCATCACCGCTGCCCATACGTTTCTCAAGGTGCGTGTAATTCTCTGCCAGTTTGCGGGCTGAGCTTTCAATGTTGAGCTTTCCGTCATTGCCCATAACCCGGAATTTTTCAGGTAACCAGTCGCCCGCGCCCTGTTGTTCTGCGCCGGTGCCCAGTAACGAATTGCCAGCAGGATTACCATTGCCCTGCTCACCGCCATTATTACCGCCAGTACCTGCATCGTTACCACCTCCGTTCCCGCCGCCCTGCTCTGCGCCCTGCTCAGCGTTCATGAATAAGTGTTTAAGCTTCCACATCGTCGTTTACTCCGTCTGCTTTGTTAATTTGACCGAGGATAAAATCGAGCACGGAACGCTGCCCGGCCCGGTAGCACGTTTCACGGTCGCCCTCCGGGCCGCCGGGGACATATGCCGCGCGCCCGAACCGCCGGGTTAGTTCTTCCAGCACCTGCGGACCTCCCGGCATTTCCTCGAAAATGCGTTTGTAGTCCTCGGGCGTTACCTGTTTCGTTGTCATCAGCCACCTGCCAGTTGTCTGCCTAACGCAGCGCCCGCTGTCTGCCCTGCCGCACCAGCGGCCTCAGTGCCCGCCTGCATTACCATTGCCTGCTGTTGTGCCTGCGCTGCCAGCTTCTGGCGCTCATCACGAAGGTTCGCAACCGCTTCAGAAGAGCGGATAACTTTGGCCGGAACGCCGAGCGCGTCAGCCACAACACGCGTAGCTTCGTCCGTGTCTACCAGGTCAACAACCGACTGGTCGATACCAGCAAGGTTCTGCACGTTCATGCCAAGACGCTCGATCGCGGTTACATCCTCCAGTTGCTGCGCACGGGCCAGCGGAGAGATGTAACGCACGTTGAAATTAGCGTTCTGGAGACTTTCAGGCGGTTGAGGGAACACGCCAGCGCGGAAGGCGATGCCAAAGCAGCGCACAACCAGCGGTTGCAGGTATTCAGCCTGGAAGCGACCATATACCGGGCCAAGTAACTGGCGGATCAACGCAACACGCACGTGTACCTCGGTGGCGGTCATGGCCGGGCCGTCCTGCGGTTGCAGTTGGTCTGCCATCATGATCTTGCGGATGGACGCCTGCAGGCGGTCTTCTGCGGTAAACGCAACGTTGAAATCAGCGCCTGTGAGTAGCGGCTTCATGCTGTCAACGCTGTTCGCCACGATTATGCGGCGCGGGCCAACCTTCACCGTTCGCGGGTTGAGCACGCCGTCATCTTCAGCAATCCACATGCCGGAGATAGCCAGATCCTGCGCGGCCTTCTCCATGCGTTTTGTTTCGTTGAGCTCTTTGCAATCCGGCAGCGCATCGTATACCGGGCCGATGCCGTACGAGCCGCCGGGGATTTTCATCCAGCGAGGAACGCAGCACGGAAACTCGTGGTAGCCAGATTCGCGCACAATCTGCTTGCCGCTCACTTCCACGTTGTACGACGCAAAGCGCATGTTACGGGCAAGGCGTGCATCCACCGCGTAAGTATCCCGCGGGAAGATGCAGTGCATGAATTCAAATTTGTCGTCGGGTTTGTTCTTCGCGGCGTCGAGGATCTTCTTGCTGACCTTGTCGGCGCCAAACTCTTTGACTGCCTGCTCAGCGGTGAGCTGGTAGCAGCGGTACACCGTGTCCACGATGCCATCCTTGCGGGTGGATGTGACATAGCACTGCGCCAGCGGCCACTGCTGGAACGTGTACCCACCCTCGTCGCGGTTCTCGTCGATGTACAGCACGAACCAGCCCGCGCACACCACGTCGAGATTTGCTTCATACCCTTCGGCGTCAAAGTTGGCAGCGTGGATATTCTCCCAGACGAGCGTCGCGCACTCAGACAGCCAGGCTTTGGCATCATCAGGCAGCGATTCACTGTCCAGGTTGAGCCACTGCGCGTTTGCCGGGGTCATGCCGGACATGAGCGCAGAAGCCAGCATGCGGGCGCTGTCGGTGGCGGTACCGTCCAGTAGCTTCGCCACCTTGTGTTTAGCGCTCTGGGCGTCGAGCACCTCATCGGATAGCCCTGCGCCGCGCAGCGGATAGGTGTAGTCATAGCACTCGCGCCAGACACTTTCATGCACCTGGCGGTTTGCTTTCAGCGTGTCTGCACGCTTAATCAGCTTTACGGCGAGCTCATCCATCGGTTACGCCCCTAAGGTGTTTTTCTGCTGCGCAGCCTGCGCGCCAGAAGACAGCAGAGAGCTGCCGGAATCAGACGCGCCCTGAGCGCCGCTTGCCAGCAGGGAAGAGCCTTTCTTGCGTTTCTTGCGCGCTGCTGCATCTGCGTTAGCCGCTTTTGCCGCTGCATCAGCAGCTGCATCAGCTTCGGCCTGCGGATCGGTCTCTACGACCCTTGGTGCACCACCACCTCCACACATAGCGATTCTCCTTAGCCCGGAATATGCCAACCGCGCTCAGTCAGCACGGGTTTGCCAGCTACCGGTTGAGCCTTGCCCTCCTCGTTCGTCACATGACCGTATGGCGCAGCAGTGGTCGCTTTTTTAACGAGTTCGAGGAATTCGGTGTTATCGGTGAGCTGCTGATCAGCCAGGTCTGTAAAGCCCAGCTCTTCAAAGCGCGCGATGATTGCGGCGCCCTGCTCGTTGATGGTTGCCAGCAGTGCATTACGTGCTGCGATGGCCGGGTCTGGTGCTGTACCAGTGGCCTGAATGTCGGTGCCTGCGCCTGCGGTTGGGATGGTCTGTTCGCCCGCCAGTGCGCCTGTATCGGCATCTGTGGCAGGCTTAGTTTCCTGCCCCGGTACTTCAACGGTTTTCTTTGGTCGTGCCATCGTGGTGGCTCCTGTTGATACTGGAGCCGCAAGTGTGGAATGGGGTTGCGGTCGGAATCCCGACCAAATGGAATATTTGTTAAAAACCGCCCCGATTTAACATAATGGCTCTTATGGGAACCACTGGATCAGCACTCGTTACCGGTCTGGCACGAAGCGGTTATTTATTGCAGTTTGCTGGCGAGAAAGGGCAAAAAGGCACTGCATAAATCGTGCATAAAACAGGGCTGTTTTTGCATAGCGTTTTTTCTCAGTGAAAGCCCTGTTTTCGCACGTTTTGGCGTTTAGTTGTAAGACTTGCGATAACCCGACACAAGCAGCGCTAACAGGTCGGCGGCTTTGCAGTCCGTCAGGTTAGCTGCGACATAAACCGCAGCGCGTGTCTGCCCCAGCGCAATTTCCCTGCGGGCGTAAATCTCCTTGTCGAGAATCACCTCCGGAACGCCAGGGGCGATCTCCGCCCTTCTGCCGTCGAGTTTGCCACCCAGCAACAGCACGCGCTCCTTACGCCCCAGCGCCACCATCGTCGGCGCTTCGTTACGTGATTTCCGCGAAGTGTAACACCACAGCTCGAGCAACGCTTCACCGTAGTGATGGTTAGGTGTTGCGCCTTCGCGCCAGCCCAGTAGCGTTGTTTTGGCGACATTCAGGCTTTCTGCAATGCTGAGCAGCGATGCGCCAGAGCTGTGAATGTCGTTGATAACCTGTCGCCAGTTGGTTTGCAGGATCGCAGGCTTGATCATACCTCACCCCCAAAACGCGCGCACGCGCGAGCATAAAGACCGATTTCATTGAGCTGCTGGCGCTCGTTTTTCGCCGTTGTCGAATTCATCTGTGTTTGCATATCGCTACCTGCAATAAATTACATGTTTAGGGTGGAACCACCTGCCCCCACCTGGAACCACCTTTTTCTAACCTTTCCCCAAATCGACTTATATATATATATGGGGTTTTTAATAGAAAGGTGGTTCCAGTGGTTCCAGTGGTTCCGCACCGCATATATAAAGGTGCTAAAAGCGGAACCACCTCCGTTATAAGGTGGTTCCAGGTGGTTCCACTGGCTCCCATAGCTTGCATTTCTTGCCGTTTATTCGTCGCTGAACGCGCTTATAACCGCAGTTTTGCAAAACATTACCAATTCGCATTTCTTCGCGTTTTCCTATGTGACTGGGATTCAGTCCAATTGCATCACGCAAAACATCGCTAGCGCGTAAAAATTCGCAAGTTCGTGGAACCACTTCCGTTATCAGGTCTGGCGTGTCGAGCCATTTCTCAACCGTTTCAAGCCACGCGTCCTTAATGGTGTACTGCTCGTGGACACCTGCACCGAGACGTTCAGCATCGCGGAACTGGATGCCGCCGAGCAGCTTAAACATCTCGCGAGCTTCAGCCCACAGTTGCAGCTGGTCGCGTCTGACCGCTGGCACATCAACACTGGATACCTCGACGGGAAGCCAGCGACGGTTACCGGTCTTGTCAGCGAGGAATTCGTCCTCGTTGGTGGTACCGACGAACACCAGGCGACGCGGGAACTGGGTAGCGAACTCCCGATATTTAGGGATCCAGTTCTCGTGCGTACGCGTCACGAATGCCTTAATTGACTCGAGCTCTTTGGTATTGAGGCCGCGCAGCTCGCCAATCTCTGCCACAAGACGCCCGCGCATCTTGCGTGCAAGATCGTCGTCTTTCTCAGCGAACGATATCTCTGTGAAGAACGCCGGATCGGGACTCAAAGCCTCCACGCCCGAGGATTTACCGCAGCCCTGCGGACCGACAAGGATAGGCACCATATCGGCCTTGATACCGGGCTCCAGCACCCTGCCAGCCAGCGCCGTCCACATGTACATGGACACCGCGCGGGTGTATGGCGTGTCGTCGGTACCAAAGTGCGTGTGGTAGAAAGTTTCGATACGTGGCACGCCATCCCATTCCAGCCCGTTCAGCCAGGTGACGGCCGAATCAAACGGCTGTTCGTCAGCGGCCAGCAGCACAACATCGCGAATGAGTTCGCGTCCTACCGGTTTGAACCCGCGCTTTTCCATCGTGATGCGCAGGCGCGCATAATCCGCATCGGTGAACGCCTGCCACCGGCCGGAGCCCGCCGGGGCGAACATAATTTCGTCACGGAACTGGTCAAAGCGAATATCGATGTCAACGAAGTCAGGACGCACAACGGCTCTGGCCGCGTTGCTGATGGTGGCCTCTATGCGCCCCCATTTGTCACGCTCGAACGCTGGCAGCGGAACAGGTTCGGCGACTTCTGTACTGGTAAGATCTTCGAAATCATCGTTGCGGATCCCAATGGCGTTGAGGAAATCGCCGTCATCACGGTGTGCGCAACTGGCATGCAGGCATTTGAAATGCCCGAGATCGAAACCTGCGGTACCGCCGGGAAAGTAAACTGTGCTGGTCGGGTCTCCGCCGGTACTGTGGCCGTCCTCAAACGGGCAGCGGATGTATCGCTCACCGTTGGCGCCGTCCAGCAGTGTCCAGCCGTTGGCGTCAAGATACTCCGCCGTTTCATCCGTGGCGCCGGGCGTGAACGTTGAGCGGTCGCGCATCTTCGCGCTGCCTGCTTCAGTGGTAACTGACACTGGCAACTGATCCGCCAGGCGCTGCCACAGTGTTTCGAGCTGGTCCGCTGATAAAACTGGCGGCTCATCCGGCAGACCACCGTCCCATTCGATACGGGCGCCGCTGCTGTGCGTACCGCAGGCAACGAACTGCTGCCCGTTTGCCAGCAACTCGATAATGCCGAGCTCACCCTCCAGACGGTGGATGCGCTTACGGAAATCGCCCTCTACACCCAGCAGGTACAGGCATTTATTGCTGTTGGCGCGCCAGCGCCGCGGCGGGAGTTCGCCCAGCAACTGCACCAGCAGATCGCGTATTGCCGACTGCACGTCAGCGTCTTCGCTGTCGCAGTCCAGCGCCAGCCAACCGAAGCCGGTGCGCACGCAGATGCCATAATCAGGCTCTTTCGACCAGCGCGCGAAATCACGTTCGGTGACAATGTGCTCTGTCCACTGAGCAATACCGGTGACCAGACGGTCACGGTTATAGCGGCTCGGCGTCTTGCCCAGCGCTTTCAGTTTACTGTCGGGGGAAATGGCGGCGTCCGGGTTGCACACGACTGGTAACAGCTGGTCAGTACGCCCCAGCACCAGATCGAAATGGAACCATTCGTCAGGCGTCGCCCCCCAGTTCTTTTTGTCTGGCATGGGTTACGCCTTTTGCGTGTCTGGTGATTTTTTATTTGCTAACAGCTTTTCCAGTTGAAGAGCTCGTAACTCAGGGATCTCATCGCCCCACTGGGAAACGGCTCCTTTAGAAACGTTCAGTAATCTCGCGAGATTTGCCTTGCTGCCCGCAAGCTCAATAGCTTTTGTCTTTTTCATATCCGTTTTCCTGGACGCACGTAGATTACATGAGGTTAAGAAAACTAAACATACAAGTCAAGAACACGATACCTTAAATAAGTTAAGCTAACTAACCCATATGAGGGGTATCACCATGATTAACGCACGTATTCGCGAAGCTCGCCTTAATGCAAAATTAACTCAGGACGCGCTGGCAAAACGTATAGGGCTGACTAAAGCTACTGTTTCACAATGGGAATCAGGATCCACCGAACCGCGTGGCAAGAATCTGATCAACCTAGCGGAAACCCTCAATGTATCTCCGGAATGGCTACTTACAGGTAAAGCCCCTGAGGCACAACCGATCTCATCAAATGCTAAAGTTGAGGGTGGCTTTTCTGTCTGGGATTCGTCAACACCACTCGAGGATGATGAAGTGGAAATACCTTTCTTTCAGGAAGTGGAGCTGTCTGCCGGAAATGGTACATATGTAGAACTCGATCGCTCGGGTTGTACGCTCAGGTTTGCAAAATCAACACTTCGAAAAGCGGGCGTAGATGTTGCCTGTGCCGCATGCGTCAGCGTGCACGGAAACAGCATGGAACCAGTATTACCTGATGGCGCTGTTGTCGGGGTAGATACGTCTAAAACAGGCATTAAAGACGGCCAGATGTATGCCATAGACCATGATGGTTTACTCCGCGTTAAACTTCTTTATCGTTTGCCAAGCGGGATTCGCGTTCGCTCATTTAACAGAGACGAGTACACGGATGAAGAATATTTCAATCATGACGCCAACAAAATAAAAGTTATTGGTCAGGTGTTCTGGTACTCAGTGCTTCTGTAAAGCTTTGACCACCTATCCCAAGCCCGCAATTGCGGGCTTTTCTATACCTATTCGTAAAAAAGTACAACTTTCTTAACTTCACCTCTTGACTTTAAAGGTTTAGAGGTCTTAACTATGCATCAAAGGTTAAGATATCTATACAGCGATACTTAACAACGCTCTTTAACAAACAGAACCGCGTGACAGGCAAGCCGTAGTGCTCCTGGCAAAACGAAATGGCACCCGATGGGATCGAGGTAAGCGCCGAGTCCGTATGCGTACGGTAGGCGTAGAGGACCACACCGCGACGAGCTGACAAGTCACGCAAGTTGAAACGCCCCGATGATGGGGCGCTTAGTTCCCTTTGGGGTGTGGTGAATTGCAGTCCCTGAGACAAGCCGAAGACCAGCGCCGGCCGCTGCACCGCCAAAGTGAACTGACAAATGCAGGAATACATCATGATCACAGTTAAACGTGCAGAATATCTTTCAGCGCTAACATGCGCTGGCGTGAAGGACGTTCGCTACTATATTAACGGTATTTTTTTCGATTCGGAGGGGTTCATCGTAGCTACCGACGGGCACCGCTTATTCTGCGGGAAAGCAACAACCGAAGGTGAAAGCGTCATCATAAATGTGAAAGCGAAGCCCCCAGCAAAATTCGATCACGTCATCATTAATACAGAAAGGCACAGTGCTACGTTCATTGATGATAAAGCACAGGAAGTTTTGACATCCCCGATTGAAATTATCGATGGTCGTTTTCCAGACTGGCGCCGGGTTTCGCATTTCAAGCCTGGTAAAGTAGAGGCAATTGGAATACATATGCCCTACCTCGCGGATGCTGCGAAGTGTTCAAAGTATTTCGATAAAAAAGCTAATGGTGTTCTGGAAATGCAGGACTCCGCAAGTGCTACTCGTTTCAGATTAGGCCAAGATGCTTACATGTTAATCATGCCTGTCCGAATGTAATCTCCATCCTCCTGAATCATCCCTTAATTGCTGTGTGTAGTCTTTGCCCGTCTCCCTTGGCGGGCTTTTTTCATGCCTGAAAGCGCATTCAGTGCAGTGCGCTCCCCGACATGAAAAGGAGCACCACCGATGAAACCCGAACACCTTCACCGCCTGACGGGGCGCGATGTGCTCCGTTACCGCCGTAAAACTTTCGACTTCTTTACCGGTCTGGCCCTCGCTACTGCGCTCGGCCTGATCATTACCTTCATTCTCCTTGTAGCGAGGACTGCTTAATGCAAATCACAAAAGAACAAGTAAAAGCCTGGCACGCCTGTACTGATGGATTCCGCTGGTTTCTGGATAAATTTCCACAGGGCGGTGCATACAGCGATGTGCATGGCGCGCTGATCGCTGATAAACGCTTCGACGATGCCCGCTGGCTTGTTAGTCGTATGTATGAAACTCATCTGGAACACCCAGCCTTTATTCAGGCTGAAACAGCCACTACCGACAAAATGGTTGGCGAGCTCACCAGCATGGAGCACCCATCTGATCAGGTAACAGAAGGCGAAAACAGCTCCGGCTACAACGCCCAAATCGGCAGCTCCGGCGACGACGCCCGAATCGGCAGCTCCGGCAACTA
>NZ_JMTB01000052.1 GCF_000734965.1 Trabulsiella guamensis ATCC 49490
CGCCCGAATCGGCAGCTCCGGCGACGACGCCCAAATCGGCAGCTCCGGCGACGACGCCCAAATCGGCAGCTCCGGCGACGACGCCCAAATCACCGCATCAGGTAAAGGATCTGTAGTGGCCTGTGCCGGTAGCGTCCTGCGCATTGTTTTGGGTGAAAACGGCTGCGCGTCAGTGCCATGGCATGACGGAAATCGCACTCGCATTGCAGTGGCTTATGTCGGCGAGAACGGCATCGAAGCCAACACCCCTTACCGCCTGAATGACAAAGGCCAGTTCGTCAAGATTGAGGAATGAACCCCATGAGCTTAGAAACAAATCTCGAACTTAATAACAAGCTGCTGACGCAGCACAACGCCCTGCTGGAGCGCCTCATTACTGCACTGGCTTCAGGTGTAGCGCTTCGCCCGGACACCGTGGCGCAGGTGCAGGAATACCGTGAGACAGCCCCCGAAACTGGTGGCGGAGTTCCTGCGCTGGACGATCTGGAATTTGGCGATGTGGTCGCGCTGGCGGTGTTCTACCCTGAACCGCAAGTCCTCGGCTTAACGATGTTGCAGCGCGCTATTGACTACCGCGACACCACCGGTGACGCACGTGTCGTGCAGATCGATGCGCTGGACATGGCATTACGCGGGGTGAAACGCGCCAACCATCTTAGCAAGCCAGCACTGCTGGACCTGGCTCGCCACGTTATTCGCTTCTGGGATGATCTGCCGACTATTGGGTCCCGCCGCGAATTTGCCGAACAACTGCTCGACACCAAAGCGGGTGAACGCGATGGCGTTAAACCGAAGAGGGCTGGCGGCAAAACCAAACAGCAGGAACGCAAAGGCCCGTTCTTCGTCCAGCACGACGACGGAAAAATTGGCGAGCTCAGCACCAAAGCTGAACTGAAAACACATCTCGATGCTGGCTACACCGAAATCAATAAGGTTGAGTATCTGCAACTGAAAGAAGATGCAGAAAAGGCGAGCGATAAGCCATCTGACGACCAGCCTGATTTTGCGGCTCTGCGTAAACAGGCAGAGGGGCTAATCCTCCAGCTGGCAAAAGGCGGTTACCGCGCTGAAGCAGTTGCCATTCTGGAAAAACAGGGCGCGAAAAAACTCGGTGAAGTTGCCGACGAAGATCTCGCAGATGTGGTCGCCCAGGCTGAAAAGGCGCTGGAGGGTTAATCATGCCGGACGTTCATGCACGCCTTTCCCCTTCTGCGGCGCATCGGTGGATGCGCTGCCCCGGTAGTCTGGCGCTGGAGGCCACGCAACCGGACAGCACCAGCGCTTTTGCCGAAGAAGGTACCCGCGCACACGCACTGGCTGAGCAGATCCTTAATGCTCGCCTGGCCGGTAGCGCAGACCCTAATTCTGCCGACGCTGAAATGTTTGATTACGTGCTGCGTTACGTGGACACCGTCTGGTCACTGGCTCAGGGTAACGAGCTGATGGTCGAACAGCGTGTCGACTTTTCGCACATCGTTGGTATCCCGGATTCGTTCGGTACCGCCGACGCCGTCATCATCGCAGGCAACGAGCTGCAGATCCACGATCTGAAATATGGCCGGGGGGTGCAGGTTGATGCTGAACAGAACGAACAGCTTCAACTCTACGCCCTCGGCGCACTGGAACAGTTCGGGCTGTTGTATGACTTTGAGACGGTTCGCCTGTTCATCCACCAGCCGCGGCTTAACCACGTTTCAGAGTGGGCCCTGACGGTGGAAGAGCTCCAGGCGTTCGGCGAACGGGCTCAAGAAGCGGCCGCCAGTGTGATCGTGATGTTCAATATTGCCGATTGCGAAGGCGTCGAAACCCTGCCACTGGAGAATTTCACCCCAGGCGAAAAACAGTGCCGGTTCTGCAAAGCGAAAGGTGGCCTGTGCGCAGCTGAAGCGCAGGCCAGACTGAATGCTGTTGCAGACGACTTTGTAGACCTCACGAAACCTGTGGGTGAGCAGCTGGCGGAAGTAGCAGGACGTGTTCCGCTGTTGACGGCTGAACAGCTGGCAGAAATTTACAGCCAGGTGGGCCTGATTGAGTCTTTTTGCAAAGCAGTGTGCGACCGGGTAAGCAGTGAGCTCAACGCCGGACATCCGGTACCGGGTTTCAAACTGGTCACCGGCAAACAGGGTAACCGGGCGTGGAGCGATGAAGAAGCCGCCCGCGCGCTGCTGAAAGATCAGTTCCGATATAAAACTGAGGAGGTTTTCGACCTTAAGCTGATTAGCCCGACCAAAGCCGAGAAGCTCATCAAGAAGGCCAGCCCCCGCCGCTGGACGAAAGTCGAAGCGCTGATCACCCGCGCTGACGGCAAGCCCTCCGTTGCACCTGAATCCGACCCGCGCCCTGCGCTGGTCATCAACCCTGTTAACGATTTCGACGACGTGTCCGACGACGCGCTCGCCGCAGACCTCATCTGATTAAGGAAATACCCATGAAACTTAAACTGAACAATGTTCGTCTGGCATTCCCTGCCCTGTTCGAAGCTAAAACTGTTAACGGTGAAGGCGACCCGCGCTTCTCTGCCGTGTTCCTGATGGATCCGAAGCACCCGCAACTGGATGAGATCCGCAAGGCGCTTAAGCAGGTGGCGAAGGAAAAATGGGGCGAGAAGTGGGAAACCATTTACAACCAGCTGGAGAAGAAGCTCAACATCTGCCTGCACGACGGTGACGAGAAAGCTGAATACGAAGGCTTCCCGGGGAACTTCTTCCTGAATGCGGCGAATAAAGCCCGCCCTACCGTTATCGATCGCGACCGTACCGCGCTGATTCAGGCCGATGGCCGACCGTACGCCGGGTGCTTTGTTAACGCTGTTGTCGATATCTGGGCGCAGGACAACAACTTCGGTAAGCGCATCAACGCATCGCTGAGCGGCGTTCAGTTCCTGCGAGACGGTGATGCATTCGCTGGCGGTGGTGTGGCAGCACCGAACGACTTTGATGACATCAGTGAAGGCGCTGACGCCAACGCGCTAATTTAACCCTACCCGCCCGGCCACGCGCCGGGCATTACTTCTTGACCCTAGCCACGGGTAAATACCTGACGTGTCCTTTATCTGGACCAGTGAGGTATTTACAGCCGTATTCACTCAAATCACCGGCTATTGCAATTTTTGTCTGACGCACATCAACGATCTCAATCTGTTGGCCATTCGCAACATCAATAGCCTTATCACCTTTTTTAAACACGCACATATTCCTTTCTTACGGAGGCTTCTGATGCAAAGGATACTATGGGGCGACCTGGAAACCTATTGCGATATACCGATTAAGAACGGGACGCATGCCTACGCTGAGGGCGTCGAAGTGATGCTTTTTGCCTGGGCCATTAATGACGACCCTGTCAGCGTCTGGGATTTAACAGCTGGTGAGCCAATCCCCAGCCGGTTGCGTAAAGCCATAGCTGACCCCGACACCCTACTTTATTTCCACAATTCACATTTTGACCGCACCGTGCTGCGCAATGCCATGCCGGAGCTGGCACCTGATGTAACCCGCTGGCGTGACACCATGGTGCAGGCGCTGGCGCACGGCCTCCCCGGTGCGCTGGGCGCACTTTGTGAAGTGCTGGGCGTTCCGCAGGACAAGGCGAAGGATAAAGAAGGTAAGGCGCTGATCCAGCTGTTCTGCAAGCCACGGCCAAAGAACAGCAAACTGCGCCGGGCTACCAGCAAAACCCACCCGGAAGAATGGCGCCGCTTTGTGGCTTACGCCGGGTTGGATATTGAGGCCATGCGCGAAGTGCATAAGCGCCTGCCGAAGTGGAATTATCAGGGTACTGAGCTGGCGCTATGGTATCGTGACCAGCGAATTAATGACCGTGGCGTTTGTATGGATGTGCAGCTCGCGCAGGCAGCAATCGAGGCGGTGGAGCAGGAACAAAAGCGCCTGGCGAAACGCACGCAGGTGATGACCGACGGCGAAGTGCAGGCAGCCACACAGCGCGATGCGTTGATTAAACACATTGTTGAATCCTACGGTGTGGAGCTGCCGGACATGCAGCGCAGCACGCTGGAGCGTCGCATCGCGGATCCTGATTTACCGTCTGTGGTGAAAGAACTGCTGGCTATCCGCCTGCAGGCCAGCACCACCAGCACCAGTAAGTACAAATCGCTGATGAAGGGCGTGAGCAGTGACGGTCGTCTGCGCGGCACGCTGCAGTTCTGCGGTGCATCGCGAACCGGTCGCTGGGCCGGGCGCTTATTCCAGCCCCAGAACCTGCCCCGCCCTTCCCTCAAGCAGGAACAAATAGACGAAGGCATCGAGGCGCTGAAAGCCGGATGTGCCGATCTGCTGTTCGATAACATCATGGAGTTAACCAGCTCGGCGCTGCGCGGCTGCATTATGGCCCCCGCAGGCAAAAAGCTGGTGGTTAGCGACCTGTCGAACATTGAAGGGCGCAAGCTGGCCTGGCTTGCCGGTGAGCAGTGGAAGCTGGAAGCGTTCCGGGATTATGACACTTTGATTCTGGACCAGAACGGCGCGCCAGTATGGGACGCCGCAGCGAAAGATTTTAAACGCCATGGGCCAGACCTTTATAAACTGGCCTACGCTCGCGCTTTCAATATCTCTCCGAACGATGTGGATAAATACCAGCGCCAGATCGGCAAGGTTATGGAGCTCGGCCTCGGCTTTGGTGGTGGCGTTGCGGCGTTCCTGACCTTCGCTCTGGTCTACGGCCTTGACCTCGACGAGCTGGCTAACGCCGCGCTGCCGAATATCCCCCGCGATGTGGTTCGCGAGGCGAAAAGCTGGTACGACGAATCGGTTAAACGAAAGGCGACCTACGGCCTGTCAGAGCGTGTCTTTATTGCCTGCGACTCGCTTAAACGTCTGTGGCGCCGGGCGCATCCTGCGACCTGCGATTTCTGGTACGAGCTCGAGCGTAAAGTCCGCGCCGCCATCGCCACACCCAAAAAGACACTGTACTGCGGCTATCTGAAAGTCCGTCGCGATGGTGCATGGCTGCGCATTCAGCTGCCATCCGGTCGCGCGCTATGCTACCCGTCCCCGTCCATCGAGAAGGGAAACATCACCTATATGGGTGTTAACTCCTACTCGCGCAAATGGCAACGGCTCAAAACCTATGGCGGAAAGCTGGTGGAGAACGTCACCCAGGCAGCCGCCCGCGACGTTCTGGCCGGAAACATGCCGCTGATTGAGGATGCCGGATACAGCATTGTGCTGACGGTACACGATGAAGTGATCACCGAAGCGCCGGACACTGACGATTTCAACGATACGGCGCTTTCTGCGCTGCTCTCCACTAACCCCGAATGGGCGCCCGATATCCCGCTGAATGCTGGCGGCTTTGAGGCGTATCACTACCGTAAGGATTAACCCTATGTCATTTAAATATCGGGACAGTCCGCTTTATTACAGGGCTGCGCGTGAGGCTGTCCGCATTGAACAGACCGGTGACTACGAGCAGGCGGCGAAAGCCTGGGCAAAAGCCAGCCGTGAATCACGGAACGAGCTCAATCAGGACTGGAGTGATCGCCGTGCTGATTTCTGCATCATGCAAAACATTCGCAATAAGCGTAAGGCGATTAGCGATGGCGTATGAACGTGAAAGCCTTATCGAAAAGCACCTCGTCGCCGAAGTGAAAAAGGCTGGCGGGGTCGCCTTTAAGTTCGTGTCACCCGGTCGCCGCTCGGTACCGGATCGGATTGTCCTGCTACCCGGTGGCCGCCTCGTTTTCGTTGAATGCAAGGCACCCGGCAAATCACCACGCGCCGACCAGCTGCGCGAGCACGAACGGCTGCGCGCGCTGGGATTTACCGTGGTGGTGCTGGATAGCAAAAATCTGGGGGGAGTAATATAGCGCGGATAACCACGCTAAAAATTAAATTTATGGTTTCTTAGGCGGAGGCGCAACCGGACGGCTTTGTGATGGCGGTTGATACCCATGCTTCTCAGGTTCTGACGACCCCGATTGCTGCTGCATCGTTATAGGCGAGTTAGAAAACCCCGTGCTGCCGCTATTTTGTGGCTGATAACCATTAATAGCAAGGCGTTCGCTTGAAGTTCTAGGTTGGTACCCTTCCATCATCGGTTGGTAACCGTCGGTGTTCAATGCACCATTATTTATCTTCTTATTATCTGTCATTATCTTTGGTTCCTCATTGCCGTGTTTATATTAAAAGGCATAAAACTCAACTGTTAAAATATCAGTAGCAAGAACAAGAACTCCTAATGTTCGTTCCTTTGGTCGTTCAACCCCCCCCCCCCATCTGAATTAATATGCCAACTTTCATTTAAATAAATCTGCTCTGGTTCAGGACTACTTGAAGCAAAAGCATTACCGGAATATAACCCACCAATTTTCGAGCCATCCTTAAGAGTTATAACGACCCAACACGCAGGAGCATTTCTAAAGAAAAAATCCCACGGCCTGCCTATCGGATGAGGCAATCTACTTTTAAAAAAACGAGAAAATCTTAGCTTGTGCAACACCACCGGAAGCAATAACGGTGATATTAAAAATACAGAAAGATACAGAAGATAATATAAAAAAGGAGAATAAACAAACAGGTCACACTTCTCTGCAAAATAGGCAGGTAAAAACCAAATCCCGTAGTTAATACAACTATAAGCTACAGCATCGATTATTAATTTAGAAGATTCTTTTTTAACAGAGGGATGTATAGCCTCATACACTTTAATACTAATAAAGCCGGGTACAACGAATAAAACAAATACAAATACTTTCCCAAAATCCCAGATATCCATAGCAGCTCTTACCAGTTTTTTTGAGCATTATACACTCACAGGCACATAGATGATCAAATTTTATACACGCCCTTATCAAGACCTAATCATTAACCACGAAATCAATACGCTTCGCTGCAACATCTGGGCAGGCATGGGCATGGGTAAAACCGTGGCGACACTTACCACGCTGGAAGATCTCTTTATGGCAGGCGCGGAGACACAGCCCGCGCTTGTTCTCGCGCCGCTGCGCGTGGCTGCCAGCACATGGCCGGATGAAGCGGTGAAATGGGAGCATCTGCGCAATATAGAAGTGCAGCCTATTGTCGGAAACGCCAAGGCACGCGCCGCGGCGCTGGCGAACAATAACGCCAGCGTGTTTACCATCAACTACGACAATCTGGTCTGGCTGGTTGAAGAGCTGGGCGGCCGCTGGCCGTTCGGTACCGTTATCCCCGACGAAAGCACCCGGCTGAAATCCTTCCGGCTGCGCGGCGGTGGTAAGCGCGCGGCTGCACTCGGCAAAGTGGCGCATAAGCATGTCCGGCGCTGGATGAATCTCACTGGTACGCCAGCGCCGAACGGCCTGGTGGATTTGTGGGGGCAGGCGTGGTTTGTGGACCAGGGGCAGCGCCTCGGGCGCACCTACGGCGCGTTTACTTCCCGCTGGTTCAACTCAATACAGTTTCCGGGGCAGAGCTGGACGAAGCTGGAGCCGTTCGCACACTCGCAGGACGAGATACAGCGCGCATTGGCTGACGTGACAATCTCCCTCGATGCCGCCGACTGGTTCGATATCAAAGAGCCTATTCATAACGTGATCCGCGTGGACATGCCGCCGAAGGCATGCCAGCAGTATCGCGAAATGGAAAAGGAAATGTTCCTCGAGCTGAACGGCGAGGGCATCGAAGCGCCGAATGCTGCGGCAAAAACTGTGAAGTGTCTGCAAATCGCCAGTGGCGCGGTGTACACCGACGATGCCGGAAACTGGTCAGAACTGCATGACACGAAGCTGCAGGCGCTGGACAGCATACTGACCGAAGCAGCTGGCGCACCGGTGCTAGTGGCCTACCACTGGAAACACGACCTTGAACGACTGCGCAAGGCATTCCCGCGCGGTCGCCACCTTGACCAGGATCCACAGACGCTGCGCGACTGGAACGCCGGAAAAATCCCGGTCCTGTTCGCACACCCGGCCAGCGCAGGCCACGGCCTGAACATGCAGGACGGCGGCAACATACTGGTGTTTTTCTCACACTGGTGGGATCTGGAACAGTACCAGCAAATTATCGAACGCATCGGGCCAACCCGGCAGATTCAGGCCGGACACAACCGCCCGGTGTTCATTCACCACATTATTGCCGCCGACACTATGGATGAAATGGTGATGGAGCGGCGCAACTCAAAGCGAACAGTGCAGGACATCCTGCTCGATGCCATGAAGAAGAGAGGCGTTCTATGACACCGGTTATCTCCGATACTGACCTGATCACCATCAAAGAGGTTGAGCGCTCTGTAGGACTGAAAAAATCCAGCATCTATGAGCGCATCAGTAATAATGAGTTTCCTAAGCCCAAAAAACTCGGGAGCCGAACCTCGCGCTGGATACGCGGCGAGGTTGAAGAGTGGAAAAAACAGTTTCTTTAAATCAACCGCAACTGGTCAATATAATCCGCGTACCACTGCATCATCCCCCGACGCCCCTCCAGATACAGGGCATGGTTATAAATTCCGCGTATTTTGTTTTTATCAACGTGTGCAATCTGAATCTCTACCCAGTCAGATTCAAAGCCGTTGTCGTTCAGTATGGTACTGAACGTGTGCCGGAAGCCATGCCCTACTACCTTCCCTTTATACCCCAGCTTGTGGATCATCTGATTTATCGTGTTCTCGCTCATGACCTTAGACGGGTCATTCCTGCCGGGGAACATGTTGATGTACCGCCCGGTCAGTTTATGCAGTTCTTTCAACAGGACAACCAGCTGATCAGACAGCGGTACCAGATGCGGGCGATCCATCTTCATAAACTCTGCCGGTATCTCCCACAACCTGTTATCGAAATCTACCCATGCCCATTTTGAATGCCGCAGCTCGTAGGTACGTAACCCCGCCAGCATCATAATTTGCACGCCAAGCCGCGGGAGCGGGCTTCCCTTATAGCTCTCAGTTGCAACCAGAAAGTCTGGTAACTCCGCAGCCGTCAGGAACGGGAAAGATTCCCCCTGATGGCCTGTCATGGCGCTGTTAAGCTCGCTGACCGGGTTATACTTCGCTCGCCCCGTCGCAACAGCGTAACTGAAAATCTCGCCGCACCACCGACGGGTTTTGGCCGCTTTCTCTGTGGCGCCACGAGCCTCTATTTTGCGCAGAGCCGTCAGCATCTGAACCGGTTCGATCTCCGCGACGGGCAACCTGCCAACTGCCGGGAAAATGTCTTTTGATAACGCTTCGAGAATGTCGGAGGCGTAACCGGCGGACCAGCGCGGCGTTTTGAATTCATGCCATTCGGTCGCGATCTCCTTAAAGGTTATGCTGTTCGCGGCGGCTGCGGCGCTATGACCTTTTGCCTTCACCGGGTCGATACCCGCGGCAACATTCCTCCGCGCTTCATCACGTTTTTCCCGCGCGGCAGCCAGCGAAACCGCCGGGTACACTCCCAGCGCCAGCAACTTTTCTTTACCGGCGAAGGTATAGCGATAACGCCAGTATTTAGCCCCGCTGGCTTTTACCAGCAGAAAGAGTCCGTTACCGTCTGGCATCTTATAGTCTTTATCACCAGGCTTCGCCGTCTCGACTTGTCGTGCGTTAAGTTTCATAGGTACCCGCCTCAAACTCAGATACCCGATTAAATACCCGTTTTGATTTCGGATTGCAACGGCTAAAGATGGATGTAAGCGGACAAACAAAACGCCTAATCCAACGAATTTAAAGGAAAAATGGAGAGTTAAGGATGTTAATGGATTAAATAGTGGTGCCGGTAATAGGAGTCGAACCTACGACCTTCGCATTACGAATTAGTAGAATCACATTTAACTTACTGTTTTACATACACATTGCCGCATTCACATCAGGCAACTCAATGGCACATGATGTAAGAAAGGGGATGGCGATTTACCATGTATGACACAAATCTGGCACACCGCCATAATGAGATTATTCCGCAGGCTGAGAAGGCCAGGTGATATCTGGCGCAGCCGATGTATCAATAGCTTCCAGTTCGTCCAGATAATCCAGCCACAGATTGTACTGTGCCAGTTCGTCGCCCGCCAGGCGACCAATCGCTGCTTTCCCCGGCCATTGCTTACCGTACATGTACGCGTTTGCCTGGTCTATGCGCCGCTGCTTTTCGACATTAGCCATTGAAATCAGTTCGTCATGCGTTGGTTCTGGGCGATCAGAAAGATATGGTAAATCCCTACCATTTGGAGTTATTACTTTACCGTTATCCTGACCTGTCAAAAGCTCTCCGTAGAGCGCGTCAGTTATTTCAATAACATCACCCGGTAGCGAATCACCGTAATCGATCTCTTCAGGATAAAAACCGTTTGTTGCTGGTGAATATCTCATATTAAAACCCCACCGCTAAATAAACGCCGCCCAATTGGGATGAGCTGCCTCGTGAAATCATTTGTGTTTTACTGATTTGGGCGGCAGCAATGTACCCTATATTCCCCGATCCTGCTGAATAGGCCTGTGTCGCCATGACCTTAAGACACGCATTAGGAAACGCGACCGGGAATGTCGTAGTGACGTCACCGCTCGAGGCGGCAATATTCCCAAACTGGATGAGTAATCCGGAGGGCAAATAGTGATAAAGCCCAGTTGGCGATGCTTTTATATTCGTCAAAAAAGAGGACATATCTGGGATCTGATTTGCCTCCGTTCCAACGTCACGATTTGCGGCCGTTCCCAAACCAAGGTTTGCGATAAGCGAATTTGTGAAGTTTTCCACGAGCGTATCAAGATCACCATTGTCCAGCGCATCGAGATTCGCATTGGCAATAAACTGCCCTACCATTGCCGCGATCGTTGATGGCTGGCGCAATGCTTTATTGACCTGCGCACTGGACGCCTTCCCGGACGTGAACCCAGTCGGCAGCGCCGGAAGTGATTCCCAGTCCGCCTGAGACGTCACGTTAGCGCCGGCACCAGTGGCGAACGGTTTAAAATCGTTTGTAGCCATTACAGTTTCTTCTCCCATGCTCCAACATCGAACCCGCCGATGTATTCGTTATCCAGATCGAACCCAAAAAATTTAGTCCCCGCAGATGGTGTTTCTATTGATGGCGTCTGAACGTCACCAGCCCATACACCAGCGGCTTTTACAGTCAGATAGCCCTGTCTGATAGCTGCTATCAGTTCGAGAGAGACATCAGCAATATCCGTTTCCGGGAACACCCAGACGGATATCGTCATGTCCTGGTTGTCGACAATCTGCATACGCAGGCCGGAGCCGGCCGTCGCAGCATCGAGGATAGGCGGCAGCGAATCATTGCGACCGTCCCAGTTGTTGATAGCGATCTTCGCTTTCAGAATGACGCGATAGGTATCATCGCTCAGAGTCGTATAGCCATCGTCAGGGTCAAATGGTCCCTGCCAGATCCCCTGATCATATCCGAGCCCGTCAGTATCCCAGCTGAAATAAACGCCGCTTATAGGCTGACTCACTACCCGGCTGCGTCCGATCCACAAGCCAAGGATGTCGAGCTGTACGCCGACAGCCTCATCAATGTCAAAAGCAGTGATTAGCCCGGACATAGCGGCAGAAACATCGATGAACGGTCGCGTAGACAAGTCGATGTGATCGAAGAACTTTGGTTTCGTCGCGTGATAGTTAGTAATCAGATCGGTATATTTGCTCATGCGACCACCGTGATAACGATATTCTCCGGCTGGCAGGATGCCGCGGCGTCATACGCTATTACGATGTTGGCCGCCGCCAGCGCATCAGGCGCAATTCCAATCAGCAATTCCTGAATGTCGTAATAACGTGCGCTTCCTCCGCTGACTACGCCAAGGTTCGCCGGGGAATAAATCCGGCTCAACAGCACCGACTCGCCGATCTTCAGCCCGTTGATGTAGTCCGCCACGGCCTGCTGAATTTGTGCCCCAACTTGGGAGGTGTAACCCGTGAAGGCTTTCAGTGTGATGCTCCCGAATACCGGAACGTCAGTAGACCGTGAAAAACTAATCACATGCGGGTTACCGTAGGTATCCGGCACCGTGACGGATGTCGTTCCGTAGGTTGCGGTACCCTGCCCTTTATTACTCCTGATGGTCTGAGCGATTTCGGTAACGTCTCCGCCGTCGACAATTGCCGAGATTGAATGCGGTGGAAGCCCGTTAGCGTCAACAGAACCAGTGTCATTCTCGTAGAGCTTGTGACGTGTCACGCCAGCAACGTTTGCGATTGCCCCGTCCACACCCTCAAATGGTGTAAGGGATGGCAATGCCACGCTCTGCCCTTGTCTGATGCGCAACTCTGAGTCTTTTTCTGCTGGCGTTCCCACGGTGGCCGCTGTCGGGTTGTTAACCGACACCCAGCCTCGGGTAGGTGTGTTAATCGTGGTGATGGCTCCAGCCTGTGCCGCTACAGCGCCACTGTTTGCGCACGTCGCCGTTACCGTAACGGTACCGTCAACGCCAATGACCACGGTGACCGGAAGGTTCCAGATAACGTTATTGTCATCTTTAACCGAACCGTTTGTGATCTGCGTTCCTGTCGTACCGACCAGCTCCAGATCCACCGTTGAATTCGTCTCGCCTTTGCGGGCGATGCCGTTGATTTTCACGTTGTTGCTCAAACCGGAACCGAACGCCGTCT
>NZ_JMTB01000053.1 GCF_000734965.1 Trabulsiella guamensis ATCC 49490
GAAAATGGTGTCGATCTCAGCGGCGAAAGTGACGCGGCGCGTCGTGGTGTTCACCGTCGTATCGAAAGAGAGGATTGATTTAACGCCCCGCGTTTCAAGAATGCGTTTGCGGATCGCCAGGTTGTATGTTTCCGGCTTCTGCTTACCCAGCACCGACTGAATCCACGGAGTGCCTTCCGTGGTGTCGAGGAACCACTGCCCATACCAGAGTTTGAACCGTGTTTTCACCGCCTGCGCTACCGCTTCAGGCGAGTTAATCAGCCAGGTATCATCACCGCTGCCGAAGGTGTAATCGCCATCGGCGTCTTCACGTCTGTATCGCATTAGTTAACCCCATCAGTATTGCTTCCGCCGCGCTCTACACCCCCGTGAGTGTGGCTATCATCAATAACTTTGCCGTTCGCTTTCACGCTACCGATAAATTCAACAGCGCCGGTGATTTTGGAGGCAACGCCGGAAACTACAGAGCCAACCATGCCGCCCAACCAGGTTAATAACCCGGTGATGGTGACTTTCTCAGAGAAGGTTGCCAGCGGCGTGACTACGTCCAGCCCACCCGGCGCCACGATTTTAATTTTTTTCGTGGCGGGGTTAATTTCGAAATAGGTGCTACCGTCGTCACTTCGGAACTGCGCTGCGCTGGTGCTGATGCCGCCAATTTTTTTCGCCTGCGACTGCGGTCCGACAATACAGAACGCATCTGAGAGGTCATGCATCCGATCGTCTACCGGCTCCTGTACTCCGCCGCTCTGCCACCAGAAATCAATGCAGCGATCGGCGAAAATCACCAGGCATTCATCACCGGCTTTCACCGGGAACGTTAGCGTGCAGCCGCCGCCGCGCGGAAATATCACCGGCACATCCACCAGCAGCGGTAATGTGGTCGACTGGTTAACACCGTTAGAATCCGGTTCATAGCCTTTGATCGCAGGTTGAACAACTGCGGTTACCGTCCCCGGATCAAATGACTGAACAATGCCAGGCATTGAAACTCGCAACGACGACATAATTGAACCCACCAGTCGCGCATCCGCTTGTTCTTTACTGCCTAGCTGGGCACTCAAAGATACAGGCATTTGGTTTACTCCGTGCATTAAAAAACCCGCTCAGAGGCGGGCGAGTTTAGCATTTGTATAACTAATGAAATTTATTTACTGTGCTTTTCTATTAATTTACAGTCTTCATTCTTCAGATTAGATGAGGACTCCGCAACACCCTGTCTGCACAGTTCAGATAGTTGCCTGACAGCCACCAGTGCATAATTGTACCCGTCTTCTTGAAGTAGCCTTTTCATCACTTGGGCGGACAGTTCTCCGGGCTGTTTCTCCAGCAAAACATCATTAATAGTTGCGACGCCAGCCTCAGAAACGATCGCGCTTCTTGTGTAAGGGTTGGACTTTAGCTCAGGGTTATCCCTAAAAAAATCATCAAGAGACTGAGCGAGGCACGAGAAAGACATAAAGCACAATACGCCAATCAATAACCTCATGGCTTAATCCTCAGGGAAAAACACATCAACATTAACGGAACCCGTGCATTTCGTTAGTACAGGTTCGGCTCTTGGAGAGTTATCAGCGTCCAGATACTGATTCAGAAGCGTAATGCCTTTCGAAGAACTATTGAAAATAAAGGTTTTAAGATAATGCATCCCACCGTTTCTACCCCAATGCTCAACTGTCAAAAGGGTAGCATCAGGATCATCACCATACGTTTTTTTCATAAAGTGAGGGCTAGTTAATAATTCATCACCTCTTGTAACAACGTATCCGGTAGCCCCCCAATAGATCGTGTAATTCTCTTTACCACAAACCATTTTCATAGGCTCGTAATCTGCCGCCACAACCTTAAATACACTAAATGGCAACGCCAATAGGTATATGGCTATTCTTGCAATCTTATTCACAATAAGTGGTTCCCGTCCCTGTGGTGTGACATTGGCTTGTTTTGGTGCCGCCTGAGTCCTGCCGTTTAATATAGGTAGTCCCTGTACCTGTCTGATATGATTCGGTTTTTACAGCATTCCCTGCGCTGTCCGTACCGGTGCAGTATGTGGTCCCGGTGTTGGTCGTCGTACACTCAACGCCAGCCGAGACTGAGCAGGCGACTGCGACCAAGGAAAGCAACACCCATCTAAGCATCTAGCGCCCCACCAACTTTAGCTATAACATCCTGATTGAGTAAGCTTTTACTCTCCTTCGCAAGACACAACAGATCCATATACCATGCCTGCCCGCGAGTATCGCCAGTATAGTCGATGCTGCCCACAATGTAATCACCATCGGTATTAATGCTGTATGGCTGTGACATGCCAGGCAGATCGTTAACGTAGAGATTGCCGTCGCTTTCTGATTCACTCAGTCGTGCGGGAGACCGGGCTATCTGGTCGTTACTCAAGGATGCGCGGTACACAGAGGCCTGATCCAGACGAATAAGACCGCCCATCTTTATATTAGGGTTAATCAGGCAACGAACGTTTACGCCTGCGCCCATGGTTTGCTGAGGCATACCAATAAGCCCGGAATTTGCATTCAGCACGGTAGCAACACCGATGTAATTATCCTCAGGAACGATGTTCACCTGATTATTTTCATACCACCAGTTGGCTTTGCACTGACCGGCAATGTGATTCATCAGCCTTGCTGTGTTCTGATACACAACGCGCCCTCGAGGGAAAACAGTCTCGGGCATATCCGGAACTGCCCCGGATTCAATACCATAAGGCCCAAACGACTGCATGCCCAGGCTAAAAAGATCGCTGTACTTCCACCCAGCAGCCACGGTAGTTTTCACGCTGGCATTCAGGTGCCCTTCCCAGCTGTCGATGCACTGGAGCATGATCCAACTGTCTGTCGCATTGTCTTTCCCGGTGATAGTGAAACGAATATCTCCGTTAAATATCATGCCGATATTTTCGTCCGGATAATTACCTGTTGCATCCGGAAGCCCCTTATAACCAGCAATAACCTGTATACGAGAGAATTCTTTCTGCATAATCCGGTTCTGAGTGGTAGGGGACAGGTTATAAACTTTAAAATTACCAACAAATCCATTAAATATTGTCGCAGGCATTTTCTGAATATTGAAAGTAACTTTAAGGTCTGAAATTTTTATTCCGTCGCCTTTATAGTTAACAATCAATAACTCAAAGTGACGCATCCAGTTTTTTGACATTGCTACTCCGTAAAGACGTAAAGATGTGAGAATGTCCCGAGATCAAATTGCGTCGGGTTTTCCTGTCCCGCTACGTCGCAAAGCACTACCAGCGAAAATCCAAGATTCAGATATCGGTACTGCGCCAGCAGATCAGCCCCCGTAATCATTGGTATACCGAAGATAATGGCGTCACCATTGCCATCAGCAATGTCCAGAACCCAATATACTCCACGCCACATGATCGACAAACGATAAACCGTACCGTTGAGAGTGGTGGCAAACGTCTGATTGTCAGCCACCAGCGGAATTTCTACAGCTTCCATCAACCACCTCCTCCGGTAAAGATGTTGCTCAGGAAACCCTCTACACTGGTGATGCCTTTTTGCGCCATCTGTGGTAACGATTTCAGAATGGAGTTATTTGGCGGTACCGTTGTTTTGGTGCCCGTATTCTGTACAGCGGAAGTTCCTACCCCTTCTTTCATGTTAGTTTTCGAGGCAACACTGATTGTCTGCGTGGAGGTAATAATCACCTCCCTGAGGGTAAGAGTAGCCAGAAGAACATTCTCACTACTCTTGTCAGTCGTGACCTCCAGCGTTTTTATCAACATATTGTTGTAAATCCGCTTACCGGTTGTTACATCGAAGGGAATGCGATCACGCTGCAGGTTAAGCAGCTCCTGATACAGTTCTTTCGGACTTAGCCCCAGCGATAGCCCAATTGCCGATGTGTCAGCAAGATCAAGCAACGAGCCGCCCCCGGAAAATCCAGTTTCCATTACCACTTCAGAAGGGCGCCTGAAAGCATGTTCTGATATATAGCCGGCCCCCTCCCCACTAGCACCTGCGTTCGTGGGTTGTTCGATGGGATGCTCTGTAATTTCCAGAGCATCACTGTGTTTTTCAGAGATAACGACATCAGGAATGATGATTCCTATCGAACGGGTGCGCTGTTGCAGCAAAACAGATAAAAAGTCCATTATGTCGGTCCTTTTAATTGCTGTACGGCTCTGGCATTTACAGCCCCCTGCTTGTCCGCAACCAGATTAGCCGCTTCCTGAGGGTTGTTTACGCCATGTACATTAATCACGGTCTGCTGGTTAAGGCTTCCTCCGCCAGCGGCGTGATACGCCAGTGGACTGTTCCAGTTGGAATAGCCTTCTTTACGCGCCATGGACTGCATCAATGCCCCCATGGTGTTTGGATCGGTCAGGTTCAACACAGCGTTTGGTGACACGCCCATCCACTTTGCGACATCCTGCGCATACTTTTTCGGGTCGTTGTTGTCACCTGCGGGAGCCCATGTACTGACAATATCCTGGATTGTTTGCAGTGCCCGTCCGGTAGTTTTACCAGTGAAATAACGCATCAACTGGTTTTTCATTGCTTCCCATCCCTGCAACGCTGAATCGAAGTATCTGAATCCTTTCCCACCAACAGGACGAATATTCCCGGGATTATTATTGCGGTCGGCAAGTGTACCGCCACCTCCTGGGATATCCGGCTGAATGTTGTCACCATATACCACACCGTTGCTTTGAGCCTGCCGTATCACTTTACCCGGACCTAATAACCAGTCCATCCAGGCGGGATGATCACGAACCTCACTGACATCCTTATGCCCGATATCGGTTTTTATGCCGATAGCGGCCAGTGTGTCACCGATAATTCGTTTGGTATAATTAAGTGAAGATTTTGCGCTGTCAGCAATGTTCTGCCTGTCGCTGACGATGTATCCCGCGTATAACCCCCACAGTTTTAACCATGGCGGGATCGGAAGCCCTGAGATTTTACTGAATGCCCCGAGGACTTTGGCAACCCATGCGCCGGCGATGAAGGTAGCCAGGATTTCAAGAGATTTTTGCCAGCCACCAACACTGTCTTTCAGTTCCAGTAGTCTGTCCTTTATCCATGTGATCGCCTCTTTAGCTTTCTCAATCGCTGGTTCCCACTTGCCCCAGTCAATAAGGCTATTTCCACCCTCTTTCCACGTCTGGTAATCCTCCCATAGCAGTGCAACGGCTGCAGCCAGTGCGGTAACAAGGCCGATAGGAGACATCCAAAACGCGGAATTCAGCAGGCGCATAGCGACAACCAGCCCGCCAATGATCGCTATCAAATTTTTTGTTTCTTTATCGAGGTTTCCCCACCAGTTAATTATGCCGCCGACAGCTTCTGTTATCCGGAACGCCACACGACCAATAATCTCTCCGACCCAAATGATTCCCTTGATAACTTTGGTGATTGTGCTCTCAATGAGAGGGAAATTTTCGAGAATTTTCTTTCTCAGGTTATCAATTGAGCCCGCCAGACCATCAGCCAGACTGGAACCTATTTTGTCACGCGCCATTCCCGCCATTGCGCCAAAACCGCGTAATGAGGTCATAAAACGATTTGATGATTGCGCAGCATGATCAGCGTTGAAGCCGATCTCTTTCGCCATTGCCGAGTATTGAGCGCTGAATTGACCGATACCCCTGCGCATTGCCAGCAGGGTATTTTCATCAATCCCCAGCATTTGCGCATACTGATTGGCGCGATAGTACGGCATGCTGCTGAGCTTCTGCCCTACCCCCGTAAAGATGGAGGACATATCCCGCATTTTACCGCTGGCGTCACGCGTCTGAACGCCCAGGCGGTTAAGAAATCCCTCAGCCCCCGGATTGTTCCGCATAAAACGCGACAGGCTTTCCAGAGAACCGCGCGCAGCGTCGGCGCTGCCGCCAACCTGAGAAATCGCGTAACCTACCGTCTTGATCCCCTGAACCGTCGCGCCGGTGCGCTGTGATGCCCAGTAAAGCTGATCAAGCCCTGAGGCAATTTTTGCAGTAAAACCAACGACAGAAAGAGCAGCAGCTTCTACAGCTGCGCCCATTTTTATCACTTTCAGTGTTGCGCCGGTAATAGTGGCTTCAAACTTCCTCGACCCAGACTCATCGACCTGAAATCCCAGGGAGATCAGAAAGTCTTTAATCGTCTCAGCGTTCATTGTCCTCTCTCCATTTATTGAAACGGATTTGATTATCAGCCTCCATATCCATGAAATCATTCAGTAATGCGATGCGGGCGAGATCAACCCGCCCGCTGTCGAGGTCTTTCTGGTCAATACCAAATTTCAGGGCTGCGCGGAGAATGTAATCCTCTCCGCCGGGGAGAGAATTAAAGGTTACGGGGCAGTCTGGTCCGGCGTCTCGCTGGTAGGGAGTGCGGGCAAAAAATTTCCGAGCGAATCGGCGACCACCCGCGCCACAATCTGCAGCATGGAAAACAGATCGATATCATCGAACATCAACGCGCCACTGTTAAATACTGGCGCCCATGTTTTCCCGTTCTGGCGCGCCACCACCGCAAGGCAGGGGTAAATAATCGCGTTGGCGTCCTCTTCGCTCAGCGCTGACAACTCACCGGCGATGCGCGGCAGCACCTTTTCAAGCACCGGCGCCAGCGCATCGAGATTCGCGTTTTCCATACCACCAGCAGGAAGCATCGCTCGAACACTGCCAAAATCCGCCAGCACACCGGCCAGAACT
>NZ_JMTB01000054.1 GCF_000734965.1 Trabulsiella guamensis ATCC 49490
GCCCCACGTAGACCTGAGTCGGTCGCGGTGACTGGGAGAACCAGATAACCGCGGCGGCATATTCTTCACTGTCCACGCCAAAATCATCGCCGATATCATCCGGTGCAGAGTACAGGCGAAGACGCTCAGAAATGGGAATGACTGTTGAATTACCCAGGATCAGCATCGAGCCAAAATTGCGGCCCTGTGCTGCCCTGGCGGAAAGCGTCACAGTCACGTTCGTGACGCGGTTTAACGGCAGGCCTTTCGCCATGATCAATCTCCGGTTGAAATTGTAACGTTGGGTTCAACGATAGATTTAATGTTGTAGGTGCGGATGGTTTTACGGGTCAGCGTGACGGTGAGATCGTAGCGCCTCACCCACTGCTTATTAATCAGTTCGGGCAGGTTATAAATGGTGCCGGCATCGCTGAGGGATAGTCCGACGCGGTTAAGCTCTGTGTTGTTTTGCTCAACAAAGAGACCAGCTCTGAAAGTCGTCGCCGTGCTGGCTCCCTGCGGACCGTAAAAGCATAAAATGACCGTCACGCTCTCCCATGCCCACTGCTCAGAAGTATTCTCATCCACCTGGATATTCGCCGACATGCCGGGGAGCGGTACGGTCGTGATGCCAAACGCACACCATGTGATCCCGTTTTTTGGTATCGGCGGTTGCGGATCCGTCCACCGGGGGAAAACCGCTTTGGCCGGTAACCCGGTTACGCCGCGAATCCACCGGCTGATTTCCCTTTCCAGCGCTTCATCGTAGGCAGGCCCACCAGCAGCAGAAGGCGTCAGGTATCCGCGCGTGGTGCTGTCGTTACTCATCCGGCGTCCCTCCGTCAAAGTCCACCAGCTCACAGTGTGCCTGGACGAATCCGGCACCGTAACGGGTGTACGGGTCGACGAACGTCACGCGATAGTCGCGCCCGGCATACGTCACGATATCCGCATCAAGTCGCGGTGAGCTGTCTGAGCCGGGCTGGCCCTGGGTTAATCTGAACTGCGTCACGATGAGGATTGCGCCGTTTGTGTTCTGACCGGCGGTCATGCGCTTTGCCTCGAGGGAGCGATCGACAGTCACCACCCCGGAAAACGGAATATCCTGCGGCACGTTGGTCGCGAAATTATCCTCATCCAGCGTCTGGGTCTGCCGGTGGCACACCAGCGATGTATCGCAAAAATCCGGGTCGAGAAGAACTTCCGTCACATCGAGAAACGGCATTATTTTTCCCTCACGACGTAGTTAATGGAGCGCAGGAGATAGCCATGTGCGTAAAGCGGCTTATCGCCGGGAAGCCCTTCCGCACGTCGCCGTTCGAGCGTTTTATCAGACAGAGGATGCAAGCGGTCGCCAGCACCTATCACGCCTTTAGCGGCGTCCCGTGCAATCTGGCCAGCGCTTTCAAGCTGAACTCTGGCCGCCGCTGTTTTCCCCTCCAGCGCAGCCGTTGCCGCCGCTTTCAGGCATGCAGTGGTACGCGGTTTCGAGTCCTCTATCCCCATTTCAAGAAACGGCCGTGGCGGAAGTGTGACGGTAACACCGTCGATTTCTACCGTGGCGCCCGTCGAATGGAGATAGCCAAGCTCAGCGTTACTTATTGTTGAGTCTCCCCGCGCCGCGTTATCTGCCGGAATACCCACCAGCACATCCATACCGGAAAGCTGTCGGAGAGATTCCAGAACAGAGGCGGCGTTATCCGCACGTATTGTCAGCCCGCTTTTCATTACGGGGTCCCCAACTGGATTGCTCCGGCGCCGAAAAGCATCAGGTATTCCCAATACTCGGCGCCGTAGCGGGTGTTATTCCAGAATCCGGCATCAGGATTAAGAGTGGTACTAGCGTCGTAGCTTACAGATACCTTATCCACTGATTTTGATGTCTGCACCCCGCTGTTCGCACCACCGGAAGAACCAGCCGCAGCACCACGCTGATCCGCTGCGTAAAGCGCCATGTAATGCGCCACGAACAACTCAACGACATAGGGGAAAACGTCCTCGCCGAATCTCGACTCGCTCATCAGCGCATCGGCCAGAGAAAGGCGAGCCCGAATCATCGGAGTGGGATATCGGTTTTCATCATCGAATTGCGGAAAGTCAGTGCGGAATTGTTCAGGCGTCGGCAGACTTTGATTTTTTGCCATTGGCTTTAGCCTCTGCGAGTTGCGTTTCAAGCTCTGCAATACGGGCTTCCTGTTCTTCCGCCAGCGTTTCAAGTTCTGCGCTACGCGGATCCACGTTCTGCACCGGTGCTTCACCATCAGGTGAACAGTGCGCCTTCACGAACCAGTGATCAGCCACATCGCTTTCGACGTCATGAAAACCTGGAGTAAACGTCCTGATGCTGGTGCCGTCGTTGAAGTTGAACTCGGTCAGTACATAGATTTTCTTCATTGGAATTCCTTAGAAAAAAGCCCCTGTGAAGGGGCTGTATCTGGATTAAATGCCATCCATGTAGTTCAGGGTTTCCGGGTAAACCGGCTCAACGGCACCCAGCTTGCCGTAGTAGGTCACAAGCTGATAAATGCCACGATACTGAATCGGCACACTCTGGAGGGGAACCATCGGGAAGCGCACAAATTTTTTGTCGTTTGTGTAGGCCACCATACGATCCGCATTTGCCACGCCACGACCAATAGCCCATTTAACCGGGCGAATGTTCAGTGGCTTGCCGTTCTGGTGGAAAGCGATCGTGTTAGTTTCGAGGTAAGTCAGCAGTGACTGGTTACCCGCAGAAGAAACGATGGTGCTCGCCAGGAAAGAATACTGTTCCGGTGGGATCAGCAAATCTTCCGGCACTTTTGAATACGCAGAGCGAACCCACGCATTACTCAGTACCTGGTTGATACTGGCACGGATTTCGTCAGGGGTGGACGTCGCCCAGGTCTTGGTTGCGTTAGTCGGTGTAACCTGTGACAGGTTCAGCAGACCTTTAGCACCTTTCACCGCATCCCCGATATACACCTGCTCGTCAGTATCCATATTCCACTTCAACTGCATGCCGTCGTATTTCTGGGTGTCGATAGGGCGTCCAACCTGTGCTGCTGCGGCCAGTTCAACAACCGTCCAGCCGAGTTCCATCCCCCACAACTCCAGAGGAAAGCCTGTTTTAGCAATATCCACATTCAGGCCGGCAATCGCGGTTGAAAGCTGGTTAATCCAGTTCTTGCCGTTTGCGTTCGGCGTGCCCGCTGCTGCAAACGTGGTGTTGGTGAAAGAACTCATCTCATCTGCGATAGAGACGTCTTCACGCAACTCGATATCGCGGCTCCACGTCTGCGATGTCAGCGGAAGGTTCAGCGTCTGGTCGAGTCGCTCCAGTTCATGAACAAGGAAAGCACCAGTGCTGTCGACTGTTGCCTGATCAAAGGTCATTGGCATTTTTGATGCTCCCTTTAAATGTTGTACGCCAGTTCAATATTCCCGTCAGCGTCGCCGGGGCCATTGAAGTAAGCATTGGTGATCTGTACGGTGTTTGTACCGTCGGCAGCAGCAACAAATGCGCCAAGCGGGCTGTTTGCTGACGGTGTACCAACGCGCATATAAACCGGCGCATTGAGGGCAACCGCTGAAGCGTTACCGCCAATATTGACCGTTACATAACCACGCTTCAGGTTGTCGCCTGAAAAATTGAAACCAGAGCCAATCTGGCGAACCTTGTCGGGTTGTGAAGACGTCGGGTATGGACGAACAAAAATGCCCGCCAGCACAGTAGCTGCGTCACCAGCCTCAACAGGGACAAACTTACCGCCAGCAATTTTCCCGCCAAGACCATACGCCGCAAATGGCTTTGTGGAATCGAGCGTGTGAGACTCAACAGTTAAATCATGCGGGCGTGAAATAGCTCCGGCGATGCCAGAAGGCATCCGTAAAAGAATGGTATTTGCCATGTTTAGCCTCGTTTCCAGAGTTCTTTCGCGGCCTTATTAATTTCCGCGATGGACTTAGTTGTAGCTGTGGTCATGGAGCGGAAACTGTCGGTAGTTTTCGCTTCTGTGTTGCGGGTTTTTGCCAGTTCAGAAACAGCGTTGAATGCCATATCGACCGTGGCTTTTTTCAGTTTTGTCACATCTGCATCGCCCACAACGGAACGAACCAGCGACTGATCAGCTGCGGCAAGGATCTGGCGTTTGAACGCTGTCGGTTTTGCTTTCGCCGGTAACTGAACGCCTGGCTGAATCAGATCTGCGCGATAAGCGGCGTCGCCAGTAACGGCACCCTCTTCTTCGTCCTTCTCGTCTTCATCTTCGTCTGCTGTTCCCGGACCAGCCGGAGTCAGTTTTGCAACAGCGTCAATCAGCGCTTTCCCCCACGCCGGGATATCTTCGTCCTCGTCGCCAGTAACGGGTAACGTCGGTGCTGGCATAGGGCTTTGCGGTGAAAGGTTAATTACCACGCCCCCCGGTGTCATGGATGACGTCACATCATCATCGCCAGTCATATTGTCCGGCGGGTTGTCGATCAGGTTCGCCATTTCGGCGGCGTCATTGGTTTTACGGGCCTTTAAAAGCCGGGTAAACCAGTTTTTAGTAGTGCTTGGCATAGCGTCTCCCAGTGCACAACGTGAACCAGCCCGCCCGTTAGGGACTAAGGCCAGATGATTACCGGTGATCGCATATTGCTCTGCGACACCCGGCGAGATTTGGCGGTAGTCAGCGTCATAGCCGCAACTTACCTCGTCGTCCCCGTCTTCCACCGCCTGAACAGCCTCCGGCGTTTTGACGATGACGTCAGCCAGCAGCAGATCGTGATTCTCTCCCTCTCCGCGTCTGACGTTCTGAATATGGCCGTTTGCCAGTCTGCGCCAGTTCTCCGGCGTGACAAAAATGATGTTGCCGTTGAAGTCTTTAGGGTGGCCGATGGTGACGGCCATGCCTTCAAAAGAAGCGATGGTGCGTTCGCTGAACACTTCCTCAGGCGTCCGGCGGACAACAATCAACCCGTCGCTGTCAGGGGTTAATTCCGGCAGTTCTTCCGCGCCATAAACCTGTTCACCGGTTCGCCCGATAGGAACGTCCTTGAACAGAACCGATCCATCGGCCAGCTGAAAACGGGTGTTTCCCAGGCGGGTTTTAAAGAAATATTTAATGGGGTTGTTTCTGCTTTGCGCATCCCCGGTTGAACTGTTCTTCAGTTTTCGCATTGCTACCGCAACTGCCAGCTGAAAACGTTCATCCGCAGGGGTAACCTTCCATCCGTTGTGAGGGTTGGCAGTAAACAAGTCCTTTTGCTCAGTCAGTTTGTCTGCTTCCGCACTTGAAATGCCGGTATACCGCAAATCTATCTCCCCTCGGGGGAAAGGCATCCCTCCCCCGCGCTTTAGTTGATTGCGTGCAATTTTGATGAAGATGTTTTCTACGTCTTTGGGAATTGGCCTCAGTCCATTAGCGCTAAAAACGTCACGCATCGACTTTCTGGCTTCTGCTACCGGAGAAACGGCTTTTAACGGCTTAGCCGCTTTCACTGCTTCTGCTGCGGCGATTGCAGCTTTTAGCTTTTCCTGAATTGTCAGTTCCCGTGGTGCAGTGGTTTCCTGCTGTTCTTTCGGCTCTCCGGCATGAGACTTCCTGATTTCATTTATCTTTTGCCCCGTAAACTTACCACCCATGCCACCTTTAACCGTTCCATCCTCTCCGATAAGTACCGGTGATCCTTTGTTCTTTTTTGCGCCTCCAGGGTGAACCGTTATCCACCTGTCGGCGTCAACAAAATTGATACGTATCATTTCCTTGCCTCTGGTATGTGCACTTCCGACCAGCATTTGCAGTTGGGTAAACATCCGGCGTGTCCGGTCATACCGTCCAGTGTCGGCGGGTTATCCCAGCGAACAAATTTATCTTTCATTCTTCGGTGAGAATCACGAGTACCAACACCCTCAATACGCCACCAGTAACCCTCAGAACCAACAGCCAGCGCCCGAGCTTGTGTTATGGCACCTGTAGCCCTTCCGATCTCAGTGCGGGCTATTAGCTGTGCCCTACTGGCGGCCACATCACCAGACGAAAGAATCTGCTCATAAAGCTGGTCTGGTCGCTCTCCGTTAATTGCCGCCTGAATTGCCCGCTGCTGTATCTCCATTACGCGATCAGCAGCTTCCAGAGGCAGTGATTTCATCAGCTGAATCTGGCGATAAACAATATCCTGAGCTACCTGCCCAACAGGAGTATTCCCGACAACTTCACGCAGTCCAGCCCCGATTTCCTCTGATACCGATCGCCACTGATTCCACTCTTCCTGCTCAACCTGGGCAAACATCCTCTGTCCGACCTGTTCCGCCCAGTTACTGATAAGCTCCGAATAGTCGATAAGCACCAGCCCTGTCTTATCAACGCTGGCCTGTGAACCATCGTAAGAGGCCGCCACGATTTCCCCGATCTGGTTTGCTATCGCCAACAGGCTTTTGCGGTACTGGATCTCCGAACGTCGGCGGAGGCTCGGTTTCAGATTCATCCTCCTCCCACTGGGCTTTCGCATTCTTGATATCCTCGTCAGAAACTGATGCGCCGATACCCGTCACATCCGCCAGCTCCCGAAAATCGGTAAGTGCTGCGGCAGGCGACATTCCCAAATCACGAACAGCGGTTGCCAGAGCGATAGTGGTATTGGTTGCCACAGTAGAACGGTCAACGTCGCTCATTTGCCAGAGCGGGTTGAATTCGAAGGAAAAATCATCTGGCAGAGGTTCCCCGAACTCCGAACGATGCAATACATCGAACAGCAGGCGAATATGGGGGCGTAAATCGCGCTCCTGCTGTGTGCCAACATCACCGTAATAGTTTGCCAGGTCAGCCTCACCGGTTGAAAAACCCTTCGGTGACTGGCGGAACATACGCACAAGGGGGATACCAACAGCACCGGCAATGTCTTCTTTGAACTCGCTCAGCAGATCTGACAAACCGGCAAACGAATAAGAGTGCGTCTCGAACTCATCTTCAGCATCGAAGAGTGACATGCCCTCATTCGTCTGAAACTGGCGCACCATATCCATTTGCTTGATCAGCGCCTCAAATGGCTTCCCGCCCATAGCGATGATCTCGCGAAGTTTTTTGATTTTTGCAGTGCGCAGATGTGCTTTGTAAGCAAGTTGTGCAGCGCCAACAGTGGTACTGTCATACGATGTCAGGCGGTCAAAGATGCGTTCAACGACAGACATTCCCCATTCGTTTTCGGTTACTCTCTGCTGATATGGCAACTTAACACCGTCCATGCGAATAAGGCGGCTGTGGTGCAGTGTCCAGGCTGGCAAACCCTGCGCCGTCGTCACGATGTCGTAGAATTCTGGTTTGCCGAGATTTGGACCGAGCGCTTTAATACGGCGTCCCAACTGCGGATTAATCATCCATCGGTCGAGAACAGCCAGCCCCTTAAAGCTGCCTTTTCCAACTTTGTCCAGTATGAGCGGGGTTAGTGGTGCCTGTCCTTCAATCAGGATTAACGCTCCGGCCCCACCATAAAGCCGGGACCATTTCAGCGCCTCGTTCAGAGCATCCCAGAGTTGTAGTTCTTCAAACTTCGATTCCAGAATGCCGCGACGCTTCGGGTCAATCTCACTGGTAATGCGCACGCCTTTTTTTGTCATATCATCAGCGATGGCATCAACGGCTACGCCAATGATCCACGACGAGCGATACGCCCATTCAATCAGCAGACGGTTCCTGCTGGTGTAATTGGCGCGGTATGTTGATGCTGCGTGCTGGTTAGGCTGCTGCAACCCCACACGAGCAACAAAGTTATCGTAAGAGTCAGTTGTTGCGATTTTCTGTTTTCTTACCATTACTGACTCCCGAGAATGCGCCAGACGTCCACAGATGTATCGGTAGGTGCGAACGACATAATGAAGGCGTCGGCAATGTTTGGTGATGGAACGTCGCGTTTGGCGAGGTCTTTCTTACTCTCCACCATGACGCGCCCGTTTTTATCAAAATCGCGGTGTGGCGTTGAAAGTTCGTATTTCAGCTTTTCCAGCAGCGGGCAATCGCTGTCGATGCTGATCATCTGGTCAACGTCGAACTTCTCGCCGTTCTTCACTGCGTTATAGGTATTACGAAACCGCTCTGCCACCAGCCACCAGGTCTGCGCTTTGAGATTTGCGAAGAAGTCCTTATTCAGGATGCCGGGCTGATACACTTCATCCGGTTCGTGTACGCCTTCGCCGGCATTAAATTTGGTGTATTGAACGGCGGTCGAACGCCAGGGATCAGCCGCTTTACGATCGGCGTTAATTTCCTCGAATTTCGAGCCACTACCAGCACCCACACCGATTGAGTCATAGACGATTTCAGCACCGCGTTCGAGAGCGGCGTTATAGGTACGGTTACAACTTTTCATCAGCTCGTCCTCTTTAGCCTTCCACTCATCAGCCCAGTAGACAATTGATCCATAGCGGTAGACATTGGCGCATTTATCCGCGCCGCTGTCGGCTACGTCGAAGCCAAGGCGCTTACGCCCGGACGGTTCGAAGCCAAGTTTTTTATGCGCATCAATCGCCGCTTCAACCCACGACAGTTTGATCACTGCGTTATCGTCATCGGTGCGTGGCACGCCGAGGTAAACATGTTCGAAAGTTTCCGGGTCGCGCGTTTTCGCCGCATTAATGACGTCTTTCATGGTGCTGCTAAGGAATGGGTTTTCTTCGTAGTTGATCTTCCGCACCAGCGTATTGGGTGGCGGATCAATAACGAAGTTGCGCCAGACGTAATCCGTTACCAGACGCGGGTTAAAGATAAACCAGCATTCGGATCCCTCTTTCCGAATAGTCGGCTCAAGAATTTCCCATTGCGCCTCTGTGATGGCGTGCGCCTCTTCATTCCAGAGCACGTCCACGCTTTCCAGCGACTTTATCTCTTCAATATGTCGCCACAGACCGTAAAAAATAAACTCGGCCCCGGTGTGACGGTTGATGATTTTGTTGTCGAGAATGCGGAAACGATGGCGCAGGCCAAATCGGTTAATCTGAATTTTCAGCAGAGCGTAAACCGATTCCTCGATTTTGTTCTGTATCTGACGTGTACAGAGAAAACGCAGCGGGTAATGGTCAGCAAGAAAAATAGCGAATCCGGCAGCGTCCCACGATTTTGACGATGACCGACCACCGTAAAGAACCTTATTCCTGGCTCTCGTCGTCCAGAACGGACGAAGCGCCGGATTCAGTGTCGGTTTCGATGTCTGCATAGAAGTCATTCAGTCCGCGAGGTGCATTGTTATTCGGATCGCCCGCCTCACGTTTAAGGCGGTCAGCTTCAAGCGTTACTTTTTCAGCGGTTGCCAGGCGATGCCCGATAGAGGCTTTGGTTAGCTCCAGCGATTCAATGCGCGCCGTGTTGCGGTGCATGGCTTTCTCGGCGGCGCTGATGTTATCCAGAAATTGCCGTCTCTCATCTTCGTCAGCAGCGTCGTCCATCATCGCGCACCAGCGTCCGATATTCTCAGCAGCCGTGAGGTTAGCAGCGCGCAGCCAGAATAATTCGTCATCAAGGCTAAGCGATTGCGCGTCTTCACTGGTTGCGTCTGACAGAAGCAAACGGCGACCGTAGCCCCCATGTTTGAGCGCGTGCTGATTGCCGGGAGCGAACGGATTGATCGGGGGCGCTGTGCGCGATCCGCGTATCGGTTTCGTTTCTGATGATTTTGCGACTTTGCCTGTTTCGCACTTTTCGCGAGACAACAGCGCAGGCTTAGAAGCGGCCTTCTTCTCTTTCTGCGAATTCGCAGTTTTATTCGCATTTTTTTTTTGCGAATTCGCACCACTATTCGCAATTTTGATATAGCGCTTTGCGCTGGCGTAATTCAGTCCCTGCGCTTCACACCAGTCTTTGGGGGAGATACCGGATTTAGCATGCTCGGCGAGGAACTGGTGTTGCAGTGCTCCCCAGTCCGGTTTTGCCATATCTGATCACCTTCCTGCTTGTCATTACCGAAGCCCCTAAGAGAAGAACTCTGTAATGCTATTGCCTGTCCTGCTCGATTTGACGGATGCCCGCCAGCTGGTTATTCGCTTTTTCGATGGCAGCCAGCAGTGGCTTGATCCAGAGAACGGCCTGGCAATACGTCAGCGTGTCGGTGGGAGCGGCGCTATCACTGGCTGCGTCAGCTCCACCGGAATAGGGGTGCATTGCGCTGGTACGTAAACTGTTCGCGTATTCGAGCAGCCCACCAGCGACATCAGCAGGAACAGGCAGATCACAGGTTTTTTCACGATTAAGGATCTCCCGGTACTCAATGATGGTTTTATCTGTACTGGCATCAATCAGCGAATTTAATCGGTTGGTGTTATCTGCCACCTGATTAAAGCGGCTGAAATTGAATGCCTGAGTGGCAATAACCTGACTTTGTAGATTGTTGTCATTACGCAGGACGTTATTATCGCTCTGTATTGTGGCAAGATCTGCGCGACTGTTTGCCAGCATAATGTACGGAGCAGCGATTATCACGACGACAACCACCAGCGCTATGGCCTTCCAGTACGCCTTTACGAATGCCATGAATGACGTTGTCATACCAGCAGCGCCGCCCGCGCTTTGTTGTAGCGGAGTCGACGATCATCGAGGCCATTAATACCGCCGTTGATAATTTTGGTCACAGCGCGAACATCAGCACCGTAAGCCATGCAGCCTCTGGAGGTGTAGAACCATGCTGCCGAACGTGCAGCATGCAGTTCCTGTTCGAGCAGTTCAGGCGTGGCAACCAGGTCGAGTTTGAGCGCAGCGCCACAGCTACGGTAGTTGTTCAGCCCGGTGACCTGAATCAACCCGCGACCGCGATATTTCCAGCCGTCACCATTAGCCTTGTTCCCGAGGTTTTTGTAACCCCAGTCCCCGCCATAAACCAGGTTGGCAATCGCATCCGGACGTGCGGGATGCTCTGTCGTTCTGCCCAGCGCATCAGCCTGTTGTTGAGTAATCCGCCTGGCACCGAATATTCCCACCAGTTTATCGGCGCGATAATTGAGATTTTCCGTGACAACAGTGAATCCGGCACTTTCGTGCCCGACCTGTGCGATAAACATCGCGATATCTGCCGGTGCTGTAATCCCGAACTCTCTCATTGCCGCATCGACTGGCTGAAACCAGCGCGCAGCTAACCCGGCGCTGATACCAGCCGCCTGCTGAAATTGTGATTGGTTCATTAGTGCCTCAGTGCAGCTATGATCCGCGCCACATTTCCCCGGTACCAGAGAACAACCGCGCAGATTAAGACGTTTCCGGTGACTACCAGCCAGTTCGAATCATGGTAGAGACCAAATACAAAACGAAACGGAATAGTGGCGTAAATCAGAACAAGAACATACGCCAGAACGGAAATTAACGGGCGATTACGTGCACCGTGCCGCTGGCGCTGATAAAGCATCAGTGCCAGAACAATCACCGCGCAGATAACAGCATTAAAAAGCGATGTCAGGTCACTTGTCACCATCTTTACCCCCTCCGCGCAATCGCGAAAGAACGTCCAACAGCGAGTCCAGCCCCTGCACATTGATAAAGGTCAGCGCCTTGATAGTGATCGCCGAAACAATCACAGCCCCCAGCGCATCTAACGGTTTGTCATTGTACCCTGTCCACGCTGCCAGCATTGAACCGAACAGATCAGCCCCCAGCACGCCGACGATGAAAGATGTCAGGAAACAAAAAATCAGCCTGAGCATGGTAACGTTGGCGGCAGTGGCGACATAAAACACTGCGCCAGCGAATGCACCAAACACCACGCCAAAATCAGTACTTGTCGCCAGGCCGTACATACTTGCACCAAGCAGCCCTCCGGCCGCAACGGCAGTACCGGAAACAGGATCGGACATTTAGCCCCCTCTTTTATTGCTGTAAATCCTCTCTGAACGAGGGGAATAAAAAAAGGCCACGCAAATGCGCAGCCTTTGAATGGTTGCCGCCCGGTGGCGGCATATCACCACATCTGATATCGTTAAATCGCCAGAAGTAACCACTCAGAAATGGAGGATTTTCATGTCTCAACCTAAACAGTCGCAGGGTGATAGCAAACCACAACAACCTGCGGAACAAAAACCAACACCGTCACAAGGTTCTGCTGACTTTACGACTAAACGCGTATTGGTTGGCGATTCTGCCGAACAATTCAGGAAAAGCAAAAAGTAATCGCTGAAGCAATCAATGCGATTACCGGGGCGAGGATTGTTACCATTCTCGCCCTGTCAAGACTCTTCCTAAGGGTTGTGTTTAATGTGCGTAGTTCATCTGCAGTATCCGTTAAGTTTTTAAGCCGATACCGGCGCAGAACTGGTAGAACCGCTTTAGGTCCGGTGTAACCATTATTCCGCAGATACTGATAATTCAAATCAGTGATATTTTTATATGTCTCTGTGTACAGACATTCCGGAGGCGAATGAATAAGAGCGCGCACCTTAGCGGAAAGCCCAGCGTGAACCAGATGAATCGCACACCACGTCCACAAAAAAATAAAAGCCGTAAGTCCCGCTGTTAAATAGTCCCAGCTTGTCTTCTGTGTCAGCAGCAGGAATGATGAACCAATCCCTACAATTTGAATATTGAGTAATTTATATCCATTCTCAATATTGATAGTGTTCGATTGATAGGTTTCCCTGATGGATGCCTCGCCCTGATTCTCAAGGAAATCGACGAGATCATCATCTGCATCCAGAAAAAAATCATCGGGTATATTTATCATTTTTTCACCTATCAAGGGCTCTGAAATGCATTCAATTTTACCTGAATGTCGCAATGACTAGTATTGCTGGCTCCAGAAACGACAAAACCCCGCCGTGGCAGGGTTCATAATCAGTTTCATATGGTTCCCACCGCTCCGCGCAAGGCATCTCTGCTGGTGGGTAAGCTCTTTCGCCTTTGACGTCCGAGCATATCTGAATTATGCAGTTTCAAAACTCGTTTTCAAGTCTTTTTCGCAAGTTTTTGCATTTTCGAAGCCTAATTCATCTTTTAACGTGAAGAAGACAGCAGAGTTGAACAACTCAATACACCAGCGCACACGGTCAATACACTGCTTTTCGGTCAGAAATGGCGCGTAGTAATATTGCATCCATCGGGCCATGCCATTAATTGTTTTCCGCCAGGTGTAATAATCCTTCCCTATCTCATACACGGGATTACCCGGCTTGAAGGACTTCAGGATGATAGACTCCATGAATGCAGCCTCCTCCTGATCCACGGCGTTGCCGATCAGGTCAGAAAGTGATTTCTTCGGCCAGATGATGGCTTTCGCCTGCTCAAACAACGCATCGCCGGTATAGCCAATTTTACGCAGACCAGACAATACGGTAGCGATCCGCTCCTGCTGTTCGCCTGTCCAGCCGGTCAATATCATTGACCACATACCACCGCCACCAGAAAGGTGCTCTGTTCCGCTGCCCCCATACATTCCGCCCCAGTGGTTCAGCAACGAACGAACCCAACGGCTTTGCGATGGTGTCAGTCGGCGGTATTTGCCCAGGTAAGATCTGCGCGGTACTGCTGCCAGCATCACCCAGGCGTTTTGCGGGTTGGTTCGCTCAACAGACGCTTTCTGATAATTGTTAATGTCGTTGCGTGTCATTATCCGTTCTCCCGAATGATGATCTGGCCTTTCTCGCCCCATAGCTTCGTGATGCGACAATCCCAGATGCCGGAATCATCATCGAATAGCGCATCCATCAACGCTTTGAGCATGTTGTCGCAGTCTGGTTTTGATTTGTGTGGCTTGCCGTCGAATTGCTCCCGTTTCTTCTTGCTCCAGCTTGGGGGCATTGGCATAACGAATGTGATATGCGCGCCAGACTCAGGAAGATTGATTTTGCGCAGGCGTGCTTCATCGCAGAATGCGCGGTAACGCATGACCGCTGGCCGTGTTTTCCATTTGTCAGCGCGGGTTTGTCGTGGCTTAGGTACTGGGGTGATGTCGTAAATTTTCATGCAGGCACCACCAGCCCAAGGCGGGCGATCTGGATAACGGTCAGAACGATAGCGCGGTCCATAAGTTGGCGACGTTCGTCGCGCGATAGCTTGCTCCCATTGTCGATGCTGTCGTGGCAGCAAACGCAGATCGCCGCCGTGGCGCAATCATCGGCTTTCAGGCCCATGCCTTTGCCTTCATTGCGATGGGCTACCTGCGTCCCCCATGAGCCGCATAACACGCACTGCTCGATCTGCCCGACAGCAGCGAGCCATTTTTTGCTGCGATAGGTTTTCTGACTGGGGTTATTTCGCATTGCTGTCCCCCCAACGCTTTGCCCACTCGATTTCAATGCGGGATTTATCGCTGAATTTCACACCCTGCTGAGTGCCGAACCAGTAGATAGCCTCAATGACTTCCACCATCTGGCGGACAGTCATTTTGCTGGTACGCTGACCGAACATCACAACTCCGCCATCGAGCCCGGGCGCCATTCGCTGCTCTTGCTTCTTCGATTTTGCTACCAGTGCGGTAATGAGGTCTTTCCAGTCGGCGGAATCGTATTTGTTACCGAACCAGATAACCTGGTCAGAAAGGTCTTTCAGAAGAGGCCATAATTTTGAATTTTGCTGGAGTGTACGCGTCATCTCCTTGATATCTAGAACCAGCGGTCTCTTCTGGTCTACCGGCAGTGAGCGGATATAGTTGATAGCATTCTGCTTAACGCTTTCGTTAACGAGGTGGAATTGCTGGCTCACGCTTCACCTCCTGAGAGGTAAAACGCAGAATGAAGAAAATCGCAGGTGCATTTCTGCATCTGTGGCAAGGTGAAGAGTTCAGATTGTGGTCGCATTTAAGTCCCCTTAAATGCGCAGAAGTCCGTCAGGGTTGTTCAGGCCGCTGACGGATCAATTATGGCTCAGTGATAGCCGATTATCAAATGTTGTGTGACGTTGATTTAGTAATATGCACCAACGGGCATCGTTATCATCTCCGACACAAAAATGCCGAACCGCTTAGCCGTACCCTGGATGATTTCACCGGGTGTGTTAGCGCCGCCACGGAAGGTTTCTTCCTGACCTGTCACCACGTCTTTGTAGGTCAGGGTGATGATGTAGCGGAAGGTTGGTGAATTGTGGCGATGAGTCGGGCTGGCTGGAACAGGTTTTGTTACTGGCTCGCCAACCTCCCGATCAAGAATATCCAGTACCCAGCGGCGGAATTCTTTGGCAACCGGAGTACGAGCGAACATGGCTATCAGGTGAGCGCCGCGAAGGGAGAAAATGCGCACTTTTTTGCGGTAATTCCCTGAGGTCGTTGATTCGACGACCTGAGACATTCCATCTGAAAACTCATCAGTGTTTTTGTTGTAGATATCGGTCACTGCTTTGGTGCTGGCGTATTTTAATGCCTGCGCGAGTTCTTTACTGGAAAGCCAGATCTGATTATTTCGATTTACAACGTTGAACCTTGTGTTATGGAATGCGAGTGCGGTTGCCATAGTGATTTCCTCTTAACTGAGTTAATCACCACCGTCAGATGCCAATCATTGGGTGGTGAACTGTGCAGGGTTGGCATAACCGGGTAAGAGGAACCGGCGCGGATTTCTCCGCCCCCACACAGCCCACCATAATGCGAATGTGGCCGTGCTTGCGACAATAAAAAAGACGCTGGCGCGTCTGGTGTCGCCTCTTAACATCCGGGATGCCAATCCCGGCAGTCGATTTTGCGGCTGCACCTGAAATATAGCCCCGGATATCAGGTTGTGTCAATCACTCCTGCTTCGGTGCTGCTGATAAATGCTCGACACCTTTATCCCAAATTGCTTTGATGGTCGTCCAACTAACAGGAACTGTAATTTCAATTTGACCGCTGCCATCGCATGTTTCGCATTCGTCATCACCAAAACACTCAGGGCAGCTTATAAATTTTGTTTCTGAAAACTCACCGACCAGCAAGCTCTTAGCTCCATTCTCAGAGGTTAGGCGCTTAGGCACCATCACCCAACCATCCGGAATCACCGGAGAGTTGCCAGTGTTCAACCTGACAACTTCCGCAAGACAGGCGTTCCACGTATCGCGAAACGTTGTTGCCACGAGCCAGTTTTTATAGCCATCCAGGCATGAAGCGAGGTTTTCAGGTGCGCGCGGTGGCAGTCTGGTACCCACAGGCTCCGCTTCGAGCGATGCCAGCGCGATACGCGCCAGATCAACCATGTGCCAGGGTGGAACTGTGATGAGCTTACCTCTGTCGAAGCCGTTGAGTTGCACCTGTTCTGCCGCGTGCAGATAGTGCTCAATCTCTGCTCTGGTAATAGTGGTCATAGTTTTATCTCCCGGCAGTTAAGGCTTGAGTTGCAAATAACCGCTGTTTTCTTCGCTCCACTGGTTACCGTTACCGTCCCGTTGTCACATTGAACGGTAGTGACGTTGTAGCTATCGGTGACTGCAACGCAGTGGGGGTTTTCGTCCGCCATTGCTGCCGGGATGACAAACATAGTGATGACTGTCGCTATTTTGGTAATAGTGCTCATGGGTTAGTCCTCAACTTGTCTTTACCTCGCGAACTATAAGACTCCAGGCATTGTCCGTATCCTGTCTGGTCATTTGTCTGCCCGTAACTAAAGCCATGCTGGAGACCATGACGAAACGCGCTATCCTGCAATTTGTCGGCAACTTCCAGCTTTGCTTCCAGTTCTGCTATGCGCTTCTCTGCGGCTTCCAGCTCATCCAGCAGCGTTATCACCAACCCCGGAACTACGGGAACCGCCAAATCGCCGTTTTTAATTCCCCTTTCCGCCGCTTCACGCAGTGCCTGTTTGTCGATGTTGCTCATTTGGTGGCCTCCCGGCATTCTGTGATAATCTCAAGACCAATTGTTTTTGCCAGCGCATGTTCAGCAACAGCGCCATCAGACTTTTCCCAGCCCCGCAACATGAAAACCGCATCAGAACAGCGGAGCATTGCGCAGCAGATATCCATGTACTCTGGCTTGCTCAAGCCATCGGGAAGCGTCGCGGGGTTTAACACCACATGGCCTTCCGAAGCCAGGCGCATAGCCTCAAAATGGAACGCAGGACGGTTATATTTCGGAATGCCGGTCATTGGCCCAGCAATGTAAATTTTCATCAAAATTCCCTCTTTTTGTTGGGTCTGGCATCATTCGCGCGGCGTTTCTGCTCAGCGGCAGCCTGGTCACAGTCGTAGATCGCACCGTTGCGCTGGTCGCAATACACAACGCCGGTCGGGCCGTGGCGGTTCAGGCGCAACAGCAATTCGGTAGCCGCCTGATCTGCGTTTTCGTCGTATGCACCTTCGCGGTAGATTCCGATCCAGTAATCACAATCCTGCTCAATCTGCCCGGTGTCGCGGGAATCACTCGGCATCGGGCGTTTGTTGGTGCGCTTCTCCAGATCTCGGTTCAGCTGGGTAAGCAGCACCACGATGCAGTTCAGTTCCTTCGCAAGGTTCTTCAGCCCCTTCGTGATAATCCCGTAGGCCAGGTCGTTACGGTCGGCCTTGTCGGCAGTCATTAGGGTCAGGTAATCCACCAGCACCATGCCGACAGCGCCGCGTTCGCGTTTAATGCGGCGTGACTCTGCGACGATGTGCGCCAGCGTGATCCTGGGCGTGTCGTCGACGTAAAGATTCCCGGTCTGGGCCAGACGTCCACCAGCAGCAAAAGCCATTGCCACTTGCGCGTCGTCGTACCGATCGCCATAAAACACGTCGGTATTAACGCGGCTGACCTGCCCGATCATGCGCTCCACAATCTGCTTATCCGGCATCTCAAGGCTGAACATCAGCGCGGGAAGCTGCTCAACCTCGGCACAGTTGACGGCCAGCTGGCTATACAGCGTGGTTTTACCCATCTTTGGACGTGCGCCGATCACCATCAAAGCGCCTTTAACCAGCCCTTTCGGTTGCAGCAGGTCATCCAGCGAGCCAATCCCCGTCGACAGTCCACGCGTTGCGTCTGAGTCGCTCCAGCGCGCTTCCACCTCGTCCACCCAGTCTCCCATCACTTCCGAAAACTCGCGGAGCCCTCGGCGGTTACCGGTTTTCGCGTAGTCAGCGATATCGGTGAACAGGGTCTGAATAGCGTCAAACTTCTGGCTGGTGGTCATCCCGTTGCGGGAATACAGCAGCTCGATGGCGCTGGTCAGCTTGTCTATGCCGTAGCGCTCCATGGCTTTCTCGCGCACCAGCATGGCGTAGTGAACGATGTTCGCCGCGCTGGGAGTGTTTTTGGATATCTCGGCCATGTAAGCGAATCCACCAGCCTGCTCGCCAAGCCCTTTCGACTCCAGCGACTCAATCAGGGTGATCAGGTCGATAGGCTTCTGATTGGCTACCAGCTCCCGCATCTCGGCGAAAATCACCTGGTGGGGGCGGATGTAGAACGATTCTGGTTTGAGCATCGACATGGCGGTCTGGCAGCGATCGCTACCGCTATCCAGCATCATGCCGCCCAGCACACTTTGTTCGGCTTCGATGTTCTGCGGGATCATGTTCATGTCTGTCATAGCGCCTTCTCCCTGGTTTTCAGCAGGGTGTCAGAGCGCAACAGATAATCGAAACTGGCGCGCCAGCCTCTGTCGTTCTCACCGAAATAAAACTTTGGTGCTCGTTCAGCGAAAGCGGCGAAGTAATTCTCCACAGCCTCGACGGTTGGCTCTTTCAGTTCGGTCAGCAGGCGTTTGATAGCACGGCGACGTTTGTCGTTTAGTGCCTCTGCCTGGGGAAGGCGGTCTCCCAGGGTGGTGTTGTATGCAGACAGTACCGCCTGGTAGTCGATCGGGTTTTTCTTTGAGACAGGTTTTTCTTCCTGCCCGACACACTCCCCCTCTGGGGTTGGGGGGTATTAGTATTTAATGTATTTATATGTCTTTGGTGTTCCCCTAAATTGAGGGATTCTTCTTCCCCTGATTTAGGGGATTTTCCCTCATTTTGAGGTATACCCTGATTTGAGGGATTTTCTGTATCGCAGCTTTCACCGACTGGTAGTAACCATTCGGCGGTGTTTTTATTCGGTCCAATGCTCCTTCCAACCTGGGTTAGCAGGTTCATTCCGACGAGCTGGACGCGCGCTTCACTCACGCGCTTTTCTGGCAGCCTTGCTATCTGAGCAATCTGAGAATTGGCAATCCTGTCCATGGGCTTATTCCACCCATAAGTCAGGCGCAGAACAGCAAGCAGGACTTTGAATTGTCGCTTCGTCAGGTCAGCGCCTGCGTATTCTTCCAGAAGCATGTTTGCCAAGCGCGTAAAACCATCATCAAGATCTGCCACCTGACGCTCCACGGCCGTAAGAGCCGGTCTGATTGGTATGACTGTTGCGAGATTACCCACGGCTTTTCTCCTTACGCTTCAACTCCTCCAGGATGGCGCGCATCTTCTCGGCCACTACCGGATTAATCGAACGCACGAAGCGGTCGCGGGTATTGTTTTTATGTACAGCGGTCTGGTAATAGCGATTGTTTTTTGCCATTATTCCTCCTGCAATTACTCTGGTTTTTGCACTAGAAGGCCGCATGTGTTCGTGCACTGCGGCTTTCGCCTTTTCAGAACAGGCCCGGCTGGGCGTTCCGTTTAACTTTTCGCTTCTCAAAGCGGTCAGCGGGTAACTGCTGCTTCTCTGCCCACAGTTTTGCGTGGCGTAACACATCATCAAAAATCCTCCCCTTGCGACTTGCCTGAGACATCCGCTTGTACATATCGACAGCCTGAAATGCCCCCCCCTGAGCCACTGCAACTGTGAACCCCTGTTTGATGAGAGACTCGCGTACGTGCTTCTCGATGAAGCTTTCCCAGCTCATAGCGCCTCCAAATACGGGCAAAATTCGCCGTATTCATTTTTTATAAACTCTGCTGCAACTTTTGCTGCTTCTGATTTATCCTCGAAATATCCGAGGCTGATGAGCTTCCCATCCTTAAATCCACTTGCTTGCCATTTGCCATATGGCTTATTCCAATAAACCCCTCTTGCTCCTCTTTTATTTTTCTGGTCACGCCTGTTTCTTGAGTTCTCAATCCGTGTAGCAACCCAAAGGTTTGAGATTCTGTTATCGGTTCTGTCACCGTTGATATGGTCAATGAACAAGTCGCCGACCTCGCCGTTTACTGCAATCCACGCCAAACGGTGTGCTCCGAAAGCTTTCCCCTCAATGCGAATTTTTATATACCCCGTTAACTCAAGGCATCCGGCCAACTGGCCGACCTTAATTCTTCCGTTCGAACTAACCTTCCAACGAAACTCTCCTGTTTCAGGATCGTATTGGAGATATTCGAGTACTTTCTGCTGGCTGATGTGGTTCATGGCTTAATCCCACCCCAGCGGCCCCGGCCTTGCCCGTTCGGCTTTCAGCCCGATATCAGCGAGTGTTTCGACTGAGGCCAGATATTCACGCGACACTAGCACCGCTTCCGGTGGCGCGGCCTGAATACCCAGGAAGGCCAGCTCTTTCGCCATGGTGCTGAAATGCCCTTCGGCTTTACGCCTGCTGGCTGTCGACTCGCTGATGCCCATATGCTCGGCGTAAGACTTCTGGCCCACTAATGCAAGCCGGTTGAGCAGGACGCTTTCTATCTCAACCGGATTGATAACTGGCGGGTCTAACTTTCGTGCGATTGCGTTCTCCATTGGTGATAATCCCCTTGTAAAAACATATGCCACTGATTAATCGGCATAGATTTCTGGGTAAAGAACCTCTCTTGGAAGCCCGGTTGCCGCTTCATACTGGGAGCGTTTTGCTATTGGCAGTCTTCCGCCACGCTTTTTCAGCATGTTGATGGCCTGAGGTGTTACTCCAACCTTTTCAGCCAGTGTCTTCTGAGAGCCACCAACGGCATTGATAGCGAGGTCTAAAGGCGTTACGGCATTACTTTTTTTGTTGATCATGGTTTACTCCATTCATATGTAATCAACGATATGTTAACCATTGATATTGATTAAGTCAACATTATGGTGATTGAAAAAATACACATGCTGTTTATCATGCAGGAAGCGGAGGGTTTTATGAGTAGTATTTCGGAAAGAATTAAATTTTTACTGGCAAGGGAAGGGTTGAAGCAGCGGGATTTGGCCGAGGCTTTATCGACCAGCCCTCAGACCGTCCACAACTGGATAAAAAGAGATGCGTTAAGTCGCGAAGCTGCTCAACAAATATCTGAAAAGTTAGGCTATTCTCTTGACTGGTTATTAAATGGATCTGGTTCTCCAAAGAAGGAGCTGGAAAGCAGCATCCCGCCAGAATCAGAGTGGGAGACAGTAGAAGTATGGGACAGCAAAACCCCCATCAGGAACGATGAGGTAGAGGTCCCATTCCTGAAAGATATTGAGTTTGCCTGTGGTGACGGAAGCATTGGCGACGAAGACTACAATGGGTTCAAGTTGAGATTCTCCAAAGCTACATTACGTCGAATAGGGGCAAGTACTGACGGTCATGGAATTCTTTGCTTCCCTGCTCGTGGAAACAGCATGGAACCAAATATTCCTGACGGAACAACTGTGGCGGTCAATACCGAGGACAAGAAGATTGTTGATGGCAAGATATACGCCATCAATGAAGATGGCTGGAAGCGCGTCAAGATGCTTCATCGGATTGGTCCTGATGCTGTCAGCATTCGTAGCTACAACGCGGAAGAATATCCACCAGAAGATAAGCATCTAAATAGTATAGAAATAATTGGACGCGTGTTCTGGTGGTCAGTACTGGACTACTAACTCGTGGCCTGACAGCGGGTGTAAAAAAGTGCTATAACCCGGCCTTCGCGTCGGGTTTTTACTGCCCTACTCTTTCGGTAACGACAGCACATCAATAGCCAGCTCTACAGCTAAGTCCGCACTATCCTCCTGCCATAGCACCTGAATCATCTCAATGATCGATTCTCGTGATATCTCTTGCTCCTCAACAAGCAACTGCATGACAGCAGACCCGATAACTGACACCACTTCCGGATGCAGTTCTGCAAAAAATCTATCTTCGTTCGACATATCCAATCCCTGATTGATGTTTTTTACAGCATATCACTTATACCAGCAAAAAATAAATCAGCATTAAAATCAACAATAAACAATTTAATCAACAAAATAAATAAACGCAATGTTGACAATAACATACACACAGTGTTTAATAAGTTCGTCGAAACGAAACATCGACAGCTGGCGGCCATCCACCGCCAGAGATTAAGCGCAGAAGTCTTGTTTTACGTTCAGCAGCCCAGCTTACGGGCAGGAGATAAAAATGAATATGGCAGATTTGAAAAAGATTCTCGAAGAACACAAAGTCT
>NZ_JMTB01000055.1 GCF_000734965.1 Trabulsiella guamensis ATCC 49490
AGCCCTGTACGCATTAGTGCTGACCATCACCATGACGAACGGTGATTATCAGGACGCTGTTGTCGGTATTTTCGACAACCAGCAGCAATGTGAAGCGGCAGCGAGTGAGCAAATGGGCGTCACTAACTGCTATCCAGTCGAAGGCATCATTCACGCTGACGAAACGCCAGCAGGATATGACGCGAAATTTTGAGGGATAAGGGATGTGCAACTGCATTAATGAGGTCGGTGCTCAAATCGAAGCGCGGCTTAAAGAGAAGGTTCCGGAAGGTGCTGAAGTAAGCGAAAGCACTTTTGATACCGGTTGGGATAATCAGGTTCTTTCTCTTTCCGAAGGCAAACTGTTTGTGATGCTGAAATACAAACTGGCGTACCGGGCCAAAAAGAAAAACGGCGAAATGGCTAAAAACCTAAACCGCCTGGAAACCAACGTAAAAATGAGTTTCTGCCCGTTCTGCGGCGAATCGCAGGGCTGACACCACCAGCAAAACCGAATTTAACCGAATGGTCGGCTATTAAAGCGACAGGATTGTTACACCAAAAATTTAAGGATCAGCAATGTTCGACTTAATTAAGCACCTCGTTAAAAACGATATTCAGCACACTGTTTCCGATAACGGGAATATTACCGTCACCCACAATCTGGATCTAGAAGATGTTAGCGGCGTCGACGCCTTGCCGGACAATCTCACCGTCGGCGGCTACCTCGACCTGC
>NZ_JMTB01000056.1 GCF_000734965.1 Trabulsiella guamensis ATCC 49490
GGCCTCGACCTGCGCGGCACCGGCATTACCAGCCTGCCGGACAATCTCACCGTCGGCGGCTCCCTTTATCTTGATGTTGAGAGCATCAGCAATATCGCATACCGCAAGAACTGTGGTTATTCCGGGCGCACCATCTTTGCGGCATGGACGGGCACAGAATTCAAAATCGCGGCGGGATGCTTCTTCGGCACCATTGAAGAGTTTGAAGACGCCGTTGATGACAAATATGACGGCGACGCGGCAGAAGCATACAAAAAGGCCGGGCGTGATTGCGTGGCTGAACTGACAGAAAAGCTCAACCCGAAAGACTGAATTGATTCCGGCAGCCTCCACGGTGCCGGGCTTTCAGAACAGGAGAAAAAGCGATGCGATCCGAAAACCAACAGCAAGCCATGAACCTTATAGCGCTGCTGTGCCTGATGTACCACTTATCGCCAGCTGACCTTGAGGCCATCGCCCACCAGCTCGCGCACTTCGATGCAGTTTGTGATTACAGAACACAGGGGATTAACAATGTTGCGTGTCATTAATACCGAAACGACTGGGCTGGAAGGCGGCACGGAAACTGTGGTGGAAATCGCCAGTGTCGATATTGTCGACGGCGTGATCTGCAACCCAATGAGCGACCTCGTTAAGCCAGGCGTGGCGATCGGTTTTGAGGCCATGGCTATTCACCATATCACCGAAGACATGGTGGAAGGCGCGCCGCTGCTCAGTGAAGTAATTGGCCGCTATCTGGGGGCAGATGCCTACGTCGCCCACAACGCGAAGTTCGACAAATCCAAACTGCCGCAGATTGATGCGCCGTGGATCTGCACCGCCAAGCTGGCGCGTTCGCTCCTGCCAGAGCACAAGAGCCACAGCAACCAGTACCTGCGTTACAGCCTCGGGCTGAAACCGGAAGTACCAGAAGGGCTTTACGCTCACCGCTCGCTGTATGACTGCTACGTCACCGCCGAATTGCTGCTCTATATGGGCCGACTGGCGAAATGGACGATGGGCGAAATGCGGGCCATCTCCAATAACCCTTCCCTGCTGCATGCGCTCCGCTTCGGTAAGCATAAAGGCGTCCCGTTCGCAGAGCTGGCAAAAACAGAACCGGGTTACCTGCGCTGGCTCGTTGCCAACAGCGACGACGAAGACGTGCTGTTTACGGCTGAACACTGGCTGAACGGGGGTAAATGATGGGTACTCCAGTGCTGATCCTCGGTGATTCTGGCGCGGGCAAGTCCTACAGCCTGCGCAACTTCAATCCGGACGATGTGATGCTGCTCCAGTGCATCCCCAAAATGCTGCCGTTCAAGTCTGCGGGCTGGAAACTTCACGGCAAGCTGCTGCCAGACGGAAGCAAACAGCGCGGTAACGTTCTGCGCTCGGATAACTGGGAAACGGTGCTGGACACCATCTATCGCATGGTGCAGTCGAAAACGCGCCGCATCCTGATCATCGACGATTTCCAGGTGGTCATGCAGCACGAGAACATGAACCGCGCGTACCAGACCGGCTATGCCAAGTTCACCGAAATGGCAGATCACATCTGGCGAATCATCATGGCGGCCACCGAGCTGCCGGACGACTTCCGCGTTTATTTCCTGGCTCACACCGAAGAGACCGAGGGAAAGATCCGCATGAAGACCACCGGGAAGATGCTCAACGAAAAGCTGACGCCAGAGGGCTATTTCTCCATCGTGCTGCGCGCCATCAAGAAGGACGGTAAACACGTTTTTCTCATCAAAGGCGATGACAACGACACCGCCAAAGCGCCGCCTGACCTGTTCCCTGATCAGACGGAAATGGACAACGACCTCCACGCCGTAGACGTGGCTATCACCGAATTTATGACCGAATTGTAACTTTGAGGATTTAACGATGAACCAACCAATGACTTTTATGTGGAACAACGAAACGGCTGAGATGGCGAAGAAAGCAGGCGCAACAGGCGGGATCAGCGAAACCGGTGCTTACGAGGGCGAAATCGTTTCTGCGGTGTACACCTTCGGAAAAGATGGCAGCCAGTCCCAGGCGCTCGAACTCAGCCTGGATTCCAACGGACTTAAGGCGAATTTCCTGCGTATTAACTTCCTTGGCAAAGACGGCCAGCAGACTTTCGGCATGGGGCTGGTATCAGCGCTGATGTGGGTCGCCCAGGTAAAACAGGCGCAACCGCAGCAGGTACAGGGTCAAAACGGCATCGAATGGCACTGCCCGGCACTGGTTGGCAAAAAGGTGGGACTGTTCCTCCAGAAGGTGCTGTACACCAAAAACGACGGCGGCGACGGTTACAAGTTCGAAGTGCGCCATGTTTTCCAGCCAGGAACGCGTAAGACCTACGCCGAGCACGCTGAAAATGCCCCGGCAGAAGCGATCGCTGCGCTTGAACTGTCGATGAAGGACAAGGACGAACGTATCCACGGCGGCGCGCAGTTCTCTGGCTCGCGCAATGCCCAACATGGCGGTAACCCTTATGCAAATCAGACTGGTGGCGCACCACAGTCTCGCTTGCAGCAGAACAGCGGTCAGTCACCGATCGACTTTGACGACGATATCCCATTTGCGCCGATCGGTCTTCCGTTCCCTTCTCACTCTATCTATGCGCTATGACACACGCACAGGACGAAATCAGGGTTGGCGCGGTGCGCCTTCCCTGGCTCAAAGAGAAAAACGGATGGTTGCTGCCGTGGGGTGAAGTCGTTACCAACCCACTGAAGGCGCAACGACTGGCTGAAGAACTTAACGAAAAGCAGGTGGCAGCATGAGATACGGATCAGTTTGCAGCGGGATTGAAGCCGCAAGCGTCGCATGGGAGTCGCTGGGATGGCAACCGGCATGGTTTGCCGAAATCGAAGCTTTCCCGTCTGCGGTTCTTGCCCGTCACTGGCCTGATGTCTCCAACCTCGGCGACATGACCAGAATCGCCGCTGCGGTGCGCGCTGGTGAAGTGGAAGCTCCTGATGTGCTGGTCGGCGGAACGCCATGCCAGGCATTCAGCATTGCGGGTTTACGCGAAGGCCTGTCTGACGAGCGCGGGCAGTTAACACTTTCTTACGTGGAGTTAGCGAATGCAATCGACGAAAAGCGCCGCGAACGCGGGGAAGAAGAAGCGATCATCGTCTGGGAGAACGTCCCCGGCGTGCTCAGCAGCAAAGACAATGCCTTCGGGTGCTTTCTGGCAGGACTTGCCGGAGAAAGCAGTGAGTTGCAGCCAGCAGGGTGGAAATGGACGCACGCAGGTTGTGTGTCTGGACCAGAAAGGGTTATCGCCTGGCGTGTCCTTGATGCTCAATTTTTCGGAGTGGCCCAACGCCGCCGCCGTGTGTTCGTTGTCGCAAGTGCTCGAAAAGACATCAATCCCGCAGCGGTACTTTTTGAGTTCAACAGCGTGCGCCGGGATACTCCGCCGCGCAGAGAAACGCAACCGGAAACTTCCTGCGCCACTGGAAAATGCGCTGAAGGCGGTAGTCACTGGGACAATCCGGTAAATCCGCATCCGACACTTAACCAGTCGCACAATATCGGTGGCATTGGTGCCAGCAATCAGGAAATTTTCAGCCAGCGCGGATCTGGCCTTGTATCAGATGCTTATTCCAGTATCTCCCGCACATTGCTGGCGAAAGAAAACGACAGCACAGCAGAGGATTTGGACACCTATGTTTTGGGGTATGGCGGCGGCAATACCAGCGGCAGCATTGACGTAGCGACCGCATGCACAGCTCACGGCGTGCGAATGGACTTTGATACAGAAACTTTCGCCGTCCATGGTACGCAGGATCCGGACACTAACCGGGAGCTGGCGCACACCATTGGCAGGAATCACGGACAGGAAAACGCGATCACCTGGGGAATTCCGGGCAACTGGATTGGCCGCGCGCCTGAAAACGGCGGAAATGCAACCGCGCCAATGCGCAACCTTTCGCCGTGCCTTACCGTTGCCGATAAGCATGGTGTGGTTATTGCATTCAGCAGCAAGGATTACGGTGCTGATGCCACTCCTTCCTTATCCCCGACACTCCGCGCCGGAAACAGCTACAAAAGCCATGCCAACGGCGGCCAGCCCCCAGCTATTGCATTTGCGCTAAATTGTGCAACGGCAGTGCGTCGCCTGACGCCTCGCGAATGTGAGCGCCTTCAGGGATTCCCTGACAATCACACTCTGATCGGCTGGCGTGGAAAGGATGCCGCTGACTGTCCGGACGGTCCACGCTACAGAGCGATTGGCAACTCTATGGCTGTGCCGGTAATGCGCTGGATCGGTGAGCGTATCACCGCAGCGCTTTCCGTTGAAGCGCCTGCACCGCGCAACTGGCAGCGCCCGTTCCTTAAATGGGCAGGCGGCAAATATTCGCTGCTGCCGGAGCTGTACCAGATTATCCCGGCAGGCAAGCGACTGATTGAGCCGTTTGTTGGTGCTGGTGCTGTATTTCTCAACTCTGACAAGCACGAAAGTTTCCTGCTGGCGGACGTTAACACCGATCTGATTAACCTCTGGCAGATGCTGGAGGCTGACCCCCTCCGCGTTATGGATTTTGCCAGAAACCTGTTTGAATCCGGCAGAACGGAGGATGGCTACAAATCAATCAGAGCGAATTTTAACGCTCAGCTCATGAATGCTCCGCTGCGTGCGGCAGCATTTTTGTATCTCAACCGGCACTGCTTTAACGGCCTGATGCGCTACAACCGCGATGGTTTTTTTAATGTCGGCTTCGGAAAGTACAAAAAACCGTATTTTCCGGAAGCGGAGATCCTGGCATTCAGGGAGAAATCGCCTCAGTGCGTGTTCATGAATGCTGATTTCCGCCGGACGCTGGCGCTGGCAGGTGATGGTGATGTCGTTTACTGCGATCCGCCGTATGAGCCGATGCCCGGAACCGCTGGCTTTACCAGTTATTCCGCTGGTGGTTTTTCATGGGCGGATCATATTTCACTTGCGGAAAGCTGTGTGGCAGCACACCAGCGAGGTGCGAAAGTTCTTATCAGTAACTCAACAGCGCCGCGAGTTATTGAGCTTTATGAACAGCACGGTTTCACTCTGCACCGCGTCAGTGCTCGCCGGGCTATATCCAGCAAAGGCAGCACCCGCGAAACAGCGAGTGATGTCGTAGCCACTTTGGGAGTGAAGTGATGATGAGGCTGATTAATCGCAGTAAGCAATCACCTATCGGTCGCCGCGCTTGCGATGCTGCGCTGGCGGCGCAGCACGCAAAATATGGCGATTACGGCAGGCAGAAGCACCAGACAAATTACACCGTTGAGGTGGATGGCATGAAGGTCACCGTCGAAGTCGTCAACCGGGCCACCAGCTATGTCGCCACAGCAATGATCGGCGTTCGTAAACTTCGAAACCTGCCTGCACAGGCACACTGATTAACAACGACGGCCCCGGATGGGGCCACTGGAGAACATCGATGGACGAAGAAGTATTTACCAGAGATGAGGCCGCCGCCTTCCTTAAAGTGGATAAAGGCACGATTGCCCAGTGGATAAAGTCCGGTCGCCTGGCTGCTACCCGAAAAAATCCACATAAGAAAAAAAGCCCATACCTGATCTGCAAAACAGACTGTATTGCGGCAGTGAAGAACCCGATCCACAATCAACCCGTGAATGCGGTTGATGTGCAGGAGGATAAAGCATGTCAATCAAACAACGTGCCGGTACGTGGCACTGCGACTTCGTTACGCCTGGTGGAAGTCGAATTAGACGGTCTCTTGGGACAACGGACAAAAGGCAAGCGCAGGAGCTCTATGATCAGCTGAAAGCTGAAGCATGGCGAGTTGATAAGATGGGGGAGTTTAAGCCGCGAACGTTCGATGAAGCGTGCGTTCGCTGGCTTAACGAAAAGCAGCACAAGAAAAGCCTGGACGATGACAAAAGCCGGATCGGATTCTGGAGGATGCACTTCAAAGGAATGGACCTGTCAGCAATCACGGAAGACAGGATCTTGTCGGCGGTGAGTTCGATGGTTAATCGCAAACATCGAATGAACTGGGAGGCTAAACGGGACAGTCTGCTACGAAGAGGTAAGCCGGTTCCTGAATTTAAGGATAAACCAGCGTCGCTGGCGACGAAGGCGACGCACCTTGCTTTCATCCGGGCGCTGTTACGATGCGCGGCCAACGAATGGCGATGGATAGCCAAAGCGCCGAACATCAAATGCCCGGTCCCGAAAAATAAGCGTATTCGCTGGCTAACCAAAGAGGAAGCGGCGAACCTGATCCGGGAACTTCCCGAGCATATGAAGCCAGTTGTTATTTTTGCACTGGCGACAGGGCTGCGCAGGTCGAACATCACCGATCTGGAGTGGTCACAAATTGATATGCAGAGGAAGGTCGCGTGGATTCATCCCGAAGACGCGAAAGCAGGAAGGGCGATTGGGGTCGCCCTGAACGAATCGGCCTGTAAGGTGCTGCGGGAGCAGCTGGGGAAACATAACCGGTGGGTCTTTGTTCACACCGAATCATCCGTTCGCCCGGATGGCACGAGAACAAAGGCGGTGCGCAAAATGCGGTCTGATGCTAACACGGCATGGCGCGCGGCGTTAAGGCGGGCGGGAATAGAAAATTTCCGTTTCCATGACCTGCGGCACACCTGGGCGAGCTGGCTTGTTCAGTCCGGCGTACCACTCAGTGCGCTACAGGAAATGGGCGGTTGGGAAAGTATCGAGATGGTACAGCGTTATGCACATCTGGCACCGAATCACCTGACGCAGCATGCCATGCAAATCGACTCATTCCTGGCGGGGAATGGCACAAATATGGCACAAGGCGCTTTTGCTGAACTGGTGAATATCGCGTGAACCCGCGTGGTTAGTGGTGCCGATAAGAGGAGTCGAACCTCCGACCTTCGCATTACGAATGCGCTGCTCTACCAACTGAGCTATACCGGCCCTGAGACGTGTTCACGAGCGTGAATCACGGTGTAGAAGGTTAAATCTAACAGGGTGATGCGTCAATAACCCAGGTAACCAACTGCCTGTTTTTGCATCACCCTGTTTCATTTAAGCACGAATCGTATCGTCGCCGAAGCCAATCCACTTGTACGTCGTCAGCGCTTCCAGACCCATCGGACCGCGCGCGTGCAGTTTTTGCGTGCTGACAGCCACTTCTGCCCCTAGACCAAACTGCCCGCCGTCGGTGAAACGGGTGGAGGCGTTCACATAGACCGCCGAGGAATCCACTTCGTTGATAAAACGATCGGCATGGCGCAGCGTACGCGTCAGGATGGCGTCGGAATGCTGTGTACCGTGCTGGCGAATATGCGCGATAGCGTCATCAATGTCGCTGACGACTTTAACATTCAGATCCAGCGACAAATACTCATCGTCATACTGCACGGGTTCTACTGCCACCACCTTCGCTGGCCCGGCTTGCAACGGCACCATGGCGTTGTCGTCGGCATGCAGCGTGACGCCGCTTTTCGCCATCTGCTGGCTCAACGCAGGCAGAAACGCACCAGCAATCTTCTGATGCACCAGCAGCGTTTCAACGGTGTTACAGGTGCTCGGGCGCTGGGTTTTCGCGTTAACGATAATCTTCAGCGCAGGTTCAATTTCCGCACTCTCATCAACGAAAATGTGACAAACACCGATACCGCCGGTAATGACCGGGATCGTCGATTGTTCACGACACAGCTTGTGCAAACCTGCGCCACCGCGAGGAATGATCATGTCGATATACTTATCCATGCGCAGCATTTCGCTCACCAGCGCACGGTCCGGGCTTTCAATCGCCTGAACCGCACCCGCAGGCAATCCGCACTCTTCCAGCGCCTGCTGGATAACTTTCACTGTGGCGGCGTTGGTGCGCCAGGTCTCTTTACCGCCGCGTAGAATCGCCGCGTTACCGGTTTTCAGACACAGCGAGGCGACATCTACCGTCACGTTCGGACGCGCTTCGTAAATCACACCAATCACCCCGAGCGGAACCCGGCGACGCTCAATGCGCAGGCCGCTGTCCAGCAGCCCGCCGTCGATCACCTGCCCGACCGGATCGGCGAGCTGGCAGACCTGACGAACATCGTTCGCGATCCCCTGCAAACGCGCAGGGTTCAACGCCAGACGATCCAGCATCGCGTCGCTCAGGCCATTCGCGCGTGCCTCGGCGAGATCCTGTTCATTTGCGCGCAAAATTTCTTCGGTCTGCGCTTCCAGATAATCAGCAATTTTTTCCAGCACCCGATTTTTTTCGCGGCTGGAGAGTAATGCCAGCTGGTAAGAGGCCGCTTTGGCCGCAATACCCATTTTTTCCAGCATGTGAGGCTCCTTAACGGGTGATCATATCGTCGCGATGTACAGCCACCGGGCCATACTCGTAGCCAAGAATGGCATCGATTTGCTGCGAGTGGTGCCCCGCGATGCGGCGCAGCGCGTCGCTGTTATAACGGGTGACACCGTGGGCAATGTCGCGACCATCGAGATTACAGATACGGATCACTTCACCACGGGAGAAGTTACCTGTCACGCTTTTAATCCCTTTTGGAAGCAATGAGCTCCCTCTTTCCAGAATTGCGCGGGTTGCGCCTTCATCAACAGTGATTTCTCCGGCTGGCGGCGCACCGAAAATCCAGCGTTTGCGGTTTTCCAGCGGTGAGGCCTGCGCGTGGAATCGCGTGCCGACGGAAAGCCCTTCCATCACATCACCAATCACACCAGGACGACTACCTGCGGCAATAATGGTATCGATGCCCGCACGACAGGCGACATCAGCGGCCTGAAGCTTGGTGCCCATCCCCCCCGTACCCAGCCCAGAAACGCTGTCGCCGGCAATCGCGCGCAGCGCATCGTCGATGCCGTATACGTCCTGAATCAGTTCGGCCTGAGGGTTAGTGCGCGGGTCGGCGGTAAACAGCCCCTGTTGATCGGTCAGCAACAGCAACTTGTCAGCACCGGCGAGAATAGCGGCCAGCGCAGAAAGGTTGTCGTTATCGCCCACTTTGATTTCTGCCGTGGCGACCGCGTCGTTTTCGTTAATCACCGGCACGATGTTGTTATCAAGCAGCGCGCGGAGAGTGTCGCGGGCGTTAAGGAAACGCTCGCGATCTTCCATATCGGCGCGGGTCAGCAGCATCTGGCCGACATGAATACCATAAATGGAAAACAGCTGTTCCCACAGTTGGATCAGGCGACTTTGCCCCACTGCCGCGAGCAGTTGTTTGGAGGCGATGGTGGCTGGCAGTTCAGGATAACCCAGGTGTTCACGTCCGGCCGCGATGGCGCCAGAGGTGACAATCACAATACGATGCCCTGCGGCATGCAACTGCGCGCACTGGCGCACTAATTCGACAATGTGGGCGCGATTCAGGCGGCGCGATCCACCCGTTAAAACACTGGTACCCAGTTTGACCACCAGCGTCTGACTGTCACTCATGATTCTCTGCCGTTCAATAAAAATGAAAAATCCGTATCGAACAGACGTTTTAACAGGACTCCCGCCGCTTGCCAACTCTCATGGCGAAAGGGGTGAAACTTTATTGCGCGGGATCAGGAAGCGTAACGGCAACATTTGACAACTTTATGACGAAAACATGAAAACACAACTATTTAAAAGTATTCTGAAATTGTCATAAAAGTTTCACTCCTGCGAGTTAAAAACCTCTCTGATTTTCACGGGGCTTGTTCCCCCTACGACAATTAGCGCGTTTTTTAAACTCGGGATTGAAAATGAAAAAAAGCACACTGGCATTAATGATAGCAGGCGTGATGGCTTCTCTTTCAGCTCAGGCTGCAGAAGTCTATAACAAAGATGGTAACAAGCTGGATCTGTACGGTCGTGTGAAAGCTGAGCACTACTTCAGCGACAACGACGGTGTGGACGGTGACCAGTCTTATGCGCGTCTGGGCTTTAAAGGCGCCACTCAGATTAACGATCTTCTGCAGGGCTACGGTCAGTGGGAATACCAGATCGCAGCGAACAAAGTGGAAGGCGATGCCAACACCACGAAAACCCGTCTGGCGTTCGCCGGTCTGAAAGCCGGTGATTACGGCTCATTCGACTACGGTCGTAACTACGGCATTCTGTATACCGTCGCAGCGTATACCGATATGATCCCGGAGTTCGGTGATGACTCCTATATCAAAACCGATAACTTCATGACGGGTCGTGGTAACGGCATGGCGACCTACCGTAACAACAACTTCTTCGGTCTGGTTGATGGTCTGAAACTGGGCCTGCAGTATCAGGGCAAAAACGAAAACGATGGCCGTGCTGCCAGCAAAGCCAACGGCGACGGTTTCGGTACATCTCTGAGCTATGACTTTGGCGACACAGGTCTGACGCTGGGCGCGGCTTATGCTAACTCTGACCGCAC
>NZ_JMTB01000057.1 GCF_000734965.1 Trabulsiella guamensis ATCC 49490
CCAGAGCTTTGGTCATGGTTCTAATGCTGAAGCCTGGACGACCGGCCTGAAATATGACGCGAATAACATCTATCTGGCTGCTGTTTATGCAGAAACCCGCAACATGACGCCGATTTCTGGTACTGCAACCATCGGTGGCACGAGCACGTCCGTTAGCGGTTTCGCGAATAAAAACCAGGCCTTCGAAGTGGTTGCACAATATCAGTTCGATTTCGGTCTGCGCCCGTCGCTGGGTTATGTCCAGTCTAAAGGTAAGGATATTGAAGGCGTAGGCGATGTCGACCTGGTGAAATATGTCGATGTGGCAGCCACTTACTACTTCAATAAAAACATGTCTGCGTTCGTGGATTATAAAATTAACCAGCTGGATGACGACAACAAACTCGGTCTGAACACCGATGACGTCGTTGCCGTTGGTATGGTTTATCAGTTCTGATGCATTAATACTGTCATTAAAAAAGGCGCTTCACCTGAAGCGCCTTTTTTTATTCTCAGGCGGTGAGTCTGACCGCTTTCTCGTTGAAATCATCCGCCGGCTCTAAACGCAAAGACAGTTTGGTCAGCAGTTCCGCTACGCGTCCGTGGAAATCGCTGCGCGTCTTTTCCAGACGCTCCGCCACTTCGCTGTCTTTAATATCGGTGGCTTGCCATTTTCCGTCTTTGTCGAAAAGTCCGAACTGGTAGCTGTAAGTAAAACGCTTTTCCTGCGCTTCCATGATCATCCACCAGCCCCAAAATTCCCGCTTCTCCGGTGCCGGTTTTACGTTTACACAAACTGCAAGGCAATCGAAAAAGAAGAGGTTGTCTTTGCACTGTTCTTCGCGAATATAAGGGCCAAGCGCAGCGAAATTCTTAATCAGTTTACTCTTCGGGTGTCCACTCGGTAACGTCATTGCGATCTCCTTTAGTGATGCAACTGTTTTACCAAATCGATAAAATTTAGCAAACTATTAACCAAATTGTTTGTTAATCCATTTGGCAATTTCTTTCAGTCCATTGTCAAAATTACGATACAACGGGTTGAAAGGAATTTGCAGCATTTTACCATGTGCGGATGACGACGTGATTAAACGAGACTCCTCTTCAGGGCTGAACGGGTCGTTTTGCCAGTAGCCAGACAGCACCGGTGTCGGACAGCGTCGGCCCAGTAATCCTTGCGTTTTTAGCGAATAGCGATTCAATTCTATGCGCAGCGCATCATCGGATGCATCGTGCATTCCCAGGCGCGACGCCAGTACATCGAGATACATTTCAGGCACATTGCCCTGACGCTGCGGATCCACCAGCAAGCCGTGTACCACCGGGCCAAGACAGGCCACTGCTTTCAGACGCGGCGATTCAAGGTAGGCCAGCCGGACCGCCACATTTGCGCCAAAGCGAAAGCCAAACGCCGCCACGCGGGTATGGTCAATCCACGGGATATCAGGCAGTGATTTCAGTGCGTGCTGATGGAGCAGGCTGGAATCCTGGGAGAGTTTCCATTTGGAAGAAAAACCAATGGACGGCATATCCAGCGTCAGCATTGCGATTCCTAATGGTGCCAAATAATTCTCAAAAAGAGTGTAATAATCACTTTGCAGCGAATCCAGCCCGCCGCACATTAGCACTGTCGGGAACGGCCCCTTTCCCTTCGGCATATGCAGAAAACCAGTGACTGACGCACCGCCGGGGATGGCAAACTCCAGTTCGCGCATTTCACCAGGCAGACGCTGGGAAGCCTCTTCATAGGCACGATTGGCAAGCGCCTGCGCCTGATCGGCCAGCTCGTCGCCTTTCAGATGTGGATAAGCCGCAATACTGTACAGGTTCGAGGCATGAAGCCAGTGACGACCGCAACGCTCAGGATCCGTTTCCTGCATCGCTTTTTGCTGCCAGAGCATTGCCTGTTTTGACCATTCGAAAATCCAGTTACCTCCCCGATACCCCACCACTGTGTCGTAGAGATCAGGATCAGTACGTTCGGCATCGCTCATCACAATGCGCGATTGCACGTCGAGGATCTCCTGCGGCGAGATGCCACGCCAGATCCACATCAGGCGGTTCATCATCCGGTACCAGTGCGGGGCATTTTTGCCGTCCAGCGCGGACTGCACCGCGGGCTGCGTACCCTGGTTAAAACGACGAACCAGCGTGGACGTTTCCGGGTGTTTGAATCGGGGTTTAAACAGAACTTCGCTGAGGTTAGCCTCTGGCATCACTGGCCTCCATAAGAACGATACTGTTCTTATTGTAACGCGCCAGAGGTCAAAAAGAACAACGCCCGGTCAAACCGGGCGCTGGAAGAGCTGGATTAACGGCCAGAGATTGGCGGAACGAAGACCACGCCCATGTCCCACGGCTGTTCAATCCAGGTATCTTGTGGGATATCAATCACGTAATCATCGACCAGCGGACGACCAGCCGGTTTTGCGAAGATAGTAACGAAATGCGCTTTCGGGTACATTTCGCGGATAGCCACCGCCGTACCACCGGTATCCACCAGGTCGTCGATCACAATGAAGCCTTCGCCGTCGCCTTCTGCGCGTTTTACCACGGTCAGCTCGCGCTGGTTGTCATGGTCATAGCTGGAGATGCAAACGGTATCAACATAGCGAATACCCAATTCACGCGCCAGCAGCGCACCCGGTACCAGACCACCACGGCTAACGGCAATGATGCCTTTCCATTGCTCAGCAGGCAGCAAACGGCTTGCCAGTTTACGGGCGTGGATCTGCAACATGTCCCAGGTGACGACGTATTTTTCGCTCATGATAAAGAAGTCCCAGCCTGTATATTTACGGCTTAAAAAGTGTTCGAGGGGAAAAAGGTTGCGCGAGATTATAGAGATCTGACGCACTAAAAACCAGTGTTAAGCGGAACACGGGTGCCTTTTTACGCGGTTTGTTCTACCAGAACAGTAAGAAAGTGGTATTCTCACCGCTGTATCGCAATATGCTAACCCTTTACCTGCAAGCGACTTTTGCAGTAAGCCGTAAGGAGACTTACCGTGTCTGAATTGTCTCAATTATCCCCGCAACCGCTGTGGGATATTTTTGCCAAAATCTGTTCCATTCCGCACCCGTCCTACCACGAAGAAAAACTGGCTGAACACATCATGGGCTGGGCGAAGGAAAAAGGCCTGCACGCGGAGCGCGATCAGGTTGGCAATATTCTGATCCGCAAAGGCGCTACTGCTGGCATGGAAAACCGCAAGCCGGTTGTCCTCCAGGCGCACCTCGACATGGTTCCGCAGAAAAACAACGACACCGTGCATGATTTCACCAAAGATCCGATTCAGCCGTACATTGATGGCGAGTGGGTCAAAGCACGTGGCACGACGCTCGGCGCCGACAATGGCATCGGCATGGCTTCCGCACTGGCGGTGCTGGCAGATGATTCCGTTCAGCACGGTCCGCTGGAAGTGCTGCTGACCATGACCGAAGAAGCGGGGATGGACGGCGCGTTTGGCCTTCAGCCGAACTGGTTGCAGGCGGATATCCTGATCAATACCGATTCCGAAGAAGAAGGTGAAATCTACATGGGTTGCGCCGGTGGGATCGACTTCACCTCTAACCTGCCGCTGACCCGTGAAGCAGTACCTGCCGGTTTCCAGTGCTTTAAGCTGACGCTGAAAGGGCTGAAAGGCGGTCACTCCGGTGGTGAAATCCACGTTGGTCTGGGTAATGCCAACAAGCTGCTGGCGCGTTTCCTCGCCGGTCATGCGCAGGAGCTGGATCTGCGTCTGGTCGATTTCAACGGCGGTACGCTGCGCAACGCCATCCCGCGTGAAGCGTTTGCGACTGTCGCGGTTGCGACGGATAAAGCCGATGCCCTGAAAGCGCTGGTGAGCAAATATCAGGAGATCCTGAAGAACGAGCTGGCGGCAAAAGAGAAGAATCTGGTCGTACTGCTGGACGCTGTCAGCAATGACCACGCCGCGCTGACTGCGCAATCCCGTGACGGATTTATTCGTCTGCTGAATGCAACGCCAAACGGTGTGATCCGTAACTCTGACGTGGCGAAAGGCGTGGTGGAAACCTCACTGAACGTTGGCGTTGTCACCATGACCGAAGACAACGTGCAAATCCACTGCCTGGTACGTTCCTTGATCGACAGCGGCAAAGACTATGTGGTCAGCATGCTCGATTCGCTGGGTAAACTGGCGGGCGCGAAAACCGAAGCCAAAGGTGCGTATCCTGGCTGGCAGCCGGATGCCAATTCACCGGTGATGCATCTGGTACGTGAAACCTATCAGCGTCTGTTCAACAAGACGCCGAACATTCAGATCATTCACGCCGGTCTGGAATGCGGCCTGTTCAAAAAACCGTATCCGGAAATGGACATGGTGTCCATCGGGCCAACCATCACCGGTCCGCACTCCCCGGATGAGCAGGTGCATATCGAAAGCGTGGGCCAGTACTGGACACTGCTGACGGAACTACTGAAAGCGATTCCGGCGAAGTAAAGCACGTCGGCATGATGCCCGGTCGCGTAAGCGTGCCGGGCATTTTTATAGCCCCAGCACCAGTTGCCGCTCAATTTGCGGGTCCAGTAACGTCACATGTAACCCCACCAATCTTACGCCGCGCCCGCCCCGCCGTTCATGCCAGGTTTTATATGCCGTGGCGATGAGATCGTCTTTATTCAGTTGCGGCCAGACATGTTCCTGAGTGGTAAGCTGAAAATCATTAAACTTGAGTTTGACGCCCTGACGGGCGATCAGCAGGTCCGGTTTAACCTTTGCCAGACGGCGTTCCAGTTCAGGATAGAGCTGTTCAATAATGGCTTCACAGTCTGGCCAGTCGTGAATATCTTCCGCCAGCGTTCGTTCAACACCGACGGATTTGCGCAGACGTTCATTATTCACGCTGCGTTCATCGATGCCCTGGCTACGCTCCCACAGCACCCGGCCAAATTTGCCAAAACGTTTAAGCAGCCCGGCGAGATCGCTTTTCTGCACATCTTCACAGGTGCGCAGCCCCATGCTTTCCAGCTTTGCGGCGGAGACTTTGCCGACGCCGGGGATTTTCGCGAGTGGCAGCGTGCGCAGGAATTCAGGGACGTCAGCCGGTGTGATCACGTACTGACCGTCAGGTTTGTTGAGATCGGAGGCAATTTTGGCAAGAAACTTGACCGGCGCCACCCCGGCCGACGCGGTTAACTGCAACTCGTTAAAAATGGTCTGACGGATCTCCTGCGCGATGAGCGTTGCCGAGCCGTGACAATGAACACTGTCGGTGACATCCAGATAGGCTTCATCGAGGGATAACGGTTCAATCAGCGAGGTATAACGGGAGAAGATTTCGCGAATGTGGAGCGAGGCCTCTTTGTACGCTTCGCCGCGCCCAGGCAACAGTGTGAGGTGCGGGCAGAGTTTGAGCGCCATCGCCGTTGGCATGGCGCTGCGCACGCCATATTTCCGCGCCGGATAATTGGCGGTACTAATAACGCCTCTGCGTTCCCGGCTGCCGCCAATGGCAATCGGGATATCACGCAGAGACGGATTATCCCGCATCTCTACCGCTGCGAAAAAGCAGTCCATATCGACATGGATTATTTTGCGCATAGTTAGCCCTCACTCACTACTGGATAAGTATACAGCAAAATAACAGAGAATAAAAAGAGCGGATAACCCTCTCCCGCCGGGAGAGGGAAAAATCAGAGGATGCGGTTATTCTGGCGCTGCGCCTCCCGCGCCATGCGTTTTTTGCGAGCATCGCAGGGTTCAGGGCAGTCACAGACCTTTTCAAGCCCGAGCGACGAAATCCCGCCGCAACTGCCCTGAATGCTTTTACGCTTGATCAGATAGCCGAGTGACAACGCCAGGATCACCAGCGCGAAGATGGCGAACGTTGCCAAAAACACGACAATCATCATCAGCCTCCAAAGTCATCCAGCAGGATGTTTTCATCTTCAACACCAAGATCTTTCAACATCTTAATGACCGCGGCGTTCATTACCGGCGGCCCACACATGTAGAATTCGCAATCCTCTGGCGCCGGGTGATCGCGCAAATAGTTTTCATAGAGCACGTTATGAATGAAACCGGTGTAGCCCGTCCAGTTATCTTCCGGCTGCGCATCTGAAAGCGCGACATGGAAGGTAAAGTTCGGGTTTTCACGCGCCAGTTGTTCAAACTCGTCGTCATAGAACATTTCACGCAGCGAACGCGCACCATACCAGAAGCTGATTTTACGCGTGCTTTTCAGTCGCTTAAGCTGATCGAAGATGTGTGAACGCATCGGTGCCATTCCCGCGCCACCGCCGATAAAGACCATTTCCGCTTCAGTATCTTTGGCGAAGAATTCGCCGAACGGACCGGAAATCGTTACTTTATCGCCCGCTTTCAGCGACCAGATATACGAGGACATGATCCCTGGCGGCACATCCGGCGCCGACGGCGGTGGTGTGGCGATACGTACATTAAGCATAATAATGCCCTTCTCGTCCGGGTAGTTCGCCATTGAATAGGCACGCAGCGTCGGCTCTTTCACCTCAGACACGTAGCGGAACAGATTGAATTTATCCCAGTCGCTGCGGTATTCCGTCGGAACGTCGAAATCGGCATAGGCGACGGTGTGCGGCGGGCATTCAATCTGAATATAGCCGCCCGCGCGGAACGGCACGCTTTCGCCCTGCGGGATCGCCAGCTTCAGCTCTTTGATAAATGTGGCTTTGTTATCGTTGGAAATAACTTCACATTCCCATTTTTTGACGCCAAAGACCTCTTCCGGCAGTTCTATTTTCATGTCCTGCTTCACCGCCACCTGGCACGCCAGACGACAGCCTGCTTTGGCTTCACGTTTGGTGATATGCGACAGTTCCGTCGGCAGAATGTCGCCGCCGCCTGCCTTCACCGTCACGCGGCACTGGCCACAGGAGCCACCGCCGCCACAGGCAGAGGAGACGAAAATTCCATTGCCGGACAGCGTATTTAGCAGCTTGTCGCCGGCCGGGGTGCGGATCTGCTTATCCGCATCGTCGTTGATTTCAATAAGTACATCGCCGGAATTCACCAGCTTCGATTTGGCAAACAGGATCAGTACCGACAGCGCCAGTACGATCGCCGTAAACATGCCTACGCCAAGTAAGATTTCCATAAACATTCGCCCTTACAGCTGCACACCGGAGAAGGACATAAAGCCCAGCGCCATCAAACCGGTGGTAATGAAGGTGATCCCAAGCCCGCGCAACCCCGCAGGCACGTTGGCGTATTTCATTTTTTCGCGAATACCGGCCATTGCGACGATTGCCAGCATCCAGCCAATCCCGGAACCGAAACCGTAAACGATCGATTCACTAAAGTTATAATCGCGTTGCACCATAAACGAGACGCCACCGAAGATGGCACAGTTGACGGTGATAAGCGGCAGGAAGATCCCCAGCGCGTTATACAGCGCCGGGAAGTACTTATCGAGGATCATCTCGAGGATCTGCACCAGGGCGGCAATCACGCCGATAAAGGTGATGAAGTTGAGGAAACTCAGATCCACGCCTTCCACCAGCGCGCCGTCGCGCAGCACCAGATTGTAGACGAGGTTATTCACCGGCACGGATATCCCAAGCACCACGGTGACCGCGATGCCAAGTCCAAAGGCGGTTGAGACCTTTTTCGACACCGCAAGGAACGTACACATGCCGAGGAAGAAGGCCAGCGCCATGTTCTCAACAAACACCGCACGCACAAACAGGCTAAGGTAATGAGCCATGATCGGTTACTCCTTTTCCTGCTGTTCCGGCTTCCACGTACGCAGTGCCCAGATCAGCAGACCGATAATGAAAAACGCGCTCGGCGCCAGCAGAAACAGGCCATTCGGCAGATACCAGCCACCGTTTTGTACCGTGTCCAGCACCGTGATGCCAAACAGCTTGCCGCTGCCAATCAGCTCACGCAGAAAACCGACAATCAGCAGGATCGCACCATAGCCCAGGCCATTGCCAATCCCGTCCATAAAGCTCGCCAGCGGCGGAGATTTCATGGCATAAGCTTCGGCACGGCCCATGACGATGCAGTTAGTGATGATCAGCCCGACAAAAACCGAGAGCTGTTTTGATACTTCATAGGCGAAGGCGCGCAGCAGTTGATCCACCACGATCACCAGCGATGCGATAATCGCCATTTGCACGATAATGCGCACGCTGTTGGGAATATGGTGGCGGATCATCGAGATAAACATGCTGGAGAAGGCCGTCACCAGCGTCACCGCAATGGTCATGACGAAGGCGGTTTCCAGTTTGGTGGTGACCGCCAGCGCCGAACAAACACCCAGTACTTGCAGGGTAATCGGGTTATTGGCGATAAACGGCCCCACCAGCACCCGTTTCACCTCTTTCATATCACCGAGTTCAGCCATTATTCAGCCCTCCATCACGAACCTGCTTCAGGAAGGGGCCAAAACCGAGTGAGCCCATCCAGAAATCAAAACTATGTTGCACACCGTTGGACGTCAGCGTGGCGCCGGACAGGCCATCCACCGCGTATTCATCCCCCTGCCGCGCGCTGCCTTTCACCACTTTCAGTGCAGGCATGCCGTTATCATCCACCACTTTCTTGCCGATAAATTGCGCCTGCCAGTTCGGGTTTTCGATTTCCCCTCCCAGCCCCGGCGTTTCGCCCTGATCGTAATAGGTGATGCCCTTCAACGTGCGGCCGTCGGTATCCAGTGCAACAAAGGCGTACATCATTGACCACAGGCCATTACCGTAAACCGGCAGAACGATCTCCTGTACCCGCTGTTGCGCATCGCGCACCAGGTAAATTTCAACGATATTACTGCGACGCTTGATACCTGCCGGATCCTGATTCGTTTCCAGCGCCATGCTTTGATCTGCATCCTTCAGCGCCTGCGCCTGGTTAAACGACGCGGGGTTTTTATCCAGCAGCGTGCCCGTTTTGAGATCCACCAGCCGCGGGGTAATGCGGGTCGCGAAGACGTTCGCGACGTCATCGGCGCTCATTTCCTGCTGCATCAATCCGGCCACCGCCAGGATATTGCGCTGCTTATCCAGTGCACGCTGCGTCTGCTGGCGTGCTTTCAGGCCAACGGCAGATCCCGCCACCACAATGGAGCACACCAGGCAAAGCACCAGTACCACCAGCAATGTTTTACCGATGCTATCGTTACTTTTATTCTCAGCCACGCGACTTCCTCCGCTTAATGTTGGCCTGCACCACCAGATAATCGAACAGCGGCGCAAAAAGATTGGCGAACAAGATAGCCAGCATCATGCCTTCCGGATAAGCCGGGTTAACCACCCGGATCAGCACACACATCACGCCGATAAGCGCCCCGTAGCACCATTTTCCTTTGTCAGTAAATGACGCAGACACCGGGTCGGTAGCCATAAACATCATGCCGAAGGCGAAGCCGCCCAGCACCAGATGCCAGTACCATGGCATGGCGAACAGCGGATTGCTGTCGGAGCCGATCAGGTTAAACAATGTGGCGGTGGCTATCATGCCGAGCATCACGCCAGCCACGATTCTCCATGACGCTACGCGGCCAAAAATGATGATGGCGCCGCCGATGAGGATCATCAGCGTGGAGACTTCACCAATCGAGCCGGGAATATTGCCGATAAACGCATCCATCCAGCTGACCGGCTGCCCGGTGACGACATTGAACAGCGCTTCGCCGCCGTGGCTCGCCCACTGGGAAAGCGGTGTGGCACCGGAGAAACCATCTGCCGCCGTCCAGACCAGATCGCCGGAAATTTGTGCCGGATAAGCAAAGAAAAGGAAGGCGCGCCCGGCCAACGCCGGGTTGAGGAAGTTACGCCCCGTGCCGCCGAAAATCTCTTTGGCTATCACCACCCCGAACGAGATGCCAAGTGCAGCCTGCCAGAGCGGTAATGTGGGCGGGACGATAAGGGCGAACAGAATCGAGGTCACGAAGAAACCTTCGTTGATCTCGTGCTTACGAATAATCGCAAACAGCACTTCCCAGAAGCCGCCGACAATAAAGACTGTGAGATAAATCGGCAGGAAGTAGACAGCGCCAAGCCCCATCATGCTTACCCAGCCCGCTTCCGGACTGAAACTGACGCCCAGCCACTGCGCCACGCTGTAGTGCCAGTTACTGGCGATAATCTGCGGCAGCTGCTCCGCGCCGTACATTTTATTGAGCGCCGGAAGGGTTTGTAGCCCGACGTTGTACATGCCCCAGAACATAGCCGGGAACACCGCCAACCAGACCAGAATCATCATTCGCTTCAGATCAATGGCGTCGCGGACATGGGATGCCCCTTTCGTTACCTGACCCGGCGTGTAGAAAATCGTCGCCGCCGCTTCATACAACGGATAATACTTTTGCAGTTTGCCGCCGTGAGTAAAGTGCGGCTCGATTTTTTCCAGAAGATGTTTTAAACCCATCACTTATCCTTCCTGCTCAATGCGGGTTAACACCTCGCGCAGCACTGGCCCATACTCATATTTTGCCGGGCAGACATAGGTACACAGCGCCAGATCTTCTTCATCCAGCTCCAGACAGCCCAGCGCCTGGGCACTGTCAGTGTCACCGGACAGCAGATCGCGCAGTAGCATCGTTGGCAGAATATCCAGCGGCATGACGCGCTCGTAGTTGCCAATCGGCACCATGGCGCGTTCGCCGCCGTGCGTGTCGGTAGAAAAGTTAAATAGCTTGTGCCGGAGGAAATGACCCAGCGTGGTGCGGGTGACCGAGTGTTTTTCTTTCCCTGGCATCACCCAGCCAAACAGCTCTTTATCGCGCCCTTCTCTTACCACGCTCACCTGCAGGTGGAAACGCCCGAGGAAAGCGCGTGGCCCGACGGCGTGAACACCGCTCAACACCGAACCGGAAATCACCCGGTTTTCACCGTCCTGGAGTTCACCTGCCAGCAGGGCATCAAGATTTGCGCCCGGGAAGGTGCGGATCAGGCGCGGATTTTTCACCTGCGGCCCACCGAGGGCGATGATACGCTCGCTCCAGAGATCCCCTTCGGTAAACAATTTACCGATAGCGATAACGTCCTGGTAATTAAGATGCCAGACCTGCTTTTTCAGGCTGACCGGCTCAAGGAAATGAATGTGCGTTCCCACCAGACCAGCAGGATGTGGGCCGGTGAACTCATTAAATTTCACCTGTCCGGCAGGGTGACCGCCTAGTTTGCCGCCGCTCGCCTGGCAGACGTGAACCCTACCTTTCGTCAGACGCGTCAGTACTGTCAGCCCCGCATTAAAGGCCTCGCGGTACAGGAAAATGATGGGTTGCGGATCAGCCGCCAGCGGGTTGGTGTCCATGGCGTTGACGAAAATCGCCACCGGTTCAGTACCCGGCACCGGAGTTTTGCTGAAAGGTCGCGTGCGTAACGCCGTCCAGAGCCCGGAAGCCAGTAGTTGTTCCTGCACCTGCTCTGCAGGCAGCGTCGCCAGTTCGCTTGCCGGGAAACGGGGGAATTCGATCGCCGCATCGCCGTCAATGTCGATCACCACCGCCTGCAGCACACGGCGCTCACCACGGTGGATGGCGCTGATCACGCCGCTCACCGGCGCGGTAAACCGGACGCCAGGATTTTTTTTGTCTTCGAAAAGCAGTTGCCCTTTTTTGACCCGTTCACCTTCCTGAACGGCCATTGATGGTCTCATGCCGACGTATTCTTCACCGAGTAGCGCTACCTGTTTTACCGTCGCTCCCTCGCAAATTTGCTGTTGTGGCATGCCAGCTATGGGCAAATTTAGCCCTTTTGTGATTTTAATCATATGGTTAGCAGGTGTCCGTAAACGAAACATCAGCCTAAGCTGAAGCCAGCGTATTGATAAATGAAACTGAAGAAAGGTCGGCTGGCACTGGCACTCATCCGTACCAGCAGGAGATGGGAAACGCGTCCTTTCTTGTTCCGTCAAATGACGCCAGGAGTTTATCATTTTCTGTCGTAAACGCTCAGTAATTCAGCCCGGAGCGGCAATTTTTTTGAGAACTATTGCTCAAACTTCTGGCTGCCGCACGCCACCTTTTACGGTATAAATAAAGGCGAAAGTGTAAACAGCGTAATCCGGGCTTGCGAAAAACTACGGTGGTGCTAATGTGAGCGCACTAACTTCCAGATTAGTCTGATTTCGGGTTTCTTTTGCCGTTCTGGCATGTCGTTTATGTTTTATCAAGGAACAAGTTGTATGCGCAAAATCGCATTCTTTATTGCGATGCTCCTGATTCCGTGCGTCTCGTTCGCGGGGCTGCTGAGCAGCAACCATGGCACAACGCCGGTCAGTAAAGAATATAAGCAGCAGTTGATGGGGTCACCGGTTTATATCCAGATCTTCAAAGAAGAGCGCACGCTCGATCTGTTTGTGAAAATGGGCGAAACTTATCAACTCCTCGATAGCTACAAAATTTGTAGCTATTCCGGCGGCCTGGGCCCGAAACAGCGTCAGGGCGATTTCAAAAGTCCGGAAGGGTTTTACAGCGTCAGCCGCAATCAACTCAAGCCCGACAGCCGCTTCTATAAAGCCATTAATATTGGTTTCCCGAACGCCTTTGACCGTGCGCACGGCTATGAAGGTAAATACCTGATGATCCACGGCGCCTGCGTGTCCGTTGGCTGCTACGCCATGACCGACTCCGGCATTGATGAGATTTTCCAGTTTGTCACTGGCGCGCTGGTATTTGGTCAGTCAAGCGTGCAGGTCAGCATCTACCCGTTCCGTATGAATGACGCCAATATGCAACGTCACAAATACTCCTACTACAAGGATTTCTGGGCGCAGCTGAAACCGGGGTATGACTACTTCGAGCAAACCCACAAACCGCCGATGGTCTCGGTTGTTGATGGGCGTTATGTGGTCAGCAAGCCGCTGACCAGCGACGTCGTCCAGCCGCAGCTGGCATCAAACTACACGCTCCCCAAGGCAAAATAACGCCCACTCGCCTGGCATAACCTTGTGCCAGGTTTCATTGGTTGTCAGCGGTTGCGTTGCAATGACCGTTACCACATCATTCGGTGTGGTTTCGGTTTGGAAATCAATTTCCACGTCCTGATCGAGCAGCTTCGCCACACCAAACGGCGCGCGGCGGGTGATCCAGAACAGGTTGGTGGAACAAAACGCCATCACATACCGCCCGTCCGACAGCAGCATATTAAAGACGCCTTTTTTACGCATCTCTTCCGCCAGCGCTGCGATATAGCGGAACACCGCGGTCATGTTGCCTGGCGTGCGTGGGTAGCGCTGCGTCAGTTTATTGAGCATCCAGCAAAACACTTTTTCGCTGTCAGTGTCGCCTACCGGGCGAAAGTTGCCAGTTTCCAGCGATTTATATCCCGTCAGTTGCCCGTTATGCGCATAGGTCCAGTTGCGACCCCACAACTCACGGGTAAAAGGATGGGTGTTTTCCAGCGAAACGATACCGCGATTCGCCTGGCGGATATGTGCAATGACGGAGCGGGATTTGATGGGATATTCCTGCACCAGCCTGGCGATCGGCGACTGAAAGCTGGGTTCGGGATCTTTAAATGTGCGACAGCCTTTGCCTTCGTAGAACGTAATTCCCCAGCCGTCTTTATGCGGCCCGGTTCCGCCCCCACGCTGGACAAGCCCGGTAAAGCTAAAGCAAATATCGGTTGGCACATTAGCGCTCATCCCGAGCAGTTCGCACATACGTCACCTCACACGCGTTAACGGGGGTCGCCCCCCGACAGCATTACGCTTTCACCATCTCTTTTTCGATCAGCATAATCAGGATGTGGATCACCTTAATATGGATCTCCTGAATACGATCTGCATAGCCAAAATGTGGCACACGAATTTCAACATCCGCATTTCCGGCCATTTTGCCGCCATCTTTGCCCGTGAGGGTAATCACTTTCATGCCTTTCGCGCGCGCGGCGTCGATCGCTTTGATCACGTTGCCGGAATTGCCGGACGTGGAGATCCCCAGCAGCACATCACCTTCACGCCCTACCGCTTCAACATAACGCGAAAAGACATAGTCATAGCCGAAATCGTTGCTGACGCAGGACAAGTGGCTGACGTCAGAAATCGCGATCCCTGGATAGCCTGGACGGTTTTCACGATACCGACCGGTCAGTTCTTCCGCGAAATGCATCGCATCGCAGTGTGAACCGCCGTTACCACAGGAGAGCACTTTGCCGCCGGCTTTGAAGCTGTCTGCCAGCAGAACGGCCGCACGCTGGATAGCATGAATATTTGCTTCATCTTTCAGGAAGTTAGCCAGAGTGTCTGCTGCTTCGTTCAGTTCGTTACGAATAAGATCCTGGTACATGAGGATAATCCTTCAGCATTGATTAATAAGACACGTTGCAGTGTACCGGATAGCGCCAGTAGCGAGAAGCTAAAGCCAGCGTAAAAAACCGGGCCTTTGATTTTCCGTGCCCGATTCTGCGACGACAATGTGAGCCAGGTTGTAATTATTTTGTAAACACATTGCTAAAACAAATCGCATCCACTACAACCATATCATCACAAGTGGTCAGACCTCCTACAAGCAAGGGAGCTTTTCTTTATGATGATTTTGAGTATTGTTGCAACCCTCGTATTACTCGGTGCGCTCTTCTACCACCGGGTAAACCTGCTGCTCAGCAGCGTGGTTTTGCTGGCCTGGACTGCGGCGCTGGGCCTTGCCGGGCTGTGGAATATCTGGCTGCTGGTGCCGCTGGCGATCATTCTGCTGCCGTTCAATGTTGTGCCGATGCGTAAATCGATGATTTCCGCGCCGGTATTCCGTACTTTCCGCAAAGTGATGCCGCCAATGTCACGAACGGAAAAAGAGGCGATTGATGCCGGTACCACCTGGTGGGAAGGCGATCTGTTCCGTGGCAATCCGGACTGGAAAAAACTGCATAACTATCCGCAGCCGCGTCTGACGGAAGAGGAGCAGGCGTTTCTGGATGGCCCGGTGGAAGAAGCCTGTCGCATGGCGAACGATTTCCAGATCACCCATGAAATGGCCGATCTGCCGCCGGAACTGTGGGCATTTCTGAAAGAGCACCGCTTCTTCGCAATGATCATTAAGAAAGAGTACGGCGGTCTGGAGTTTTCCGCTTACGCCCAGTCCCGCGTGTTACAGAAACTGTCCGGCGTTTCAGGGATCCTGGCGATCACCGTTGGCGTACCTAACTCCTTAGGGCCGGGCGAACTGTTGCAGCATTACGGTACTGACGAACAAAAAAATCATTATCTGCCGCGTCTGGCGCGTGGGCAGGAGATCCCCTGCTTCGCACTGACCAGTCCGGAAGCGGGTTCCGATGCGGGTGCAATTCCGGATACCGGTGTGGTCTGCATGGGTGACTGGCAGGGCGAACAGGTGCTGGGCATGCGTCTCACCTGGAACAAACGTTATATCACACTGGCGCCTATTGCCACTGTCCTTGGTCTGGCCTTTAAACTCTCTGATCCGGATAAACTGCTGGGTGGCGAAGAAGAGCTGGGCATTACCTGTGCGCTGATCCCCACCAACACGCCGGGCGTTGAAATTGGCCGTCGCCACTTCCCGCTTAACGTACCGTTCCAGAACGGGCCGACCCACGGGAAGGATATTTTCGTGCCGATCGATTACATCATCGGTGGCCCGAAAATGGCGGGTCAGGGTTGGAGAATGCTGGTTGAATGCTTGTCCGTTGGCCGTGGCATTACGCTGCCATCGAACGCCACTGGCGGTCTGAAATCCGTCGCCATGGCGACCGGCGCCTACGCGCATATTCGTCGCCAGTTCAAAATCGCTATCGGTAAAATGGAAGGGATTGAAGAGCCGCTGGCGCGTATTGCCGGTAACGCCTATGTGATGGACGCCGCCGCGTCGCTTATCACCTACGGTATTATGCTCGGTGAAAAACCGGCCGTGCTGTCAGCGATCGTGAAATATCACTGTACCCATCGTGGTCAGCAATCCATCATTGATGCGATGGATATTACCGGCGGTAAAGGCATCATGTTGGGCGAAAGTAACTTCCTTGCCCGCCATTATCAGGGAGCACCGATCGCCATTACTGTCGAAGGGGCGAACATTCTTACCCGCAGCATGATGATCTTTGGTCAGGGGGCGATCCGCTGTCATCCGTACGTGCTGGATGAAATGGCCGCCGCGCAGAGCAACGACGTTAATGCGTTCGACAAATTGCTGTTTAAACATATCGGCCATGTTGGCAGCAACAAAGTCCGCAGCTTCTGGTTGGGCCTGACGCGCGGACTGACCAGCAGCACGCCGACGAACGATGCGACCAAACGTTACTATCAGCACCTGAATCGTCTGAGCGCTAACCTGGCGTTGCTGTCTGACGTCTCTATGGCGGTACTGGGCGGCAGCCTGAAACGTCGCGAGCGGATCTCCGCGCGGCTTGGCGACGTGCTGAGCCAGCTCTATCTGGCTTCCGCCGTGCTGAAACGCTATGACGATGAAGGCCGCCACGAAGCCGATTTGCCGCTGGTTCACTGGGGCGTTCAGGATGCGCTGCATCAGGCGGAACAGGCCATTGACGACCTGCTGCGCAACTTCCCGAACCGTGTTGTTGCCGGTGCGATGCGCTTTGTGATTTTCCCGACCGGTCGTCATTACACGGCACCATCCGATAAGCTGGATCATAACGTCGCGAAGATCCTGCAATTGCCGGGCGCGACCCGCTCCCGCATTGGCCGCGGCCAGTATCTGACACCAAGCGAGCATAACCCGGTGGGTCTGCTGGAGCAGGCGTTGCTGGATGTGATCGCCGCCGATCCAATTCATCAGCGCATCTGTAAAGAGATTGGCAAAAACCTGCCGTTTACCCGTCTGGATGAACTGGCAAGAAATGCGCTGGCGAAGGGGTTAATCAATCAGGATGAAGCGGAGATCCTCACCCGGGCGGAAGCCAGCCGTCTGCGCAGTATTAATGTCGACGATTTCGAGGCTGACGCGCTGGCGACACAGCCGGTAAAGCCGGTAGCGCCGTTACGCAAAACTGAAGCGGCCTGATCACTGTACAAAACCAAAACGGAGCCTGCGGGTTCCGTTTTTTTTATGGTAATTTTCGGCTACACACAGAGGGCAAATATGGTGATACAGTGATTATCCCGCATCTTCAATTCAGGAGGTCACAACAGTGTCTGGCTTGAAAATTACCTTAATGCAGCAGCCGCTGGTCTGGATGGATGGCCCGGCAAATCTGCGTCACTTTGATCTCCAGCTGGAAGAACTTACCGGACGGGATGTGATCGTCCTGCCGGAAATGTTTACGACGGGGTTTGCCATGGAAGCGGCGCAGCAGTCGATGCCTCAGGACGATGTCGTCGCGTGGATGCGCGCCAAAGCACAGCAGACGCAGGCGCTGGTCGCCGGCAGCGCCGCACTACAGACGGAACGCGGCGCGGTAAACCGTTTTTTGCTGGTCGAGCCTGGCGGTCATGTGCATTTTTACGATAAACGTCATCTGTTTCGTATGGCGGATGAACATCATTATTACCAGGCGGGCAATGAGCGCGTGGTGTTTGAATGGCGCGGCTGGCGCATTCTTCCGCTGGTGTGCTATGACCTGCGTTTTCCGGTGTGGTCGCGTAACCGTGATGATTACGATCTGGCGCTGTATGTGGCGAACTGGCCTGCGCCGCGCTCGCTGCACTGGCAGTCGTTGCTTATCGCCAGAGCGATAGAAAACCTGGCGTATGTGGCAGGCTGCAACCGCGTCGGTACTGATGGTAACGGGCATCATTACCGGGGAGACAGCCGAATCATCAGCCCGCAGGGTGAAATTCTCGCTTCTGCCGAAGCGCATCAGGCAACGAGACTCGACGCTGAGTTGTCGCTGGAACTCTTGCAGGAATATCGGGAGAAATTTCCCGCATGGCAGGATGCCGACCCGTTTACGTTAGGCCGCTAAAACGACGAAGGCCTGAATCATTGCTGATTCAGGCCTTCTGAATAGTGGCGGAACGGACGGGACTCGAACCCGCGACCCCCTGCGTGACAGGCAGGTATTCTAACCGACTGAACTACCGCTCCGCGTTGTTGTTCCGTTGGGAACGAGGCGCATATTACGGATTCGCTGCACCCCCGTCAACGCTTTTTCCGGCATTTTGAATCGTTTGCTGCAAATTTCACCCACATGGCGATTTTTACATTACTCACCGCAAATTCAGGCGCGCCAGAGGCAGCTTCCCCCTTTCTTCTCCACCAAGTCGAGCCGCGATTCATGCGCTGCCAGCTCGTCATCGCTGGCTAAAACAACACGTAATTTGCTGGCCGCACGAACAACACGCTGAATCCCGACTTCACCAGCCTGCTGTTGCGACTCCCCTTCGACCGCAAAGGTCATTGAGGTCTGCCCGCCGGTCATCGTCAGATAAACATCAGCGAGGATCTGGGCATCGAGCAATGCCCCGTGCAATGTACGCTTGGTGTTATCTATTTCGTAACGGGAACAAAGCGCATCGAGGCTGTTCCGTTTACCGGGGAACATACGTCGCGCCAGCGCCAGGCTGTCTGTCACCTTACAAAAAGTGTCCGTTTTCGGAATACCGCGATTGAGTTTCGCGAACTCATAATCCATAAATCCGATATCAAACGAGGCGTTATGGATGACAAGTTCCGCGCCACGAATATACTCCAGAAACTCATCGGCGACGTCCGCAAACGTGGGCTTATCCAGCAGAAATTCGTCGGCAATCCCATGAACCATAAACGCTTCGGGATCCACCAGCCGGTCCGGCTTCAGGTAAACGTGGAAGTTGTTGCCCGTCAGGCGACGGTTGATCACCTCAACGGCACCGATTTCAATGATCTTATGCCCTTCGTAGTGGGCCCCGATCTGGTTCATACCGGTGGTTTCAGTATCGAGGACGATCTGTCGTGTAATTGCAGTGCTCATCACGGTCATTTATGTCAGACTTGTCGTTTTAATCACAGGAAGTCTACCAGAGATGCTTAAACAGGTAGAAATTTTCACCGATGGTTCTTGTCTCGGCAATCCAGGGCCAGGTGGCTATGGTGCTATTTTACGCTATCGCCAGCACGAAAAAACCTTTAGCGCAGGCTACCATCTTACCACTAATAACCGCATGGAACTGATGGCGGCGATTGTCGCGCTCGAAGCGCTGAAAGAACATTGCGAAATCGTGCTGAGCACAGACAGCCAGTATGTTCGTCAGGGGATCACCCAGTGGATCCACAACTGGAAAAAGCGCGGCTGGAAAACGGCCGATAAAAAACCGGTCAAAAATGTCGATCTCTGGCAGCGTCTTGATGCCGCCCTAAGCCAGCATAAAATCCGCTGGGAATGGGTCAAGGGCCACGCAGGGCATCCGGAAAACGAACGCTGCGACGAGCTGGCGCGAGCCGCCGCCTGCAACCCCGCGTTCGACGATACGGGATATCAACCCGAATAATTAATCGTACGGCTTGCGGTATTGTCGGGTCGCTCCTACCGCAGGTCTCAACTGTGTTTTGGCTTTGCTTTGCCGCATCGGGTTTAACGTTAATGGAATTGTACGCTTACGGGCGACAATCAGTTGCAGGCACCCCAGTGCGGGAATGTGAGTACTGAGGAGCCGTCCGCCCTGCCGGGTCCAGGGTAAAACCTGAAAACGGCCGTAGTGCAGCACCTCAAAATTCAGCAGCGCCAGCCAGTCCATCTGGCGCATCATGGTAAACATTCGGCTATTGTAGGGCGTGCTCTTTCTTAATACCGGCACCAGTTTGCGCATCCCCACCAGGCTGACCGGATTAAAGCCACTCAGAATGAGCCAGCCATCATCAATTAACACACGATCCACTTCGCGCAGCAGACGATGAGGATCCTGACACCAGGGCAGCGTATGTGCCAGCATGCAGGCATCAACCGATTTTTCAGCAAATGGCAACCACAGCGGGTCCGCTTTGACCTGCATCGGTTCGCCCTGCAATGATACATTCACCTGATGCGAAATCGCGCAGGCTTCCGTGTTGATTTCGGCGCTGAGATTGCCAATCTTAAGCAGGTGAAAACCGTACAATTTAGCCAGCCAGGGTTTAAGCTGATATTCCAGCGCCTCGCGATAGTATTCCCCCCACGGCATTTCTGACCAGTGGATGGGCGCTTCTACTGTTTGAGGTATCCTTGCCGGTTTCATTACAACCTTCCGCTACGCTTTGTGAGGTAATTTATGAATCTTATCAGTATTCCTGCCTTTCAGGATAACTACATCTGGGTTCTGAGTGATGATAACAACCGTTGCCTGATCGTGGATCCTGGCGAGGCGGCACCGGTGCTGGCTGCCATAAAAGAAAACCAGTGGCAGCCCGAGGCGATTCTCCTTACCCACCATCACCATGACCACGTTGGCGGCGTGAAAGAACTTCGGCAGCATTTTCCTGATGTAGTGGTGTATGGCCCTGCGGAAACACAAGATAAGGGTACAACTAAAGTCGTAAATGAAGGCGACGAGGTGGCTATTTTGGGCTGCAAATTTAAGGTAATTTCCACCCCAGGTCACACTTTAGGACATATCTGTTTCTTCAGCGATCCTTATCTTTTCTGCGGTGACACGATGTTCTCCGGTGGTTGCGGTCGTTTGTTTGAAGGAACGCCAGCGCAGATGTATCAATCCTTCCAGAAGATAAATGCACTTCCGGCGGATACGCTCATTTGTTGCGCACATGAGTATACTTTATCAAACATAAAGTTTGCCTTAAGCATTCTCCCTCGCGATCCTGCGATAAATGATTATTACCTTAAAGTTAAGGAGTTACGTGCAAAAAATCAAAAAACACTGCCCGTAACTCTGAAAAATGAGCGTCAAATAAATATTTTTTTACGCACGGATAGTATTGATTTAATTAATGAAATATCGAAAGAAACAAAATTGCAACAACCTGAAGAGCGATTCGCCTGGTTACGGGTAAAGAAAGACAACTTCTGAAAATTCCGGGTTGCCTTTTAAAAACTTCGCCGTTATGATTGCTCGTCTTTTAAGCAACTATTGACACACACATGAAGGCAAAAGCGATATTACTCGCCTCTGTCCTGCTGGTGGGGTGCCAGGCGTCTAAGCACGATGGTAACGTTCAGCAGCACGCACAGAGCCTTTCTGCAGCTGGTCAAGGGGAAGCAGGAAAGTTCATAAGTCAGGCGCGATGGATGGACGATGGAACATTCTACGCACAGAATCAGGACTTGTGGGCTTTCATAGGCGACGAGCTAAAGATGGGAATTCCGGAAAACAACCGGATTCGCGAACAAAAACAAAAGTATTTGCGTAACAAGAGCTATCTCCACGATGTAACTTTACGGGCAGAGCCGTATATGTACTGGATAGCAGGGCAAGTTAAGAAACGTAACATGCCCATGGAACTGGTACTACTACCCATAGTGGAGAGCGCTTTTGACCCGCATGCAACGTCTGGCGCCAATGCCGCAGGCATCTGGCAGATCATACCGAGCACCGGGCGGAATTATGGTTTGAAACAGACCCGCAGTTATGACGCGCGTCGTGATGTGATTGCCTCAACAACGGCAGCTCTCGACATGATGCAACGTCTTAACAAGATGTTTGACGGTGACTGGTTATTAACAGTTGCCGCCTACAACAGCGGTGAGGGTCGAGTGATGAAGGCGATGAAAGCGAACAAAGCGCGTGGCAAGCCCACCGATTTCTGGTCACTCTCATTACCTCAGGAGACCCGGGTATACGTGCCTAAGATGCTGGCATTGAGCGACATCCTCAAGAACAGCAAACGCTACGGCGTTCAGTTACCAACCGCAGATGAAAGCCGTGCACTCGCGCGCGTTCATCTGGATAACCCGGTTGATCTGAAGCAGGTCGCGGACATGGCCGGTATCTCTGTGACGAAGCTGAAAGCATTTAATGCTGGTGTTAAGGGAGCAACCCTTGGCGCAGCAGGACCTAAGTATGTGATGGTGCCAAAGAAGCACGCGAATCAACTGCGTGAATCACTGGCTTCTGGCGAGATTGCCGCTGTCCAGCCAACGCTGGTCGCTGACAACACCCCGCTGACCAGTCGCAGCTATAAGGTTCGTTCAGGTGATACGCTTTCTGGTATTGCCGCACGCCTCGGCGTATCGGCGAAGGATCTTCAGCAGTGGAACAATCTGCGTGGTTCCAACCTGAAAGTAGGACAGAACCTGACGGTAGGCGCAGGTAGCAGTGCTCAGCGTCTCGCCCGCAACAGCGATAGCATTACTTATCGCGTGCGTAAGGGTGATTCACTGTCGAGCATCGCGAAACGTCATGGCGTCAATATTCGTGACGTGGTCCGCTGGAATGGCGGTACCGACAGCCTGCAACCCGGCGATCAGCTGACGCTGTTTGTGAAAAACAGCAGCAGACCAGAATCCTGATAACTGCATGAACTAAAAAAGGCACCGCTTCCCCGGTGCCTTTTGCTTTTTAAGCTGCTTTATACGCTTCCAGCATCACAATGTCGCTGGTAAACGATCCCTCCGCCTGCAGGGCAAAATATGCTTTCACGTCTTTTGACGCGCTGTCCTGATACAGTCGGATGGCCTCACAGAGCACCTGTGGTGTACGCATTCGAGCCACCCATGAAGAGAACTCGAGCGGTAATTTGTCAGTGGTCAACGTTTGGGTACTCAGCCCGGCCTCATTGACCAGCGCTAACCATTCACCGCTTGAATAATTTCGTACATGCGAGGTATCACGCAGCGCTTCGACGGTTTGCAGCCAGATATCCCGCACGGGATGCCCTGGCGACATCACGTCCATCATAATGAACACCCCGCCAGGTTTAAGCACCCGTTTCACCTCACGCAGCGCCTGCCCCACGTCGTGCCAGTGATGCGCCGAGTAACGGCTAATCACCACATTAAAGGTGGCATCGGCAAACGACAATGCTTCCGCGTACCCCTGTTGTGTGCGGATGTTATGCAGCCCTTTTTCCTGCGCGGCTTGCTCCACGACATCAAGCATCTGGCGGGATAAGTCATAGGCCGTGACGTTCGCTACGTTGCCGGCCGCCACAAAGCTGGCATGCCCTGCTCCGCATCCCATATCCAGCAGTTGTGCCTGTGGAAATGCAGAAAGTCGCTCAGCCAGACGCTGGAGGTCGCGCCCGGAGGCATGCACCGTGCTGGTTAAATAGGCCTGAGCCTGCGAACCAAACTGTTTTTCGACGTTATCGTGATGAGAGCCTGTGGTCATTTTGCTGTCCTTTGATGAGTGATAATAAAAGGGCAGCACTGAGATCAGGTCTGCCCCACGGCAGACCTGACATACCTTTATTTATCAGGCTTGCCGGGACTGAATTCGACGAGTAGTGGGTTGTGATCGGACGCGCGGGTGACCAGCACAGAGGCTTCATCCACCGCGAGACCACGATAGAAAACGAAATCGAGCGGACGCCCAAATGCGCGGCGGCGATTGTCGTCAGTAAAGCGGACTTCGCGTAAGGACATCTCACGCGCAAAACGGTACAAGGCGTTCATGCGTGGACGACTCCAGGCATTGAAGTCACCGGCCATAATCACCGGGCCGCTGTGGTGGGCAATCTGGTCACCAATAGGCAGTAACTGCTTACTGTACACATCCACTCCCAGGCTAAAATTTACCGCGTGAATATTCACGACCATCAACAGACGGGTATCCGGCAACGGATAGACCGTCACCAGCGCAGACTTCGCCAGACGCAGGATCGGCTCACGTTCACGCAGCGGGCAACAATAAACGGGATGCGCTGCTGACAGTGTCATCACCCCGGATGGATGCTGCGGTAACACAAAGGCAGGCACCTGATCCGCCGCCAGATAATTCGTTGTCGCAAACGACACCAGTTCAGGTGTGGTTTGCGCCTCCTGCAATAACACCAGATGCGCATCTTTGCCGAAGTTTTTCAGCACCGACATCCATTCAGCGCGCTGTTGTTTGAAGATATTCCAGACGAGGATCCGTATTTTTTCTTCACTGCTTATTGGCGCCCCTGCGGGTAACGCTTTGCCAATGCTCGCAAACGACCCCGGCGGCAGGATCCGCTCCGCGGGTTGTCCGGCGACATAACGCATGGCATAGGTATTTTTTCGCACTTTTAGCTTCAGACCTCAATAACAAAAAACCCGCCCAGAATCGCGCGGGTTCTTCTGTTATAGGGATTTCCGCTCATACTTTCAACGCTATTTACCAGAAACATTGTATTATTGAATTTTTGCGCATGGAGCAACAATGAAAGCGACCTCTGAAGAAATTGCCATTTTTGTCGCCGTTGTCGAAAGTGGAAGCTTTAGTCGGGCGGCAGAGCAGCTCGGTCAAGCCAACTCTGCTGTCAGCCGGGCCGTCAAAAAGCTCGAATCAAAACTGGGCGTCAGCCTCCTCAACCGAACCACTCGCCAGTTGAGCCTGACCGAAGAAGGCGAGCGCTATTTCCGCCGAATGCAGGTGGTGTTACAGGAAATGGCCGCCGCGGAAAATGAGCTGATGGAGACACGAAACACGCCTCGAGGTTTGCTGCGTGTCGATGCCGCCACACCAGTGGTGCTTCATTTCCTGATGCCGCTGATAAAACCTTTTCGGGAGCGCTACCCGGAAGTGACGCTTTCGCTGGTCTCTTCTGAAACTTTTATCAATCTGATTGAGCGCAAAGTGGATGTCGCCATTCGGGCCGGAACACTTACAGACTCCAGCCTGCGTGCACGTCCGCTGTTTAACAGCTACCGGAAGATCATCGCTTCACCGGATTATCTTGAGAAACATGGTACGCCGAAAACCGTGGAAGAGTTGAGAAAACATCTGTGCCTTGGCTTCACCGAGCCGGTATCCCTGAATACATGGCCAGTCTCCTGTGACGACGGGCAACTTTTCGAAATTCAGTGCGGACTCTCGTCAAATAGCGGCGAAACGCTAAAACATCTTTGTCTGAGCGGTAACGGCATTGCCTGTCTGTCTGACTATATGGTGGATAAAGAGATTGCGAAGGGAGATTTTATCGAGTTGCTGGCAGATAAACGTTTGCCGGTCGAGATGCCATTCAGCGCGGTCTATTACAGCGACAGAGCGGTAAGTACTCGTATTCGGGCGTTCATTGATTTCTTGAGTGAATACATTAAGCAGAACATGAAGTAAAAAGCGAGTGGCGCATTGCCACTCGCTACGCTGGAGATTAATCCCAGTTTGGCGCCAGGCCTTCCGGGCTAACCAGACGATCGTTGCAATCAAGCGCAGCAATCGCTTTCTTATCTTCCGCGTCTAGTTTCAGATCGCGCGCCAGCAGGTTGCTCGCCAGGTTTTCACGTTTCGTAGAAGACGGGATCACGGCATAACCTTCGCCCATTGCCCATGCCAGGATGACCTGAGCCGGGGTGGCGTTGTGTTTTGCAGCGATACGCGCAATCACTTCATCTTTCAGCGCCTTACCATATGCCAGCGTCATGTAAGAGGTGATGTGAATGCCATGAGCCTTCGCCCAGTCAACCACTTTACCATTCTGCAGGTACGGAGACAGCTCAATCTGGTTCGTCGCGATATTCTCTGCACCTACTGCCGCGATAGCTTTTTCCATCAGCGGGATGGTGAAGTTAGAGATACCAATTTCGCGAGTCAGACCCTGTTTTTTCGCTTCCAGCAGTGCCAGCATGAATTCTTCAACAGAAACTTCATCGTTCGGCGACGGCCAGTGAATCAGCGTCAGATCAACATAATCAGTACGCAGTTTCTGCAGACTCTCTTTGAGACTCGGGATCAACTTGTCTTTGCTCAGATTCTCGATCCAGATCTTGGTAGTGATAAACAGATCGCTACGCTTAACACCGCTTTCTGCAATTGCCTGACCAACAGCTGCTTCGTTGCCATAGATCTGCGCAGTATCAATGGCGCGGTAGCCGAGTTCCAGCGCGTTTTTTACAGAAGCAATAACCACATCGTCGTTCAGACGGAAAGTACCAAGACCAAATGCAGGGATAGACATAAGAATTCCTCTTTTTCACAGTTTGTGTTTAATGCGAGGATTATGGACGAAGCACTTAAAGGAAAACAGATCGTAGAATGCAGAGGATTTTTGCTTAAACTGCAATAATCAGTATTTCTGATATGAAAAAGCCCTGAGTTTTCACTCAGGGCTCTCAATAAGTGGCGGAACGGACGGGACTCGAACCCGCGACCCCCTGCGTGACAGGCAGGTATTCTAACCGACTGAACTACCGCTCCACCGAAACTGTCTACAACACCCGCTTTTACACGGGGTACTGCTAAATTGATGCCTGGCAGTGTCCTACTCTCACATGGGGAAGCCCCACACTACCATCGGCGCTACGGCGTTTCACTTCTGAGTTCGGCATGGGGTCAGGTGGGACCACCGCGCTAAAGCCGCCAGGCAAATTCTTGTGCTCTGTCCTGTGGCTTTTCCACTGATACTGCGTTGGCTGCGCTCGTAAAGTCAGTCACATACCTCTGTATGCTCCTTCCTTTCCTTCGCTTGCCGCCTTGTCTCAGCGTAAAATCCTTCGGACTCTGAATCTGAGCTGAAAATCTTGTCTCTCAACG
>NZ_JMTB01000058.1 GCF_000734965.1 Trabulsiella guamensis ATCC 49490
GACTCACCATCGCTGTGTGATGTTTGTCATCAGCGCCGTGTCGATGGAGGCGCATTATAGGGGGCTTGCGAGGAATGACAAGCGGAAAAATTCATTTTTATTTCAACCGCTCATCTTTTCGTCATAACGCTGATTATTTCTGCTTTTTGATCGCGGCAGGCAGATCGGCGAGACTATTAATCACCCAATCGGCTGCTTTTTCAGCCTCTTCGGTCACTGGCTTACCGGTTCGCACGAGCACTTTAGTGCCGACCTCTGCTGCGGTTGCGGCTTGCATATCTTCCAGCTTGTCGCCAACCATGTAAGAGGCCGCCATATCAATGTGCAGATAATCACGCGCAGAGATCAGCATGCCAGGATGCGGTTTGCGGCAATCACACACCTGGCGGAACTCCTCAATGCTTCCTTGCGGATGATGCGGACAATAGTAAATACCATCCAGATCGACACCGCGGTCGGCCAACGACCAGTCCATCCACTCGGTAAGTGTTTCAAACTGCGCTTCGGTAAATTTGCCGCGCGCAATCCCGGACTGGTTGGTCACCAGCACCAGAGCAAAACCCATCTCTTTGAGTTCACGCATGGCATCAATAACGCCATCAATAAATTCAAAATCATCGATTTCATGCACATAACCATGATCAACATTTATCGTGCCATCACGATCGAGAAAAACTGCGGGTACTGACTTTGCCACGATGAGCTCCTGAATATAGCCTGTGCCGCTAGTATCGCATGTTTCGTCACGCAAGAAAGTGCTCATTATTGAAAGCCGGATTGATTTAGACGTCTGGATGCCTTAACATCCATTTCATTGACGGCCATCGTGCACGTCCGGCAGTAAAAAATGCCACGGCTAACATTTAAATGATAATAAATACCTAATGATTAAACTTTCGAATATCACCAAAGTGTTCCAGCAGGGAAACCGTACAATTCAGGCTCTCAATGATGTCAGCCTGCATGTACCTGCCGGGCAAATCTATGGCGTCATTGGCGCCTCCGGTGCGGGTAAAAGTACGTTGATTCGCTGTGTGAATCTGCTGGAGCGCCCGACTCAGGGCAGCGTACTGGTTGACGGCCAGGAGTTGACGACGCTCTCAGAATCCGCACTGACCAAAGCACGTCGCCAGATCGGCATGATTTTCCAGCACTTTAACCTGCTCGCGTCCCGTACCGTTTTTGGTAACGTCTCGCTGCCGCTGGAACTCGATAACACCCCAAAAGATGAAATAAAGCGTCGCGTCACTGAGTTGCTGGATCTGGTCGGCCTGAGCGATAAACACGATAGCTATCCGGCAAATCTGTCGGGCGGTCAGAAGCAACGCGTCGCCATTGCGCGTGCACTGGCCAGCAACCCCAAAGTGCTGCTGTGCGATGAAGCCACCAGCGCGCTTGATCCGGCGACTACACGTTCTATTCTGGAGTTACTGAAAGACATCAACCGTCGTCTGGGCCTGACTATCCTGTTGATTACGCATGAAATGGATGTGGTGAAACGTATCTGCGATTGTGTTGCGGTCATTAGCAATGGTCAGTTGATTGAGCAGGATACGGTGAGCGAAGTATTCTCCCATCCGAAAACCCCGCTGGCGCAGCAGTTCATTCAGTCAACGCTGCATCTGGACATCCCGGAAGATTACCTGGCGCGGCTGAAAGACTTCCCGTTGTCGGACAGCGTACCGATGTTGCGTATGGAATTTACCGGTCAGTCTGTTGACGCCCCGCTACTCTCCGAAACCGCGCGTCGCTTTAACGTGAATAACAATATCATCAGCGCGCAGATGGATTACGCAGGTGGTGTGAAGTTCGGCATCATGCTGACTGAAATGCACGGAACACAACAAGATACGCAAGCCGCCATTGCCTGGCTGCAGGAACACCATGTAAAAGTAGAGGTGCTGGGTTATGTCTGAGCCAATGATGTGGTTACTGGCGCGCGGCGTGTGGGAAACGCTGGCGATGACCTTCGTCTCCGGCCTGTTCGGATTTGTCCTCGGCCTGCCTGTTGGTGTTCTGCTGTATGTCACCCGTCCGGGTCAGATTGTGGAAAATGCGAAGATCTACCGTACCGTTTCGGCGCTGGTGAATATCTTCCGTTCGATTCCTTTTATTATTCTGCTGGTCTGGATGATCCCGTTTACCCGGGTGATCGTCGGCACTTCCATCGGTCTGCAGGCGGCGATTGTTCCACTGACTGTCGGAGCCGCGCCGTTTATCGCCCGTATGGTGGAAAACGCGTTACTGGAAATTCCTACCGGGCTGATTGAAGCGTCCCGCGCTATGGGCGCCACGCCGATGCAGATCGTACGTAAAGTGCTTCTGCCGGAAGCGCTGCCAGGCCTGGTGAATGCGGCTACGATTACCCTTATCACACTGGTGGGTTATTCAGCGATGGGCGGAGCCGTCGGCGCAGGCGGTCTCGGTCAGATTGGCTATCAGTACGGGTATATCGGCTATAACGCAACGGTGATGAATACGGTACTGGTATTATTAGTCGTTCTGGTTTATTTAATTCAATTCTGCGGCGATCGTATCGTCCGGACTGTGACTCACAAATAACGTAATACACAACATACAAAGGAAATAACATGGCGTTCAATTTGAAGACTTTTGCGGCCGTGGGTGCCCTGCTTGGTTCTCTGGCTCTCGTGGGTTGCGGTCAGGATGAAAAAGATCCGAACCACATTAAAGTAGGTATCATTGTTGGCGCTGAGCAGCAGGTTGCTGAAGTCGCGCAGAAAGTGGCGAAAGAGAAATACGGTCTGGATGTTGAACTGGTAACCTTTAACGATTACGTTCTGCCAAACGAAGCGCTGAGCAAAGGCGATATCGATGCGAACGCCTTCCAGCACAAACCGTATCTCGATCAGCAGATCAAAGATCGCGGCTACAAACTGGTACCGGTCGGAAATACTTTCGTGTACCCGATCGCCGGCTACTCCAAGAAAATCAAAACGCTGGACGAGCTGCAGCCGGGCTCCCAGGTTGCTGTTCCGAACGATCCGACCAACCTTGGCCGTTCCCTGTTGCTGCTGCAGAAAGTCGGTCTGATCAAACTGAAAGATGGTGTTGGCCTGCTGCCGACCGTACTGGATATCGAGCAGAACCCGAAAAACCTGAAGATTGTTGAGCTGGAAGCGCCGCAACTGCCGCGTTCTCTGGACGACGCGCAGATCGCGCTGGCCGTTATCAACACCACTTACGCCAGCCAAATCAACCTGACCCCGGCAAAAGACGGCATCTTTGTTGAAGATAAAGAGTCTCCGTACGTTAACCTGATCGTTTCCCGCGAAGATAACAAAGACGCCGAAAACGTGAAGAAATTCGTTGAAGCGTATCAGTCTGACGAAGTGGCCACTGCAGCCGATAAAATCTTTAATGGCGGTGCAGTGAAAGGCTGGTAATCTCCTTCCCCAGTTAATATCATTCAGGACGGGCTTATGCCCGTCTTGTCATTTTGACCAGCACCTGATTCAATAACTGTCTGGTTTACCATTCATTGAGGAAATATTATGCGTGCTTTACCGATCTGTTTACTGGCACTCATGTTAAGCGGCTGTTCCATGCTAAGCAGATCTCCTGTCGAACCCGTACAAAGCACCGCAACGCCGCCTAAAACGGAAACCGTCAAACCCAAAGCGCCACGTCCTGTTCCGGTAAAAATCTATACCAAAGCAGAAGATCTGCTCGGTAAACCTTTCCGCGAGCTGGGTGAAGTCTCTGGTGACTCCTGCCAGGCATCCAATCAGGACTCTCCGCCAAACATTCCGACAGCACGGAAACGTATGCAGATTAACGCTTCAAAAATGAAAGCGAATGCCGTTCTGCTGCACAGCTGTGAAGTCACCAGCGGGACACCGGGTTGCTATCGTCAGGCGGTATGCATCGGTTCGGCCCTCAACGTTTCGGCGAAATGAGTGCGTTTCAGTTTGCGCAAATAGGCGTCATTCGCTCTCCCTATAAAGAGAAGTTTGCCGTTCCCCGCCAGCCGGGGCTGGTAAAAAGCCAGGGTGGCGAACTTCATTTGCTTCCTCCCTACAACCAGGCCGAAGCCGTTCGAGGTCTTGAAGGCTTCAGCCATTTGTGGGTGTTGTTTGTTTTTCATCAGACGATGGACGGCGGCTGGCGTCCTACCGTCAGGCCGCCGCGTCTTGGCGGCAATGCCCGCATGGGGGTTTTTGCCACGCGTTCCACCTTCCGCCCGAATCCGATCGGCATGTCGCTGGTTGAACTGAAAGGCATTCGCTGTCAGCAAGATCAGGTGATCCTGCAACTGGGCAGTCTGGATCTGGTGGACGGCACACCGGTCGTTGACATTAAACCGTACCTGCCTTTTGCTGAAGCGCTGCCGGACGCTACCGCCAGCTACGCGCAACAGGCGCCGCAGGCCAGCATGTCGGTCAGCTTTACCGACGACGTTGAAGCACAATTATTGCAGCTGGAAAAGCGGTATCCGCAGTTGAAAACATTCATTTGCGACGTTCTGGCCCAGGATCCGCGTCCGGCGTATCGAAAAGAGGAAGAAAGCGGGAAAACCTATGCCGTCTGGCTGCTGGATTTCAACGTCCGCTGGCGCGTAAACGGTGACGGATTCGAAGTCTTTGCGCTGGAACCGCGCTAATTTTATTTTTCCTCTCTTTTGGCATCTTTGCCACACTGGTAAACTAAACCACTTTTTTGAATCAGGCTCGCCCTGAGTCTGTTCCAATCGTCCAAATGGAATCGTAACAACATGCGTACTAGCCAATATCTGCTCTCCACTCTGAAGGAGACACCTGCCGACGCCGAAGTCATCAGTCATCAGCTGATGCTGCGCGCCGGGATGATCCGCAAGCTGGCCTCCGGGTTATATACCTGGCTGCCAACCGGCTTGCGCGTCCTGAAAAAAGTCGAAAACATCGTGCGTGAAGAGATGAACAACGCCGGTGCGATTGAGGTGTCTATGCCAGTGGTTCAGCCCGCTGACCTGTGGCAGGAGAGCGGTCGTTGGGAGCAGTATGGCCCGGAGCTGCTGCGCTTTGTTGATCGTGGTGATCGTCCGTTCGTCCTCGGCCCGACCCATGAAGAGGTGATCACCGATCTGATCCGTAACGAGCTGAACTCTTACAAACAGCTGCCGCTGAACTTCTTCCAGATCCAGACCAAGTTCCGTGACGAAGTGCGCCCGCGTTTTGGCGTAATGCGTTCCCGCGAATTCCTGATGAAAGATGCCTACTCTTTCCATACATCACAGGAATCACTGCAGGAAACCTACGATGCGATGTATGCCGCCTACAGCAAAATCTTCTCCCGCATGGGACTGGATTTCCGCGCAGTACAGGCTGATACCGGCTCCATCGGTGGTAGCGCCTCTCATGAATTCCAGGTCCTGGCGCAGAGCGGTGAAGATGATGTGATCTTCTCCGACAGCTCTGATTATGCTGCTAACATCGAATTCGCAGAAGCGCTCGCGCCGAAAACCCCGCGTGCCGCGGCAACACAGGAAATGACGCTGGTTGATACGCCGAACGCGAAAACCATCGCCGAGCTGGTTGAGCAGTTCAATCTGCCGATTGAGAAAACCGTTAAAACCCTGTTGGTGAAAACCGTCGAAGGCAGCGAATATCCGCTGATTGCGCTGCTGGTGCGCGGCGATCACGAACTGAACGAAGTCAAAGCAGAGAAGCTGCCGCAGGTGGCAAGCCCGCTGACCTTCGCTACCGAAGCGGAAATCCGCGCGGTGGTGAATGCGGGTCCTGGCTCCCTTGGCCCGGTGAATATGCCGGTTCCGGTGGTGATCGATCGCACCGTGGCGGCAATGAGTGATTTTGGCGCTGGTGCTAACATTGATGGCAAACACTACTTCGGCATCAACTGGGATCGCGACGTCGCGACGCCAGAAGTGGCCGACATCCGTAACGTTGTTGCAGGCGATCCGAGCCCGGACGGTCAGGGCACGCTGCTCATCAAACGTGGTATCGAAGTGGGTCACATCTTCCAGCTTGGCACCAAATACTCTCAGGCGCTGAATGCTGCCGTGCAGGGTGAAGATGGACGCAACCAGATCCTGACGATGGGTTGCTATGGCATCGGTGTGACGCGTGTGGTTGCCGCGGCGATCGAACAGAACAACGATGAACGCGGTATCGTCTGGCCGGACGCCATTGCGCCGTTCCAGGTCGCGATCCTGCCGATGAACATGCATAAATCCTACCGCGTCCAGGAGCTGGCGGAAAAACTGTATAACGAGCTGCGCGCGCAGGGTATTGAAGTGCTGATGGATGATCGTAAAGAGCGTCCGGGCGTAATGTTCGCTGATATGGAACTGATTGGCATTCCTCACACTATTGTGATTGGTGACCGTAACCTCGACAACGACGATATCGAATATAAATACCGTCGTTCAGGTGAGAAACAGCTGATTAAAACCGGCGATATTCTCAATTACCTGGTTACTGCCATTAAGGGCTAAGCCCATAAAAAAAGCCTCACAATCGCGAGGCTTTTTTATTACTCGTTACAGTCTTTGCCGGGAATAAATTTTGACCCTTTATCCGCCATCAGCGTTTTGGTCATTTCACCGGTATCCGGATTTGGCTCAAGGGTGAAATGCCCTTCGACCACCAGCAAAATAGGTTTTGTTTCGGTACCCCGTGCAACAGCATAATCTCGTTCCAGTTGGGCGTTATTGGCTACCGCGACGCGCTGACCCGTTACACAATCAGTAAAGATGGCGGCGTCAGCCATATAAAAATACATTCCACGCATCGCCATCGGCGTCGTCGGCAGGCTTGCCTTTACGGGTTCAAGCGTATAATTCAGCGTCGATTCGATCGGGTTGCCGTCGCGATCGAGCATTTCCAGTTTATTGCCCTTTGCACGATAGTAGGACTTCTCCCCTTCGCTGTTGGTCAGCACCAGCTTATCCGCCGTGCGCGCCCAGGTACCATATGATGCAAACGAAGACGGTTCGTGCTGCACCCCCTGATAACGTTCGTTCATCACCCAGGTGCCGTCTTTTTCCAGGAACAGCGACGTTTCAATACCTTCGCAATCCGCACAAGGTAATACGCCACGCCAGCTTTGGTGCATCGGGGTTAACTCTTCCGACTGCGGCGCCAGCACTGTATCCACTTCAGCACGGTTATTACAACCAATGAGTGCAAAGAGCGTGCACGCTGCCGCCACTGTTAATATCGCTTTCTTCACCTTGAATTCCTTATTCTCAATGATTTTCTTCGTCACGACGAGGTGTGACGAACCTTTCCGCGCAGCGCTTTCACCGAGGATTTCTGAGCCTTTGAGGCCAGTCTGCGTTCTTTCGACGCTTTTGTAGGCCGGGTTGATTTACGATGCTTCTGCACGGCGGTTAATTCTTTTATGACGCTCACCAGGCGAGCCAGTGCGGCTTCCCGATTCATCTCCTGGCTGCGGTATTCCTGCGCCTTTATCACGATCACGCCATCTTCAGAAATTAAATGATGGCTGGCGGTCAGCAGGCGCTCCTTGTAGTACTCTGGCAGGCTTGAGGCCCGAATGTCAAAGCGCAAATGTATGGCCGTTGAGGCTTTGTTAACATGCTGTCCGCCCGCGCCCTGCGCACGGATCGCCGTAATTACCACTTCATCGTCAGCCAGGGAGACATTCCGCGAGAGGGTGATCATGCCTGCTGTTGCCAGGGGGTTAAATGAATTTCCAGATTATTCTGATCATCCGACAACCAGATGGCGCCATCCTGCAGCGTCGCCTGCAACGTCATGGTACGTGCGGCAAAGGCACTCAGTTGCGCTAACTGGGCGTCATCGAGATACCAGATCGACAGATTATCGAACGAGGCCATCTTTGCCTGATTCTGCTGCCACCAGACTTCCGCCGCGCGGCTGTTATAGGTGAACAGCGCCACCGACTGCGAACGGGAGCAGGCTTTTTTGATACGGCGTTCGTCCGGCAGCCCCAGTTCAATCCATAAATCAATCGCTAAGTGATCGTTTAACAGCCAGAGCTCCGGTTCATCATCTGCACTTAACCCGCGTGTGAACTGCAACCGCTCATCAGCATATTTGAGCCACGCCAGCAGGCGCAGCATCATTCGCTCTTCGGTTTCCGAAGGGTGACGCGCCAGCGTCAGGTTAGCATCCAGAAACTGATTACGGTCGAGGTCGGCAACGTTCACTGTCGCCTTATAAATTGTCGCTTTCAGCGCCATGAGGTCACTCCTGCAAAATTGGCGGTTATTGTAACGAAATCCGTGACAAAAGGCTGTCACGAATTCGCGGAGTTAACGCTCATCCTGCTGATATTGCTTTGATGGGTATGGTATAGTCACCTTGCTAAACAGAGTTTATCTTCGTAGGCTTAAACTTGCATCCCACGGTTAAGTCAGAACGCTGACAGGAGGGCATGTGGAAAAGTATTGTGAGTTAATACGCGCGAGATATGCGGAAATTGCCAGCGGAGATTTAGGGTATATCCCGGATGCGCTGGGTTGTGTGCTGAAGGCATTGAACGATGTTGCATCTGATCATGCCATTTCAGAGTCGGTCAGGGAAAAAGCAGCCTATGCCGCTGCGAACTTACTGGTGAGCGATTATGTCAATGAATGATACTTATCAACCCATCAATTGTGATGACTATGACAATCTCGAACTCGCCTGCCAGCATCATCTTATCCTGACGCTGGAGCTGAAAGATGGTGAAGTCCTGAAAGCGAAGGCCAGTGACCTGCTATCACGCAAAAACGTGGAGTATCTGGTCGTCGACGTCTCCGGTGAAACCCGGGAGCTACGTCTTGATAAAATCGCCAGCTTCAGTCATCCGGAAATCGGCACCGTTGTAGTCAGCGAGTCGTAATTTATGAACGGGCAGGCAACTGCCCGTTTTTTATCCATTCCAGTTGTACGCCATTTCCCTCGTCTGTCAGACCGTCCTGTGTCACAAACTGCCCCGCCGCTGCAATCAATTCCTCACCATAAAACAGCAGCGGCGTTGTGTCCCGCAGCCAGGGCGCAACGCCCAGCTCCTGCCAGATTTTTTTCAACTTACGACGCCCGTTGCGCCCCGCGATGCGCAGCATGCCTGGTGCTTTAAACCGCACGCTGACGATTTCATCGTCCGCTGGCGCGCGAATCGCCCCCCCCGGCGTCAGTCGCAACTGACCGAGATTATCCGGTAGCGTGAGTACTGATGACGGCGACGGCCAGGCAAGCACGCAGTCCGTCTGACTGACATGAGACTTCAGCCACCACAGGCGCTGCCGGAAACGACGTATTTCAAACTCGCCAAACCGCAGGCTGGGGTTCGCGTCCTCGCGGGCTTGCGCCACTTCACCCCAGAGCCGTTGCAGTTGCTCTCTGGATGGCATCGGCGCCTGCTGTTGCGCCAGCCAGCGCCGCAACAGCGCCGCGCGGCGTACCTCACTGACGCGCTCCAGTGGCGCGATGGCAAGCGCGCCTTCGCTGTCCGTCAGCGTCGCCAGTTCATCGGTCAGCAACTCATCCAGCAATTTTTCCTGCTCGCCACACAGTTGCGCACTACGCGCCACCGCATCGGCAAAATGCGGCCAGCGCTCAGTAAGCGCAGGCACCACACGCAGACGCAGAAAATTACGGTCGTAGCTATCATCCTGATTCGATTCGTCTTCAATCCAGCTCAGCGCATGATCCTGTGCCCATTGCAACAGCGTTGCGCGGGAGGTATTCAGTAACGGGCGCAGTAGTTTCGTTCCGGCAAAGTCCGCTGCGGCAGGCATCGCCGATAATCCCGCCGGCCCGCTGCCGCGCTTTAACGCCAGCAAAAAAGTTTCACACTGATCGTTCAGATGCTGTGCCGTGACCAGTACTTCACCAGGCGCCAGCGCCTCACGAAAAGCGGTGTAACGCGCCAGTCGCGCATGCGCCTCCGTTCCCTTTCCTTCATCCACCAGTGTGACGCGGACTACCTCCAGCGGGATCGCCCACTGCGCACAAAGCTGCTGGCAATGTGTCACCCAGTCATCAGCATTCGCGCTAAGGCCGTGATGAATATGAATCGCGCGCAACTGGATATCCGGGTTCTCCTGCCGCCAGCACATCAGCTGATGCAGCAGCACGGTAGAGTCAAGCCCACCGCTAAACGCGACCAGGAAACGGCGCCAGGGAGAGAGAAATTGAGCGATTGCCGGGGTTGTCATGATGGTATTGCATTAAAGAAGCCTAACCCGGCACGTTACCGGGCTAAGTCTGTGATGACAAGCGTTATTGCTGATAGAGTTCCAGCGGCAGACCGTCCGGGTCATTGAAAAAGGTAAAGCGCTTATCGGTAAAAGGATCGACGCGAATCGCTTCGCAGCGCACGCCTTTACCCTCGAGGTGAGCGACAGCCTGATCGATATCCTCCACGCTAAACGCCAGATGGCGCAATCCGCAGGCTTCCGGGCGACTCGGGCGCGCTGGCGGAAACGGAAAGGAGAACAGTTCAATCACATATTGCCCGTTCAGCGCCAGATCGCCTTTCCATGAGTCGCGCGCTTCGCGATACGCTTCACTCTGCAGAGTAAAACCGAGAATGTCGCAGTAGAACGCTTTGCTCTTCGCGTAATCCGACGCAATGATGGCAATATGGTGAACCTGTTTTAAACCCAGCATGGAAATCCTCCTTAAAGTATCCCTGCACGTTACTCGCCCGTGACCAGGACGCGCAACCCTTCAGTCATTTTTTAAGACTCGTACCCGATAGATACCGTCCTCACCACGACGCGCGCCATGGATGTCGGTTTCAAACCCGGGATAGTGATGCCCGATGGAACACAGCATCAGCAGGAAGTCGAGCACCGACCGACTCTCTTCGGTAATCATCTCACCCGGCATCAGCAACGGCACGCCCGGCGGATAAGGCAGGATCATATTCGCCGAAACGCGGCCCACCAGATGTTCGAGTTCGATGGTTTCCACTTCGCCTTTGATCTGCCGTTGCCACGCCTGATGGGGCGTCATGACCATCTGCGGGAGCACATCAAATGCGCGCAGCATCAGGTGCGAAAGCTGATGCTGGCGGATCAACGAGTGGATCCCCTGAGCCAGATCCTGAATACGCATGTTGCGGTAGAAGTCAGGATCTTCAGCATAGAGATCAGGTAGCATATTTTTGACGCGCAAATTGAGATCGTAAGCGCGTTTAAATTCCGTCAGCCCTCGCAACAGCCCCATTGCCCGGGTTTTATCAATGCCGATGCTGAACAAGAACAGCAGGTTGTAGGGTCCGGTTTTTTCCACCACCACGCCGCGTTCGTCGAGGAATTTCGCCACCAGCGCCGCCGGGATCCCCTCATCGCTCATCTTGCCCTGCTCATCCATGCCCGGCGTGAGGATGGTGACTTTTACCGGGTCGAGAAACATATGGTCAGCGTCGGCATCGGCAAAACCGTGCCAGTCTTCACCAGGTGCCACCGGCCAGCACTCCGCTTCGTCGACCGCTTCTGGCTGCCAGATATCAAAGAACCAGCCGTCTGATTCTTCTCTCAGTCGCTGAACCTCTTTACGGAAGTGCAGCGCGCGCTCGACCGAGCGATGAATCAGCCGCTTGCCAGAGTTTCCTCGCAGCATCGCCGCCGCCGTTTCAATCGAGGCGACAATGGGATAACTCGGCGACGTTGAGGTATGCATCATAAATGCTTCGTTAAACGTCTCTTCGTCATAATCCCCTTTGATATGAATCAGCGAAGCCTGCGACAACGCTGCGAGCATCTTGTGCGTTGATTGCGTCTCATAAATCACTTTGCCCGGCACCCGGTCACCGCTCATCCCGCTTTTTCCCTGATAAATCGGATGAAAATGCGTATAGGGCACCCAGGCGGAATCAAAATGAATGGAAGGGACATCCAGCGTCTGTTTAATCCAGGTGGTGTTGTATAACAGGCCGTCATAGGTCGAATTGGTGATCACCGCATGCACTGGCCACTGCGCCTGTGGCGTGGTCGCCACTTTTTGCGCGAGGCTATCACGGGTGAATTCGCGCCGCGGAATGCCACCCAGGATCCCCAGCGCATTGCGTGTGGGCTTTAACCACAGCGGCACGACATCGCTCATCATCAGCAGATGCGCCAGCGATTTGTGGCAGTTGCGGTCGACAAGCAGCGTACTGCCCGCCGGCGCGGCATACATGCCGATGATCTTGTTCGAGGTGGAAGTACCATTGGTCACCATGTAACTCTGCTCCGCACCGAACGTGCGGGCGATATACTCTTCCGCTTCGAGATGCGGACCAGTGTGATCAAGCAGCGAGCCCAGTTCCGTTACCGAAATCGACACATCTGCTTTCAGTGTATTCCCGCCGAAAAAATCATAAAACAGGCAGCCTACGGGGCTTTTCTGATAGGCCGTACCGCCCATATGCCCTGGCGTGCAGAAGGTGTATTTGCCCTCTTTCACATACGTGAACAGCGCGCGGGTAAATGGCGGCGTGATGTTATCCAGATACTCACCAGTGTACTGCCGGATGCGGGTGGCGATGTCTTCCGCCTGACCCAGCGCATACTCAAAGAACCACAACGCCATGCGCATGTCATGGACCGAGACGTCCATCGTCGAGTGAGTATCGATAAAAGCATAGAGCGGGAGATATTCATTCAGTTGGTTTATCTCACTGCACAGATCGACGCTGTATTCATCCCAGTCGAAGATCACGCCGCAAATACGTGGATTATGCTCAATAAACTTAATCAGATCCGCGCTGTTTTGCGGCCAGATGGTTTTGAATCCCTGCCGCGCCAGCGCCGCTTCCAGTTCTTTGATCGGCTCGTCTTTGTGGTAGACCCCGTGAGGTCCCATGATGGCAATAATATTCACGTATTCCTCCTGGAAAACCTTTAGCTAATCATAGCCTGGCTGCATCGCAGACATAAAAAAAGCCGCACAGGGGTGCGGCTTTTCGGAAGGCTCTGTCGGTTATGCGTAACCGTAGCTCATCAGGCGTTGATAGCGGCGGTTAAGCAGGTCTTCTTTGCTCAACACGTCGAGATCAGCGAGATCAGCCAGCAGCTGCGCTTTCAGACTCGCCGCGATCGCTTCCGGGTTGCGGTGTGCGCCACCCAGCGGTTCCGGAATGATGGAATCGATCAGCTTCAGCTCTTTCAGACGTGGGGCGATAATGCCCATCGCTTCTGCGGCCAGCGGTGCTTTGTCAGCGCTTTTCCACAGAATTGACGCGCAGCCTTCTGGCGAGATCACCGAGTAGGTGCTGTACTGCAGCATGTTCACTTTGTCACCCACGCCAATCGCCAGTGCGCCGCCGGAGCCGCCTTCACCGATAACGGTACAGATGGTCGGTACTTTCAGGCGCGACATTTCACGCAGGTTACGGGCGATTGCTTCAGACTGCCCACGCTCTTCCGCGCCCACACCAGGATAAGCGCCCGGGGTGTCGATGAAAGTGATGATCGGCATGTTGAAGCGTTCAGCCATTTGCATCAGGCGCAGCGCTTTACGGTAACCTTCCGGTGCCGGCATACCAAAGTTACGACGAATTTTCTCTTTGGTTTCGCGACCTTTCTGATGACCAATGATCATCACCGGACGCCCGTCCAGACGCGCAATCCCGCCGACAATCGCTTTGTCGTCGGCGTAAGCGCGGTCACCGGCCAGCTCGTCGAATTCGTCGAACGCTAGGCGGACATAATCCAGGGTATATGGGCGTTGTGGATGGCGCGCCAGCTGGGCTACCTGCCATGCACCAAGATCGGCGAAGATTTTGCGCGTCAGTTCTACGCTTTTTTCACGCAGACGATGCACTTCTTCATCGATGTTAATATCCAGTTTCTCATCCTGACGGCTTACTGCTGTCAGGGAATCGATTTTCGCTTCCAGCTCGGCGATCGGCTGTTCGAAATCAAGGAAATTCAGACTCATAGTATTCCTGTATTAGTCAAACTCCAGTTCCACCTGCTCCGGGCCGATAAGGCCACGCAGATCGTTGAGTAAACGATCGCTCGGAGAGACACGCCAGGTTGCGCCAAAACGCAACCGCGCGCGTGCATCCGCTCTCTGATAGTAGAGATGCACTGGAATGGTCCCCGAACGGTGGGGTTCCAGAGACTGGCGGAGACGGTTTAAAAGCTGGTCATCAATTTGCCTGTCCGTCAGCGAGATAGCAAGCCCGCGTGCATATTTTTCCCGGGCTTCGTCAATGTCCATCACTTCGCGGGCGGTCATTTTAAGCCCCCCGCTGAAGTCATCAAAGCTGACCTGTCCGCTGACGATAAGTATGCGGTCTTTTTCCAGCAAATGCTGGTATTTATCCAGGGCGTCCGTGAACAACATCACTTCAAGCCGCCCGGAACGGTCATCCAGCGTACAGATGCCGATACGATTGCCGCGTTTGGTGACCATGACCCTCGCGGCAATCACGAGCCCCGCCGCCGTGGTGACTTTACCACGTTCGGTCGGATGCATGTCTTTCAGCCGATAACCTCCGACATAGCGCTCAATTTCTTTCAGATACTGGGTGATCGGGTGGCCTGTCAGGTACAGCCCTAACGTTTCACGCTCGCCATCCAGTACGATTTGCTCCGGCCAGGGCTGACAACTGGCATAGGATTGCTCAATCTGCTCAGGCTCTTCCGCCAGCACACCAAACATATCCGCCTGGCCGATAGCCTCGGCTTTGGCGTGTTGATCAGCTGCTTTCAACGCATCGCTGAGCGAATTCATCAACGCCGCGCGGTGCGGGCCGAGCCGGTCAAACGCCCCGGACATGATCAGTTTTTCCAGCACACGGCGGTTGAGTTTTTTGGTGTCGGTGCGGGCGCAGAGATCAAACAGCTCGCGGAAGTAACCGCCTTCGTTACGCGCTTCGAGGATCGCTTCGATCGGACCTTCGCCGACGCCTTTAATCGCCCCAATGCCATAGACGATTTCACCGTCGTCATTGACGTGGAAATGGTACAGGCCAGAGTTGATATCCGGCGGCAGGATCTTAAGCCCCATCCGCCAGCACTCATCCACCAGCCCCACGACTTTCTCGGTGTTGTCCATATCGGCGGTCATAACTGCCGCCATAAACTCGGCCGGATAGTGCGCCTTCAGCCACAGCGTCTGGTAGGAGACCAGCGCATAGGCGGCGGAGTGAGATTTGTTAAATCCATAACCGGCGAATTTCTCCACCAGGTCGAAGATTTTCATCGCCAGTTCGCCATCAACGCCGTTTTTCTTTGCCCCTTCTTCAAAGGTGCCGCGCTGCTTAGCCATCTCTTCTGGTTTCTTCTTACCCATCGCACGACGCAGCATATCCGCACCACCCAGCGTATAGCCGGAAAGCACCTGGGCAATCTGCATTACCTGTTCCTGATACAAGATAATGCCGTAAGTCGGCTCCAGCACCGGTTTCAGGCTCTCGTGCTGCCACTGAACATCCGGGTAGGATATCTCTTCGCGCCCATGCTTACGGTCGATAAAGTTATCTACCATCCCCGACTGCAACGGTCCCGGACGGAACAGAGCTACCAGCGCGATCATATCTTCGAAGCAGTCAGGCTGCAGACGCTTGATCAGGTCTTTCATGCCGCGAGATTCAAGCTGGAATACCGCTGTAGTTTCCGAGCGCTGCAGCATGTCGAAACTTTTCTTGTCATCCAGCGGAATGGCGGCGATATCGAGCGGCGGCTCGCCGTTTTTCTCACGACGGGCGTTGATCATCTCCAGCGCCCAGTTGATGATGGTGAGCGTACGCAGACCGAGGAAGTCGAATTTGACCAGCCCGGCATACTCTACGTCATTTTTATCAAACTGGGTCACCGGATGCTGACCGGCTTCATCGCAGTACAACGGGGCGAAATCGGTGATTTTGGTCGGCGCGATCACCACACCACCGGCGTGTTTACCGGCGTTACGCGTGACACCTTCCAGCTTACGCGCCATGTCGATCAGCGCTTTGACCTCTTCGTCTGCCTCATAGATCTCCGGCAGTTGCGGCTCGGCTTCAAACGCTTTCGCCAGCGTCATGCCCGGGTCGGGTGGCACCAGTTTAGAGATGCGATCGACGAAACCATACGGGTGCCCCAGCACACGGCCCACGTCACGAATAACCGCTTTCGCCGCCATCGTACCGAAGGTAATAATCTGGGAGACCGCGTCGCGGCCGTACATGTCGGCCACGTGCTCGATGACCTGGTCACGTTTCTCCATGCAGAAGTCGACGTCAAAGTCAGGCATAGAGACACGTTCCGGGTTAAGGAAACGTTCGAACAGCAGATCGAACTCGAGAGGGTCAAGATCGGTAATTTTCAGCGCGTAGGCCACCAGCGAACCCGCGCCAGAACCTCGCCCTGGCCCAACCGGCACACCGTTATCCTTCGACCACTGGATAAACTCCATCACGATGAGGAAGTAGCCGGGGAACCCCATCTGGTTGATCACCTGGAGTTCGACATCCAGACGCTTATCATATTCCGGACGGCGTTTTACGCGCTCTTCCGGGTCAGGGAAAAGAAATTCAAGACGCTCTTCCAGACCTTCTTTCGATTTGGCGACCAGGAAATCTTCAGTGGTCATTTCACCGGTCGGGAACTGCGGCAGGAAGTATTCGCCTAAACGCACGGTCACGTTGCAGCGTTTAGCGATCTCAACGCTGTTTTCCAGCGCTTCAGGAATGTCTGCGAACAGCTCACACATCTCTTCTTCAGTACGCATGTACTGTTGTGCGGAGTAGTTGCGGGGGCGTTTGGGATCGTCAAGCGTAAAGCCGTCGTGGATCGCGACGCGAATTTCATGGGCGTCAAAATCACCGGCATCAATAAACCGTACGTCATTCGTCGCCACTACCGGCAGTCCGCGCTCTTCAGCGAGGTTTACCGCTGCGTGCAGGTAGTTTTCTTCGTCAGCACGACCGGTGCGAATCAGTTCAAGGTAGTAACGATCAGGAAAGTGTTCTTCATAAAACGATACGCACTGATCAACCAGCACCATATTACCGCGCAGCAGGCTACGACCCACGTCGCCCATCCGCGCGCCTGAAAGTAAAATCAGCCCGTCGTTATGCTCGACCAGCCAGTCACGGTCGATCCACGGTCCCTGCGCGCCATAACCGCGCTGGTAAGCCCGGGAAATCAGTAGCGTCAGGTTCTGGTAACCCGTGTTATTGGCGGCCAGCACCGTCAGTTCAGTCAGTTCGTCGCCCAGCAGCTCACTCTGGACGTGAAAATCAGCGCCGACGATCGGCTTCATGCCGGCACCGTGCCCCGCTCCGTAGAACTTCACCAGCCCGCACAGGTTGGTGAAATCGGTGATCGCCAGCGCAGGCATGCCGAGCGAGGCCGCCTTTTTCACCAGCGGCCCGGTCTTCGCCAGCCCATCGATCATGGAGTAGTCACTGTGCACCCGCAGGTGTACGAAACGTGGTTCAGCCATCTTCAGATTCCGCGTTGCTTAATCGCGCCCGGTCAGGACACCAGACCCAGCGCACGTTTTACCGGGGCAAAACTGCGTCGATGGTGCTCGGTCGCACCGTGTTCGGCCAGCTTCTCCAGGTGGAAAGCGGTAGGATACCCTTTATGCTGTGCAAAGCCATACTGGGGAAAGTTGAGATCCAGCGCCGTCATTTCCGCATCACGCGTCACTTTCGCCAGAATCGACGCGGCGCTGATTTCCTGTACCCGGCTGTCACCTTTGACTACCGCCATTGACGGCATGGACAGCGCCGGGCAGCGGTTACCGTCGATCAATACATATTCAGGTGCAATCGTTAACCCGGCGACAGCGCGCTGCATCGCCAGCATCGTGGCGTGCAAAATATTCAGTTCATCGATCTCATGCGGCTCTGCACGGCCAAGACTCCAGCACAGAGCTTTTTCAGTGATTTCGTCAAACAGCGCGAGACGGCGCTTTTCAGAGAGTTTTTTGGAGTCGTTGAGGCCTGTGATCGGGCGCGCGGGATCAAGGATCACCGCCGCTGTCACAACCGCGCCCACCAACGGGCCACGACCAACTTCATCCACACCCGCCACCAGGTGCGTGTGTGGATAGATAAATTCCATCATTGTGCTAACTCCAGTACCGCATCGGCGGCCTGCTCATCCGCATTGCAGCGGATTTGCTGATGCAGTTCTCGGAAAGTGTCATGCATTTCATGGCTGGTTTTGCCGTTGGCCAGCAACGGCATCAGCGCGTCGGCCAGCGCCTGCGGCTGACAGTCGTCCTGCAACAGCTCTTTCACCAGTTCACGCCCGGCAAGCAGATTCGGCAGCGAAACGTAGTCTGTTTTCACTAAACGCTTCGCCAGCCAGAACGTAAACGGTTTCATGCGATAGCCCACGACCATCGGGCATTTTGCCAGCATACATTCCAGTGCCGCCGTGCCGGAAGCGAGCAATGCCGCATCACTGGCGACCATCGCCTCGCGCCCTTTGCCGTCAAGCAAATGCACGCGGAGATCAGGGGCGACCTCAGCTTTAATCCGTTCAAACTGTTCACGACGCTTCGCATTAACCAGCGGCACCACGACTTCAAGATCGGGATAATGATTACGCAAGATCTGCGCCGTTTTCAGGAAATCTGCGCTGAGCATTTCCACTTCTGCGCCGCGGCTGCCAGGCAGTAACGCGAGACAATGGGCATCGTGCGGGATACCCAGTACATCACGCGCCGCGTTTTTATCGGGATCCAGTGGCATGGCGTCAGCCATGGTGTGGCCGATAAACCGACACGGAACATTGAAACGGTCATAAAACGCTTTTTCGAAAGGCAGGAAAGCGAGCACCAGGTTGGTGGATCTGCCGATTTTGAAAACACGTTTTTGTCGCCAGGCCCACACGGACGGGCTGACGTAATGAATGGTTTTGATCCCCTGCTTTTTCAGGTTACCTTCAAGGGTAATGTTAAAATCAGGCGCATCAATACCTACGAAAACATCGGGTCTGAGTTCGGTAAAGCGCTGAGTGAGATCGGCGCGGATATGCAGCAAACGACGCAGACGGCCCAGCACCTCGACAACGCCCATCACCGCCAGCTCTTCCATTTCATACCAGGCTTCACAACCTTCCGCCTGCATCAACGGACCCGCTACACCGACAAAGCGTGCGTTGGGAACCCGCGCTTTCAGTGCGCGGATAAGACCTGCACCGAGAATATCGCCGGAGGTTTCTCCGGCGACCAGGGCAATTGTCAGAGGACGCTGTTCCGCCATTAACGAATCAGTCCACGGGTCGAGCGTTCGAAGAACTCAGTGAACGCTTTGACTTCCGAATACTGTTCGGCCAGGGCTTCAATCTCTGGTTTGGCTTCTTCCAGCGTTTTACCGCTACGGTACAGCTGTTTGTACGCGTTACGGATCGCCGTAATCGCCTCACGGCTAAAGCCGCGACGCTTCAGCCCTTCGATGTTGACACCGAAAGGTGTGGCGTGGTTGCCCTGCGCAATAACATACGGCGGTACATCCTGAGCAACGCCAGAACAGCCGCCAACCATCACATGCGCTCCAATGATGCAGAACTGATGGATGGCCGTCATACCACCGATAATCGCGAAATCATCAATCGATACGTGTCCCGCCAGTGTGGCATTGTTGGCGAGAATGCAGCGATTCCCCACGGTGCAGTCATGCGCCACATGCGCGTTGACCATCAGCAGGTTATCGCTGCCCACCTTCGTCAATCCGCCGCCCTGTACTGTGCCGCGATGAATGGTCACGCTTTCGCGGATGCGGTTACGGTCGCCGATTTCCACACGCGTCGGTTCACCAGCATATTTCAGATCCTGGTTAACTTCCCCGATGGAAGCGAACTGATAGATCACGTTGTCATTACCGATCTTAGTATGACCGTTAACGACGACATGAGATTTCAGTACGGTGCCCTCGCCGATTTCAACATTCGGGCCAACAATACAAAACGGACCAATATGGGCACTGGCACCAATGACGGCACCCTCTTCCACAATGGCGGTTGGATGAATAAAGGCGGTTTTATCAATCACGTATCAGGCCTCCCGGCTACGCGCACACATCATAGTCGCTTCGCAGACCACTTTACCGTCAACCAGGGCAACGCCCTTGAAGCGGGTGAGGCCACGACGGGTTTTTTCAAAGGTCACTTCCATGATCATTTGATCGCCCGGCACAACCGGACGCTTAAAGCGGGCTTCATCGATACCGGCGAAATAATACAGCTCGCCAGGTTCCAGTTTGCCTACACTTTTGAACGCCAGAATGCCGGTGGCCTGCGCCATCGCTTCCAGGATCAGCACGCCTGGAAAAATCGGCTTACCAGGGAAGTGTCCCTGGAAAAACGGTTCGTTTACAGAAACATTTTTCACTGCGCGCAGAAAATGACCTTCTTCAAAATCCAGCACGCGATCGACCAGTAAGAACGGGTAGCGGTGCGGCAGAAGCTCTAAAATCTCTTCAATGTGCAGAGTATGAGTGTCAGTAGTCAAAATACTCTTCCTGTCAAAAATATACTGAATGGCAATAATAACACGGCCTGCCGCAATCTCAGGAATGCCGACAGGCCGGGAAATGCAGGTCTGAATGATGAATTTTTAGTCTTGTTGATTGACCTTGCGCTCAATACTCTTAAGACGCTTATTCATATCATCAATGTTCATCACCAGGGCTGCCGTTTTGCGCCACACTTTGTTCGGTTGCAACGGAATACCGGAGGAATAGATGCCAGGCTCGGTAATCGGACGCATCACCATGCCCATTCCGGTGACCGTAACCTTGTCGCAAATTTCCATATGCCCGTTAATCACGCTGGCGCCGCCAATCATGCAGTAACGGCCAATTTTCAGGCTGCCTGCCATGATAACGCCACCAGCAACCGCGGTATTGTCGCCAATAACCACGTTGTGTGCAATCTGGCACTGGTTATCAATGATAACCCCGTTGCCGATCACCGTGTCATCCAGTGCCCCACGGTCGATTGTGGTACAGGCGCCAATTTCAACGCGATCGCCGATGATGACGCGACCGAGTTGCGGGATCTTAACCCAGTTACCGCGATCATTGGCATAACCGAATCCGTCGGCACCAATGACTGTGCTGGACTGGATCAGGCAATTTTCGCCGATTTCAATCTCGTGGTAAACGGTAACGTTGGCCCACAGACGGGAACCCGCACCGATCTTTGTGTTTTTACCCACGAAGCAACCCGCGCCGATGACGACGTTATCGCCAAGTACGACGCCGGATTCAATCACCGCGTTCGCCCCAACTGAGACGTTGTTGCCAAGCGTCGCCGTCGCGTCGATCACGGCACTGGGGGCGATATTCTGTGCAGGTTGCGGCGTGGTATCAAGAATTTGTGCCATACGAGCATAGGTCAGGTAGGGATTCTTCACTACCAGCGCTGCGCTTTTGGCAAAAGGAAGATCGTCCTGCGTCATCACGATCGCAGAGGCCTGGCAAAGCGCCAGGTGTTCACGGTATTTAGGATTCACCATGAACGAAATGTGACCTGCTTTAGCAGATTGCATGGACGCAACGCCGGTGATGACGAGCTCGCCATCACCGTGTAATTCTGCATCCAACTGCTGAGCTAAATCAGCCAGTCGAATTGAAGGCATTACTTATTTAACCTGTTTCAGTACATCAGCGGTGATATCTTTGATATCGCTGCTGTTGTAAGCGACGGTGTTCGCGTCAACAACGAGGTCGATACTTTGATCGTCAGCCACTTTCTTCACGGCAGTCTGGATACGGGTGACCAGTTTACCGCGCTCTTCGTTAGAGCGACGCGCACGATCCTGCTCAAAAGCCTGCGCTTTCTGAGAGAAGGTCTGACGCTGAGACATGATGTCTTTTTCCAGTTTGCTACGGTCGCTGGCCTTCATGGTAGAACCATCGCGCTGCAAACGCTGCATTTTAGATTGCAGATCGGATTCCTGACGCTGCAGTTCGCCGGCACGGCCTTTGAACTCGTTTTCCAGCGTTGCAGAAACGCCTGTTTTCTGTGCAACCTGCTGGAACAGACTACCCATGTTAACAATCGCAATTTTGTCAGCTGCCTGAGCAGAAGTTGCCATTGCTAAACCGAGACCTGCAGCTAATAACCACTTTTTCACAATTAACTCCTTACCATCCCATATGTACCCTGAGGTACCGTCTTTTGCGTGGCCTGGCGACCACCGAAGTGTTCGCCTGAGTCATCGCTACACTGCAAATGCATTCCTTTGCACCGAACAATTACCAGGTTTTACCAATGTTAAACTGGAACTGCTCTGCTTTGTCTCCGTCGTATTTCTTGAACGGCTGGGCGTAGGAGAAGACCAACGGCCCCAATGGAGACATCCATTGTAATGCGATACCGGCTGACATACGGATATTACTCGGATCGCTATAATCCGGAATACCTGCTGCACGCGTTGCCGCTGTGTTCTCCCAATGGGTATCCCACACCGAGCCCGCATCCCAGAAGAAGGAAGTACGAATCGAGTTCGCGTACTTATCGCTGACAAACGGTGTTGGAACAATCAGCTCCACACTGGCGACGCCCATGGCGTTACCACCGACTGCATCATCAGACTTACAAATACCTGAGCTCTGATCACATTCATCCAGTCCTGGTGCGCCATAGTACGCGGCTTTCGGGCCGATGTTATTCGACTGGAAACCACGAACGGTGCTGGAGCCACCGGCATAGAAGTTTTCATAGAACGGCATCTCTTTGCCGCTCAGACCATCACCATAACCCCAACGGGTACGACCCAACACCACCCACTTGTGATCGTCATCGATCGGGAAGTAGGACGCGGTGTCCAGCGTCATTTTGTAGAACTCGTTATCTGAACCCGGGACCGTCACTTTACCGTTCAGGTTGACGCGGTTACCTTTCGTCGGGAAGAACCCGCGGTCGAGGTTGTTGTACGTCCAACCGTAGTTAAAGGTGAAGTCATCTGCCGAGAAACCGTTGTCATCCTGCGTGGTGCTGGCAGTCTGGCCGATAGAGGTCAGATAACGGTTCATCGCCACCTGCGGTTCCATGTTAGACAGGTCGTTATGGACGTAGCCTAAACCGGCGCGCAGCGTGTTGTATTCGTTAATCGGGAAGCCGAGCGTTCCGTCTACACCGTAACTCTTATTGGTGTATGAGGAGAGGTCAGCATCATCCGCTTTAAAATCATTGTAGAAGATTCGACCACCGAGGCTCACACCATCAACCGTAAAATATGGGTTGGTCACAGAAAATTCGGAATAGGTCTGATAATCGTTCTTGGTGCCGTTGATACCAACCGAGTAACCGGTACCTAACCAGTTATCCTGCTGCACGCCGACCTGGAAGCTAACACCGCTTTCTGTACCGTAACCCACGCCGAAGTTGAAGCTACCGGTGTTACGCTCTTTCACCTTGTAAACCACATCGACCTGATCCGGATTCCCTGAAACACGCTGGGTATCCACGTCTACAGTTTCGAAGTAGCCAAGACGGTTCAGACGCTCTTTCCCCTGGTCAACGAGATCGCTGCCGAGCCACGCGCCTTCCATCTGGCGCATTTCGCGACGCAGAACGGAATCTTTGGAGGTGTCGTTCCCTTCAAAGCGGATTTTACGCACGTAGTAACGGTTGCCGGCATCGACATTCACATGCAGCTTAACGGTTTTGTCGGCGTCGTTGATTTCAGGCTGAGACTGCACGCGCGGATAGGCGTAACCATAGCGACCGAGAAGTTTTTTGATGTCATCTTCCATTTTGGTCACTTTGGTCCCATTGTAGAGCTCACCCGGCTCAACTTTGGTCAGGCTTTCGATCTCGGCGGAGTGCCCCGCGAGGTTACCGCTCACTTCAACGCCAGACAGTTTGTACTGGTCGCCTTCAGTGATATTGACAGTAATGTAAATGCCTTTTTTGTCCGGCGTCAGGCTGACCTGCGTCGAATCAATGTTAAAGCGCGCATAACCGCGATCCAGATAGTAACTACGCAGGGTTTCGAGGTCGCCCGCCAGTTTCTGTTTCTGATATTTACGATCGCCTACCACGTTCCACCACGGCACTTCATCACGCAGCTGGAAGCTGGAGATCAGTTCGTCAGTGGTAAACGCGTGGTTACCCACGATGTTGATCTGTTGGATGGTAGCGGAGACGCCTTCCTGGAAGACCAGCTTGAGATCAACGCGGTTGCGTGGCAGTGGCGTGACCACCGCTTTAACGCTGGCGCTGTATTTACCTACGCTATAGTAAAAGTCTTCCAGCCCCTTCTCGATGTCGGAAAGGGTTGTGCGGTCCAGCGATTCGCCAACGCGAACACCGGAGGCTTCCAGGTTCTGCTTCAGCATGTCATCTTTCACCGACTTGTTGCCGGAGAAAGTGATGCTGGCAATAGTGGGACGCTCTTTTACCTGAACCAGCAGCGTATCACCATCCCGCAGAACGCGTACGTCCTCAAAGTTTCCGGTCGCGAACAGCGCGCGAATGGTGTTACTGATGTCGTCATCAGTCACCGTATCGCCCGGTCGCACAGGCATACTCAGAAGGGCCGCACCAACGGCGACTCGCTGCAAGCCTTCGAAATGAATGTCCTTCACTACGAACCCGTCAGCACCGTATACGGTCGCGCTGCTAAACAGCAGCGACGCTATAAGCAACTTTTTCATCGCCATCGTTATTATGCGTTCTTCCTAACCATCTCTCTTAGAGCCGAGAGAAATCATTGAAAAGTGCAAGCCCCATTAACAGCACCAGCAGAATTGAGCCAATGCGATAACTAAAGTCTTGAACTCGCTCGGATACCGGCCCGCCTTTTAGCTTTTCAATCGCTAAAAAGAGCAGATGACCCCCATCGAGTACGGGCAGCGGGAACAGGTTGATAATGCCGAGATTCACACTGATGAGCGCAAGAAACATCAGATAGTAAATCAACCCAAACTCCGCTGACATCCCAGCCCCCTGAGCGATAGAAATCGGCCCACTGAGGTTGTTCAGTTTTACGTCACCGGTTATCAATTTTCCTAACATACGAACCGTTAGCGTCATCAACTGCCAGGTTTTATCCGTGGCCTGAACGATCGCGTCAAACGGTCCATATTGCCGAACTGTCTTAAACTCATCGGGCAGCGGCGTGACTTTTGGCACCACTCCTGCAAACCCCTGAGCCACATCACTACCGCGTTTTGTATCGGGTATCAATGTTAATGACAAGGCACTGCCCTGCCGTTCAATCTCGAGTGCCAGTGGCTTACCAGGGTTGTCACGCACCAGCGTAACAAACGTCAACCATCGCGTCAGTGGCTGACCACCGACTTTAACGATCCTGTCGCCCGCTTGCAAACCTGCTTTGCTTGCCGCGGAACCAGGCTGAACCTCCGCCAGAACAGTCTCGATTTGCGCGCTCCGGGGATGGATACCCAGCGCGGTGACCGGATCCTCTTTATCTGGCTCAAAAGCCCAGTGCCGGAGATCAAGGATTTTATCCTGGCGCTGGGGACTTCCGAAAGGGGCAACCGTGATTGTCGTCTGAGAATCACCAATTTTTGCGACCAGCGCCAGACGCACTGCATCCCAATCAGGCGTTTCGATACCGTCAACGGCTTTAAGTTCCGTACCAGGTGCAATTTGTGCTTCTGCGGCAATCGAATTGGGCGTTATTTCACCAACCACAGGCCGAATACCCGGCACGCCAATGATGAACACCAGCCAGTAGGCGAAAATAGCAAAGAGGAAATTTGCCACCGGTCCGGCGGCGATGACAGCGGCGCGTTGCCCCACTGTTTTATTGTTGAACGCGTAATGGCGCATCTCCGGCGTAACCGGTTCAACGCGCTCATCGAGCATTTTGACGTAACCGCCAAGCGGGATCATGGCGACCACAAATTCGGTGCCGCGCTTATCGGTACGACGCCACAGCGCCTTACCAAAACCGATGGAAAAACGCTCGACACGGATACCGCAACGGCGAGCAACCCAGAAATGGCCAAACTCATGCACGGTGATCAGCACACCCAGCGCAATAATAAACGCAGCCAAATTCCAGAGAATGCTCAGCATAAAACCTTCCGTTAAATCGTCCTGAAAACTAACAATAACAGACAGGCGAAGACCGGAACAGCCGCCGTCAGGCTGTCAATGCGATCCAGAATACCGCCGTGCCCTGGAATCATATGACCGCTGTCTTTGATTCCCGCTTCCCGCTTGAACATACTCTCGGTGAGATCCCCGAGGACGGACGCTAACGCCGCCACAACGGAACAGAGTAACAAGGTGACCGGAGCCACTTCCAGATTTGCCCACATGCCATACACCCAGGAGATAATCGCCGCGGTGAATAACCCGCCGATAAATCCTTGCCATGTTTTCCCCGGAGAGACTTTCGGCGCCAGTTTATGCTTGCCGAACAGTTTTCCGAACATGTAAGCGCCGGAATCCGCGCCCCATACCAGCACCATGATATAGAGGAGCCACAGCGCGCCGCTGTAGTGATTCACTTCATAGTGCCAGGCGCGCAACGCCACCATGCCCCAGAAAAAAGGCACGATGGTCAGTAAACCAAAAATCAGACGCAACGTTTTAGAATTGCGCCACACCGCCGCCGAACCGGGGTAAGTCAACACCAGCAGCAACGCGACTATCCACCACCCGAGCGAGGCCCAGAGCGAGCCTTCAATCAACGGCAGATGGATGTTTTGATGATATTCCGGCAGCGAGAACAGCATAACCACCAGCAACAGGCCGCAAAGCACCGCCAGCCAGACTCGCTGTGTGCGAGACGTGAAACCGCTTAACTGACCCCATTCCCACGCCGCCAGCATACAGACGACAAGCGTGACAATGGCGAACCCCAACGGCGGCAAAAGGAACAATGCCGCGATGACAACGGGAATTAAAACGAAAGCAGAAATCAGGCGATACTTCAGCAAAAGCGACCCCCATCAGGCATTTTCGCCACCTGGCTCGGTGCCGCCGAAACGACGCTCACGATTGGCAAAGGCATGCAACGCCCCTTCAAAGTCTTGTTCATCGAAATCGGGCCAAAGAACATCGGTGAAATAAAGTTCCGCATAGGCAATTTGCCAGAGCAGAAAATTACTGATGCGATGTTCTCCCCCTGTCCTAATAACTAAATCTACGGGAGCCAGCTCGTGCATGCAGATTTGCTGACTCAGCAAATCTTCAGTGATTTGATCGGGGCGTAACGCGCCTTCCTGAACCTGTTCAGCCAGGTGCTGAACTCCCTGAATAATATCCCAACGACCGCCGTAATTTGCCGCAATATTGAGTGTTAACCCTGTATTATTCTGCGTCAATGCTTCGGCTTTACGAATTCGCTCCTGCAAACGCGCATTGAAGCGGCTGGTATCGCCAATAATGCGTAAACGCACATTGTGGCGATTCAGACTTTTAACCTCGCTATCCAGCGCCCAGACGAACAACTCCATCAATGCGCTGACTTCCTGCGCTGGCCGGTTCCAGTTTTCGCTACTGAATGCGTAAAGCGTTAACGCGCTGATACCATTATTTGCGGCAAAAGAGACCGCGCGACGAACGGATTTCGCCCCTGCTTTATGACCAAAGGCTCGTATCTTCCCTTGTCGCTTCGCCCAGCGCCCATTGCCGTCCATGATTATCGCCACATGATGACAGCCATGCGCGGGCAATTTTTCGCTGATTGGTTGATTCGCAGACAACATAACGCGTTAATGATCCATGAAAAGGAATTAGCGGTACTACGGAATACCCGCCCCTGACAGCCCATCACTGCGCTGCTGGCTTCGCGTCGACCCAGGGTCAAACACGGGATACAGTCTAAAGCTTTACGCAAAAAAAGCCGTGGAAAATCACGGCTCACCCGCCCGCAAACGATCAAATCGCTACGACAGGGTGGCGCAGACTATATCACCGAAGCCCTGCGCTAACAAATGCCGCGACTCAACACAGGCGGATTATCATCAGCTTGCGAAACGCATCACTTGTTTTTGCGCCATCTCACGCGCGCCAGCATCCACCGCAAGCACTTCATCAATACTTTGCGGTTCTGCCATCGACATCATCTCCAGTACCGATAAATTTAACGCGGCGATATCGGTAAAGCGAATGTGTCCTGCAAGAAACGCGGCAACGGTAACCTCATTCGCCGCGTTCAGCGTCGTGGTGGCCGCCTGACCATTCTCAAATGCGTCCATCGCCAGTTTCAGGCACGGATAGCGTTCATAATCAGGCGCGGCAAAGCTTAATGTTCCCAGCGAGCAGAAATCCAGCGGTTTGGCACCGGAAACGACGCGTGTGGGCCATCCCATCGTGTGGGCGATCGGCGTACGCATATCCGGCTCTCCCAATTGTGCCAGTACGCTGCCATCCAGATAACGCACCATCGAGTGAATCACCGATTGCGGATGCAGCAGGACTTCCATCTGCGCAGCTGACGCATTAAACAGCCAGCGGGCTTCGATATATTCCAGACCTTTGTTCATCATGGTGGCCGAATCAACGGAGATTTTTCGCCCCATCGACCAGTTCGGATGTTTACATGCCTGATCCGGCGTCATTGCCGCCAGTTCAGACAGCGCAGTTTCACGAAACGGGCCACCAGACCCGGTAAGCAGAATCGATGAAACGCCATTCTGCTCCAGGTCAGCGTATCCCAGGTTCTGCTGAATTGTTTCCGGCAAACTCTGAAAAATCGCGTTATGCTCACTGTCCACCGGCAATAACTGCGCGCCACTGCGTTTAACGGCGTCCATAAACAAACGCCCGCAAGTGACCAGCGCTTCTTTATTGGCCAGTAGCACCGTCTTCCCGGCGTGGATTGCGGCAAGCGTTGGCACCAGCCCTGCCGCGCCGACAATCGCCGCCATCACCTGGTCGACATCGTCCAGCGCAGCGATGTCGCTTGCCGCCTGTTGTCCGCTCATGACTTCCGTTCGGCTGCCGTGCTGCCTTAATGCCATTTTCAGCGCTTTCGCACTCTCATCATCATCCATCACGGCAAAGCGCGGCGTAAATTCCAGGCATTGCTCGACCATCCGGTCAACGTTTTTCCCGGCGACCAGCGCGGTAACGGCGAAACGGTCACGGTTATGACGCACCACATCCAGTGTGTTACAGCCAATTGAGCCCGTGGAGCCAAGAACGGTTAATTGCTTCATGAAAGATCCGAAGAATTTTAAAAGAGGTATAAAAAGCAAAACGCCGCCAGCAAAGCTATAAGCCTCCTGTACGGCGTTGTCGGCTATCCGCGCAAATCAGAACTGCATCAGTTCTGCTTCTTTTTCTGCCAGCGCGGTATCAATTTTCTTGATAGCCACGTCAGTCAGTTTCTGCACGTCATCCTGAGAACGGCGATCATCATCTTCGCTGATCTCTTTGTCTTTCAACAGCGCTTTTACTTTGTCGTTCGCATCACGGCGCACGTTACGCACGGCCACACGGCCCTGCTCTGCTTCGCCACGCACGACTTTGATCAGATCTTTACGACGTTCTTCGGTCAGCGGCGGCAGTGGAACACGGATGTCGCTACCCGCAGAACTTGGGTTCAGACCCAGATCGGACGCCATGATGGCTTTCTCAACCGCCGGCCCCATAGAACGATCGAACACGTTGATTTTCAGCGTGCGGGTATCTTCTACGGTAACGCTGGCCAACTGACGCAGCGGCGTTGGGGTGCCGTAATATTCGACGACAATGCCATCCAGCAGGCTGGGAGAAGCACGGCCCGTGCGAATTTTGCTGATTTGGTTTTTGAACGCTTCTACGCATTTTTCCATGCGTACTTCAGCATCTTTTCTGATATCGCTAATCACGTTACGAATCCTTGAAAACTTGTCTCAGTCAGACCAGACAGTCACACCGCGAAGAATAAAGTGTGCTAAGTATAGTCTCGTTTAAATCATGCCACCGGGTAAATAACCCGCCAATGTTAAAGCGGAATCTTACCCGTATTTGGCCGCGACGGAAATTATTCCGTGATTAAAGTGCCTTCTTTTTCGCCCATCACCACGCGACGCAGTGCGCCAGGTTTGTTCATGTTGAAAACGCGAATCGGCAGGTTATGGTCACGAGCCAGCGTAAAGGCAGCCAGATCCATGACTTTTAATTCTTTTTCCAGCACATCCTGATAGGTGAGCTGATCGTACAGCGTCGCTGTCGGATCCTTCATTGGATCAGCGGAAAAGACACCGTCCACTTTGGTGGCTTTAAGCACTACATCCGCTTCAATCTCGATACCGCGCAGGCAAGCAGCGGAATCAGTCGTGAAGAACGGGTTGCCTGTCCCTGCAGAGAGGATCACCACACGGTTGTTGCGCAGCAGGCTGATGGCTTCCGCCCAGCTGTAGTTATCACACACGCCATTCAGCGGAATCGCTGACATCAGACGAGCATTCACATAGGCGCGATGCAGTGCGTCACGCATTGCCAGACCGTTCATTACCGTCGCCAGCATACCCATGTGATCGCCCACCACGCGGTTCATACCCGCTTTCGCAAGCCCTGCGCCGCGGAATAAGTTACCGCCACCAATCACCACTCCGACCTGGATACCCAGTTCAACCAGTTCCTTAATTTCCTGCGCCATACGGTCGAGAATGCTTGCATCAATGCCGAAGCCTTCTGAGCCCTGCAGCGCTTCGCCACTCAGCTTAAGCAGAATACGTTTGTAGACGGGTTTTGCGTTGGTAGCCATGTTTCTTTCCTGAGACTGTCACGAATGGGATGGTTTTAATCTGGCGACATCATGCGTTGCTTCACAGTCGTACCCAATCGGAGCTGACTGAATTTCACATGATGGGTACAAAGAAGAGCCGCCCTCAGGCGGCTCCTTTTACAGCGATTAAGACTGTCTGGACATTGCAGCAACTTCGGCTGCGAAGTCAGTCTCAACTTTCTCAATGCCTTCGCCCACTTCAAAGCGGATGAAGCCAGTCACGTCAGCATTGTGCTCTTTCAGCAGCTGACCAACTGTTTTGCTCGGATCCATAACGAAAGGCTGACCAGTCAGAGAAACTTCGCCGGTGAATTTCTTCATGCGACCTTCAACCATTTTCTCTGCGATTTCTTTCGGCTTACCAGACTGCATGGCAATGTCCAACTGAACCTGGTACTCTTTTTCTACGACGTCAGCAGACACATCTTCCGGCTTAACGAATTCCGGCTTGCTTGCAGCAACGTGCATTGCCAGTTGTTTAACCAGTTCTTCGTCAGCGCCAGTTGCAGCAACCAGAACGCCGATACGCGCGCCGTGCAGGTAGCTGCCCAGCACGTTGCCTTCCAGGGAAGATACGCGACGGATGTTGATGTTCTCGCCGATTTTAGCAACCAGGGCAACACGCTCTTCTTCGAACTGTGCTTTCAGAACTTCAACGTCAGTGATTTTGCCAGCAGTTGCCGCGTCCAGAACTTTGTTAGCAAATGCCTGGAAGCCACCATCTTTCGCAACGAAGTCAGTCTGGCAGTTTACTTCCAGAATCACACCGTAGTTGCCTTCGATTTTGGTGAGGATCACGCCGTCAGCAGCCACGTTGCCTGCTTTTTTCGCCGCTTTGATAGCGCCGGATTTACGCATGTTCTCGATTGCCAGCTCGATGTCGCCGTTAGCTTCAACCAGAGCTTTTTTACATTCCATCATGCCTGCGCCAGTACGTTCGCGCAGCTCTTTTACCAGGGAAGCGGTAATTTCAGCCATTCTAAAATCCTCGGGAGATTGAGACCTGCCTGGCTCCCGGCCAAACAGATATAAAAGTGAAAAAGGGGCCGTAAAAAGGCCCCTAACCAAACTCAGTACTACCTGGTTAAATAAGGGCTTGAACCTTATTATTCAGCTTCTACGAAGCTTTCTTCCGCCTGAGAAGCCAGATCCTGAGAACGGCCTTCACGAATGGTCGCAGCAACTGCGCCCAGGTACAGGCTGACAGCACGGATAGCATCGTCGTTACCCGGGATAACGAAATCAACGCCGTCCGGATCAGAGTTAGTATCAACGATAGCAAATACCGGAATACCCAGGTTGTTTGCTTCTTTGATAGCGATGTGCTCGTGGTCAGCGTCGATAACGAACAGTGCGTCCGGCAGGCCGCCCATGTCTTTGATACCGCCCAGGCTGTTTTCCAGCTTGTCCAGCTCACGAGTGCGCATCAGCGCTTCTTTTTTGGTCAGCTTTTCGAAAGTACCGTCCTGAGACTGAGTTTCCAGATCTTTCAGACGTTTGATGGACTGACGAACGGTTTTCCAGTTAGTCAGCATACCGCCCAGCCAGCGATGGTTCACGAAGAACTGGTCGCAGCTGTTAGCAGCTTCTTTCACCGCTTCGCTTGCAGCGCGTTTGGTACCAACGAAAAGGATTTTACCTTTGCGAGAAGAGATCTTGTTCAGTTCAGCCAGCGCTTCATTGAACATCGGTACAGTTTTCTCAAGGTTGATGATATGAACGTTGTTACGCGCACCGAAGATGAACGGCTTCATTTTCGGGTTCCAGTAACGGGTCTGGTGACCGAAGTGAACACCAGCCTTGAGCATGTCGCGCATGGAAACAGTTGCCATGTTTAAAACCTCTATATAAAAGTTGGGGTTATGCCTCCACGTATCCCATATTACCGACCCCAAAGGGCACCCCGGAATATGTGCCGATACGTGTGTGTTGTTACACAAAGTGAGATTTATCGCTTCCGTCCAGCCTGTGTTTCTGAAATGGATCGGAAGTCCGGCGCGCTTTATACCACAAATCGCCGTCAGAAACCAATAATTGTTGGCGCTGCGTGCGGTACTGGATTCTCAATTTGGCAGGATGTACGCCAGGCTGATACCATTGCAGCACTTAGACTAGTATTGCCGAAAAATCGGCCCTGATGGACAGAATTCATGGCTATCTCAATCAAGACCCCTGAAGAAATCGAAAAAATGCGCGTCGCAGGCAAACTGGCCGCAGATGTGCTGGAAATGATCGAACCGTATATCAAACCAGGCGTAAGCACTGGCGAGCTGGATCGCATCTGCAACGACTATATTGTTAACGAACAACATGCGATCTCCGCCTGCCTCGGCTACCACGGCTTCCCGAAATCCGTGTGTATTTCTATTAATGAAGTGGTGTGCCACGGCATTCCGGATGACGAAAAACTATTAAAAGATGGTGATATCGTCAACATCGACGTGACCGTTATTAAAGACGAGTACCACGGCGATACCTCAAAAATGTTTATTGTCGGTAAGCCGACGATTTTGGGCGAACGCCTGTGCCGTATCACTCAGGAAAGCCTGTATCTCGCGCTGAAAATGGTGAAACCAGGCATTCGCCTGCGTTCCCTTGGTGCTGCGATTCAGAAATTTGTTGAAGCGGAAGGTTTCTCCGTCGTGCGCGAATACTGTGGTCACGGCATTGGCCGCGGTTTCCACGAAGAACCGCAGGTGCTGCACTATGACGCTGATGACGGCGGCGTGGTACTGAAACAGGGCATGACCTTCACCATTGAGCCGATGGTCAACGCCGGTGACTACCGCATCCGTACCATGAAAGACGGCTGGACGGTGAAAACCAAAGACAGAAGCTTGTCTGCGCAATATGAGCATACTATTGTGGTGACGGACAACGGCTGCGAAATTCTGACGCTACGCAAGGATGACACCATCCCGGCGATAATCTCGCACAACGAATGATGAAGAGCCGGCGAAAGCCGGCTTTTTTATGGGTGATAGCTTTCTCTTATGGGTGGCGCGATGAACATTTCTTTACCTGACACCACACTGCCTGTTTTGCCCGATCAACCCGCGAACCCGGTTTCGTGGCCGGAAACATTCCTCGACTGCACGACAATCAAAGTGCAGCTGGAAACTTTCCAGCGCTGGCTCGGCGATGCCTTCGACAGCGGAATTTCCGCCGAACAACTGATTAACGCCCGCACCGTGTTTATCGATCAGCTACTGCAACGCCTGTGGCTGCATTACGGCTTTGGAGAGATAAGCGATGTGGCGCTGGTGGCGGTGGGCGGCTACGGGCGCGGCGAACTGCACCCGTTGTCAGATATCGATCTGTTGATACTCAGCCGGAAAAAACTGCCGGACGACGCGGCACAAAAAATCGGCGAACTGCTGACGCTGTTATGGGACGTCAAGCTGGAGGTCGGTCACAGCGTCCGCACGCTGGAAGAGTGCCTGCTGGAAGGGCTTTCCGATCTCACTGTCGCCACCAATCTGATAGAAACCCGCCTGCTTATTGGCGACGTCGCGCTGTTTCTCGAACTACAAAAGCACATTTTCAGCGAGGGGTTCTGGCCCTCTGAGAAATTCTTTGCCGCCAAAGTGGAAGAACAAAATGATCGCCATCAGCGCTACCACGGCACCAGCTATAATCTTGAGCCGGATATCAAAAGCAGCCCTGGCGGCTTACGGGATATTCACACCCTGCAGTGGGTCGCCCGCCGTCACTTTGGCGCCACCTCGCTCGATGAAATGGTCGGTTTCGGCTTTCTGACAGAGGCCGAACGCAACGAACTGAATGAGTGCCTGCATCTGCTGTGGCGTATTCGTTTTGCGCTCCATCTGGAACTTAATCGCTACGATAACCGTCTGCTGTTTGACCGCCAGTTGAGCGTCGCGCAACGCCTCAACTACCATGGCGAAGGCAATGAGCCGGTTGAGCAGATGATGAAGGACTTTTACCGCGTCACCCGTCGCGTCGGCGAGCTGAACCAGATGTTGCTCCAGCTGTTTGACGAAGCCATTCTGGCGCTGACCGAAGACGAAAAACCGCGCCCGCTGGATGACGATTTCCAGTTACGTGGCACGCTCATTGATCTCCGTGACGAAACGCTGTTCATGCGCGAGCCACAGGCGATCCTACGCATGTTCTACATCATGGTGCGTAACAGTACCATCACCGGGATCTACTCCACCACACTGCGCCATTTACGCCATGCCCGCCGTCATCTGGCGCAGCCGCTGTGTTATATTCCGGAGGCGCGGTCGATTTTCCTCAGCATGCTGCGTCACCCCGGCGCGGTTCGCCGCGGTCTGCTGCCCATGCACCGCCACAGCGTGTTGTGGGCCTATATGCCGCAGTGGTCGCACATCGTCGGACAAATGCAGTTCGATCTGTTTCATGCCTACACGGTCGATGAGCACACCATTCGCGTCCTGCTGAAACTGGAAAGTTTTGCTCATGAAGAGACCCGTCCGCAGCACCCACTGTGCGTTGAGCTCTGGCCGCGGCTGAATCACCCGGAACTGATCCTCATCGCCGCGCTATTCCATGATATCGCCAAAGGGCGTGGCGGTGACCATTCCGTGCTCGGCGCGCAGGATGTGCTGAAATTTGCCGAATTGCACGGTCTCAACTCCCGCGAAACCCAGCTTGTCGCCTGGCTGGTGCGCCATCACCTGTTGATGTCGGTCACTGCGCAACGCCGCGATATTCAGGATCCTGAAGTCATTAAACAATTTGCCGAAGCCGTGCAGACCGAAAACCGCTTGCGCTTTCTGGTCTGCCTGACCGTCGCCGATATCTGCGCCACCAACGAAACGCTGTGGAACAGCTGGAAACAGAGCCTGCTGCGTGAACTCTATTTCGCGACGGAGAAACAGCTCCGCCGAGGCATCCAGAGCATGCCGGATATGCGCGAACGCGTGCGTCATCATCAGTTGCAGGCGCTGGCGCTGCTGCGGATGGATAACATTGACGAAGAGGCGTTGCATCAGATTTGGGCGCGCTGTCGCGCTAACTATTTTGTGCGCCACACGCCAAACCAACTCGCCTGGCATGCGCGCCATCTGTTGCAGCACGATCTTAAGCAGCCGTTGATTCTGCTCAGCCCACAGGCGACACGCGGTGGCACGGAGATTTTCATCTGGAGCCCTGACCGCCCTTACCTCTTCGCCGCCGTCTGTGCGGAACTCGACAGGCGTAATCTCAGCGTTCATGACGCGCAGATTTTCACCACCCGCGATGGCATGGCGATGGATACCTTTATCGTGCTGGAGCCCGACGGCAGCCCGCTTTCAGCGGATCGCCATGAGGTAATCCGCCATGGTCTGGAGCAGGCCATTACCCAGCGCGCGTGGCAGCCGCCAACACCGCGCCGTAAACCGGCAAAACTGCGTCATTTTACCGTCGATACCGAAGTCAGTTTCCTGCCGACGCATACCGACAGAAAATCCTTCCTTGAGCTGATCGCCCTCGATCAGCCCGGTTTGCTGGCGCGTGTCGGCCAGGTATTTGCCGATCTCGGCATTTCGCTCCACGGGGCGAGGATCACCACGATTGGCGAGCGAGTAGAAGATTTATTTATAATCGCTACCGCCGACCGGCGTGCCCTTAATAATGCGCTGCAACAAGAAGTGCAACAGCGGTTGACAGCAGCCCTCAATCCAAACGATAAAGGGTAACGTTATTTTTTTAGTAAATGGAAAGAGAAACAATGCAGCAGTTACAGAACGTTATTGAGTCCGCTTTTGAACGTCGTGCCGAGATCACCCCGGCAAACGTAGATACTGTTACCCGCGAAGCGGTTAACCAGGTCATTTCCCTGCTTGATTCCGGTGCCTTGCGTGTTGCCGAAAAAATCGAGGGTCAATGGGTGACCCATCAGTGGCTGAAGAAAGCGGTACTGCTCTCTTTCCGTATTAACGATAATCAGGTCATTGATGGTGCAGAAAGCCGCTACTTCGATAAAGTGCCGATGAAATTCGCGGATTACGATCAGGCGCGTTTCCAGAAAGAAGGTTTCCGCGTTGTGCCACCCGCTGCGGTGCGTCAGGGTGCATTCATCGCCCGCAACACCGTGCTGATGCCGTCTTATGTCAACATCGGCGCGTATGTTGACGAAGGTTCGATGGTCGATACCTGGGCAACCGTCGGCTCCTGCGCACAGATTGGTAAAAACGTTCACCTCTCCGGCGGCGTTGGCATCGGCGGTGTACTGGAACCGCTGCAGGCTAACCCGACTATCATTGAAGATAACTGCTTCATCGGCGCACGTTCTGAAATCGTTGAGGGGGTGATCGTCGAAGAAGGCGCGGTGATCTCCATGGGTGTGTACATCGGCCAGAGCACCAAAATTTACGATCGCGAAACCGGCGAAGTCCATTACGGCCGCGTCCCGGCCGGCTCCGTCGTCGTTTCCGGCAACCTGCCGTCAAAAGACGGCAAATACAGCCTGTACTGTGCAGTTATTGTCAAAAAAGTCGACGCCAAAACGCGCGGCAAAGTCGGTATTAACGAGCTGTTACGCACCATCGATTAATATCGGGATTGAAAAGCGGGTTTGCCCCGCTTTTTTTACACGTTGCGCTGGCGGAAATGGATTTTTTCATTAATTATTCAATAGTTATATTGAAATTAGGGGTACCGCTATGTACGACAATCTGAAAAGTCTGGGCATTACCAATCCTGATGAAATCGATCGTTACAGCCTCCGGCAGGAAGCCAATAACGATATCCTGAAAATCTATTTCCAGAAGGATAAAGGCGAGTTTTTCGCTAAGAGCGTGAAATTCAAATATCCGCGCCAGCGTAAGACCGTCGTGGCGGACGGTGTGGGGCAGGGCTACAAAGAAGTGCAGGAAATCAGCCCGAATCTGCGCTATGTGATCGATGAATTAGATCAAATCTGCCTGCGCGATCGCACTGAAGTTGATCTGAAGCGTAAGATCCTCGACGACCTTCGTCATCTGGAAAGCGTGGTCACTAACAAGATCAATGAAATCGAAGCGGATCTTGAAAAGCTGACCCGCACCAAATAAGTAGTTTATTGCCGGGTGGCGGTGACGCCTTACCCGGCAATCACTTCACCGCTGTTCATCCAGCTGCAGCGCAATATAGAGCAGCAGCCGGTCGTCAAAATTCCCCAAATCCAGCCCGGTCAGTTCTGAAATGCGGTTCAGGCGATACTCGAGCGTATTGCGATGAATAAAGAGTGCTTTTGACGTCGCCAGCGGCTGGACGTTGTGGCGAAACCAGGCCTGCAACGTGCGGCGCAACAGCCCGTTGTTGTCCATCGCTTTCAGCCGCACCAGTGGGCGGGCCAGTTCATTCGCCTGCCAGCCGCCGCGCAGACTGTCGAGCAGCACGGGTAACATCAAATCCTGATAAAAATAGCTGCGGCTGTCGGGCATTCGTTGTTTGCCAACCATCATCGTTGTTCGCGCCGTGCGCCAGGAACGCGCAATACTGCCCGGCCCGGTAAAGTAGTTGCCCAGCGCCACGCGAAACCGTAGCTGACCGTTCTCTTTCATGCGGGAGATCAGCTGTTCCACACGGCGGCGATGATCATCCGCGTCCCAGCGACCAAAGGCGTTCAGCGCTGGTTTCAGCACCACCATTTCGGTTAGCGACACAATTGCGATCAGGTTATTGCGTTCGGGGGTGGTCAGCGCCGTCTGCAACTGTTGCAGCTCCGCCATCGCGCTGTCTACGCCGAGCTGCCCGCTGTCGACTTCCACCACTGCCGCAACACGCGGCTGATTAAGATCGATGCCCAGCCGCTGCGCCCACTCCGTCAGCGCCGGGGTATTCTCTTCTGCCTGAATCAGGTTCATCACCAGCTCTTCACGCAGGCGGCTGTCCTGCGCCAGCAAGTGCATCAGACGGGATTGTTCCAGCATCATTTCGGCGGTCATACACACCAGTTCGCCGTATTTGCGCAGGGATTCCGGTTCGCCCGTCAGACCAATAACGCCGACGATCTCCCCTTCCAGGCGCAACGGCAGGTTGATCCCTTCCCGAACGCCATGCAGATGGCGGGCGACGGCGTGATCGATGTCCACAACCCGGCCCTGTGACAGCACCAGTAACGCGCCTTCGTGCAATTCCCCAATGCGCTCACGATCGCCGCTACCGATAATTCGCCCGCGGGCATCCATTACGTTGATATTGGTATCGATGATGCGCATGGTTCGCGCCACGATATCCTGCGCCATTTTGGTATCAAGATGCCAGCCAGCCATATCCCCTCCTGTCAGCAGAGCAACAGATTAGTGAAGATACTACGCTATCACATTGTGCAGATGCACAAACCAGCAGTGAGATCTATGGAGATGTGGGAATAATCACAAATTGGAAAGAAAGCGGCCCCTCCCGGACGGGAGAGGCCATGGGGATTACTGCATCAGCAGGTAGATGGTGCTGTCACCACGCTGAATATTCAGCGCCAGAACCGACGGTTTGCTGTCGAGGATCTTACGCAGATCCGCGATATTTTTCACAGGCTGCTGGTTAGCGCCGACGATAATATCGCCTTTCTTCAGACCAATCTGCGCGGCCGGAGAAGCGGCTTTCACGGCATTTACCACCACACCTTTGTCCTGGCCTTTGTTGCTCATCTCAGCGCCTTCAATGCCATTGAAGATAGAGCTGGATTCCACCTGCGTCTGGCTGCTCTGTTGCAACTCCAGCGACACGGTCATCGGTTTGCCGTCACGCAGCAGACCCAGGCTGACTTTGCTGCCGACCGGCATTGAGCCCACCTGCGCACGCAGCGCCGCGAAGCTACTGATCGGTTTACCGTCCAGCGAAGTAATGACATCGCCCGCTTTAACACCGGCTTTAGCAGCGGAGGAGTTCGGCATGACCTGGCTGACGAAGGCCCCACGCTGGGCATCGACTTTCATCGCTTTCGCCAGCTCAGAGTTTAGTTCGGTACCCATAATGCCAAGCTCGCCGCGTTTCACCTGGCCGTACTTGACCATCTGCTCGGTCAGGTTTTTCACCATATTGCTCGGAATCGCAAAGCCGATGCCGATGTTGCCGCCGTCTGGTGCGAGGATCGCGGTGTTGATACCGATCAGTTCACCATTCAGGTTAACCAGCGCGCCGCCGGAGTTCCCGCGGTTAATCGCCGCATCGGTCTGGATAAAGTTTTCGTAGTTTTCCACGTTCAGGCCGCTACGGCCCAGTGCGGAGACAATCCCGGAGGTGACGGTTTCGCCGAGACCAAACGGGTTACCAATTGCCACCGTGTAATCACCCACACGCAGCGCATCGGAGTCAGCGAGTTTAATCGCCGTCAGGTTTTTCGGATCCTGAACCTGAATCAGAGCGATGTCGGAGCGCGGATCTTTACCGACGACTTTGGCGTCTAATTTGCGACCATCACTCAGTTGCACTTTAATGGACGTCGCGTTGTCGACCACGTGGTTGTTAGTCACCACATACCCTTTCGCGGCATCAATAATCACACCGGAGCCCAGCGCCATGAATTTTTGCTGCTGACCGCCGCCGTTACCGCCTGCGCCAGGACCACCCTGACAGAACGGGGAGCTCTGGAACGGAGAGCCATCCTGGCAGAACGGGGAGTCATCACCAAAGAACTGCTGGAAGTTACGCGGCATCCGCGGTGTATTAACAGTAGTGCTACCCTCTACGTTAATACTAACCACTGAAGGCATGACTTTTTCAAGCATCGGCGCAAGGCTCGGCATCGGCTGCGCTGTAGCTGCCGCTGAGGCCGTTTCCGCCGCCGTCGCCGACAGTGGCGATAACGCTAAGCTTAAACTCAGAGCCAGTGCACTCATTGCTAACGTGGTTTTTTTCATGTTTCTCAATCTCAATTCCAATTTTCAAATAGGACAAAACGCTGTGTACGTCACTATCAGATTCACTTTATAGCGGGAAGTTCCGGAATTAAGTTTATGGAAAAAGTAAAAAAATATTGTCCATCTTTACAAAACTCACCGCTTATTCCACCGCCATCAGACGACGGTATTCATCCCAGGCGTAGAGATCAGTCATGCCGCTGATATAGTCCTGAATCAGGCGGCAACGATAATAATATTCCATCACTACGAACGCGGTTGAATCACGCGGAATTTTATTAACCGCTTCGATATAGGCCAGTCGATGACGGGTCGACAGTTTTTGAAACAGCCGCGATTCAATCGGTAAATGACGCAGCCGTTCTTTTGTGACCAGTTCGCTAAAATCGTGCTCCGATAATTCCAGCAATGGCTTGTAGATCTCCAGCAGGCCACTAATAACACGGTATCCCTGCAATTCCAGCTGTTCAACATCCGGGTGACAGAACACATGCTTCATTGCCACCTTTTTATAAAGATCAAGCAGTTGGCTAAAGTCGCTGTCATCTTCCAGTAGCGCATGGTTAAATTCACCGTCAAAAATCTGCGCGATATTATCAATAAAGCGTTGCGCCGCATAAGGCACCAGCTTATTCAGCGTATTGACCCGCAAATACATAAAGAACTGATCTTCTGTGCTACGGCTCAGGGAATTTGAACGCGATTTATCCCACGCATTCTCGACCACCTGAGAAAACAGCGATCCTTTTTCATGATGACCCCAGGCGTCATGCAGATGCTGATATAACTGCTCAACGCTAAAGATGCGTTTTTCAACCGCATCTTCAAGATCTGCCACGCAATAAGAAATGTCATCCGCAGCTTCCATTATCCAGGTCAGAGGGAAACGACTGTAAGGCGCCAGTGAAAGTTCTTTACGCAGCCGCGCAATGTAAGGTTCTTCTGACAGATAATAACCCGGTTTTTTCATCAAATAGCTATGAGTCTGGGGCGGCGGCCCCACCCACCATGCCGGGCGGGTATATTTCAGAATGCACCCCACCTGCGCCCAGGTAAGATTCATACGCATCAGCGTGTGCACCAGACGAATCCCCTGCGCGTTGCCTTCAAACTGACACAGATCCTGGCGCACTTTGCGCCGTTGCTCGTTCAGTGACTCTTCCCCTTCCCGTAGCTGTAACCCCTGCACCACGCAGCGATCATCGCTCAGCGGCTGGCTGGCCGCATCGCTCGGGAACAGTCGCTGACGGAACCAGTCGTTAATCGCCGCTTCGCCAAAATGGCCAAAGGGCGGATTGCCAATATCGTGCATCAGGCAGGCCATCTCGACAATGCTCTCAAACGGCCCGGTGAGTTCGTCCAATCCGTAAACCGTCAGCAGCTTTTGTTCTTTCAGGCGTGTCAGTACTTCTTTTGCGATATAACGCCCGACCTGCTGAACCTCCAGCGAATGGGTAAGACGCGTGCGCACCGCGGCATTGCGCTCCAGCGGAAAGACCTGGGTTTTTTGCTGCAACCGACGAATCGCTGGCGAATTGATGATGCGCCCGCGGTCGCTTTCGAAAATGCGCAGGATCTCATGTTCGGTCTTCTCGCCCTGCGGAGAACGATAACGCCGACGCCAGTTTATTTTGTTGCGAAAGTCGATCTTAGCCATACCCGCTCCCGGTCCGGAAATGCGCATCTTCTGAGCGCATGATAAACTATGCCTTTAATTATGACTTATCGCGAGTAAATCTATGAAAATCGGCATTATTGGTGCAATGGAAGAAGAAGTTACGCTGCTGCGTGACAAAATCGAGAACCGCAAAACGCTCACACTCGGCGGAAGCGAAATTTACACCGGTACGCTGAATGGCACAGAGATCGCATTGCTCAAATCCGGGATCGGTAAAGTGGCGGCGGCGATGGGCGCAACCCTGCTGCTCGAGCATTGCAAACCCGATGTGATTATTAACACCGGTTCCGCTGGCGGTCTTGCCCCGACGCTGAAAGTGGGCGACATCGTAGTTTCTGACGAAGCGCGTTATCACGACGCCGACGTCACCGCCTTTGGTTACGAATACGGTCAGTTGCCGGGCTGCCCGGCAGGTTTTAAAGCGGATGAAAAACTGATCGCCGCCGCAGAAAGCTGCATCAGCGCGCTGAACCTGCACGCGGTGCGCGGGCTTATCGTCAGCGGCGATGCCTTTATCAACGGCTCTGTCGGCCTAGCAAAAATTCGCCACAACTTCCCGCAGGCGATTGCCGTAGAGATGGAAGCGACTGCCATTGC
>NZ_JMTB01000059.1 GCF_000734965.1 Trabulsiella guamensis ATCC 49490
ATCTCCGACGTGGCTGATCAGCAGTCGCACCTCAGCTTTGACGAATTCCTCGCCGTGGCCGCGAAGCAGTCTACCCTGATGGTAGAAACCCTGGTACAGAAGCTGGCGCGTGGCTAACGCTGGCTTCAGGGCTGTCATCGCCCTGCTTCTGCTCACCCCGGCGTGGCTGTTTGCCGCGCCGCGGGTTGTTTCACTGTCTCCATCCAATACCGAACTGGCTTTCGCCGCCGGGATCACGCCTGTCGGCGTAAGCGCATTTTCTGATTATCCGCCGCAAGCCGCCGCCATTGAACAGGTCGCGAGCTGGCAGGGCATCAATTTTGAACGCATTGTGGCGCTCAAACCAGACCTGGTGCTGGCGTGGAAAGAGGGAAATGCTGAACGCCAGATCAACCAGTTGAGCGCACTGGGCATCCACGTGCTGTGGATTGAAACCGATTCTGTCGCCAGCATCATTGACGCATTACAACAGCTGGCAGCGTGGAGCCCGCAGCCTGAAAAAGCGACACAGGCCGCCCGTGCGTTACAGCAGGACTATGCGACGCTGAAATCCCGCTATGCCAGTGTCCATAAAACGCGTGTTTTTTTACAGTTCGGCGCAAATCCCCTCTTTACCAGCGGAAAGCACTCTATTCAAAACGAGATCCTTGAACTGTGTGGTGGAGAAAACATTTTTGCCGCCAGCCGGGTTCCCTGGCCGCAGGTCAGTCGTGAGCAGGTGCTGTCCCGCGATCCACAGGCCATTGTCTTCGGGGGAAAAGAGAGAGAAGTTCCGAAAATTGAAGCTTACTGGCATACCCAGCTCAAAATTCCAGTTATTGCTCTTAATAGTGACTGGTTTGAACGCGCGAGCCCGCGTATTATCCTCGCCGCAAAACAACTCTGTTCTGCGCTTGCGCAGGTGAATCAGGCAGGAAAATAACGATGCTCGTGTATTGGCTGGATATTGTAGGTACAGCCGTTTTTGCTGTCTCCGGCGTTCTGCTCGCCGGAAAACTTCGCATGGATCCATTTGGCGTGCTAGTGCTCGGCGTCGTCACCGCTGTCGGCGGCGGCACCATTCGTGATATGGCGTTGGCCAATGGCCCGGTATTCTGGGTGAAAGATCCCACGGATCTGGTCGTCGCGATGGTCACCAGTATGCTGACGATTTTGCTGGTGCGTCAGCCACGCCGGTTGCCGAAATGGATTTTACCGGTGCTGGATGCCGTCGGGCTGGCGGTATTCGTCGGGATTGGTGTTAACAAGGCGTTTCTGGCCGACAGCGGCCCGTTAGTCGCCATCTGCATGGGCGTGGTCACCGGTGTCGGCGGCGGGATCATCCGTGACGTGCTGGCGCGCGAAATCCCAATGATTTTACGCACCGAAATCTACGCCACTGCCTGTATTGTCGGCGGCATCGTTCATGCGACAGCGCATTACACGTTCGCAATGTCACTTGAAAATTCGGCGATGCTGGGAATGTTAGTGACGCTGGTGATTCGCCTGGCGGCGATACGCTGGCATCTGAAACTGCCGACGTTTGCGCTGGATGAAAACGGACGGTAATGCGGTGAGTCGGCCCGGTCAGTGCCGGGCCAACGGCATCAGATACTGAACGAGGAACCACACCCACAGGTGCTGGTGGCGTTCGGGTTGGAGACAATGAAGCGAGACCCTTCCAGGCCTTCTGTGTAATCCACAGAACCGCCGACCAGGTATTGCAGACTCATTGGGTCCACAACCAGACCAACACCCTGCTTCTCAATGGTCATATCGCCTTCGTTGATTTGATCATCAAAGGTAAAACCGTACTGGAACCCGCTGCAACCACCGCCAGTGATGTACACGCGGAGTTTCAGGTTCGGGTTATCTTCATCCGCGATCAGGCTTTTTACCTTTTTCGCTGCGGCATCAGTAAACTGCAGCGGCAGTGCTGCTACGTCATCACTCATTTCTTACTCCCGGTTATACTGCAGTCAGGTTAAATTATAACCTGAGCTTTTGAGCCATTATCTAATACCCGAGTATTTCGTTCAAGTATTCTCCCCACTAACCTGCTGTGTATTGCGCTCTTGTTCTGCCTGCTGTTTTGCCAGTGTACGCGCGAGGATAGAGGAGTATAGCGGTTTACCGCCCAGAAATTGTGCCAGTAGTGTTGCGCCAAGACAGGTAATAATCATTGGCAAAATGAGCTGATAGTTGTCAGTCATTTCCAGAACCAGCACAATCCCGGTGAGCGGCGCACGCAGCGATGCGGCCAGCAGTGCCCCCATTCCGGCAATCGCAAAGGTGCCTGCGTCCAGTTGATACGCCGGAAAACTGACCGCCGCCGCCATGCCGAACGCGGTGCCGAACAGGGTTCCCAACGCCAGCATCGGCGCAAAAATTCCGCCCGGCGCGCCGGAAGAGAAACAGAGCAGCGTCGTCACCACGCGGGCAACAAAGATAAACAGCAGCACGCCGATGGTGTAATTGCCCGCCGCCGCAATGGGAATGAGGTAAAAACCGCCGCCAGCAGCAGCCGGTTGGATCAACCCCAGCACGCCGCACGACCCGCCAATGACGCCGCCGATCAACACCCACTTTTTGATCTCTCCGCCGTGCAGCTGCTGAAACATATCCTGCGTACGCAATACCAGCGCGTTAAACAACGGTCCAACGCAGCCGAAAATCATCCCTAAAATCAGGTACAGCCATAACGTATTCACCGGCGCGTTTGACAGATGGCCTACATCGATAATCGCCACTTCGCCGTTGAAGATACGGAATACGATGCTCGACATGATAACGCCAGTAAACACCGCTTTAATGGAGATGAGGTTATAGCGAAACTGCGGACGCATCTCTTCGATGATAAACAGGATCCCGGCCAGCGGCGCATTAAATGCTGCCGATAACCCCGCCGCGGCCCCGGTTGCCAGCAGCGTATGGCGAGCTTCAGGGCTGCGCATGCGAAACAGATCCAGTACCATGCGGCCAATGTTGCCGCCAATCTGCACCGTCGGCCCTTCACGGCCGAGCACCATGCCCGCGCCTAGTGTGCCCATCCCGCCGATGAATTTCACCGGCAACACTCGCCACCAGCGCACCGGACGCAGTTCTTCCAGCGCCCCTTCGATTTCCGGGATCCCCGAACCACCAGCCTCCGGTGCAAAACGACGCACCAGAAAATAACCCACCATCGCCAGCAGCGCCGAGAGAATAAACGCCAGCGGCCAGAGCAGAAAACCGTGATCGGCCACCTGTGTCAGCGTTTCAATACGCCCGTTCTGTACCCAGGTGACGGCCTTTTCAAATGCGACGCCCGCCAGCCCGGTAATCGTGCCCACCACGGCGGCCATCAACAAAATCGCCAGCGGCGTTTTGTCACGGTTAAGCAGGCGACGCATCACATGGCGGCGGCGTAAACGAAGAAGTTGCTGTGATTCAAAAGAAGACGTTTCTGCTTTCATGCCGTTATCATTAATTAGTCATACAAATTGCGCGGCGTATTGTACTCATCCTGCCGCCACCCTGTCGCCTGAAAATTCCCTGCTCTTGCTCGCGGAATACCTTAGAATAGTCCTCATTTCGCTTTCTACGAACCAGGAACAGGCTATGAGCAAATCAGAAAACCTCTTCAGCGCCGCGCGCGAACTTATTCCCGGCGGTGTTAACTCACCGGTACGTGCCTTCACTGGCGTGGGCGGTACACCGCTGTTTATCGAACGTGCCGATGGCGCTTACCTGTATGACGTAGACGGCAAAGCGTATGTCGATTACGTTGGCTCGTGGGGGCCGATGGTGCTGGGGCATAACCATCCTGCCATTCGCAATGCGGTGATTGAAGCGGCGGAACGTGGTCTGAGCTTCGGTGCGCCCACCGAAATGGAAGTGAAAATGGCCGCGCTGGTCACCGAGCTGGTGCCGACGATGGATATGGTACGCATGGTGAACTCCGGCACCGAAGCGACCATGAGCGCGATCCGTCTGGCGCGCGGCTTTACCGGTCGCGACAAAATCATCAAATTCGAAGGCTGCTATCACGGCCACGCCGACTGCCTGCTGGTGAAAGCTGGTTCTGGCGCGCTGACCCTCGGCCAGCCGAACTCACCCGGCGTCCCGGCGGACTTCGCGAAACATACCCTGACCTGCACGTATAACGATCTGCCATCAGTACGCGCCGCATTCGAACAGTATCCGCAGGATATCGCCTGTATCATCGTTGAGCCGGTGGCGGGCAACATGAACTGCATTCCGCCGCAGTCGGATTTCCTGCCAGGCCTGCGTGCGCTGTGCGACGAATTTGGCGCGCTGCTGATCATCGACGAAGTCATGACGGGTTTCCGCGTAGCGCTGGCAGGCGCGCAGTCGTATTACGATGTGGTGCCGGATCTGACCTGCCTTGGCAAAATCATCGGCGGCGGCATGCCTGTTGGTGCGTTCGGCGGACGTCGTGACGTGATGGACGCGCTGGCGCCGACCGGCCCGGTCTATCAGGCGGGCACGCTGTCCGGTAACCCGATTGCCATGGCTGCCGGTTTTGCCTGTCTGACGGAAGTCTCACAGCCGGGCGTGCATTCCACACTGACCGCGCTGACCACACAACTGGCGAATGGCTTGCTGGCGGCGGCAAAAGAGGCGGGGATCCCACTGGTGGTGAACCACGTTGGCGGCATGTTCGGGATTTTCTTTACTGATGCAGAGACCGTAACCTGCTATCAGGATGTGGTGAAATGCGATGTGGAACGTTTTAAACGCTTCTTCCATCTGATGCTGGAGGAAGGCGTCTACCTGGCGCCATCAGCATTTGAAGCGGGCTTTATGTCTGTTGCCCACAGCGAAGAAGATATCGATAACACGATCGACGCAGCCCGCAGAGTGTTTGCGCAGCTGTAAGTTTTGCAGGCCGGGTACGCATGAGCGCTTCCCGGCCTGGATTTATCGGCTCTGCTTCCTCAGCAGATAGATAAAGTACGGTGCACCGATAAACGTCGACAGCAGCCCCGCCGGGATCTGGTAAGGGAACAGCACCATCCGGCCACACCAGTCAGCAAATACCAGCAGTAATCCGCCAATGAGCGCCGACAGCACGATGTGCGGCATCGTCCGGCGGAACCCCATCATGCGCGCCATATGCGGTGCCATCAGACCAATAAAACTGAGTGGCCCGATGGTCATCGTGGCGGTGGCCGTCAGACATGCTGCCAGCAACAGTAATCCTATGCGTGACGGTGTCAGCGCCATCCCGACCGCGCGGGCCGTCTCGCCGCCCAGCGGTAAAATGGTCAGCCAACGACGGCAAAACGGCACCACCGCCAGCAGTACAATCATCATTATCCCGGTGCGAACCACCTGCGGGTATGACGCGTTGTAGGTAGAACCGGAGATCCACGTCAGGATCTGTGCCATGCGCGGGTCGCCACTGGCCTGCAACATCATCAGCAGCATGGTAAACGCTGTACTGAGCGCCATCCCCGCCAGCAACATACGGTGCGGTGAAAAACCGCCACGCCCGGCGGCGATCAGGATAACCATCAGCGTCGCTGCCGCACCGAGGCTACCGGCAGGCATCAGCCAGCCGAAGGCATCGCCCGGCACGAAAAATAACATCACCACCACACCAAACGCCGCGCCGGAGGAAATCCCCAGCACTTCCGGGCTGGCCATCGGGTTACCGGTCAGGCGCTGAATAATACAGCCGGCTACCGCCAGCATCATCCCGGCGATCAGCGCTGCCAGAATGCGCGGCGCTCGCCATTCCATCAGTTGATTCAGCAGTTCATTGCCCGCCCACTGCCAGCCCTGAGAATCGCGGCCAAACGAGAGTGAGACCAGCATCACCAGCAGCAACACCGCCAGCCCTGCCAGTGACCAGGCCAGCACTCGCTGGCGCTCTGCGGCGACGCGATCCCCGGCATCCATCGCCGGGGCGCTGATGCTGCGCAGTCGCGGCAACAGCCAGAGTAGCAGCGGTGCGCCAATCAGTGCGGTCACGGAACCGGTTGAGACTTCCATCCAGACGCGGGAAAGCCAGAGAATGATCTGATCGGACAGCCAGAGGATCAGCGCACCAATCAGCGGTGCCAGCATCAGGCGGGAAAGCAGGCGACGGGCGCCAAGCATTTTCGCCAGCAGCGGGGCAAACAGGCCGATAAAGCCAATGATCCCCACCGCATTCACCAGCAGCGCGCTGATGACAATCGCCAGCACCAGCGCGGCCAGACGCGCCAGTGACAACGCCAGCCCGAGATTGCGCGCCACGCCGTCATCCAGCCCCATCAGCGTCAATGGACGCAATAGCAGCAGGGTCAGCATCACGCCGCCAAGCAGTTGCGGCCACAGTTGTTTCACCACGCTCCAGTCGGTTTGCGTCAGCGTCCCGGTGCCCCACAGGAACACGCTCTGCAACTGATCATGATGGAAAATCGCCAGCAGCTGATTGATTGCGCCACAGTACATGCTGACCACCAGACCGGCGAGGATCAGCGTCACCGGCGACAAGCGTTTGCCCCAGGAGACACCGAACACCAGCGCGCCGACAATACAGGCGCCCGCCAGCGCCGCGAACTGCGCCGTCAACGCGCCGGGTAAGGCCCACAGCGCAGTGACGGTAATCCCCAGTTGCGCGCCGGTCGCGACGCCGAGCGTCGTCGGTTCCGCCAGCGGGTTACGCAGCACCTGCTGGAACAGTATGCCCACTAAGCCCAGCCCGGCGCCCACCAGCAGTGAAACGACCACCCGCGGCAGCAAACTGTAGTGGAACAACATCTGCGCGATGCTGTCGATATTCGGCTGCCAGAATGCCTCGCGCCACTGTGCGCGCGGCAACGCGATGTTAAAGTTCACCCAACTCAGTGCGGCGGCAGCAATAAACAGCACGAGTAACAGCGCTGCCGGGAACAGCATGATTCGCGATCTCATGCTTTCCCTCCCAGCGCGTTATCCAGCACACGGACAAAATTCATTGTCGACAGTGTGGCGCCGTAAAACCAGACGGCGGGCACGCGCCGGAAACGCTGCTGGCGGACAAACGGCATCGCCTGCCACAATGGCGTCGCCATCAGTTTTTGCATTTCGGTTTCGTTGCCGTGGTCAAAGCACAGCACGTCCGCATCCTTAAATTCGCCAAGCCGGTCGATACCCACCACTTCGCTGCCCCAGAAGTTGGGTTTACCCTGCCAGGCATTGACAATACCGTATGCATCAAGAATGGGCTGGAACAGGCAGTTAGGACCAAAGGCGAGCATATGGCGGGCGTCGAGCAAAGTGAGCATCAGCAACGGGCGCTGGCCTCGCTGTGCAAAGCGTGGTTTGTACTGCGCGACAAACTGGTCGAAGTGGTCAAGATGCTGGCGGGCCGCCGTTTCCAGCCCGAGCAGTTGCGACATTTCCCCCAGCGATTTACGCGCCATCGCCAGGGGATTTTTGCCGTCGCTAAAATTAAAACCGCGGCCAGGGGCGATTTTTGCCAGCGTCTCCGGCGACGGGCCATAGCCTGCTGACCAGACCATATACGAGGGTTTCATTTCAGTCAGCAGTTCAAGATTGGGCTCAGTGCGTAATCCAATGTCAATCACCGAATCCGGCAGCGCTGGCTCGTTCACCCACAACTTGTAGTTGGGGATGTCAGCAACACCATAAGGGGTAACGCCAAGCGCCAGCAGCAGCTCAACCGGCAGCCATTCCAGCGCCACGATGCGATGCGGATCGACTGTCGCCGCGCGGGCACTCTTCATCTTCAGCAGCAGCGGCGACAGCGCTATGGCGGTCAGCAAACGTCGGCGGCTAATTAACATTGAACTGTTCATCAATAGACAAAACTTACCGGTGCAGCGCCCGCCGGATGCGGCAGAATGCCCATCGGAATACCGTAGATCTGTTCCAGCGTTTCACCGCACATCAATGTTTCCGGCGTCCCCTGAGCAATCATTTCACCGCCACGCAGCGCCACCAGAAAATCGCAGTACCGCGCCGCCATATTGATGTCATGCAGCACGGCGATCACTGTCAGCCCGCGCTGCTGGCTCAGGCGATGCACCAGCGCCAGTACATCCACCTGATGCGCGATATCCAGCGCGGACGTCGGTTCGTCGAGCAGCAGGCAACGGCTGTCCTGCGCCACCAGCATGGCGATCCACGCCCGTTGACGTTCGCCGCCGGAAAGGCTGTCCACCAGACGGTGTGCCAGCGGTTTTAAGCCGACCAGACTTATCGCCTCTTCCACTTTTTCTCTGTCCGCCACGCCAAAGCGCCCTAACGCGCCATGCCACGGGTAACGACCAATCGCCACCAGTTCGCGCACCGTCATCCCCTCCGCCTGCGGCAGTTGTTGCGGCAGATAGGCAACCTTACGGGCGAACGACTTACTGTTCCAGCTCTCCAGCGGTTGACCGTCGAGCAGGATCTCCCCTTCCGTCGGCGGCTGATGGCGACCAAGCATTTTCAGCAGCGTTGATTTGCCCGAACCGTTATGACCGATCAGTCCGGTCACTTTACCCACCGGGAACGTCAAAGAGAGAGGATGCAGCAGCGTACGGCCAGGCACGCGGAAAGAGACGTTGCTAAGCGAAAAGGTGGTTTCGGAAAGAGAAGTTTTTTCCTGCATAGCGACCAACGTGTGAAAAAGGCGCGGCAAACCGCGCCTGAAAAGGATTTAGAAACGGAACGTTGCGGTAGCAACCACCTGACGCTCTGCGCCCCAGAAACAACCATAGGTTTCGAAGCAGCTGGATACGTATTCCCGGTCAAATACGTTATTCACGTTCACTGCCAGACTGGAGCCTGCCATACCGAAACGTGCCAGATCGTATTTCACAACTGCATCCATGACAGCCGCACTGCCGACCTTGAAGGTATTTGCCGGATCGCCATAGCTGGAACCAATAAAGCGTCCACCGGTACCCAGCGTCAGGCCTGATAGAGCGCCTTCATTGAAGGTGTAATCGCCCCACAGTGAAGCCATATGTTTAGGCACCTGTACCACGGTATTGCCTTTCAGATCAGTATCTTTCGTGTATTGCGCATCTGTGTAGGTATAAGACGCAGTCACGTTGATATTGGCATTTACCGCTGCTTTGGCTTCAAGCTCTGCACCGCGAGAACGGATCTCACCCGCGGGCACCTGATTCAGGGCGTTGTTCGGGTCCGCCATGAGAGTATCCGATTTGGTCAACTGATAGAGCGCACCAGTCACCACGATCGGCATATCTTTCGGCACATACTTCACACCCGCCTCATACTGTTCACCTTTAGAAGGTGCATAAGCGACGCGAGGAGTGCTGTAAAGACTGAAGGCGTTCGGTTCGAAAGACTGGCTATAGCTAACGTATGGTGAAATACCATTATCGAACAGATAGTTAACGCCACCACGCCAGGTAAATTTGTGATCGTTGCGATCGATGTAGCCGTTATCGCTGCGAACGGTGGTTGCCTGCTTCGACCAGTCATAGCGACCGCCCAGCGTCACCACCCATTTGTCCCATTCGGCCTGATCCTGAACGTAAATGCCCGTTTGCTTGCTTTCGTTCATCTGGTAAGGGACAGCATCACCAAAATCAACATCATTCATTGACGGCAGGTTGTTGAGATCCAGCGCCGGGGCGTTACCAAACAGGGCATTGATATCATTGCGCATACGCATGTAATCAACACCGGTCAGCAGCGTATGATCGATACTGCCGGTCGCAAATTTGCTTTGCAGTTGAGTATCAACGCTAAAATTCTGCAAACGCTCATTGTCCACGACAGTGCCACGCCCCAGATAATGTGCCTGTTGCTCTGGCGTCAATGCCTGACAGTAAACGTTGAAGGCATTCATGCTGTTGTTACACAGACCGGTACCGTAAGCACTCTTTTGGGCAACCTTCATTTCAGAGAAACGCAAATTCTGGCGCACGGTAAACGTGTCGTTGAAACCGTGTTCGAAGCTGTAACCCACCATTTTCTGATTACGGGAATAGGTGTTGTTACTGGCTCCTTCGTTGAAACTGGTCGGCAGATGACCACCATTTGGCAACGGTTGAACAGTCCCTTCTTTCGGTAACCAGCCGTAGTAGCCAGTTTCCGGTTCATTCTGGAAGTATGACAGGAAGGTGAAATTGGTTTTGTCATCCGGGCGCCAGGAGAAAGACGGCGCAATCGCATAGCGTTGCTGCTCCGCATTTTCCTGCTGCTCATTACTGGAACGCGCCACACCGGTCAGGCGGTAGGAGAATTCACCGTTGTCATCCAGTGCATCACTGAAGTCAAAACCGGTCTGGAACAGATTATCTGTTCCCATTTTGAACTGAATTTCATGCAGCGGCTCAGTGGTCGGGCGCTTGCTGACCATAGAGATGATACCACCAGGGTTGCTTTTACCATACAGCACCGATACCGGGCCGCGCATCAGCTCAACTCGCTCCAGCATGTAGGGATCGATAACCGCATCGTTATAGAAATCACCCTGCAACTTCATGCCATCCAGATAGTTATTCTGGCTCAGGCCGACAGAAGAAAAACCGCGGATAATGACAAAATCATAGGTATTCGAAGCACCACGGCTGCTGACCGTCACGCCTGGCGTGTAACCCAACGCTTCCTTGACGGACTGGAACTGATGCATTTCCATCTCTTCGCGTGTCACCACGGAAATCGACTGCGGTGTTTTTTCGATCGGGGTATCGGTCTTCGTTGCCGTCGCGGTACGTTTCGCGGCGATTGTTGGTGCCGGACCCCAGGCGTTTTCCTGGGTGTCAGGTGCGGCGGTAACGGTGATGGTTTCTTCTTTCGGTTGTTCAGCCGCCTGTGCGTATACAGACATGCCGCTAACCGCTGTGGCTACTACCACTGCGATTTTACGCAATGTGGCAGGCTTTGGCTGAGCAGTTTTTGGACGCGCCATTTCGGTTCTCTGATGAAATAGTGAATGATAACGTAAACGAGAATTATTATTATGACGGCAGCATAATAGGCGAAACGACGCAACCATAGCAAGGAGAATGCGACCCTGAAGGTATTAAGGGAATAAAAAATAACCGGAGTGTTGTTAGGGAGTTAGAATGAGGTTAAATCGGGGATCTTGAAAGACCCTCTCCACGTAGAGAGAGGGCCTGTGCGCCAGTGTTAGTCACCGCCAAACATGTCTTTGATCCAGCCTGCGACGCCGTCGCTTTTTTCCTGCTGCCGCTGTTGCTGCTGTTGTTGCGGCTGCTGTTGAGGCTGTTGCTGCGACTGATTAAACGGGTTACCCGGCTGTTGTTCTTGCTGCGCCTGGCTCTGCTGGCACAGCGCATCCGGGTTCGTCGTCCAGACCGGTAACGTACGCATTCCACCGCCACCGCAGACAAAATAGCCGTTATCATCTACGCCCATATCGACGATATCTTCCGGCGGCGTCAGGTTCAGCGGGATCGGCGACTGATTTGCCAGATAGCGCTGGTAAATCGACATCGCGCCGCTTGCACCGTACAGTTTCGTCGGCTGGTTATTGTCGCGACCAACCCAGGTGATCACCACTTCACGTCCGTCGATACCGGCAAACCAGGTATCAACATTATTGTTGGTGGTCCCGGTTTTCCCCGCCAGATGCAGACCCGGATATTTCGCGCCCAGCTGACGGCCCGTCCCGCGCTGCACTACCTGCTGCATGGTCCACAACGTCATGTACGCCGCCTGCGCCGGTACGGCGCGTTCTGCCTGCGGATAGCTCTGATAGAGCACCGTGCCGTCTTCGGCAATCACCGAACGCAACGCCGAGAGGCTGGCGCGGTTACCGCCGCTGGCGATAGTCTGGAACGCCTGCGCCACTTCGACTGGCGTCAGGTTCAGCGCGCCCAGCAGCATCGCTGGTACGGCGTTCAGTTGCGCTTTCGGCGCGCCCAGTTTCAGCCAGGTATCCGTCACCGCAGGCAGGCCCAGCGCCATCCCGAGGTTTACCGTCGGCACGTTCATGGAACGGGTCAGCGCATCCACCAGCATCACCTGACCGCTATAGCGATGGTCGTCGTTCTGCGGCGACCAGGTCTGACCGTTCGACAGACGAATAGAGACTGGCGCATCGGCAATCCAGGTGTTCAGACGATAGAGATTCGGCTGGCTCAGCGCCGTCAGATAGGTTGCCGGTTTCGCCAGGGAACCAATTGAACGGCGTGCCTGCATCGCGCGGTTGTAACCCGCAAACTGCGGCTCTGCCCCGCCAACCATCGCCCGGACTTCGCCGCTGAAGCGGTCGACCACCACCATCGCGGTTTCCAGATCGCTCAGCTTACGCTGTTTCTTCAATTCCGGGATCCCATCCGTCGCCGCTTTTTCAGCCGCGTCCTGTGCCACCGGGTCAAAGGTGGTGAAAATCTTCACGCCGGAGAGATCTTTAACTTTATCGCCGAGCTTCGCCTGCAATTCCTGACGCACCATCTGCATAAACGCAGGTTGTGGCGAAATTACGCCACCGCGCGGCTGAACACCCAGCGGACGGGCGCTCAACATGTCGTACAGCTCCTGGTCGATCACGTTCTGCTGTTGCAGAAGGCGCAGCACCAGGTTACGACGCTCCAGCGCCAGTTTCGGGTTACGCCACGGGTTGTAAATTGACGCCCCTTTCACCATCCCCACCAGCAACGCCTGCTGATCAAGACTCAGCTCCTCTACTGGACGACCGAAATAGTACAGGCTCGCCAGCGGGAAGCCGCGGATTTCATTGTCGCCACTCTGACCGAGATAAACTTCGTTCATGTACAGCTCAAGGATACGATCCTTGCTGTAACGCGCGTCCATGATCAGCGCCATATAGGCTTCGTTCGCCTTACGCCAGTAAGAGCGCTCGCTGGAGAGGAACAGGTTTTTCACCAGCTGTTGCGTCAGCGTACTGGCGCCCTGCACCGTCCGCCCTGCTGTCAGGTTAGCCAGCACTGCACGACCAATGGAGTAGAGGCTAATGCCGTCATGCTCATAGAAGTGGCGGTCTTCGGTGGCCAGCAGCGTATCAACCAGCAGATCCGGGAAGCCGTTACGCGGCACAAACAGGCGCTGTTCGCCGTTGGGCGAAGAGAGCATGGTGATAAGTCGCGGATCAAGACGGAAGAACCCGAACTGACGGTTGTTATCAATGTTGGTGATCGTCGAGAGGTGATCGCCATCGAAAGTCAGACGCGCGCGCACCTGCCCCTCTTTGCTGTCCGGAAAGTCAAACGGACGGCGGATCATCTCGATGCTGTTCGCCTGTACGGTAAACTCGCCAGGGCGCGTCATTGCCGTCACCTGACGGTATTGCGTGGCCGTCAGCAACCGCACCATCTCGTTTTTACTGACCGGCATGTCAGGCTCAAGGTTGACCATGCGGCCATAGACCGCCGCCGGTAACTGCCAGACTTTTCCGTCGATACGGCTACGAATTTTTTGATCAAGGTAGACGCCATAAATGGCGATCAGCACCGCAAGGACGATGCAAATCTTGACCAGCAGCCAGAACCAGCCGCGTTTACCACGAGGCTTACGCCCTCTGCCTCTCCCCTTACGCGGCATCGGCTCTTCATCCTCATCGTCGTAGTCATCGTATTCGTCGTCATACTCCTCTTCCCGGAGTCGACGACGACTTATTTTTTCTTTTGCCGGACGCGCGGGTCTCCCCTTTCGTCCTATCGGCTCGCGGTCATTCCCCGCCATGCTTTCTCTCCGCATTTTTCAGGCGTAATGGCCTGATTCTCTTGTCTTTCACCCGCAGGTGAAAGAAGAAATCTCTCAATTTTATGTCTGTGAATATTTCTTCGTTCGCCGGGTGGGCACTGCATTCGCAGGATCGTCTGGCCATACGTGCTTTGGATAGCGCCCTTTCATCTCTTTTTGCACATCACGATACGCCCCCTGCCAGAACGCGCTGAGATCGCGGGTGATCTGCAAGGGTCGTTGCGCTGGTGACAGGAGTTCCAGCACCAGCGCGACGCGCCCCTGGGCAATCGTCGGCGTTGTCGCTTCGCCGAACATCTCCTGCATTCGTACCGCCAGCGCCGGGGGATTTTCGTCATGATAGCGGATGGCAATCCGGCTTCCGGTCGGCACAGTGTAATGCGCCGGCAGCTCACTATCCAGTTGTTGACGTAATGACCACGGCAACAGGTTTTGTAAGGCTGTGTGAAGATTGAGGGCTTTCAGCGCCCGCAGCGAATGTACACCTTGCATCTGCGGCAGCAGCCAGCTTTCCAGCGACGCCAGCAATGACACGTCATCGACCGCCGGCCACGGCTGTTCCGGCAGCCATTTTGCCGCACAGTGCAGCCGCAACCGAAGCTGTTCCGCTTCCGGAGTCCAGTTCAGGACGGCCAGGCCTTTATCGCGAATGCCGTTCAGCATGGCCTGATGCAGTTCTTCTTCAGACGGCTTCGCCAGCGGCTGGACTTTGACCACCAGCTCGCCGATGCACTGACGACGCCAGGCTTTCAGCGTGCCCAGGGCCTCATCCCACTCGATGGTGTCCGACTGCTGTAACAGCCACGGACAGCGGGCGATCAGCCGGTCGATATCCAGCGGCAGCGCCAGCAGAATACGCGCATCCGGCGACTGGCTGCCCTGCAACAGCAACGGTGCAATCAGCCACTCATGACGGCTCAGCGCGTCATCGGCGTCCAGCATCGCACCCATCCCGTTCGCCAGCTGGTATCGTCCTTCCTGGCCGCGTCGGCGGGCAATTCTGTCAGCAAAAGCGCGTGCCAGGAGCGGTGCCAGCGCGTCAATGTCAGCATCACCCCCTGTCGTCCCCAGCCGCTGGCTGAGCTGCCGGGCGCGCTGTTGCCAGTTGGGCTGCTGACGTGAAAACGCATGACTGAGATCGCTGCCGCTGTTGCGCGGCGGCTCTTCCAGCATCGCCACGGCTTTTGCTGCTGTCGCCACTTCATCACGCCCGTCTGCCGCCACCAGCATCGCCGCCAGCCGGGGATCATTCCCCAGCGCGGCCATGCGTTGCCCGCGCGGCGTTAACCGTTCGCCCTCCAGTGCCTGCAACTGAGTGAGCAACCGCCGCGCGGCAGCCAGGTTGCTGGCAGGCGGAAGATCGAGCCAGCGAAGTTCTGCTGGATCGGCACAGCCCCACAGCAGGAGATCCAGCAGCAGGGCGGAAAGATCGCTTTGCAGGATCTCCGGTTCACTTTGTGCCGCCGCGCGTTCCGCCTGTTCCTTGCCGAGCAGATGCAGGCAGACGCCCGGTTCCAGACGCCCGGCGCGTCCGGCGCGCTGGGTCATGGAGGCCTGGCTAACGCGCTGCGTGATCAACCGCGTTAAGCCCGTTCGGGCATCAAACCGCGCAACCCGCTCCTGCGCACCGTCGACCACCAGGCGGATCCCTTCGATGGTCAGACTGGTTTCAGCAATGTTCGTCGCCAGTACCACTTTGCGCATGCCTGCCGGGGCAGGAAGAATCGCTTTTCGCTGCTCGCTCAGCGGCAGTGCGCCATACAGCGGGCACAGCAGTGTATCTGCGGCGACGCGCGAGGCAAGTTGCTCCTGAACGCGCTGGATTTCACCCACGCCTGGCAGAAACAGCAGCAGCGAGCCAGATTCTGCGCGCAGCAATTCAGCGGTGGCGATAGCGACCGCTTCATCAAAACGCTGATGCGCCGCCAGCGCCTGATAGCGCCGTTCAACCGGGTATGCGCGCCCTTCGGAGATGATCACCGGTGCGTCAGGCAGCAGTTGTTGCAGCCGCGCGTTATCCAGCGTCGCGGACATAATCAATAATTTGAGGTCTTCGCGCAGCCCCTGCTGGACATCCAGCAGCAATGCCAGCGCCAGATCCGCCTGCAGGCTACGCTCGTGGAATTCGTCGAGGATCACCAGGCCGACGCCGCTTAGCTCGGGATCATGCTGAATCATGCGCGTGAGGATCCCTTCGGTGACCACTTCCAGCCGCGTCGTTGGCCCGATGCAGTTTTCGGCGCGCATCCGGTAGCCAATCGTTCCGCCAGGCTGTTCACCCCGTTGTTCCGCGAGCCGCTGCGCCACGTTGCGTGCCGCCAGTCGGCGCGGCTCCAGCAGGAGGATTTTGCCCGTAATCCCACCCTGTTCCAGTAGTTGCAGCGGCAGCCAGGTGGATTTCCCTGCACCAGTCGGCGCATTGAGTAAGACCTGCGGCGCATGGTTCAGCGCCTGAAGAAGTTCGGGAAGGACAGCGGCAACCGGCAATAAGGACACAAAAGCTCCGAAGGGTTAACATTCAGGGTCATGCATTGTAGCATCGCGATAAATCATTACCGAGTCCCCATCATGTCTGAGCCGAAAAGGCTGTTTTTTGCCCTTGAAATACCGGGTGATATACAGCAACAGATCATTCACTGGCGCGCAGCGCAGTTCCCGCCGGAAGCCGGGCGACCGATCGCGGCGGCAAACCTGCACCTGACGCTGGCATTCCTCGGCGACATCAGCGCGGAAAAACAGCGCGCGCTGACGACAATGGCCGGACGCATTCGCCAGCCTGGGTTCATCCTGCATCTGAACGACGCCGGACAGTGGCTGCGATCACGGGTGGTCTGGCTCGGTACTCGTCAGCCGCCGAGGGGCCTGTTGCAGTTGGCCAGCCTGCTGCGCTCACAGGCGGCCCGTAGCGGCTGTTATCAAAGTCCACAGCCCTTTCACCCGCACATTACGTTGCTGCGTGACGCCAGCCATGCGGTAAAAATCCCGCCGCCAGGGTTCCACTGGCCGGTACCGGTGAGCGAATTTGTGCTGTATGAGTCGACATTTTCGCAGGGACGAACACGTTATACTGCGCTGGAGCGTTGGCCGTTAACAGAATAATCAGGAAACAAAGATGCAGTTCATTCCTAAATTACAATCCGCCACGTTGATAAAACGCTATAAACGCTTTCTGGCGGATGTGGTTACCGCTGACGGAACCGTCATCACGCTCCACTGCCCAAATACCGGGGCAATGACCGGATGTGCAACGCCGGGGGATACCGTCTGGTATTCCACCTCGGATAATATAAAACGTAAATACGCCCAGACCTGGGAATTAACACAAACTCAGCAGGGCGCATTTATTTGCGTCAATACACTACGGGCCAATGCGTTGGTCAAAGAAGCGATTCAATCCGAAATTATTCCTGCGCTCTGCGGATATACTGCATTGAAAAGCGAAGTGAAATATGGCGCAGAGCGCAGTCGAATTGATTTTATGTTACAAGCAGACAATAGACGAAACTGCTATATTGAAGTGAAATCGGTTACGTTGGCGGAAAATGAGAACGGTTTTTTCCCGGATGCTGTGACGGAAAGGGGTCAAAAGCATCTCCGGGAGCTGATGAGCGTGGTGTCAGAAGGCGATCGTGCCGTCATTTTTTTTGCGGTACTTCACTCAGCCATCACCTGTTTTTCACCCGCGCGCCACATCGATGCTAAATACGCGCAACTATTGAATGAGGCACAAAGCAAAGGGGTGGAAATTCTGGCTTATAAAGCGGAACTTTCTGCCGATATTATGACTCTGAGTGAGCCGATACCCGTCGTGTTATAGCGTGGTAAACAGCTGAACAATAAGTGTGCTGGTCGCGTGCGCAAATACGCTTTTCCTCACAGGGTTGTCAAGTGTAACGTTTAGATAATTGCTATCCGGAAAAGCATCTGCTATTTATAGCGGCCTGATTTTTCCCCCAACATGGGGATCGATAGTGCGTGTTAAGGAGAAGCAACATGCAAGAAGGGCAAAACCGTAAAACATCGTCCCTGAGTATTCTCGCCATCGCTGGGGTGGAGCCGTATCAAGAGAAACCGGGCGAAGAGTATATGAACGAAGCCCAGCTGGCGCACTTCAAGCGCATCCTTGAAGCATGGCGTAATCAACTCAGGGATGAAGTCGATCGTACTGTTACACATATGCAGGATGAAGCTGCCAACTTCCCGGATCCGGTCGATCGCGCCGCGCAGGAAGAAGAGTTCAGTCTCGAACTGCGTAACCGTGACCGCGAACGCAAGCTGATCAAAAAGATCGAAAAAACGCTGAAAAAAGTCGAAGACGAAGATTTTGGCTACTGCGAATCCTGCGGTGTTGAAATCGGTATTCGTCGTCTGGAAGCGCGCCCGACGGCCGATCTGTGCATCGATTGCAAAACGCTGGCTGAAATTCGCGAAAAACAGATGGCGGGCTGATGTCGCCTTCGCGACGTTGCTGATAATCTCTGGCGGGAGTCTTCTCCCGCCTTGTTCTTTTCTACGCTGAAGATGTCAGAATCAAATTATACAGGACGCTTTGCGCCCTCCCCCTCAGGTGAACTGCATTTCGGTTCGCTGATCGCTGCGCTCGGAAGCTATCTACAGGCTCGCGCGCAACAGGGCACCTGGCTGGTGCGAATAGAAGATATCGATCCCCCTCGTGAAGTTCCCGGTGCCGCTGATACTATTCTGCGCCAGCTGGAACATTACGGTCTGTACTGGGATGGCGAGGTGCTGTGGCAGTCTCAGCGACACGATACCTACCACGCTGCGCTGGACTGGCTCGCAAAGCAAGGGTTGAGCTATTACTGCACCTGCACTCGCGCCCAAATCCACAGCATGGGCGGGATCTACAACGGCCACTGTCGTGATCTGGGTCTCGGCCCACGCAACGCCGCCCTGCGTCTACGCCAGCAACAACCCGTACTGCAGTTTTACGATAAACTTCGGGGTGAGATCGTCGCTGACGACGCGCTGGCGCGGGAAGACTTTATCATTCACCGTCGTGATGGGTTGTTCGCCTATAACCTGGCAGTCGTCGTGGATGACCATTTCCAGGGGGTCACGGAAATCGTGCGCGGGGCGGATCTGATTGAACCTACCGTGCGGCAGATCTCGCTTTACCGCCATTTTGGCTGGCAGGCGCCGGATTATATTCATCTGCCGCTGGCACTGAATAGCGATGGCAATAAGTTGTCCAAACAGAACCATGCGCCCGCGCTGCCGAAAGGTGATCCACGTCCTGTGTTAATCAACGCTTTACAGTTTCTTAATCAGGATATAGTAAAAGAATGGCAGGATTTGAGCGTTGAGGAACTGCTGAAAAATGCAGTGGCTAACTGGAAGCTTTCGACAGTACAGGAAATCCAGCATTCTCAAACGCCTTTGGCTGAGCTATGATTAGCCGCTATTTTTTGTCCAGAATCTGATTTTTCGATACTACACAACCGAGGTGCAATATTTTTACCCGAGTCGCTAATTTTTGCCGTAAGGTGCTAAGCCGTGAGGAGAGCGAGGCAGAAATCGTCGTCGCCAGACCTAAAATGACGGTTATCCCGCGTGAGCAGCATGCTATTTCCCGCAAAGATATCAGTGAAAATGCCCTCAAAGTTCTTTATCGACTGAACAAAGCGGGCTATGAAGCCTATCTGGTCGGCGGCGGCGTGCGTGATTTGCTGCTGGGCAAAAAGCCCAAAGATTTCGACGTCACGACCAGTGCGACGCCCGACCAGGTGCGCAAGCTGTTCCGTAACTGTCGCCTCGTAGGCCGCCGTTTCCGCCTGGCTCATGTGATGTTTGGTCCTGAAATCATTGAAGTCGCCACTTTCCGTGGTCACCACGAAGGCAGTTCTATTGATCGCACCACGTCACAACGTGGCCAGAACGGCATGCTGTTGCGGGACAACATTTTCGGTTCCATTGAAGAAGATGCCCAGCGCCGCGATTTCACCATCAACAGCCTGTATTACAGCGTGGCGGATTTCACGGTGCGTGATTACGTCGGCGGCATGCAGGATCTCAAAGATGGCGTGATCCGTCTGATTGGCAACCCGGAAACCCGATATCGCGAAGATCCGGTGCGTATGCTGCGCGCCGTACGTTTTGCGGCGAAGCTGGGCATGCGTATCAGCCCGGAAACTGCCGAGCCGATCCCACGTCTTGCCACGTTGATTAACGATGTGCCGCCCGCGCGCCTGTTTGAAGAGTCACTGAAGCTCCTGCAGGCAGGCTATGGTTTCGAAACCTGGAATTTACTGCGCGAATACAGTTTGTTCCAGCCGCTGTTCCCGACCATCACCCGTTATTTTACGGAGAACGGTGATAGCCCGATGGAACGCATCATCGCCCAGGTGCTGAAAAATACCGATACCCGCATCCATAACGAGATGCGCGTGAATCCGGCTTTCCTGTTCGCGGCGATGTTCTGGTATCCGCTACTGGAAATGGCACAGAAAATTGCTCAGGAAAGCGGTCTGGCCTACTACGACGCTTTTGCGCTGGCGACTAACGACGTGCTGGACGAAGCCTGTCGCTCTATCGCCATTCCGAAGCGCATTACCACGCTGGTACGTGATATCTGGCAGTTGCAGCTGCGCATGTCACGTCGTCAGGGGAAACGCGCCTGGAAGCTGATGGAACATCCGAAATTCCGCGCCGCGTACGACCTTCTGTCGCTGCGTGCGGAAGCGGAACACAACGCCGAACTACAACGCCTGACGCAGTGGTGGGGCGAATTCCAGGTGGCCGCGCCGCCTGAGCAGAAAGACATGTTGACCGATTTAGGCGATGAACCCGCTCGCCGTCGTCATCGCCGGCCTCGCAAGCGCACGCCGCGCCCGGGTAGCCCCGCGTGACCACCGTCTGGATCGCCATTGGCAGTAATCTGGCATCGCCGCTGGATCAGGTTAACGCGGCGATCGCTGCACTCGGAGAGATCCCCGACAGCCGCATCGTCGCCCTCTCCTCTTTCTACCGCACGCCGCCACTCGGCCCACAGGATCAGCCCGATTATTTGAACGCTGCCATCGGGCTGGAAACCGCATTGGCGCCGGAAACGCTGCTCGATCACACCCAACGTATTGAACTGCAGCAAGGCCGCGTGCGTAAAGAAGAGCGCTGGGGGCCACGCACGCTCGACCTCGATATAATGCTGTTCGGCGATCGTATCATTCAGACCGGGCGCCTCACCGTTCCCCATTACGACATGAAAAATCGCGGTTTTATGCTATGGCCGCTATTCGAAATCGCCCCTGATCTCACTTTTCCTGATGGCACCCCGCTTGCCGTTGCGCTGAAATCACTCAATAGCGCACAACCTGCCCACTGGTAAACTTGTCCCCCTGATGGTTGCTGTTACAATGCCGCAAGAATCGGCTTTTGCTATCAGGAAACGCAATGAAACCAACCACCATTTCCCTGTTGCAGAAATGCAAGCAGGACAAGAAACGCTTCGCGACCATCACCGCGTATGACTACAGTTTCGCGAAACTGTTTGCCGACGAGGGCATTAACGTCATGCTGGTCGGTGACTCGCTGGGAATGACGGTCCAGGGGCATGACTCCACGTTGCCGGTGACGGTTGAAGATGTGGCGTATCACACCCGCGCGGTGCGCCGTGGCGCGCCTCACTGCCTGCTGCTCACTGACCTGCCATTTATGGCCTACGCCACACCGCAACAGGCGTTTGAAAACGCCGCGACGGTGATGCGCGCCGGTGCGAACATGGTCAAAATTGAAGGCGGCGCCTGGCTGGTGGAGACGGTAAAAATGCTCACTGAGCGTGCCGTACCGGTGTGCGGACACCTCGGTCTGACGCCGCAGTCGGTCAATATCTTCGGCGGGTATAAAGTACAGGGCCGCGGCGATGCGGCACAAGTGTTGTTCGACGACGCGCTGGCACTGGAAGCCGCCGGCGCACAATTGCTGGTACTGGAGTGCGTACCGGTAGAACTGGCGAAACGCATCACTGAGGCGTTACAGATCCCGGTGATCGGTATCGGTGCAGGTAACGTCACTGACGGGCAAATTCTGGTGATGCACGACGCATTTGGCATTACCGGCGGCCACATCCCGAAATTTGCCAAAAATTTCCTTTCTGAAGCGGGCGACATGCGCGCCGCGGTACGGCAGTATATTGCTGACGTTGAGTCCGGGGTGTATCCGGGCGAAGAACACAGTTTCCATTAAGGAGTTTTGTTGTGGTGATAATCGAAACCCTCCCTCTGCTGCGTCAGCATATCCGCAGACTACGCCTGGAAGGCAAGCGTATTGCGCTGGTTCCGACAATGGGTAACCTGCACGATGGTCATATGAAACTGGTGGATGAAGCGAAAGCGCGTGCGGACGTGGTCGTCGTCAGTATCTTTGTTAACCCGATGCAGTTTGACCGACCAGAAGACCTGGTGCGCTACCCGCGTACGTTGCAGGAGGACAGCGAAAAGCTGAACAAGCGTAAAGTCGATTTGATTTTCGCCCCGGCCCCTGCCGATATCTACCCACAGGGTACTGACACACAAACCTATGTCGATGTGCCCGGCCTTTCCACCATGCTGGAAGGCGCAAGCCGCCCGGGCCATTTCCGTGGCGTTTCCACGATTGTCAGCAAGCTCTTTAACCTGGTTCAACCGGACGTGGCCTGCTTTGGCGAGAAAGATTTTCAGCAATTAGCGCTGATCCGCAAAATGGTGGCTGATATGGGCTACGACATTGAGATTATCGGTGTACCGATCGTTCGTGCCAAAGATGGTCTGGCGCTGAGTTCCCGCAACGGTTATCTCACCGCCTCCGAGCGTAAAATCGCGCCGGGGCTGAGCCAGGTGATGAACAGTATTGCCAAAAAACTGCAGGCTGGTGAGCGTGATTTCGACGAGATGATCGCCCTTGGCGAGCAGGAACTGAACGAAAAAGGGTTCCGTAGCGACGAGGTACAAATCCGCGATGCAGATACCCTGCTTGAACTGACTGAAACCAGTAAACGGGCGGTGATTCTGGTTGCCGCCTGGCTTGGACAGGCGCGTCTTATTGATAACAAAGTGGTTGAGCTGGCACAGTAGACACCGACTAAAAATCGGGCAATACTGCGCGCATACAGGCACCGGGAATAATTCCCTTCACCCTGCCCTCTCTTTCGGGAGAGGGTAATGCATGATGATTAAAGGTAGACGTAATGATTCGCAAAATGCTGCAAGGTAAGCTTCACCGTGTGACAGTGACCCAGGCCGATCTGCACTATGAAGGTTCCTGCGCCATTGACCAGGACTTTCTCGATGCGGCAGGTATTCTTGAAAACGAAGCGATTGATATCTGGAACGTAAACAACGGCAAACGTTTCTCCACCTATGCAATCGCGGCTGAGCGCGGTTCCAAAATTATCTCAGTCAACGGTGCCGCAGCGCACTGCGCTGACGTGGGCGATATTGTGATTATCGCCAGCTTCGTCATGATGTCCGACGAAGAAGCCCGCCGCTGGCAGCCGAAAGTGGCCTACTTCGATGCGGGCAACGAAATGAAGCGCACCGCGAAAGCGATTCCGGTTCAGGTCGCCTGATAGCTGTCCACTACCCTTGCGGCTGATTACTGATCAGCCGCGCCATAGTTTCCAGCGAATCCGTTCTTAAAATATACAATCGCTTCAGTAAGAACGGATTATCCCCCGGTTTCACCTTCCCTTTCACCGTTGTCACCGCCATATGAAAACCAGCGTCGTTTGCTGCTTTGATTGCCTTGTTGTCATAGCCGCCAAAGGGGTACGAAAGGTACAGCACGTGCGGGTTAAATTGCGCCAGTGAGCGACGTGAACGGGCATAATCGAACAGGATATTGTGATAGCTGCGGCTCAACAAAATCGGATGACGATTGCCATCAACACGATGCAGGAAATGAGTGTGCGACTGCACATCAAAAACATCCTCAATACTTCGTAGCTCTGAAACGCTCATAAACTGCAGCGATTTCGGATCCCATTTCTGCGGATGGCGCTTGATGCGCGACGAGATAATAAACGCTGTGGCTTTAAAACCGTACGGTTTGAGCACCGGGTAAGCATAACGGCTGACCGATTTCAGTCCATCGTCGAAAGTGATCACCACCGAACGCGCCGGCAGGTTCATCTTGTTGCGAACATAACCTTCCAGCTGATACATCGTCAGCGTGGTGTAGCCCTGATCACGCAGCCAGGTCATCTGGTTGCTGAACGCACGCACCGAAGTAGTGGTCGAGGTGTGACGAAAGCGCGTGTTTTCTTCATCACGCAATATATGGTGGTACGTGAGCACCGGAATCCCGTTATCTTCCTGCGCATCCAGGCTGCTGATCCACGCCAGCCGGTTACCAATGCGGATCTGATACCAGGTCTGATTCAGGCGGTCTTTGAGTTTGCTGATAATGGGGTAGCGCAGATTATCCGCCAGCACGCCGAACGGAGCGCTGCCGGTATCTGGCGCGTTATAAACTGGCGTATCCCGCCAGGTGAGCAGGTTCTGATTACTGAGCCGCTTGTTCAGGTCGCCCAGGGTATCTTCCACACGCTGGTGCCCCTGGACCGGCTCCAGATGCGCTTTATCGATAAACCCGGTGCCAAAGCCAAAACTGAATTCGTAATAGTCGGCGGCACCCGGCACCACCGCGAGAATTTGGCCGGCGCGTACGTTACCGACCGTCACCACGTTATTGCCGATCTGCGCCCAGATGGTGGCGTCTTCCGTGGTTTGCATATATCGGGCGGGCAGCCGTTGTTGATTAATGAGGCTGGCAGAGGCACTGCTGGTAATGAACAGCAGCAAGACGAAGAAAACGCGAGTGAACATGCATGACAACCGGAGCAGAGAAACTGTTGTTATTGTAACAAAAGACCCGTCAATACCAACGGTTAATTGTCATACAGGTCATGCAGTAAAACGAAAGGCGGATTTTTTTGCTGCTGATGCCAGAGACTACTGACTTCCGCACCGCCACTGCTCACAATGGCTTCCCGGAAGGCTTCGCTGCTCAGCGTTTTGCGCAGCGGATACATTCGCTCCAGCAATGAATAACTGACACCGGAGATAACTTCACAGTGGCTGTGTTTGTGGCTCATTAACGCAGCGACACGATAAGGCGCAGCACCGGGAATATCCGTGAGAAAAATGACACCGTCGCCGGAATCGGTATGATGCAGCGCATCGCACATCATCCGGCTGAGCATATTGTCGCTCAGTCCCCGCCAGTAGCTAACGGCCTGGCACTGCACCAGCGGGCCAAACTTCTTTTCCAGCCGCTCACGCATATCCTCTGCCTGATCGTCATGGCAGGCAATGACCCAACCTAACATTATTTTCCCCTTTAACAAGGCGCCCGGCGGGCATCAGCACCACCGGGCGTAGGATCAACTGCGCAACCCGCGACCGCGCTGAATCAGATACCAGCACAGCAGGTAGAATGCCACGATAAAGATCACCAGTACACCGACCGTGGTAAACAGTGGCACGTCGGTAATGCCGAGGAAACCAAAGCGGAAACCGCTGATCATATAGACGATTGGATTCAGGTGTGACAGCGCCTGCCAGAACGGCGGCAGCAGCGTCAGCGAGTAAAATACCCCACCAAGATAGGTCAGCGGTGTCAGCACAAAAGTCGGGATCAGGCTGATGTCGTCAAAAGTTTTGGCAAACACCGCATTCAGCAGCCCCGCCAGCGAAAAGAGGATCGCCGTTAACAGCAGCGTCAGCGCGACAAACACCCATGAATGCACCTGGAACGGCACGAAGAACAACGATACCGCCGTGACCAGGATCCCCACACACAAACCGCGCGCCACACCGCCACCGACATACCCGGCGATAATAACGTGAGTGGGCACCGGGGCTACCAGCAGCTCTTCAATGTTGCGCTGGAACTTGGCGCTGAAGAACGACGAGGCCACGTTGGCGTAAGCGTTGGTGATCACCGCCATCATGATCAACCCCGGCACAATGAACTGCATGTATGTGAAGCCGTGCATCTCGCCAATCCGGGAACCAATCAGATTACCAAAGATGATGAAATACAGCGTCATGGTGATCACCGGCGGCACCAGCGTCTGCACCCAGATACGCATGAAGCGCTGAATTTCTTTCGTCCAGATGCTCTTCAGCGCGACCCAATAAAGCTGCATCATACCTGTTCTCCCTGTTTTTCATTCACCAGCGAGACAAACAGCTCTTCCAGACGGTTCGCTTTGTTACGCATACTTAATACCTGAATCCCCTGCGCGCTCAGCTGGCTGAACACGCTGTTAACGCCCTGCTCACGCAGCACTTCCACTTCCAGCGTGGAAGTATCCACCAGCCGGTACTGATACCCTTCCAGCACCGGAAGCGGGCTTTTCGGCGCCAGATCGAGAATAAACGTTTCTGATTTCAGTTTTGCCAGCAGCGCTTTCATGGAGGTGTTTTCCACCAGCGCGCCGTGCTGAATGATGCCAATGTTGCGGCACAGCATTTCAGCCTCTTCCAGATAGTGCGTCGTCAAAATGATCGTCGTGCCTTTATCGTTGAGATCTTTCAGAAAGCCCCACATTGAGCGGCGCAGCTCGATATCAACCCCGGCAGTTGGCTCGTCGAGAATCAATAATTTTGGCTCATGCATCAGCGCGCGGGCGATCATCAGACGACGTTTCATGCCACCGGATAACATCCGCGCACGTTCGTTGCGTTTTTCCCATAGATCAAGCTGTTTCAGGTATTTTTCGCTACGGATAACCGCTTCTTTACGTTCAACGCCATAGTAACCCGCCTGGTTGACCACAATCTGCTGAACGGTTTCGAACGGGTTGAAGTTAAATTCCTGCGGCACCAGCCCCAGCTGGCGTTTCGCATTGACAACGTCTTTGTCGAGATCGTAGCCAAAGACGCTTACTTCACCGGCGCTCTTGTTCACCAACGAACTGATGATACCGATGGTAGTGGATTTCCCCGCGCCATTCGGTCCAAGGAGCGCGTAGAAGTCGCCGGCTTCGACGGTAAGATCGATTCCCCGCAGCGCCTGGACGCCGCCCGGATAGGTCTTCTTAAGCTGCTTAAGTTCCAGTGCAATGGTCATTAAATATCTCTTATCGAGTTGTGACACTCGATGCATGGTTTTAAAAAGTCAGGAGTTGACCTATATTAGCGCAACGCACTAACTCGGTTACAGGTCGTTAACCTCCATGAAAGATATAGATACACTCATCAGCAATAATGCACTATGGTCAAAAATGCTGGTGGAAGAGGATCCCGGTTTTTTTGAGAAACTGGCGCAAGCGCAGAAACCGCGCTTTCTATGGATTGGATGTTCCGATAGTCGCGTTCCCGCTGAACGCCTGACAGGGCTTGAGCCTGGTGAACTGTTTGTTCATCGCAACGTTGCCAACCTTGTTATCCACACCGACCTTAACTGCCTCTCCGTCGTCCAGTACGCGGTGGATGTGCTGGAAGTCGAGCATATCATCATTTGTGGTCACTACGGCTGCGGCGGTGTACAGGCCGCGGTAGAAAACCCAGAACTGGGGCTTATCAATAACTGGCTGCTGCACATTCGCGATATCTGGTTTAAACACAGCTCGCTGCTGGGCGAAATGCCGCCAGAGCGCCGTCTGGATACCCTGTGTGAACTGAATGTGATGGAGCAGGTTTACAACCTGGGTCACTCCACCATTATGCAGTCCGCCTGGAAACGCGGTCAGAAGGTCACGATTCACGGCTGGGCCTACGGCATTCACGATGGTCTGCTGCGCGATCTGGACGTCACGGCCACCAACCGTGAAACCCTTGAGCAGCGTTACCGCCACGGGATTTCAAACCTCCAGCAGAAACACCACAACCACAAATAACAAAAGGCCCCTCGGGGCCTTTGTTTTATTCGTCCAGTAGCACCACTTTGCCGACGTAGGGCAGATGGCGATAACGCTGCGCGTAGTCAATACCGTAACCAACCACAAACTCATCCGGGATCGAGAAGCCGATAAATTCCACCGGTACCTCCACTTCACGGCGCGAGGGTTTGTCGAGCAACGTGCAGATTGCCAGCGATTTCGGTTCACGCAGGCTCAGGATCTCACGCACTTTCGACAAAGTATTGCCGGAGTCGATAATATCTTCGACGATCAGCACGTCTTTGCCACGGATGTCTTCATCCAGATCTTTCAGGATTTTCACGTCGCGGGTAGACGACATGCCGCTGCCGTAGCTCGACGCTGTCATAAAATCGACTTCATGTGATACCTGCACTTCGCGGCACAGATCAGCCATGAACATAAATGAACCGCGTAACAACCCCACCAGCACCATGTCGCTGCCGCTATTTTTATAACGCTCGGTGATCTGACGACCCAGTTTGGCAATACGCGCTTTGATCTCCGCTTCCGGGATCATCACTTCAACAGTATGTTTCATAAAACTAACCATCTGATTTTGATAATAAATCACTCAACACCGCTACGTTAAGCACCGACATTGATCAGCAAGCCACGCAGTATACCAGCAAATCGATTTATACGGTGTATGCGATCACAAAGCTCGTTTTGTGATTCCGATCACACTTGTTAACTCCTATAATTAGTTGCTACTAAAAAATTAACGATTTAGCAGGTGTCTTTCTATGGCAGAAACAAAATATCAACAATCACGGCTTCTCGTGAGGCTGACGGCGCTCTTTGCAGCCTTTTGCGGTCTGTATCTCCTTATCGGGGGGATATGGTTAGCCGCAATTGGCGGCTCGTGGTACTACCCGGTTGCCGGGCTGGTGATGCTCGGTGTGACGGTAATGCTGTGGCGCCGTCAGCGCGTCGCGCTGTGGCTGTATGCCGCATTATTACTCGCGACCATGATTTGGGGAGTATGGGAGGTCGGGTTTGACTTCTGGGCGCTGACGCCACGCAGCGATATACTGGTTTTCTTCGGCATCTGGCTGATCCTGCCGTTTGTCTGGCGTCGGCTGATTGTCCCTTCCGCTGGTGCCGTGGCGGTGCTGGTCGTCGCCCTGCTGATAAGCGGCGGGATCCTGACCTGGGCGGGCTTTCACGATCCGCAGGAAATTAACGGTACGCTAAGCACCGATGTGACCCCTGCCGCACCGATTTCGCAGGTTGCCGATCAGGACTGGCCCGCGTACGGACGTAATCAGGAAGGACAGCGCTATTCGCCGCTGAAACAAATTAACGCCAACAACGTTAAGCAACTGAAAGAGGCCTGGGTTTTCCGCACTGGCGATCTGAAACAGCCAAACGATCCCGGTGAAATCACCAACGAAGTCACACCGATTAAAGTCGGCGACACGCTGTTTCTCTGTACCGCCCACCAGCGTCTTTTTGCGCTGGATGCCGCGACCGGGAAAGAGAAGTGGCACTTTGATCCTCAGTTAAATACGAATCCCACATTCCAGCATGTGACCTGCCGTGGTGTTTCTTATCACGAAGCCACGCCAGAGAACGCACCGGCGGATGTGGTCGCTAACTGCCCGCGCCGGATCATTCTGCCGGTGAATGATGGCCGCCTGTTTGCCATTAACGCCGAAACCGGCAAGCTGTGCGAATCCTTTGCCAATAAAGGGATCCTCAACCTGCAGACCAACATGCCGATCACTACGCCTGGCATGTATGAACCCACCTCTCCGCCGATCGTGACCGATAAAACTATCGTCATCGCCGGTGCGGTAACGGATAACTTCTCGACACGTGAACCCTCGGGCGTGATCCGCGGCTTCGACATTAACACTGGCGACCTGCTGTGGGCCTTCGACCCGGGCGCGAAAGATCCCAACGCCATTCCGGCTGATGAGCATCACTTCTCGCTGAACTCACCGAACTCCTGGGCGCCTGCCGCCTACGATGCGAAGCTGGACCTCGTTTACCTGCCGATGGGTGTGACCACGCCGGATATCTGGGGCGGTAACCGTACACCGGAACAGGAGCGTTTCGCCAGTTCCATTGTGGCGCTGAATGCAACCACCGGTAAGCTCGCCTGGAGCTACCAGACCGTACACCACGATCTGTGGGATATGGATATGCCGTCCCAGCCGACGCTGGCGGATATCACTGTTAACGGCAAAACCGTGCCGGTGATTTATGCGCCAGCGAAAACCGGGAATATCTTTGTTCTCGACCGTCGTAATGGTGAGCTGGTAGTGCCAGCGCCGGAAAAACCGGTTCCGCAGGGTGCCGCAAAAGGCGACTACGTCACCAAAACACAGCCGTTCTCTGAGCTGAGCTTCCGTCCGAAAAAAGATCTGACCGATAAGGACATGTGGGGCGCCACCATGTTCGATCAACTGGTGTGCCGCGTGATTTTCCACCAGATGCGCTATGAAGGCATCTTCACGCCACCGTCTGAACAGGGCACGCTGGTCTTCCCGGGTAACCTCGGCATGTTTGAGTGGGGCGGAATTTCTGTCGATCCAAACCGCCAGGTGGCGATTGCTAACCCGATGGCGCTGCCGTTTGTGTCGAAACTGATCCCGCGCGGCCCGGGTAATCCAATGGAACAGCCAAAAGATGCGCAGGGCACCGGTTCTGAATCTGGTATTCAGCCGCAGTATGGCGTACCGTACGGCGTCACGCTGAACCCGTTCCTGTCGCCGTTTGGTCTGCCGTGTAAACAACCGGCGTGGGGTTACATTTCCGCCCTGGATCTGAAAACCAACCAGGTGGCATGGAAAAAACGCATTGGTACCCCGCAGGACAGCATGCCGTTCCCGATGCCGGTTCCGGTCCCGTTCAACATGGGGATGCCGATGCTGGGCGGTCCGATTTCCACCGCCGGTAATGTGCTGTTTATCGCCGCCACCGCCGACAACTATCTCCGTGCGTACAATATGACCAACGGGGAAAAACTGTGGCAGGCGCGCCTGCCAGCGGGCGGTCAGGCTACGCCGATGACCTATGAAGTGAATGGCAAGCAGTATGTTGTCATCTCAGCAGGCGGTCATGGTTCGTTCGGGACGAAGATGGGCGACTATATCGTCGCATATGCATTGCCGGATGACGTGAAGTAATGTGATGCCCGGTAAGCGTGGCTGCTTACCGGGCTTTTTTTATACCGTGAACCCCAGCATCATGCCGGTATCTTCATGCTCCAGCAGATGACAGTGCGCCATATAGGCAAATTCCTTCGGTGCATCATGGTCAAATTTCACCAGCACTTCGCTGACATCCCCTTCGACATGCACGATATCCTTCCAGCCTGATCGATGTGCCGCAGGCGCTTTACCATTCTCAGAAAGAATGCGGAACTGCGTGCCGTGGATATGGAACGGGTGCAGCATCATGTCGCCTTTGCCGGAGATCACCCAACGCTCATACTGCCCTTTCGCCGCAGCAAACATCGGTTTATCCATCTCAAAAGCCACGCCGTTAATCTTATTGGCGTTATGGAAATCAAAACCGTTACTGCCGTGATCAATCGATCCCCTGTGACCCATCATATCGAGCATCGGATCCATAGACAGTTGCAGCGTACGTTGCGTCAGCTCGTCCAGCGAGGGCAGCGCAGGCATAGTGGTTAACGTATCCGGCAGAGTGCCTGACGCCGGGATCACCAGCGGCTGGATGCGCATTACCGGGTGTGCGTTATCAAACGGCGCTGTTGCCATGCCCATCTGCTTGACCGGCAGCGTGACCAGATCAAACGCTTTGCTGTCGCTGATATCCACCAGCACTTCAAAACGCTCCCCCGGCAGTACCGGCAGTTCGGTCACTTTCACTGGTTCCGGCAGTAACCCCCCGTCACTGGCGATCACATACAGCGGCCGGTTATCGCTGGCGGCAAAATTGAGCATCCGCGCATTGCAGCCGTTAAGCAGTCGCAGACGCAGCCAGCCTTTGGGCGCGGAATGTTGCGGATAGATAGCGCCGTTGGCCAGCAATGTGTCGCCAGACCAGCCGACGGCGGCGCTCATGATGTCGAGCTGATAATCAATTTGCCCGTCGGCGGTGAATTTCTTGTCCTGCACGATCACCGGCACATCATCAATGCCCCATTGTTTCGGCAGCAACAGCATGCGCTGTGTGTTGTCTTCTATCAGTACCAGACCCGCGAGCCCCATTGCGACCTGACGTCCGGTTTTGCCATGCTGATGTGGATGGAACCAACAGGTTGCCGCACGCTGCGTCGGCGTAAAGGTAACCGTCCGCGTTTCGCCAGGTTTAATCATTCCCTGCGGGCCGCCATCCACCTCGCCCGGCACTTCCAGCCCATGCCAGTGTAATGTGGTCTCTTCGCTGAGCTGATTATGAATATCTACTGTCACCGTTTTCCCCTGGCGCAATTGCAGCGCCGGCCCCAGCAGATTCCCGTTGTAGCCCCAGGTGGTTGCTACGTGTGGGCCAAACGTCGTTTTCCCGGCCTGCACATTAATGGCGATGCGGTTCGTAGCGTCAGCGGTCAGCAGTTCGGGAATGGGGAGGACGGGGCGCTCAGCGGCGAAGGCAAACCGGCGCCATACGGGTAATGTGCTGGCGACGCCCACAGCGGCGGTGAGTTTTATAAAATCCCGGCGATGCATTTTTTTAACGTCCTTTTATTTTTATGGCGAATAATTAAGCTTACACTTTTCCCTTGCGGCAAGGTCAAGCAGAAAGATAACAATAAACAGCGGCGAGTCCCCGGGAAGTGTGCTAACGTTGAACTTCCACGAATTAAGGTAAAACTCATGAAGATGTTTTTCAGAACACTGGCGCTTGGCAGTCTGCTTGCCCTTTCCTGCAACAGTTACGCGTTAAGCGAATCCGAAGCGGAAGATATGGCTGACCTGACCGCCGTTTTTGTGTTCCTGAAAAATGATTGTGGCTACCAGAACTTACCGAATGGTCAGATCCGCCGTGCGCTGGTCTTTTTCGCTCAGCAGAACCAGTGGGATTTGAGTAATTACGATACCTACAATATGAAAGCCCTCGGTGAAGACAGTTATCGCGATCTGAGCGGCATCAGCATTCCTACCGCCAAAAAATGTAAAGCGCTGGCGCGGGATTCATTAAGCCTGCTCGCCTACGTAAAATAATCCTCTGATGAAATAATGACCGTGCATCCACGGTTATTGTTGGCTATCATGTTGCGCCCATTTTGAAGGGGTGTTAACAAAGGAGGTATCTGTCGATGACCGATAAAAACGTGTGGCACGAAACCCTGCACGACCAGTTTGGTCAATACTTTGCCGTTGATAACGTCTTGTATCACGAGAAGACGGATCACCAGGATCTGATCATTTTCGAAAACGCGGCGTTTGGCCGGGTGATGGCGCTGGATGGCGTGGTGCAGACCACCGAACGCGACGAATTCATCTATCACGAAATGATGACCCACGTTCCGCTATTGGCTCACGGGCAGGCGAAACACGTGTTGATCATCGGCGGTGGCGACGGCGCAATGCTGCGCGAGGTTTCCCGTCACAAAACCATTGAAACCATCACTATGGTGGAGATTGATGCCGGCGTGGTCTCGTTCTGCCGCCAGTATCTGCCGAACCATAACGCCGGTAGCTATGACGATCCGCGTTTCAGGCTGGTGATTGATGATGGCGTCAATTTCGTCAACCAGACCCGCCAGACGTTCGATGTGATTATCTCTGACTGTACCGACCCCATCGGTCCTGGCGAGAGCCTGTTTACGTCTGATTTTTACGAAGGCTGCAAACGCTGCCTGAACCCCGGCGGAATTCTTGTCGCCCAGAACGGCGTGAGTTTTCTGCAACAGGATGAAGTCATCGGCAGTCATCGCAAACTGAGCCACTACTTTCGTGACGTGAGTTTTTACCAGGCGGCGATCCCGACCTATTTCGGCGGCATCATGACCTTTGCCTGGGCGACGGACAACGGTGCGCTGCGCCATCTTTCCACCGAAATCATTCAGGCGCGCTTTCACAGTTCCGGTCTGAAATGCCGCTATTACAATCCCGGCGTGCATACGGCCGCCTTTGCCCTGCCGCAATACCTGCAAGACGCGCTCTGCTTCTAAGGAGATGATAAAAATTGAAAAAGCTTAAACTGCATGGCTTTAACAACCTGACCAAAAGCCTGAGTTTTTGTATTTACGATATCTGTTACGCCAAAACAGCGGAAGAGCGCGATGGTTATATCGCCTATATCGACGAACTCTATAACGCCAACCGTCTGACCGAAATCCTGTCAGAGACCTGCTCAATTATCGGTGCCAATATTCTCAACATTGCGCGCCAGGATTATGAACCTCAGGGTGCGAGCGTCACCATTCTGGTGAGTGAAGAACCCGTCGACCCCACGCTTATCGACAAGACAGAGCACCCGGGTCCGTTGCCAGAAGCGGTGGTTGCTCATCTCGATAAAAGCCATATCTGCGTGCATACCTACCCGGAAAGCCATCCTGAAGGTGGTCTGTGCACTTTCCGTGCGGATATTGAAGTGTCCACCTGTGGAGTGATTTCACCTCTGAAGGCGCTGAATTACCTGATCCATCAACTGGAATCTGACATCGTGACCATTGATTACCGTGTGCGTGGTTTTACCCGCGACATCAACGGTATGAAACATTTTATCGATCACGAGATTAATTCGATTCAGAATTTTATGTCCGATGACATGAAAGCGCTGTACGACATGGTGGATGTGAACGTTTACCAGGAAAACATCTTCCATACCAAGATGTTGCTTAAAGAGTTTGACCTTAAGCACTACATGTTTCACACCAGACCGGAAGAGTTATCCGCTGACGAGCGCAAGATCATTACCGACCTGCTGTGGAAAGAAATGCGCGAAATCTACTACGGGCGCAATATTCCGAGCGTGTAAGAACAAGCCTCAGGAGCTCTGCGGAGTTCCTGAGCGAAATCAGGGGTTATTCATTTCCCCATCGATTCAGGAATTCAGCGATATCATCGATGCGTTGCGCGTCAATGTCGGCTTCACTGGCCATCTCTTGCTGCGCCTCTTCGCTAATCTCTTCATTATTGCTTAAACGGGTGAGCAGGAGCTGGAAATAGCGTGCCAGAGCGTCACGCTCCGTGGCATTAACAGGCGCTGAGGACTCCGTCGAATACTCATCCACGATGTCATAAAATTTCAGTGGTATTTCATTACCCATCACTCATCTCCAGGTTTATCCCAACGTCTGCTATCCGGTTATTAAGGTTGAACCAGCGTCAGGGCGACGGATTGTGCTTTCAGTTCGGCCTGCACGGCCTGCGGTAAATTAACATCGGTGATGACGTCGGTAAAGCGGCTGAGAGCGGCGACATTAAACAGAGAATGGGCACCATATTTGCTGCTGTCGGCCAGCAACACCTTCCGCTGGGCGTTAGCGATAATTTCTTGTTTCAGCCCCGCTTTGTCTTCCGTCGGCGTGGTCACCCCTTTCTCAAGACTCCAGGTGTTACAGCTCATAAAGGCGATATCGGGATAGACACTGCGCAGCATCTTGCGGCCATATTCACCGATGCACGACTGGCTGCTGTCGTCAATCCGCCCGCCGACAATGGTCACCTCTATCTGGCGAAACTCCGATAAAAACAGAGCGATGTGCAGATCAACGGTAATAACGCGTAACGGCAGATGAGTCAGACACTTTGCCAGCTCCAGCATCGTGGTACCGGCATCAAGCACGACGGCATCACCAGCATGCACCATGGAGGCGGCATAACGCGCGATCGCCCGTTTTTCAGCGGGGGATCGCAGTTGTTTCTCGTTAGTCGTCGGTTGAGCAGGTTCAAAGCGACGTAACGCAACACCGCCGTGGCTGCGGCTGATCACTCCCTGTTCATCCAGTTTGATCAGATCGCGTCGGATCGTCGCCGGGGAGGCGTCAACCGCGTCTACCAGTTGTTCCACGGTCACCAGCGTATGATTTTTCAAATACGCCACAATCTTATCCAGACGGTGTTGTCCTTTCATAACAGGAAATTACGCCAGTTGCATTGCCAGTTTAATCGATATGGCCATGCTCTCAGATTTTGCTTTTCCCGTCCAGGCGATATCAAATGCCGTCCCGTGATCGGCAGAGGTGCGGATAAATGGCAGACCGGCAGTTATGTTGACGCCATCATAAAAACCGAGCAGCTTCAGCGGGATATGTCCCTGGTCGTGGTACATCGCCACCACCATGTCATAGTGACCTTCATACGCCTGTAAAAACACCGTGTCCGGTGGGCACGGGCCGTAAACATCGCTCCCCTTCGCCTTCATCTTCTCAATCGCAGGCCCGACAATTCGCATCTCTTCATCACCAAACAGCCCGTTTTCACCGGCATGGGGGTTCACGCCAGCCACCGCAATTCGCGGATTCGCAAATCCCACGCGTTTCAGGAAGGTATCAGCGATGCCAATCACTGTTTCCACGCGCTGCGCATTCAGGGTATCAAGGAACTTACGCAGAGCGATGTGGGTAGAAACATGAATCACTTTTAGTTTATCGGTGTAAAGCACCATCGCGTAGTCGCGGCTTTCGGTTAACGTCGCCAGCAGTTCTGTATGGCCCGGGAAGTTGTGTCCGGCCAGATGCAGCGCTTCTTTGTTCAACGGGGCCGTGGCGATGGCATGGACGTCGCCTTTCATCGCCAGCTCTGTCGCGCGTTTTACGCAGCGAAAAGCCAGATCGCCCGCCTGCGCCTGCACTTTACCCGGCTCCAGCGCCTCCGGCTGTGCCAGCGGTTCATCGATCACATGAATCAGGCCCGGCGCGAAGCGGGCATCCGCGACCTGGGTTATCGCGCGGAACGTTACGCCCTCAGCCAGCCCTCTGGACTGCAACCGCGTCAGGGTTTGCAGGCATCCCACTACCACCAGCGGTGCGCCGGTCAGTTCATCCTGGCTGAGCGCTTTAACAATAATTTCCGGACCAATCCCCGCAGGGTCTCCCATCGTAATCGCGATTGTTTTAGTTACCACTGTACATCTCCTCAATAAAATAAAGCGCATCACAAAGAGTGCTGTCTGAGCCGAATCCTCCTGCTTTGGTGATAACCGGCAGATCGTCAATCTCGCTGTTCACAAAGGTGCCGCACGGAATGCAGGGGGCGACTTCGCTTTGAATGCGATACCCTTCCGCACCCAGCGCGCTGGCTACTGCGGTGGCGATATCCCCTCCGGTGAGGAACAGGCCGCCGATGCGCGCCTGCTCAATAATGCGTAACGTGATAGCCCCAAGCCGCTGACTCAACAGTTCGCCGAGTTGCTGGCGACTCATCCCCACAGAACGACACAACGTGTCGATCATCTCCCGATCTTCCGCACGCCGACTGGTGCGTAAAATCGTATGATGCCGCTGGCTCAACAGCGTACAGGTCTGTTCCACAATCGAGGCGATCTCTTGTTCGAAATGCGCTGAGACCAGCCGTGAGGCATCAATATCAACGACCTTCGCCCTCTCCTGGCATAGCGCTTTGTCGACCTGACGTCGCGTGGCTTCGCTCATCGAGCCCGCGACCACCAATACTGGCAGCTCTTGTTTCTCCTGCATAAACATTCTGACCGGCAGGGCATTGGCGAATCCGGCCGCGCCGACCAGCAGCGGCAGCTGTTTTTGTTCACAAATAGCCTGCGCAATCAGCGACAGATCGCGATCTTCCATCGCGTCCACCACAACCATGCATTCACCTTCTTCAGCGAAAGAGCTCAACAGCGCGCTCAGGCGGCCACGACGGACATCTTCAAGCGAGACTTCGCGCACCGGAATGTCACTCTGCAACGCGACCAGTTCCGCAATGCGCGAAGAGACAATCGGCGTTTTGGGATCGCTGGCAAATTCTGTCTCCAGTAAAGGGGTTCCGTTGACCAGACACAGCCCATCACGGGTGGTGCGTCCGGCGGCGGGGATCGCCGCGGCAATGACCGCCAGTGGCCGATGAGTCGCCCGCATCGCCGCGCTGACTTCGGCCCCCACGTTGCCGCGAAAGGTCGAGTCGATTTTTTTATACACCAGCGGCAGGCTGCTCCCTTCGCACCACGGCGCTAATGCCTGTTGTACGGCCTGTTCGGCTTTCGCCGCAGAGATTGCCCGACTTTCGGTATTGATGACCAGCACATCGGCACGGCGCGAAGGCTTCTGCGCCGGGGTGAGCATCACCTCCGTGCGCGCGCCTTTCTTCGCTAACTGCACGCCGGTATCGTTAGAGCCCGTAAAGTCATCGGCGATAACGATCATTTTCATGCTTTATTCTCCTGAGCCACCTGCCGCGCCTGCCGTTTTGCCACCCACGAGGTGAGAATGGGTGTCAGGATCGCAGTGGTGATCACCGATGCGGCAACCAGCGGCGCAGCGGCGGCGGCGACTTGCGCCAGTGAAGGGTCTGCCTGCGCAATTGCCAGTGGCGTCGCGACGGCATTACCCGCCGTACTGGACGCGGCGGCGCCGGCAATGCCACTGCCACCAACCAGCCGGTCTGCGCGGATATTGAAGAAACCGCCAACGAAAGTGGTCAGCACGCCAAGCAGGATGCCCGCCAGACCGCCTTGCAACAGCATCTCCAGGTTAATGCCAGCGCCCAGTGCAAAGGCAAAGAAGGGAATCAGCAACGGACCACCTTTGGTCAGGAAGTCGCGCATGTTATGATCGAGGTTACCGAGGATCATCCCCACCACCAGCGGGACCAGCACCGCCACCAACGCCATGATCGGAATATTTGCCATTCCCGCCGCGCCCAGGGCGATCATTGTAAAGAACGGACCGTCATTAAGAGACAGAACGGAGATCGCACCGACATCACGTTCGTTGCCGAACTCGCCCACCAGCGCCGCATACAGCCCGCCATTCGAATTGCTCATTGCCGCAATAATCGCCAGGCCGCTTAAGCCAAAGATCCCTTCCGTACCAAATAGTTGCTCAACGCCAAGACCGATCGCAATGGCGATCAACAGTTTTGTCAGGGTGATTGTACCCCCCTGCAACAATGCCTGAGGCGCGGCCTTCACGCTGATCCCTGCGCCCATACACAGCAGAAATGCGCCAATCAGCGGGGCCGCGCCATTTTTAAACAGCGCGGTGGTAAACCCGCCTATTTCCAGTGCCTGCGGGGCAAAAGTATTGATAATGGCACCGATAACTAATGGCACGACCATCATGCCGCCGGGTACGCGTTCTATTGCCTTTTTGATGTTCATGGTCTTCCCGCCTGTTGTTGTGTTGTGATTAAATAAAATCATAAAGATTATATTTAATCAAATTTAGTTCACAAACGCGCCAGATCACAGTTTGCAAATGATTAATAAAAATCAAACAATCATTTTTTAGCAAAAAAAAACCGGACGAAAACGTCCGGCTGCTTTGATGATGGAAATCGATCAGGATTGCTGAAGAAATTCCCGGTATGCTTTCACCACCTGAAGAAAATCTTCCACGCCGCACAGCGACAAACTCTCTTCATCGTAGTAATTCATCCCTTCTTCCATTTCGTCACCGGTAAACTCCAGCTGGTTGGCACGGATCATCGCCTCTTCGCCATCCATCCAGAGCGTATACTCATGCCCCACCCGTTGCCAGGAACGTTCGCTGCCTTTCACCGCGTGCGCCGCTTGTTCCACTTCATCCAGCAGGGCGAGGTTTTCTTTCACTTCTTCATTAAACCAGTGCCCGACCACTTCGTGACCCATGGACATGCGCACTTTTACTACTCCGGTAACATCGCGCAGAAATTCGTAATCCATAATGTGTTCCTCTGCAAAACCTCTGCAGTAATTATCGCAGCAGAGCAGAAGAAAAAAAGCGGTACGTGGGGAAGGTTTGAAAATAAAAAACCCTTCTCCAGGGAGAAGGGTTTTCGATCGGGTAAGCGAGTACTTACACTGCTGTCTGGAAAATCACGCCGTCCGCTTTCTCGGTGTACTGATTAAGCTGGTCGAAGTTCAGATAGCGGTAAGTATCCACGGCAGTTTTATCTACCTGCGCCACGAAGGTCTGGTACTCTTCTGGCGTCGGCAGTTTGCCGATCAGCGCCGCAACTGCCGCCAGCTCTGCAGACGCCAGGTAAACGTTCGCACCTGTACCTAAACGGTTCGGGAAGTTACGGGTTGAGGTGGAAACCACCGTCGCACCATCTGCCACGCGCGCCTGGTTACCCATGCACAGCGAGCAGCCCGGGATTTCAATACGCGCACCGCTCTTACCGAACACACTGTAGTAGCCCTCTTCGGTCAGTTGTGCCGCATCCATACGGGTTGGCGGTGCCACCCACAGACGGGTCGGCAGCTGGCCTTTATGGGTATCGAGCAGTTTACCTGCTGCACGGAAGTGACCGATGTTGGTCATGCAGGAGCCGATAAACACTTCGTCGATCTTGTCGCCCTGCACGTCAGACAGCAGACGCGCATCGTCCGGGTCATTCGGCGCACACAGGATCGGCTCTTTGATATCAGCCAGATCGATCTCGATCACCGCCGCATATTCCGCATCGGCATCAGCTTCGAGCAACTGCGGATCCGCCAGCCATTTTTCCATGCCATGGACGCGACGCTCCAGCGTACGACGGTCACCGTAGCCTTCCGCGATCATCCACTTCAGCAGCACGATGTTTGAGTTCAGATACTCAATGATCGGCTCTTTGTTGAGCTTGATGGTGCAACCGGCGGCAGAACGCTCTGCCGAGGCATCCGTCAGTTCAAACGCCTGCTCGACTTTCAGATCCGGCAGACCTTCAATTTCCAGAATGCGACCAGAGAAGATGTTCTTCTTACCTTTCTTCTCAACGGTCAGCAGGCCCTGTTTGATGGCGTACAGCGGGATCGCATGCACCAGATCACGCAGGGTGATGCCCGGCTGCATTTTGCCTTTGAAGCGCACCAGAACGGATTCCGGCATATCCAGCGGCATCACGCCCGTCGCGGCAGCAAACGCCACCAGACCAGAACCAGCCGGGAAAGAGATGCCGATCGGGAAACGGGTGTGCGAGTCACCGCCCGTACCCACAGTGTCCGGGAGCAGCATGCGGTTCAGCCATGAGTGGATAACGCCGTCGCCAGGACGCAGCGAGACGCCACCACGGTTCATGATAAAGTCCGGCAGCGTGTGGTGCGTGGTCACGTCGACCGGCTTCGGATAGGCCGCGGTGTGACAGAAAGACTGCATCACCAGGTCAGACGAGAAGCCCAGGCACGCCAGGTCTTTCAGTTCATCACGGGTCATCGGACCGGTGGTATCCTGAGAGCCGACGGAGGTCATCTTCGGCTCACAATACGCGCCCGGACGAACACCGGCGACGCCGCAAGCGCGACCTACCATTTTCTGTGCCAGCGAGAAGCCACGACTGCTCTCGGCTACATCTTTCGCTTTGCGGAATACGTCGCTGTGTGGCAGACCCAGCGCTTCACGCGCTTTGGTGGTCAGTCCCCGACCGATGATCAGCGGAATACGGCCACCGGCACGTACTTCGTCGATCAGCACGTCAGTTTTCAGTTCAAAGCTCGCCAGTAGTTCGCCAGTTTCGTGGTTACGGACTTCGCCTTTGAACGGGTAAACGTCAATCACGTCGCCCATGTTCAGGTTGCTGACATCCACTTCGATTGGCAGCGCACCGGCATCTTCCATGGTGTTGAAGAAGATTGGCGCGATTTTCCCGCCAAGCACCAGACCGCCGCCGCGCTTGTTCGGCACATGCGGAATGTCATCACCCATAAACCACAGCACCGAGTTAGTGGCAGATTTACGGGAAGAGCCGGTACCGACCACGTCACCGACGTAGGCCAGCGGGAAGCCTTTTTTCTGCAGTGCTTCGATTTGTTTGATGGGGCCGACGACGCCCGGCTGATCCGGCTCAATCCCTTCGCGGGCGTTTTTCAGCATCGCCAGCGCATGTAGCGGGATATCCGGACGTGACCAGGCATCTGGTGCCGGAGACAGGTCATCAGTATTCGTTTCGCCAGTGACTTTAAAGACGGTGACGGTGATTTTTTCTGCGAGCTGAGGACGGTTCAGGAACCATTCTGCGTCAGCCCAGGATTGCATCACCTGTTTCGCGTAAACGTTACCGGCTTTGGCTTTCTCTTCTACGTCGTAGAAGTTGTCAAACATCAGCAGGGTTTGCGACAGCGCTTTGGCAGCAATCGGTGCCAGTTTTTCGTTATCCAGCGCGTCAATCAGCGGATGAATGTTATACCCGCCCTGCATGGTACCAAGCAGTTCAATCGCTTTTTCAGGGGTTACCAGCGGGGAGTGCGCTTCGCCTTTAGCGACAGCGGCAAGGAATCCAGCTTTAACGTAGGCGGCTTCATCAACGCCAGGCGGGACACGGTTGGTCAACAGGTCTAACAGGAATTCTTCTTCGCCAGCAGGCGGAGTTTTCAGCAGTTCCACCAGCGCGGCCATTTGGGTTGCATCTAAGGGTTTAGCAACAATCCCTTCGGCGGCACGCTCAGCTACGTGCTCACGGTATTCTTTTAGCACGACGGTTCTCCTCGCTCTCATTGTCATGTGCGGCAGGCGATTCTCTTCACGCTCCTGTGAGACAGCAGTTTGTAGGGTAAATGCCGGATACCGCGTCGGGCAGCATAGCAGGATTTTGGCAGTGTGTTAATCCGTTTACAAAAAAGCAACATTAAATAATTTGCTGAATCGTTGCGATGAATATATTGCAGGCCAAACGAGGTTTCTCAGACACAAAAAAACCGCAATGAAGCGGTTTTTTGTGTCTGAGAACATTATCCCTGATGCGGCATCAATCCGGGGTGACCCACCACTGCCGGTTTGTTGCTGGAGAGCGCGGCTTCGTCGGCGCTAATGCTACCCGAATTTGCCGCCCAGACGCCTTCGTGCGTTTTAGTTATCGCCTGATGCTGCGCGTTCAAATCTTCACCCATGGCAGCGATGTGGGTACTTTCGGTGCCGCCGCTGTTGTCAGCCCATGGAATGACGGGATCCGCGGCGAATGCCAGGCCAGAAACCAACGTCGCGGTTAATGCTGCTGTAGCCAGTAACGTTTTCATAGTGCACCTCTAAATTAATTAGCACACTAAAAGTTTACATCGCAATTATTTAAAAAAGCGCTTCAGGTTGTACTGAGGTATTACCGGAGAAATAGTTTTTCAAACTTTCGCCGCCGGACGGAAAAAGAAAAAGCGGCTGAATCAGCCGCTTTTTGTCATCAGGACAGAAGAATTATTTCTTCTTCGCTTTCGCGTTCGGCAGGTCGGTAATGCTGCCTTCAAACACTTCAGCGGCCAGACCTACAGATTCATGCAGGGTCGGGTGTGCGTGAATGGTCAGCGCGATATCTTCGGCATCGCAACCCATTTCGATCGCCAGACCGATTTCACCCAGCAGCTCGCCGCCGTTGGTACCGACAATGGCGCCACCGATCACACGGTGAGTCTCTTTGTCGAAAATCAGTTTGGTCATACCGTCTGCGCAATCGGAAGCGATAGCACGGCCAGAAGCAGCCCACGGGAAGGTGGCGGTTTCGTAGCTGATGCCTTTCTCTTTCGCTTCTTTCTCGGTCAGACCTACCCATGCCACTTCTGGCTCGGTGTAAGCGATAGACGGGATCACTTTCGGATCGAAGTAATGTTTCTGGCCGGCGATAACTTCAGCGGCAACATGACCTTCGTGAACGCCTTTGTGCGCCAGCATCGGCTGACCGACGATATCGCCGATAGCAAAGATGTGCGGTACGTTGGTGCGCAGCTGCTTGTCAACGCGGATGAAACCGCGATCATCAACTTCAACACCGGCTTTACCTGCGTCGAGGTTTTTACCGTTCGGCACACGGCCGATGGCTACCAGCACCGCGTCATAACGCTGCGGTTCTGCCGGCGCTTTTTTACCTTCCATGGAAACGTAAATACCGTCTTTCTTCGCTTCAACGGCTGTCACTTTGGTTTCCAGCATCAGGTTGAATTTCTTGCTGATGCGTTTGGTAAAGACTTTAACGATGTCTTTGTCTGCCGCCGGGATCACCTGATCGAACATTTCAACCACGTCAATCTCTGAACCCAGCGCATGATACACGGTACCCATTTCCAGACCGATGATACCACCACCCATAACCAGCATACGCTTCGGTACGGATTTCAGCTCCAGGGCGTCGGTGGAATCCCAGACACGCGGGTCGTCATGCGGAATGAACGGCAGTTGAATCGGACGGGAACCCGCCGCGATGATCGCATTGTCGAAGTTGATCACGGTTTTACCGTTCTCGCCTTCCACTTCCAGGGTGTTCGCCCCGGTAAATTTACCCAGACCAGTTACCACTTTCACTTTACGACCTTTCGCCATGCCAGCCAGACCGCCAGTCAGCTGAGTGATAACTTTTTCTTTCCAGGTACGAATCTTGTCGATATCGGTTTTCGGCTCACCGAAGACGATACCGTGTTCAGCCAGCGCTTTGGCTTCTTCGATAACTTTCGCAACGTGCAGCAGCGCTTTAGAAGGGATACAGCCGACGTTCAGACAAACACCACCGAGGGTGCTGTAGCGTTCTACGATTACGGTTTCCAGACCTAAATCAGCGCAACGGAAGGCAGCAGAGTAGCCTGCCGGGCCTGCCCCAAGTACCACGACCTGAGTTTTGATTTCAGTACTCATCATGACCTCTTAATTGATATCCGGCGATCCCTGGTCTTCTCGCCCATCGTCCACCGGGTCGTTCTGTCCGCCCGTATTTTACAAAATTGTTAACAATTTTGATACAACAAAACGGCAACGATTTATCTTTTGGCACTAATAACCCCACAGTACGCCATGAGATTACCAGAAAAAAGCCGGCCGTCAGGCCGGCTTTTCGCTTACATCACCAGGCGGCGAATGTCGCTCAGCATGTTGTTGATGATGGTAATGAAGCGTGCACCATCAGCACCGTCAATCACGCGGTGGTCGAAGGACAGAGAGATTGGCATCATCAGACGCGGCACAAACTCTTTCCCATTCCACACCGGCTCCATCGCAGACTTGGACACACCGAGGATAGCCACTTCCGGCGCGTTGACGATCGGGGCGAAGTGGGTGGTACCCAGGCCGCCGATGCTGGAGATGGTGAAGCAACCGCCCTGCATTTCACCGGCGGTCAGTTTACCATCACGCGCTTTTTTGGAGATGGTGGTCAGTTCACGGGACAGCTCAGTCACGCTCTTCTTGTTCACGTCTTTAAACACCGGAACCACCAGACCGTTTGGCGTATCAACCGCCACACCGATGTTGATGTATTTCTTCAGCGTCAGCTTCTGACCGTCTTCGGACAGCGAGCTGTTGAAGCGCGGCATTTGCTCAAGAGCAGCTGCCACGGCTTTCATGATGAAGACCACAGGAGTGAATTTCACATCCAGCTTACGCTTCTCAGCTTCGGCATTCTGCTGTTTACGGAATGCTTCCAGATCAGTGATATCGGTTTTGTCGAAGTGAGTAACATGCGGGATCATCACCCAGTTACGGCTCAGGTTAGCACCTGAGATTTTCTGGATGCGGCCCAGTTCGACTTCTTCGATTTCACCAAATTTGCTGAAGTCCACTTTCGGCCACGGCAGCATGCCAGGGATACCACCGCCAGTGGCAGCAGGAGCAGACTCAGCACGTTTGACCGCGTCTTTCACATACGCCTGAACGTCTTCGCGCAGGATGCGGCCTTTACGACCGGTACCTTTCACTTTCGCCAGGTTCACGCCGAATTCGCGCGCCAGGCGGCGGATCAGCGGCGTCGCGTGGACGTAAGCGTCGTTCTCAGCAAACTCAGATTTGCCTTCAGCCTTCGCTGCCGGTGCCGCAGCAGGTTTTGCTGCCTGTGCTGCCGGAGCCGGAGCTGCAGCCGCTTCTGCTTTGGCAGGAGCCGCCGCAGGCGCAGCGCCTTCCACTTCAAAGACCATGATCAGAGAGCCCGTGGAGACTTTGTCGCCAACGTTCACTTTGAGCTCTTTCACGGTACCCGCGAACGGGGCCGGAACTTCCATGGAGGCTTTGTCGCCTTCGACGGTGATGAGCGACTGCTCTGCGGTGACTTTATCGCCGACTTTCACCATCACTTCGGTGACTTCAACTTCGTCGCCGCCGATATCCGGTACATTAACGTCTTTCGCACCACCAGCCGCAGCAGGTGCCGCTGCTGCCGGAGCCGCTTCCGCTTTAGCAGGAGCTGCGGCAGGCGCAGCGCCCGCCACTTCAAAGATCATGATAAGAGAACCCGTGGAGACTTTGTCGCCAGTGCTCACTTTGATCTCTTTAACCGTACCCGCGAACGGTGCCGGAACTTCCATAGACGCTTTGTCGCCTTCGACGGTGATCAGCGACTGTTCCGCGGTTACGGTGTCGCCCACTTTCACCAGGATCTCGGTAACTTCAACTTCGTCGCCGCCGATGTCCGGGACGTTAACGTCTTTTGCCGCCGCCGCAGCAGGTGCCGCCGTCGGAGCCGCTTCTTTCTTCTCTTCTGCCTTAGCAGGTGCTTCAGCAGCACCGTCAGCGGAATCGAAAATCATGATCAATTTGCCGGTCTCGGTTTTATCGCCGACAGAGACTTTGATCTCTTTCACGATGCCAGCCTGCGGAGACGGGACTTCCATAGAGGCTTTATCGCCTTCTACGGTGATCAGCGACTGCTCGGCTTCCACCTTGTCGCCCACTTTAACCAGGATCTCGGTGATTTCAACTTCATCAGCCCCGATGTCCGGTACATTGATTTCGATAGCCATTATTCTTTTACCTCTTACGCCAGACGCGGGTTAACTTTATCTGCATCGATGTTGAATTTGGTGATTGCTTCCGCCACCACTTTCTTGTCGATTTCGCCACGTTTAGCCAGTTCGCCCAGGGCCGCAACCACCACATAAGAAGCATCTACTTCGAAGTGATGACGCAGGTTTTCGCGGCTGTCAGAGCGACCAAAACCGTCCGTACCCAGTACGCGGTAATCGCTTGCCGGGATGAAGTTACGGATCTGCTCAGCGAACAGTTTCATATAGTCAGTGGATGCCACTGCCGGTGCATCGCTCAGAATCTGCGCAACGTACGGTACGCGCGGTTCCTCGGTCGGGTGCAGCATGTTCCAGCGTTCACAATCCTGACCATCACGCGCCAGTTCAGTGAAGGAGGTGACGCTGAACACGTCAGAACCCACGCCGTAGTCTTTCGCCAGGATCTGCGCCGCTTCACGGACGTGACGCAGGATAGAGCCTGAGCCCATCAGCTGAACTTTGCCTTTGCTGCCTTCGAGAGTTTCGAGTTTGTAGATACCTTTACGGATACCTTCCTCAGCACCTTCCGGCATCGCTGGCATGTGGTAGTTTTCGTTCAGCGTGGTGATGTAGTAGTAAACGTTCTCTTGTTTCTCACCGTACATGCGCTCCAGACCGTCGTGCATGATCACCGCAACTTCGTACGCGTAAGCCGGATCGTAAGAGATACAGTTCGGGATAGTCAGAGACTGAATGTGGCTGTGACCATCTTCGTGCTGCAGACCTTCACCGTTCAGGGTCGTACGACCCGACGTACCACCAATCAGGAAGCCGCGCGCCTGCTGGTCGCCCGCCTGCCAGCACAGGTCACCGATACGCTGGAACCCGAACATGGAGTAGTAAATGTAGAACGGGATCATCGGCAGATTGTTGGTGCTGTAAGAGGTCGCCGCTGCCAGCCAGGATGCGCCCGCGCCCAGCTCGTTGATACCTTCCTGCAGGATCTGACCTTTTTCGTCTTCTTTGTAGTAAGCAACCTGCTCACGGTCCTGCGGTGTGTACTGCTGGCCGTTCGGGCTGTAGATACCGATCTGACGGAACAGACCTTCCATACCGAAGGTACGCGCTTCGTCGGCGATGATCGGCACCAGACGATCTTTGATCGACTTGTTCTTCAGCATCACGTTCAGGGCACGAACGAAAGCGATAGTGGTAGAGATCTCTTTGTTCTGCTCTTCCAGCAGCTGAGAGAAGTCAGCAAGCTGAGGCAGTTCCAGTTTTTCGGTAAAGTTCGGCTGACGAGACGGCAGGTAGCCTTTCAGCGCCTGACGACGTTCGTGCAGGTACTTGTACTCTTCAGAGTCTTCCGGGAAGGTAATGTAAGACAGTTTTTCAACCTGTTCATCAGTAACAGGCACATTGAAACGGTCGCGGATATAACGCACACCGTCCATGTTCATTTTCTTCACCTGGTGAGCGATGTTTTTACCTTCAGCGGTATCACCCATGCCGTAACCTTTGATGGTATGGGCCAGGATCACGGTTGCTTTACCTTTGGTTTCCTGCGCTTTTTTCAGTGCCGCATAGACTTTCTTCGGATCGTGACCACCACGGTTCAGTGCCCAGATCTGATCGTCAGTCCAGTCAGCCACCAGCGCGGCGGTTTCCGGATATTTACCAAAGAAGTGCTCACGCACATAGGCGCCATCTTTGGATTTGAAGGTCTGGTAGTCGCCATCAACGGTTTCGTTCATCAGCTGAATCAGCTTACCGCTGGTGTCTTTGCGTAGCAGCTCATCCCAACGGCTGCCCCACATCACCTTGATGACGTTCCAGCCAGCACCGCTGAAGATACCTTCCAGTTCGTTAACGATCTTGCCGTTACCGGTGACCGGGCCGTCCAGACGCTGGAGGTTACAGTTGATAACGAACACCAGGTTGTCCAGTTTTTCACGGGTAGCGATAGTGATGGCACCTTTAGATTCCGGCTCGTCCATCTCGCCATCGCCCAGGAAGGCGTAAACGGTCTGTTCAGAAGTATCTTTCAGACCACGGTGTTCCAGATATTTCAGGAATTTTGCCTGATAGATAGCGCCGATCGGGCCCAGGCCCATGGAGACGGTCGGGAACTGCCAGAATTCCGGCATCAGTTTCGGATGCGGATAGGAAGAGAGACCGTTACCGTGAACTTCCTGACGGAAGTTATTCATCTGCTCTTCAGTCAGACGGCCTTCCAGGAAAGCACGTGCATAGATGCCCGGAGAAATGTGGCCCTGGAAGTACACCAGGTCGCCGCCATCTTTTTCGTTACGGGCACGGAAAAAGTGGTTGAAGCACACTTCATAAATGGTTGCGGAAGACTGGAAAGACGCCATGTGGCCGCCCAGTTCCAGATCTTTCTTGGACGCGCGCAGAACGGTCATAATCGCGTTCCAGCGGATAGCTGAACGAATACGGCGCTCCAGATCCAGGTTCCCCGGGTATTCCGGTTCATCTTCAACGGCAATCGTGTTTACGTAGTTGCTAGCCCCTGCACCAGCAGCCACTTTCACGCCGCCTTTGCGCGCTTCTGAAAGGAGCTGGTCAATCAGATACTGAGCACGCTCAACACCTTCTTCACGGATGACCGATTCGATCGCCTGTAGCCAGTCGCGAGTTTCGATCGGATCCACGTCATTTTGGAAACGTTCTGACATGGGGGGTATTCCTTATCTCTAATTCGTTGATTTGTCTGGAACCTGTCCTACTGTATTCTGCATGCAAAACACAATAAGACAGGTTCTGCGTTTAGTTGCCGCGCTCTAAAAAAACTGGCGCTTAATCCTTTCGTTGCTGTAGGCGGCGAAGTGAGCGTTCGCGACGCGATTGCTCACGGCTGCGGTCCAGCAAGATCTCCTCAATGAAAGCCAGATGTCGGTGCGACGCTTCGCGCGCCTGCTCCGGCTCTCTGGCCATAATCGCCTCGAAAATTCGGGTGCGATGGTTGCTGACCAACGGAAGCATTTCCCGACGGGCATACAACAATTCAAAATTCTGACGAACGTTTTGAGCCAGCATGGGTTCCATGCAGCGTAGCAGATGAAGCAAAACTACGTTGTGTGCCGCCTCGGTGACGGCAATCTGGTACTGGACGACGGCATTTGATTCGGCGTCAAGATCGCCTGACTGCTGGGCCCGTTCAATGGCCTGATGAAGTTCGCGAATGCGCTCACGGTCTTCATCGGTGCTACGCAGAGCCGCGTAATAAGCCGCAATGCCCTCAAGCGCGTGACGGGTTTCCAGCAGATCAAACTGAGATTCAGGGTGGTCGGACAGGAGCTCTACCAGCGGGTCGCTGAAGCTCTGCCACAGGCTGCTCTGTACAAAAGTACCGCCGCCCTGGCGACGAAGCAGAAGGCCCTTGGCTTCGAGACGTTGAATCGCCTCACGCAGCGAGGGGCGGGAAACGTCGAACTGTTTGGCCAGTTCGCGTTCAGGTGGAAGTTTTTCGCCGGGGCGCAGTGTCCCCTCCAGAATCAAAAACTCCAGCTGCTGCTCAATCACATCAGAAAGTTTTGGTTGGCGGATCTTGCTGTAGGCCATTATTCCCTGTCTCTGCCATTAGCCCGGAGTCAATTGGTCTTACCAATTGCAAGTTCGTAGCGCTAAAGTAACAAAGTATTCACCTAATGTCCATACAGGTTTTGATTGAAATCAGGAAACCACGCACATTTTAACAACAGTACAGAAATAACGTTTCAAACATGTAACTTTGCACAAATGCTGCGTTTACTCACAAAGAGGCAGATTTAACCTTCATGAAACGCAATTTATTGCATTACGAACCGATTCACCCGCAATCTAAATGAATAAAAATGCATAATATTTGAATATTACACGAGAGACGTGCGCAGCGATAAACTCCTGCTACGCTGTACACATGCTTTCTTTTTATGCAATCCGTCACTACCCCTTCATAAAGCAGGTGCATTACGCCGCGCTTACCACTATTCTTCCTCTTGCGAAAGAGGTGAGAGGAACTTTCCCGTTGTTAATACGTAAAAAAATAAGTACAGGAAATGGAATTTCATAATTACACACGCAATACAAGCGTATAAAAAATACAACCACACACGAGGTTTTCATGATGGAAGGTCAACAGCACGGCGATCAGCTAAGGCGCGGACTCAAAAACCGCCATATTCAGCTCATTGCGCTGGGCGGCGCTATCGGTACAGGCCTGTTTCTTGGTAGCGCATCTGTAATTCAATCTGCCGGTCCTGGCATCATTCTGGGATATGCGATAGCCGGTTTCATCGCCTTCCTGATCATGCGTCAGTTGGGGGAAATGGTGGTGGAAGAGCCGGTTGCCGGGTCCTTCAGCCACTTTGCCTATAAATACTGGGGGAGCTTCGCTGGCTTTGCCTCAGGCTGGAACTACTGGGTACTGTACGTGCTGGTGGCGATGGCGGAACTCACCGCCGTCGGGAAATATATCCAGTTCTGGTGGCCGGAAATCCCGACGTGGGTTTCTGCGGCGGCGTTCTTCGTCATCATCAACGCCATTAACCTGACCAACGTGAAAGTCTTTGGTGAAATGGAATTCTGGTTCGCCATTATCAAAGTGGTCGCCGTGGTGGCTATGATCCTGTTTGGCGGCTGGCTGCTGTTCAGCGGCAACGGCGGCCAGCAGGCGACCGTACGTAACCTGTGGGAGCAAGGGGGCTTCTTACCTAACGGCATGACCGGTCTGGTCATGATGATGGCGATAATCATGTTCTCCTTCGGCGGGCTGGAGCTGGTCGGGATCACCGCGGCGGAAGCTGACGATCCGGAGAAGAGCATCCCGAAAGCCACCAACCAGGTTATCTACCGTATCTTGATCTTCTATGTGGGCTCGCTGGCGGTTCTGCTGTCGCTGTTACCCTGGACGCGCGTCACCCCTGACACCAGCCCGTTTGTGCTGATTTTCCATGAGCTGGGCGATACTTTCGTGGCGAACGCCCTGAACATCGTGGTGTTGACGGCGGCGCTGTCGGTCTATAACAGCTGCGTGTACTGCAACAGCCGTATGCTGTTTGGTCTGGCGCAGCAGGGTAACGCGCCGAAAGCGCTGTTGAAACTTGACCGTCGCGGCGTGCCGGTGACGACCATTCTGGTTTCCGCCGTGTTCACTGCACTCTGCGTGCTGATTAACTATCTGGCGCCAGAATCGGCATTCGGCCTGCTGATGGCACTGGTGGTTTCCGCGCTGGTCATCAACTGGGCGATGATTAGCCTCGCGCACATTAAGTTCCGCCGTGCGAAGCAGCAGCAAGGGGTCACCCCGCGCTTCCCTGCCCTGCTCTACCCGCTGGGTAACTGGCTTTGCCTGCTGTTCATGGCCGCCGTGCTGGTGATCATGCTGATCACCCCGGGCATGGCGATCTCCGTATGGCTGATCCCGGTCTGGCTGGTGGTGCTCGGCATCGGTTATCTGTGCAAACAGAAAAACGAAAAAACCGTTAAAGCACATTAATGCTTAACGCCTCTGCGCCTGTTTTCAGGCGTAGAGGCGTTGTTAACTTCCTCACACTTTCCCGTTAACAGCTCGTTCGTCCATATCACCGCCCCTATCCTGCTACGCAAATATTACTTTGCGTGCGAATAATTCTCTCCATATCTCATTATGGAGTGATGTCGATGGGCAACAACAAATTGTCTGTGAAAGAGAAAATCGGCTATGGCATGGGCGATGCAGGATGCAATATCATCTTTGGTGCCATTATGTTGTTTGTTAACTATTTTTATACCGATATCTTCGGTCTGGCACCAGCGCTGGTCGGCGTGCTGTTGTTATCGGTTCGTGTTATTGATGCCGTTACTGACCCGATTATGGGCGCACTGGCCGACCGTACGCGCAGCAAATGGGGGCGATTTCGTCCATGGCTTCTATGGATTGCCTTCCCCTACGCCCTGTTCAGTGTGCTGATGTTTACCACGCCAGACTGGAGCTACAGCAGCAAAGTTATCTATGCATTCGTGACCTATTTCCTGCTCTCCATCACCTATACGGCGATTAACATCCCCTACTGTTCGCTGGGCAGCGTGATTACCAATGACCCTCAGGAGCGCGTCGCCTGCCAGTCGTATCGCTTTGTGATGGTGGGGATCGCCACGTTGCTGCTGTCATTGACACTATTACCGATGGTCGACTGGTTCGGTGGCGGTAATAAAGCCAAAGGTTATCAACTGGCGATGACCGTACTGGCGTTCATCGGTATGTGCATGTTCCTGTTCTGCTTCTCCACCGTGCGTGAGCGTATTCGCCCGGCGGTGCAAACCAACGACGAGCTCAAACAGGATCTCAAAGATGTCTGGAAAAACGATCAGTGGGTACGCATCCTGCTGCTGACGCTGTGTAACGTCTGCCCGGGGTTCATCCGCATGGCGGCAACCATGTACTACGTCACCTGGGTGATGCAACAAAGCACTCATTTCGCCACCCTGTTTATCAGCCTCGGCGTGGTCGGGATGATGGTTGGCAGTATGCTGGCGAAGATACTGACTGACCGCTGGTGCAAGCTGAAAGTCTTTTTCTGGACAAACATCGCACTCGCGATCTTCTCCTGCGCGTTTTACTTCTTTGATCCACATGCCACGATGATGATCCTGGTACTCTACTTCCTGCTGAATATCCTGCATCAAATCCCCTCGCCGCTGCACTGGTCGCTGATGGCTGACGTTGATGACTACGGCGAATGGAAAACCGGCAAGCGTATTACCGGCATCAGTTTCTCGGGCAACCTCTTTTTTCTCAAAGTAGGTCTGGCCATCGCCGGGGCAATGGTCGGTTTTCTGCTCTCCTGGTACGGCTATGACGCCGGGGCAAAAGCGCAAAGCGCCACTGCCCTCAACGGGATCGTCATGCTGTTTACGGTGATTCCGGGTGTCGGCTATCTCATCACCGCGGGTGTGGTTCGTCTGTTGAAAGTTGATCGTGATTTCATGCAGCAAATCCAGGCCGACCTGGAAAAACGCCGTCAAAACTTTCGCGAACTGAATGAGTATCAGGAACAGATCGAACAGGTAAGGAAAGCATAATGAAAGCATGGCCAAATCCCTTTATCGAGCAACGCGCCGACCCGTTTATCCTCCGTCATGAAGGGCAGTATTACTTTATTGCCTCGGTGCCGGAATATGATCGTCTGGAGATCCGCCAGGCGGCAACGCTTGAGGGTCTCCGTACCGCAGAGGCTATTGTCGTCTGGCGCAAACCATTCACCGGACCGATGAGCAAACTCATCTGGGCGCCGGAGTTGCACAACATTGATGGCGTGTGGGTAATCTATTTTGCCGCCGCCCAGACCGAAGCACTGGATTCGCTCGGCATGTTCCAGCACCGGATGTTTGCGCTCATCTGTCACGACGCCGATCCGCTAACCGGGCAGTGGGAAGAAAAAGGTCAGATCAAAACACCGTTTGATACTTTCGCGCTGGATGCCACTACCTTCCGCCATCAGGGAAAACAGTGGTATCTGTGGGCGCAGAAAGCACCCGATATTGCCGGTAACTCCAACCTTTATCTGGCTGAACTGGAGAACCCATGGACGCTTCGCGGCGAACCAGTGATGCTCAGCAGACCGGAGTTCGACTGGGAATGCCGGGGTTTTCTGGTCAACGAAGGCCCGGCGGTGATCGTGCATGGCGACCGGCTGTTCGTGAGCTACTCCGCCAGCGCGACGGACGAAAACTACTGTATGGGGCTGCTGTGGATCGATCTTAACGCTGATCCATTGCAGGCCGACAACTGGCATAAGTCCCCGCAACCGGTGTTCATGACAAGTTATGAACATCGCCAGTACGGACCAGGGCACAACAGCTTTACAGAGACGGCGGCGGGAGAGAATGTGCTGGTCTATCACGCCCGTAACTATACGGAGATTGAAGGCGATCCGCTGTACGATCCTAATCGTCATACACGATTGAAACTGATTCGCTGGCAGGAAAACGGGATGCCAGACTTTGGCATCCCGCCTGCGGATACGGACGCTTAAATCAGCGTGCCGTAGATGGTCAGAAGTGCGGTGATCACCACCACGACAAGCGAGGTCTTTTTCGCCATGGATACCGCCGCCTTTGGCGTCTCAACGGTATCCATGTGCGGTTCGCGGGCCAGTGAGAACTGCGCCAGTTGCGTCAGCACCTGATACTGCGAGCTGTGGCGATCGCCCAGCGAGGCGAACCATGCGGGCAGCGCTTTCTCACCGTGCCCCAGCAAGGCATAGACTACGCCTACCAGTCGTACCGGCACCCAGTCAAGCACATGCAGAATACCGTCGATTCCCGACTGTAAGCGGTGATGCGGCGTCTGATAACGCGCCAGCCAGGTTTGCCAGGCGCGCAAGACGGCGTAACCGGTGAGTGTCACCGGGCCGAGCGGCCCCCCGACCACAAACCAGAACAGCGGCGCGAGGTAAAAACGAAAGTTAATCCACAGCAGCGCGTTTTGCAGTTCACGAAGATATTCGCGCTCGTCGCAACCCGGCGGCACGCCATGGATCATCGTCAGTTCACTCGCCATCGAATCGCAGGCATGACTGTCTTTGCGCGCCGCAGCTTTCAGATAGGCGTGGTAATGCATCCGCGTTTTCCCCGCGCCAATGCACAGCAGCCCGAGCAAAATCCACATGATCAACAGCGGCACATTAAACAACAGACCGTACAATGCGCGCTGCAACAGATATACCACCGCCATCGCGACAACCGTCATCAGCAGCGTATGAAAGAGGGAGTAATGCTTCACCCGGCGGAACAGGACCTCCAGTCGGTGATCGAGCTGCCAGTGCTCGCCCAGCTTGAACAACCGCTCGGCGATCAGCACCAGCAACGTAGTAAACAGCGTCATGTCATCTCCTTATCTGACGAAGGGGTGACCAGTGCACGAAACCGCGCCCAGTCAAACGCCGGGCCGGGATCGGTTTTGCGTCCTGGCGCAATATCACTATGGCCTGTCATATTATCGGCAAGTGCCGGGTAAACGCGGGTTAATAATTGCGTGACTGCCGCCAGTTGTTGGTATTGCGCCGGGGTAAACGCCAGCGTATCCGTCCCTTCAAGTTCGATACCAATCGAGAAATCATTACAGCGCTCACGGCCTTTATAGCTCGACACCCCCGCATGCCAGGCGCGTTTGTCAAAAGGAACGTACTGCACAATTTCACCATCACGGCGGATCAGGCAGTGCGCAGATACCCGCAAGTGAGCGATTTCGGCAAAATAAGGATGAGCGGAAGGATCTATCGTTCCGGTGAAGAGAGCGTCAATCCACGGACCGCCAAACTCGCCAGGCGGCAGGCTGATATTATGCACCACCAGCAACGACGGGGCTTCATCGTCAGGACGGCAATCCTGGTGTGGCGAAGGCACACGTCGCGCACCCACCAGCCATCCCTCTTCTAACTGCATGCAAAAATCTCCTCGTTCATACACAACATCATTCAGGATGCGTCCTGTTGATGTGAAGGATGAAGTCTATATGGTACTGATACCCGGTTCAGAGTAGCATGTTTCAATCTTATGATTCGTTACCATTTTGGAGTTTTATCATGCCGCCTCGCCGCTATAACCCCGAGCAACGACGTGACGCGCTGCTCGAACGCATCAATCGTGATATTCCCGCCGCTGTCGCCCTGGCCCTGCGTGAAGATTTAGGGGGGGAGGTTGATGCCAGTAACGATATTACCGCGCAATTATTGCCGGAAAACACACCTGCGCATGCGGTAGTCATCACCCGTGAAGAGGGTATTTTCTGTGGCAAGCGCTGGGTGGAAGAGGTCTTTCTCCAGCTTGCGGGCGATGCGGTTTCCATCACGTGGCACGTGGCCGATGGCGATCATATCACCGTCAACCAGCCGCTGTTTGAATTGCAGGGTCCGGCACGCGTCCTGCTGACTGGCGAACGCACATCGCTCAATTTCGTACAAACGCTCTCCGGTGTTGCCAGCGAGGTACGCCGCTATGTCACCCTGCTTGAAGGCACCCATACCCAGTTGCTCGACACGCGAAAAACGCTGCCAGGCCTGCGAACCGCGCTGAAATATGCTGTGCTGTGCGGTGGCGGCGCCAACCACCGGCTGGGGCTGTCTGATGCCTTCCTGATCAAAGAAAACCACATCATCGCCTCTGGCTCTGTTCGTCAGGCTATCGAGAAAGCGTTCTGGCTGCATCCGGATGTGCCAGTCGAAGTGGAAGTCGAAACGCTGGATGAACTGAGCGATGCACTGAAAGCAGGCGCGGATATCATCATGCTGGACAACTTCACTACGGCACAGATGCGTGACGCCGTGAAGATGACCAACGGCCAGGCGCGCCTGGAGGTCTCCGGCAATGTCACCTTCGAAACGCTGCGTGAATTTGCTGAAACTGGCGTGGATTACATCTCCGTCGGCGCACTGACTAAACACGTCCGCGCACTCGATCTCTCCATGCGGTTTAAATAAGCCCTGTCATCGCGTCCTCTCACCAGCCGGGAGGGGACGCGCGCGCCATTTCTCGATCCCCCTCGAATTTTTCCGCAACAATCCTGCACACATGTAAAAACGGCGGAATCCGCTGTCCTGATTTGTCTTTTGCCCGTCGCACTGATGGCCTGTTGCTGACAGAGTGACGGCGACAAAAACAGGAGCCGCATATGAACAAACAACACGGATTCACGTTAATTGAACTGATGGTGGTGATCGGCATTATTGCCATTCTCAGCGCTATTGGTATCCCGGCTTACCAGAACTACCTGCGTAAAGCGGCATTAACTGACATGCTGCAGGTGTTTCTTCCCTACCGTACCGCCATCGAGCTTTGCGCGCTTGATCACGGCGGTATTTCCACCTGCAACGGCAGTACAAACGGTATTCCCTCGCCCGCGACCAGCCGCTATGTCTCCGCCATGAGCGTTGCCCAGGGCGTCGTTACGCTCAACGGGCAGGAGAGTCTTAATGGCCTCACTGTGGTGATGACCCCGCAATGGGATAACGCCAACGGTATTACTGGCTGGCAACGCGTCTGCGAGGTACAGAACGACGGCGCACTGCAGCAGGCTTGTGAAGATGTTTTTCGTTTTGACGCACAGTAAAAGGAGTTGCCATGAAACAGGAACAACTTGACGCACTGTGCAAACGCCACGATGCGGTGCTGCTGAGCAGTAGCGAGCAAATACTCAGCATCGCCGTGGTAGAAAACCCTTCGCCGGAACTGGTCGACGCCCTGCGCTTTGCCACGCAAAAACGGGTCGATATTGAATGCTGGAGTCAGGAGCAGATGGATAAACATTTGCAGATGACCACGCAAACCTGGCTTCCGGCGGTCACCGATGAAGCCGGGAATGCCGTTGAACTGATCAATCAAACGCTGGAACAGGCACTGGTGCAGCGGGCCTCTGATATTCACTTTGAACCGGACGATGACCACCTGCGCATTCGTCTGCGGGTCGATGGCGTATTGCATTCGCAGCCGCGCGTTCCGGCCTCGCTGGCACCGACGCTCATCGCGCGCCTGAAAGTGCTGGGAAATCTGGACATCGCTGAGAGGCGTTTACCGCAGGACGGGCAGTTCACCGTGACGCTGTCCGGTAAGGAACTCTCTTTTCGCATCGCGACGCTTCCCTGCCGCAATGGCGAAAAAATCGTACTTCGCTTGTTGCACCGGCAGGAGCAGGCGCTGGATCTGCAGGCGTCAGGTATGTCACTTCCACAGTTGTCGATGTTCACGCAGGCGCTGGAAAACCCGCAGGGGTTAATCCTGGTGACTGGCCCCACGGGGAGCGGTAAAACGGTGACGCTGTATAGCGCGTTGCAGCGGCGCAATACCACGGACGTCAATATCTGTAGCGTCGAAGATCCCGTGGAAATCCCCATCGCCGGGCTAAACCAGACGCAGATCAACCCGCGCGCGGGTCTCACATTTCAGAGCGTGTTGCGTGCCCTGCTCCGCCAGGATCCGGACATCGTCATGGTGGGGGAAATTCGCGATGGCGAAACCGCAGAGATTGCCATCAATGCGGCGCAAACCGGGCATCTGGTGCTCTCGACACTGCACACCAACTCCACCAGTGAAACGCTGATTCGCCTGCAGCAGATGGGCATAGCACCGTGGATGATCTCGTCTGCGCTACAGCTGGTGGTGGCTCAACGTCTGGTGCGAAAACTTTGTCCGCACTGCCGCACGCCGGCATCCGACGCTATCACGCTCCCCTCAGCGCTCTGGCCTCGCCCGCTTTCGCACTGGCAGGCCACAGGTTGCGAGCGCTGTTACCACGGTTATTATGGCCGGATGGCGCTGTTCGAGCTGTTGCCTGCCAGCCCTGAAATGCGCCAGTTGATTGCAACCGGCGCAACAGCCTCTGACATCGAACAGCAGGCACGCCGCGCAGGAATGATCACGCTATGGGAGAGCGGCTGTGAGGCGGTTGAGCACGGGTTAACCTCCGCAGAAGAATTGCTGAGGGTTCTGGGTATGCCACATGCAGAATAACCCGCTCTGGCGCTGGCGTGGCCTCAATACCGACGGTGAAAGTGCCAGCGGCACGCTATGGGCAGCACATCGCACAGCAGTGTTGTTTGAACTACAGGCGAGGAAAATCATACCGCTGGAAATCGTCCGCTGTCGCGTGAATGCCGCCCACTGGAACGCACAACGCAGCACAGAAATGGTTGCGCAACTGGCAACGCTCTTGCAGGCCGGACTGTCGCTGTCCGAAGGCCTGACATTGCTGGCAGAACAGCACCCCAGCGCACAATGGCAGGCGCTGTTGCTCGCGCTGGCAGAGGAGTTACGTCAGGGTATCGCTTTCTCAGAGGCATTAAAACAGTGGCCTGCCGTCTTCCCGCCGCTGTTTGTGTCGATGATCCGTACCGGTGAACTTACCGGCAAACTGGATGTATGCTGCCTGCATCTCGCTATGCAGCAAAACGCGCAACATCAGCTGGCAATGAAAGTCAAAAAAGCGCTACGTTATCCGCTGATTGTACTGACGGTCGCATTGCTGGTCGTCATGGCGATGCTATGGTTTGTTCTGCCTGAATTTGCCGCTATCTACCAGACATTTAACACACCACTGCCTGCGCTGACGCGCGGCGTCATGGCGGCGGCGAATCTGCTGCATCAGGGGCTGCTGCCGCTGCTGGTTTGCCTGTCCATCACCCTGTGTATGGCGAAACGATATCACCATCATGCCCGCTGGCAGCGTTTACGCCAGACGTTGTTGCTGCGTGTCCCGGTGGCAGGCGCTCTGGTACGGGGACAAAAACTCAGTCAGATTTTCACTGTGCTGTCACTGACGCAAAATGCCGGTATTGCGTTTCTGCAGGGGCTTGAGAGTGTGGAGGAAACGCTGGAAAACGGCTGGTGGCGGGAGATCATTCAGGATGCACGGTTGGCGATTACGCACGGTAGCCCCATCTGGCAGGCGCTCGAAAAAACGACTGCGTTTACGCCGCTGTGCCTGCAACTTATCAGAACCGGTGAGGCGTCGGGTTCGCTGGACAGCATGCTTGATAACCTTTCCCGTTATCATCGCGAAAAAACGGAACAACGAGCAGAGGATCTGGCAACCCTACTGGAGCCGGTGATGCTGTTAGTGACAGGAATAATTATCGGGACACTGGTGGTCGCCATGTATTTGCCCGTCTTCCATCTTGGGGATGCAATTAGCGGAATGGGCTAGAGAAAGGCTGGCGCAGGGCACGCCAGCCATGGCGCTTACAGGCTGTTGAACACGCGGTTCTCTTGTTCCTGAACGCGGATAAAGGTAGTGCGTTTGGTCAGCTCTTTCAGACGGGAAGCCCCGACGTACGTACAGGCAGAACGCAGACCACCAAGGATATCGCGCGCGGTGTTTTCTACCGGACCACGCAGCGGCAGCTTCACGGTTTTGCCTTCTGCAGCACGATACCCTGCCACGCCGCCAACGTGACGCTTCATCGCGGACTCAGAACTCATACCGTAGAACAGCATGAATTTCTCACCATTTTCTTCGACGATACTGCCGCCACTCTCTTCATGACCGGCCAGCATACCGCCGAGCATCACGAAGTCCGCACCGCCGCCAAAGGCTTTCGCCACATCACCTGGCATGGTGCAACCGCCATCGCTGACGATCATGCCACCCAGGCCGTGTGCCGCATCGGCACATTCGATCACCGCAGAAAGCTGCGGATAACCCACGCCGGTTTTGACACGCGTGGTACAGACAGAGCCCGGGCCGATGCCGACTTTCACAATATCAGCGCCGGAGAGGATCAGTTCTTCACACATTTCGCCCGTCACCACATTGCCCGCGCAAATAGTTTTTGTTGGCCATGCCTGACGCGCTTTCGACACAAACTGCACGAAATGCTCGGAATAACCATTGGCGACATCAATACAAACGAAATTCAGTTGCGGGTTCTGATCGAGGATCTGTTGAGTCTTCTCGAAATCGGCATCGGAAGTCCCGGTGGAAACCATGACGTGTTTCAGCACCTTCTCTGAGGTTTCCTGAACAAACGTGTTCCACTCATCAACGCTATAGTGCTTGTGCACCGCGGTCAGGATATCGAACTCAGCGAGCGCTGCCGCCATGGAAAAGGTACCCACGGAATCCATGTTCGCTGCGATAATTGGCACGCCAGACCAGCGCTGACCAGAATGCTTAAAGGTAAATTCGCGTTCCAGCTCGACATCGGAACGGCTTTTGAGGGTAGAACGTTTTGGGCGGATAAGAACGTCTTTAAAGCCCAATTTCAGATCTTCTTCAATACGCATGTGCGGATTCCTGGGGTTAGAGGCAAAAATGAACTAAGCACAACTCCAGTGACGTTATCATACGCAGTAATCAGGGCTTCGCAAGACTGCGATTTTCACTTTTTTTACGCTACAATCCTATAAATTTACCTGGCGAAAGGTGGTGTTAACACTCGCCATCTGAGGTGAAGGCGGCATTACTTTTAACCAATTGATTTGTCTGGCTTATTAATCCAGTAAAAGGGCTTTATGAAGTATACGGTAGCGTTAACCGGCGGCATCGGCAGTGGCAAGAGTACGGTGGCAGAGGCATTTTCTCGCCTCGGGGTTAATGTTATTGATGCAGATGTGATTGCCCGCCAGGTGGTGGAGCCCGGAACGCCCGCGCTGAAAGCCATCGCAGAACACTTTGGTTCACACATGGTGACTGCCGAAGGCGTTTTGGATCGTCGTGCGTTACGCGAGCGCGTGTTTGCTCACCCGGACGATAAACACTGGCTGAACGCACTGTTGCACCCGCTGATTCAGCAGGAAACTCAACGTCAGATTGAAAAAGCCACCTCACCTTACGTGCTCTGGGTTGTTCCTCTTTTTGTTGAAAACCGACTTTTTGATAAAGCCGACCGTGTTCTGGTGGTGGATGTCACGCCTGAGACACAGATTTTCCGCACCATGCAGCGCGATAATGTCTCGCGCGAACATGCGGAGCATATTCTTGCCGCTCAGGCCTCGCGTGAAGCGCGACTCGCTGCGGCCAACGATATTATTGATAACAATGGCGCACCAGATGCTATCGCATCGGATGTTGCCCGTCTGCATGCGCACTATTTGCAGTATGCGCGTCAGGCTGTTTTACAGGAAAAATCGTAATGCACACCCACGTCCTTTTTGAACATCCTCTCAACGAAAAGATGCGTACCTGGCTGCGTATAGAATTTTTAATTCAGCAACTGGAAAGCAAGTTGCCTGTTAATGATCACGCCAGCGCGCTACATTTTTTCCGCAATGCCGGTGACCTGCTGGACGTGTTTGAGCGTGGAGAAGTCCGCACTGAGTTGCTAAAAGAGATGGAGCGGCAGCAACGAAAACTGCAGGCCTGGATGGAAGTGCCCGGTGTGGATCAAAACCGCATTGAAGCGCTGCGCCAGCAGTTGAAAACCAGTGGCGCGATTTTAATGTCCGCCCCCCGTATGGGGCAGATACTGCGTGAAGATCGGCTGATTGGCCTTGTGCGCCAGCGCCTGAGCATTCCTGGCGGCTGCTGCAGCTTCGATCTCCCGACGCTGCATATCTGGCTGCACACCTCGCAACAACAACGCGATGCTCAGGTACAGCGCTGGATGGACAGCCTGCAACCGCTGAACCAGGCGCTGACGCTGATCCTCGATCTGATCCGTAATTCCGCCCCATTCCGCAAGCAGACCAGCCTCAATGGTTTCTTTCAGGATAACGGCGACGATGCCGATCTTTTACGGTTGCAGCTGGCGCTGGATGATCAGCTTTACCCGCAAATTTCCGGTCATAAGAGCCGTTTTGCGATTCGTTTTTTACCGCTGGACAGTGAAAACGGCCTCGTGCCTGAGCGTCTGGATTTTGAACTGGCCTGTTGCTAAGGAGCGAGCATGTCTGAAGAAACTATCGTGAATTGCCCGACCTGCGGCAAAGCTGTTATCTGGAATGAACAGAGCACATTCCGCCCCTTCTGTTCCAAACGTTGCCAGTTGATTGACTTAGGCGAGTGGGCCGCGGAAGAGAAAAGGATCCCCAGCAACGGGGACCTGTCTGAAAGCGATGACTGGAGCGAGCAGCAGAACTAAGCCTGCGCGACCAGCTTCGCGATAACCGGTTCGTTGGCAGGCGGAAACGCGTCTGCCAACAACGCTTTCTGCGCCACCCAGCGCCCTGGTTGCCCTTCTTTCCCCCAGGGTTCACCCCGCCAGCTTTCCACCAGCCAGAACCACAATGTGATGTGCCTGTCAGGGAACTGATATTCCAGTTTATCGAAGAATACTGGCATCGCGGCGTCAATACCGACTTCTTCCGCCAGTTCGCGTACGACCGCCTGTTCCGGCGTTTCGCCCTCTTCAATTTTACCGCCGGGAAACTCCCATTTGTTCGCCATGTGGGCATCCGCAGCGCGTTGAGTGATGAAGATTTCACCCTGCGGATTGCGAATGATCCCCACAGCGATTTGCAGTTTTTTCATATCATCTTTCCATAAAAAAGGCGCAGATTTCTGCGCCTTTGTGTTTTTATCAGAAACCTTAGCTCAGACGGCCATGGCACTGTTTGTATTTTTTACCAGAACCGCACGGGCAAGGGTCGTTACGACCCACTTTGCGATCACCGGTCTGCGCCGCGATCGCCGCGGCTGCCGCAGCGTCGTCATCCTGATGGCTCAGTTGCTGCATTTGCGCCAGACGCTCAGCCTCTTCACGACGCTGTTGCTCCATCGCTTCTACCTCTTCCGGCATGCGCACCTGCACTTTACACAGGGTGCTGATCACTTCGTATTTCAGGGATTCCAGCATCGCCGCAAACATGGAGAAGGATTCGCGCTTGTATTCCTGCTTCGGATCTTTCTGTGCGTAACCACGCAAGTGAATACCCTGACGCAGGTAATCCATCGCCGCCAGGTGCTCTTTCCACAGGGAATCCAGCGTCTGTAGCATCACGCCTTTTTCAAAGTGACGCATCATCTCAGCGCCTACCACTTCTTCTTTACGCTGATAAACGTCGATGGCGCTTTGCAGAATACGCTCACGCAGCGTTTCTTCATGCAACTCTGGTTCTTTGTCCAGCCATTCGGAGATCGGCAGGTCGAGGTCGAAGTCGTTTTTCAGGCGTTCCTGCAGACCAGGAACATCCCACATTTCTTCCAGCGACTGCGGCGGAATATGCGCATCAATGGTGGCTTTGAAGACGTCTTCACGAATGCTGTTGATGGTTTCGCTGACATCAGTCACATCCAGCAGCTCGTTACGCTGGGTGTAAATTGCGCGACGCTGGTCGTTCGCCACATCGTCATATTCCAGCAGCTGTTTACGGATGTCGAAGTTGCGGCTTTCCACTTTACGCTGTGCGTTGGCGATGGCCTTCGTTACCCATGGATGCTCGATAGCTTCGCCCGGTTTCATCCCCAGTTTACGCATCATGCCGGAAACACGGTCAGAGGCGAAAATACGCATCAGCGCATCTTCCATAGAGAGGTAGAAGCGGGAAGAGCCCGCATCACCCTGACGACCGGAACGACCGCGTAACTGGTTGTCAATACGACGGGATTCGTGACGCTCGGTCCCGATGATATGCAGACCGCCCGCTTTCAGCACCGCTTCATGGCGAACCTGCCAGTCTGCTTTAACCTGTTCAATCTGTTCCGGGGTCGGATTTTCCAGCGCCGCCAGTTCAGCCTGCAGGCTGCCACCCAGCACGATATCCGTACCACGCCCCGCCATGTTAGTGGCGATGGTGACGGTTGACGGGAAGCCCGCCTGCGCCACAATCTCTGCCTCGCTGGCGTGAAATTTGGCGTTCAGTACGTTGTGCTTGATGCCGGCTTTATCAAGTTCACGCGATACCAGTTCTGATTTTTCAATCGAGATGGTCCCCACCAGAACCGGCTGGCCGTTGGCGGTACGTTCTTTGATATCTTCGATAATCGCCTGAATTTTTTCCGCTTCGGTCATATAGACCAGGTCCGCCATGTCTTTACGGATCATCGGACGGTTAGTCGGTACGACGACAGTATCCAGTTTATAAATGGAGCTGAATTCAAACGCTTCGGTGTCTGCAGTACCGGTCATCCCCGCCAGTTTTTCGTACAGACGGAAGTAGTTCTGGAAGGTGATGGAGGCCAGCGTCTGGTTTTCGTTCTGGATTTCCACACCTTCTTTGGCTTCTACTGCCTGGTGTAAACCATCAGACCAGCGACGGCCCTGCATGGTACGACCAGTGTGTTCGTCGACGATGATGACTTCGCCGTCTTTAACGATGTAATCCACGTCGCGGGTGAACAACGCATGGGCGCGCAACGCGGCGGTAACGTGATGCATCAGCATGATATTGCCCGGTGAATACAGGGATTCACCTTCATCCATGATGCCTTCATTCACCAGCAGTTCTTCGATCAGCACCAGACCACGTTCGGTCAGGTTAACCTGACGCGCTTTCTCATCCACAGAGTAGTGACCGTCGCCCTGGAAAGTATCAGAGTCTTCTTTCTCCTGACGGACCAGGTGTGGAATGATTTTGTTCACTTTACGGTACAGCTCAGAGCTGTCTTCCGCTGGACCAGAGATGATCAGCGGCGTACGCGCTTCATCAATGAGAATGGAGTCCACCTCATCCACCAGCGCATAGTGAAGTTTACGCTGTACGCGCTCTTCCGGGCTGAACGCCATATTGTCGCGCAGGTAGTCGAACCCGTATTCGTTGTTGGTACCATAGGTGATGTCCGCCGCGTAAGCTTCGCGTTTCGCCGGCGCTGGCATACCTGGCAGGTTGATGCCAACCGTCATTCCGAGGAACTCAAACAGCGGACGGTTGTTTTCGGCGTCACGTTGCGCCAGATAGTCGTTGACGGTCACCACGTGAACACCTTTGCCGGACAGCGCGTTGAGGTACGCAGGCAGCGTGGCGGTCAGGGTTTTACCTTCACCGGTACGCATTTCCGCGATGCAACGATCATTCAGCACCATGCCGCCCAGCAGCTGTACGTCGAAGTGGCGCATGCCAAACACGCGCTTACTGGCTTCACGTACCACGGCAAAGGCTTCAGGGATCAGGCTTTCAACACTTTCGCCTTTCTCGAGGCGCGCACGGAACTCGGCCGTTTTGCCTTTCAGTTCTTCGTCGGAAAGTTTTTCAAACTCCGGCTCCATCGCGTTGATCTGAGTAACCACTTTGCGCATACGACGCAAAGTACGGTCGTTACGACTGCCGAAAACTTTAGTTAATAATTTGATTAGCATAATAAAATCTCAAACGCCCCGCGCGGCGGAGCAAAAATATGTCGTTAAGGTATCCGTTTTTTTAGCTGAGGTGTTGAGGACCGGCACGGATGCCTTGCACCTGGCTTATCCAGGTGGAAACGCAGAATGCAGAAGGGTAAGAGTGAGTATTACGGGCGACCTGCTTAACAATAACCGGCGGTTTGCGCTCCTGGGTCAGCATCGCGCTGAGCGTGTCGAGCAATGCCAGATGTTGCGCCTGCTGAAGGGGAGACGATTCTTCCGCGCTGGGTAATACCTGCGGCGCCATCGCAAAAGAGAGATGACGGATCACCGTCCGGATAGCGTGCTGGTGCCAGTAGTCGACGGTAAACGTCGGGCGACGATTCGCTTCCAGCAACGCAAGCTGGGTGAAATTGACCGTTGCCGAAGCGTTATGGTTGCTGGCTGAGGTGTTTGCGGGTGCAGTAGTTTCTGCATTCGCACTGAGCGCAGGCAGGCCGAAACTCGCCGCGACCATCCCCAACAGGAGATGTGGCCAGAAATATCGTCTACCTAACTGTCGCCAGCGCGTCAGTATTCCGCTCACTTACGTCGTCACCTTTGATTTAGACCAACACCCTGAAAATTTTTGCGCATAAATCTTACCATTATTAGACGAGTACAGCAGCAGGAATGAAAGATAACGGCCTGTTAAAATGGTTAATAAACCAGCGAACGCATCAAATCAGAGGGTTAGTGAAGTGAGTTTTTCGCGAAAGCGACTAAACAGAAATTGCAGAAATAAAAAACGACTGGTTTCCTGACCGGAGAGAGTGCCAGGTTGCCAGTCGAATTTTTCGTGGTCAGGCTTACGCCAGAACCATTGAAGGTGCTTTGAATGCCAGCGGTAGTTCAGCTTCGTCTTCGTAGGTCACATATTCCCAGGCTTCCTGTTTTGCCAGGACGGCCTGCAGAAGTTTGTTGTTCAGTGCGTGACCTGATTTATACGCCGTGAATGCACCGATGATATTGTGACCACACATAAACAGGTCGCCAATCGCATCCAGCATTTTGTGACGGACAAATTCGTCTTCGAAGCGAAGACCGTCTTCGTTCAGTACGCGATAATCGTCAACAACGATGGCACAATCGAAGCTACCGCCCAGGGCAAGGCCGCGGGACTGCAGATATTCGATATCACGCATGAAACCGAAGGTACGTGCACGGCTGATCTGGCGCATGAACGCATCCGCAGAGAAGTTCATGGCATAACGCTGGTTGCTGGCATCAATCGCCGGATGGTTAAAATCGATGGTAAAGTCCAGCGAAAAACCATTGAACGGTTTGAATTCAGCCCATTTGTCGCCATCTTCAACGCGAACGGTTTCTTTAATACGCACAAATTTCTTGGCGCAGTTCAGTTCATCGATGCCGGCATCCAGCAGCAGATAAACGAACGGTGCGGCACTGCCGTCCATGATCGGGATTTCTGGCGCATCAACTTCAACGATGATGTTGTCGATACCCAGACCCGCCAGCGCGGCATTAAGGTGCTCTACCGTAGAAATCCGTACGTCATGCTCATTAACCAGGCAAGTACAGAGCATGGTATCACGCACAGATTTGGCATCAGCCGGAAAATCTACCGGTGGATTCAAGTCAGTGCGACGATAGATGACCCCGGTATTTGCCGGCGCAGGGCGTAACGTCAGCGTGACTTTCTTGCCGGTATGCAAACCGACGCCAGTCGCCTGAACGATACGTTTAAGTGTCCTTTGTTTGATCATCGTATAATCTCGCCAAATTAACTATCCAACCGAAGTGTACACCACATTCGGCAGGGCAGTTTAGCACAAAGAGCGCAGATTCCCAAATTCCAGCCGATTCTTAGTCAGCTTGCTTGCGCAGGAACGCGGGGATATCCAAATAATCCGGTTCTTTGGTGGTTTGCGGCGTATTGTCGTTCACCACTTTTGCGGCCGGTTTCTGCTCTTGCGTCAGCGGTGACATACCATGCTGCTGATAGCGATCCATCACTGGCTGCTGAGACTGCTTGTTCGTCACCAGCGTAATTTCCGGACGCTTGTCCATGCCGATACCGGTAGCAACTACCGTCACGCGCAGTTCGTCGTTCATGTCCGGATCCAGAGAGGTACCGATAACCACGGTCGCGTTATCCGAGGCAAACGCACGGATAGTGTTACCCACGGTTTCGAACTCATCCAGACGCAGGTCGAAGCCCGCCGTGATGTTGACCAGAACGCCACGCGCGCCTGACAGATCGATATCTTCCAGCAGCGGAGAAGAGATAGCCATTTCAGCCGCTTCTTCCGCACGGTCTTCACCGCTCGCCACGCCGGAGCCCATCATCGCGTAACCCATTTCGGACATCACGGTGCGGACGTCTGCGAAGTCGACGTTCATCAGACCCGGACGGGTAATCAGCTCGGCGATACCCTGCACCGCGCCTTTCAGGACGTCGTTGGCAGCACCAAATGCGTCAAGCAGGGAGATACCGCGGCCCAGCACTTTCAGCAATTTGTCGTTCGGGATGGTGATCAGCGAGTCCACGTGCTTGGACAGCTCGGTGATACCCTGCTCCGCGAATGCCATGCGCTTTTTGCCTTCAAAATTGAACGGCTTCGTCACAACTGCAACGGTCAGAATACCCAAATCTTTCGCCACTTCGGCGACAACCGGTGCAGCACCCGTGCCGGTACCACCGCCCATACCTGCAGCGATGAACACCATGTCGGCGCCCTCCAGCGCTGTACGCAGTGCTTCACGGTCTTCTTCAGCCGCATTGCGACCGACTTCCGGGTTAGCCCCTGCGCCCAGACCTTTAGTGATGCCACCACCGATCTGAATGGTCTGGCCTACCGCGGTTTTACGCAGTGCCTGCGCGTCAGTGTTGACTGCAAAGAATTCAACACCTTCAATGCGCTCGCGCACCATGTGTTCGACAGCATTACCGCCGCCGCCACCGACGCCGATGACTTTAATCACCGCGTCGTTGGTCAGTTCCATAGGTTCAAACATAGTTTCTCTCCGTCTTATACACTGCCTCTTTCAGGTAACCCGAAAGACTGGTGTATTGTGCCTGTTGTCGCCTGAGACCGCTAATTTTCTGCGCTCTCTTAAAAAAAAATCAGAATTCTTTGCGCAGCCACGAGTTCAGTCGTTTGAGCCACGACCCTACCGTGACGCGTTTTTCCACTTCCGCTTCACCACTGAGATGAGACTCCTTCCCGTAGTGAAGCAGGCCCACCGCCGTTGAGTAATACGGCTCCTGAGCGTAATCCGTTAAGCCGGTGATGTTCAGCGGCGCGCCGATACGCACCTGGGTGTGAAACACCCGCTGAGCACAGGCGGCAAGACCTTCAATTTGCGCCGCGCCACCGGTAAGGACAATCCCCGCCGCCAGGTGATGTTTTACACCTTGCTGGCGAAGCTGTTCCTGTAACTGCAAAATCTCTTCGTTCACCAGGTTCAACAACTCGGTGTAACGCGGTTCGATGACCTCTGCCAGCGTCTGACGCTGCAGGCTACGCGGCGGACGTCCGCCGACGCTCGGCACTTCAACGCTTTCGTCTTTGCCGACAATCGACCCCAGCGCGCAACCATGGCGCACTTTAATCGCTTCCGCGTCGCTCGGCGGCGTACCAAACGCATACGCGATATCGCTGGTCACTACGTTCCCTGCGTAGGGAATCACTTTGGTGTGACGCAGCGCGCCGCCAGTATATACGGCGATATCCATAGTACCACCGCCGATATCAACCACGCAGACCCCTAATTCGCGCTCATCTTCCGTCAGGACGGAATAGCTTGAGGCAAGACCTGCAAAAATAAGTTGGTCAACTTTCAAGCCACAACGTTCCACAGCTTTGACAATGTTTTTCGCCATATCGTTGTGACATGTGATCAGGTGCACTTTTGCCTGCATTCGAACGCCTGATAACCCCACCGGATTTTTAATCCCTTCCTGATAGTCGATCGCGTATTCCTGCGGGATCACGTGGAGCACTCGGTGCTCGTCACGGACACGCACGGATTTCGCGGTGTGGACGACGTTTTCAACGTCTTCCTGCGTCACTTCCTCTTCAGAAATCGGTACCATCCCGATTTCATTCTGACAGCTTATGTGCTTACCCGAAAGCGCCAGATAGACGGAGGAAATCTGGCAATCCGCCATCAGTTCAGCCTGGTCAATGGCGCGCTGTACGCACTTCACCACGGACTCCAGGTCATTTACCCCGCCTTTATCCATACCACGGGAAGGACAACTGCCCACCCCAATGATATTAACCATACCGTCGGGCAGAACTTCCCCTACTAAAGCGGCAACTTTCGCGGTGCCAATCTCCAGTCCAACTACCAGTTTTCTGTCCGTCGCCTTGATCATTGTTGTTCTGCCTGTGCCTGTGCCTGATTCTGTGGTTGATTCGCATCCTCAACGGGAGCAGGTTCCCAACCCACTGCCGCGCCAGAGTCATAACGCAAATCAACGTAGCTTATCCGTTTCCCATCGGTCTGCGCCTGCTGTTGTAATACCGGGTAGAGCTCGACAAAGCGCTGAAGGCGTTTCATCGTGTCGCCTCGCCCCAGGTTGAGCCGAATATCATTACTCAGCGTCAACTGCCAGGAACGGCGCGCGGTCATCGCCGCCATCTTGAGAACGAACTTCTCTTTTGCCAGCACTTGTCCCATATCCCGGTATCCCTGAAGCACTTCACTTTCGCTGCCCTCGGGACCATACAACATCGGCAAATTTTGTTTACTGGTACGATCCGCCGGTACGCTGAAAGAGTTCCCTTCCGCGTCAACCATATGTTGATCATTCCAACGTGCAATTGGCACATATTCAACCAGATGAATCTTCAATTCGTCTGGCCACTGCTTTCTTACGCTCGCCTGCTTGATCCACGGCAGACGTTCAATCTGGCTCTGAATAATATTCACGTCCTGTGTCATGAAAGTGCCGGGAGATCCCAGCGCCAGAATCGACTGGCGAATATCATCATTGCGCGTGTAGTGGCGGTCGCCAGTCACTACCAGCTTCGACAACGGTAACCGTTGCGCATCTTCCATCCAGCCCAGCACCATCCAGCCGCTCACTAACACGGTACACAACACCGTCAGCAGGAAAATAATCCCTGCAAGACGCGTTCCATTATTGCGTCGTGAAGAGGGCTCCTCTTCCCGGTTCCGCGTATTCAGCGCAGCCTGCGACATATCACCCCGCCAGGTCCAGTATCCGTACAACTAACTGCGAGAAGCTCATTCCTGCCTGACGTGCAGCCATCGGCACAAGACTATGGCTGGTCATTCCTGGCGAGGTATTGGCTTCCAGCAGGTAAAACTGGCCGTCATTATCCTGCATGACGTCAATTCGCCCCCAACCACGACAGCCGAGGACATCCCAGGCTTTCGCGACCAGTGATTGCATTTCCGTCTCCCGCGCCGGATCTTCTACGCCAGGGCAGAAATATTTTGTCTCATCAGAGAGATACTTCGCCTCATAATCATAGAAGGTTCCTGCTGGCTGGATGCGAATTGACGGTAAAATTTCATCACCAAGCACCGCAACGGTAAATTCCGGTCCGCTTAGCCATTTTTCTATTAATACTTCGTCATCATGCTGAAAAGCCAGCGCTAATGCCTCATGCAGTTTGTCATTTTCGTTGACTTTCGACATGCCAACGCTGGAACCTTCACGGCTCGGTTTAACAATCAGTGGCAGACCGAGCGCCGCAATTTGCTGCTCAACCTCAGCCGGCAATCCATTCGCAAACTCGCTGCGGGTCAACGCCACCCACGGTGCTACCGGCAATCCCGCGCCCTGCCACAACAGTTTGCTGCGCAGTTTATCCATCGAGATAGCCGAAGCCATCACCCCACTGCCGGTATAAGGCATGCCAATAAGTTCCAGCAAGCCCTGTAATGTTCCATCTTCGCCGCCGCGCCCGTGCAGCGCAATAAACACTTTCTGAAACCCCATATTTTTCAGCAGGGTAACATCCACCTCGCGCGGATCGACCGGGTGCGCATCAATGCCTGCTTCGCGAAGTCCGGCGAGCACGGCTGCACCGGAATTAAGCGAAACCTCACGCTCCGCCGAGGTCCCCCCCAGCAAGACAGCGATCTTATCAGTCATGATGCGGCTCCTCCTGGGTTTGCGGCTGCAGTTTGATTTCAGCTAAGTTACGTGCGATTTTGCCGACATTTCCCGCACCCTGCACCAGAATCAGGTCGTTACCTGTCAGTACCGGTGCTAACATTTCGGCGACCAGCGCCGGGTCTGACACCAGAATCGGGTCAACTTTACCGCGTCCACGGATCGTACGGCACAGCGAACGACTGTCTGCGCCCGGGATCGGCGCTTCGCCCGCCGGGTAAACGTCCAGCATCAGTAGCGCATCAACCTGCGTCAGCACGTTGGCGAAATCGTCGTACAAATCACGCGTACGCGTGAAACGGTGCGGCTGAAACAGCATCACCAGATTTTTATCCGGCCAGCCTGCGCGAGCGGCTTTAATCGTGGCATCCACTTCCGTCGGGTGATGTCCGTAATCATCCACCAGCATCGCCGTACCGCTTTTACCGTTCACCTCTGTGAGTGGGAATTCACCGAGGAAATCGAAGCGACGACCGGTACCCTGGAAACTGGCCAGCGCGCGTAAAATCGCGTCATCGTCAATCCCTTCTTCCGTCGCAACAGCAACCGCCGCCGCCGCGTTCAGCGCGTTATGGCGGCCAGGCGCGTTCAGCATGACGCGCAAATTGCTTTTCTCGTGACGCACCAGGGTGAAATGCACCTGCGCACCAGTCTGTTGATAATCTTCCACACGCACGTCAGCATCTTCGCTGAAACCATAAGTGGTGACCTGACGGCCAACACGCGGCTGCAGTTCACGGATCACCGGATCATCAACACACATCACCGCACGACCGTAAAACGGCAGGTTGTGCAGAAAGTTGATAAACGTCTGCTTCAGGTTTTCGAAGTCGCCCTGGTAGGTATCCATATGATCGGCTTCGATGTTGGTCACAATGGCGACCATCGGTTGCAGATGCAGGAACGACGCATCGCTCTCATCGGCTTCCGCAATCAAATAACGGCTGCTACCCAGACGTGCATGCACGCCTGCCGCTTTCACCAGCCCGCCGTTGACAAATGTCGGATCGAGTCCGGCTTCGGCGTAAATACTGGCCACCATCGCGGTGGTGGTGGTTTTACCGTGGGTACCGGCAATCGCGATACCGTGACGAAAGCGCATCAACTCCGCCAGCATTTCAGCACGACGGATCACCGGGATACGGGCTTCATGCGCGGCCACAATCTCCGGGTTATCGGCAGCAATCGCTGTAGAAACGACCACCACGCTCGCATCGCGTACGTTTTCCGGGCGGTGATTAAAGTAAATGGTGGCGCCTAACGCCGCCAACTGTTGCGTAACCGGGTTTGGCGCCAGATCAGAACCGCTGATCTGATAACCTTCATTGGCCAACACTTCGGCAATACCGCCCATGCCAGCACCGCCGATGCCAACGAAGTGGATGTGCCGGACGCGACGCATCTCGGGCACAATGGAACGCAGTTTCGCCAGTTGTTGTGTATTCATTCTTTAAACGCCATCAACTACTCAAAAATTCGTGCAGCGCAACATGCGCTGCGAGGGTTAAGCCTGAGCTGCCAGGCTTACTTCTTTCGCCACTCGTTCGGTGGCATCCGGGATAGCCGCCGCGCGCGCGCGCGCGGCCATCGCAAGTAATGTTTCTCTGTCCCAGCCTGCGAGGGTGGTCGTCACCGCGTCCACCGTAAACTGCGGCTGTTCGAAAATCTTTGCGGCACCCGCTTTCTCCAGCGGCAGCGCATTCCAGTACTGCTGGCGGTCTTTATGCTGGAAAGGCACAAACAACGCCGGGAGCCCTGCGGCGGCAACTTCACTCACCGTCAGCGCGCCGGAGCGGCAAACCACTACATCCGCCCAGGCATAGGCCGCCGCCATATCATCAATAAATTCAGTGACTTTATGCTGTGGTTGCCCGGCATCTACATAGGCCTGTTCAACGGACTGCTGCGCACCTTTGCCGCTCTGATGCCAGACCGAAATGCGGTCACCAAGCTTCGCCGCGACCTGCGGCATCGTCTGGTTAAGCACGCGCGCGCCCTGAGAGCCGCCGACCACCAGCACACGAATCGGGCCATCACGCCCCGGCAGACGCTGTTCCGGCAGCGGAAGCGCCAGCACATCGACACGTACCGGGTTGCCGACGACATCGGCATTCGGGAAAGCGCCAGGAAACGCCTGCATCACTTTCTTCGCGATTTTCGCCAGCCATTTGTTGGTCAGACCCGCAATGCCGTTTTGCTCATGCAGAACCACTGGAATGCCCAGCGACCACGCCGCCAGCCCCCCCGGGCCAGAGACATAACCCCCCATGCCCAGCACTACGTCAGGCTTAAAGCGTTTCATGATCGCCCGCGCCTGTCGCCAGGCATTGAAAATGCGGACCGGAGCCAGTAGCAGCGCTTTAATGCCTTTACCGCGCAGGCCGGAAATGCGGATGAAATCGATCTCGATACCGTGTTTAGGCACTAAATCCGCTTCCATACGGTCAGCAGTTCCCAGCCAGCGCACCTGCCAGCCCTGATCCATTAAATAGTGCGCGACCGCCAGCCCCGGGAACACGTGTCCGCCGGTACCGCCCGCCATCACCATCAACCGCTTTGCCTGACCACTCATCGAACACCCCGCGTAAACGCCTGAGCCTTTTCCAGACGCGTTTCATAATCAATGCGCAGCAAAAACATGATTGCTGTCGACATAATCAACAAACTCGAACCACCGTAACTGATCAGCGGCAGCGTCAGACCTTTGGTCGGCAGCATGCCCGCTGCCGCACCGACGTTCACTAACGCCTGAAAACTGAACCAGATACCGATAGAACAGGCGAGGAAACCCGCAAAACGTTGGTTAATCTCCAGTGCTTTTCGCCCGATAGACATCGCACGAAAAGCGACGAAGAATACCATTAAAAGTGCCAGTACCACACCGATATAACCTAATTCCTCGCCGATAATGGCAAAGATGAAGTCAGTATGCGCTTCCGGCAGATACTCCAGTTTCTGGACGGAGTTCCCCAGCCCCTGCCCCCACATTTCGCCGCGGCCAAACGCCATCAGCGACTGGGTAAGCTGATAACCGCTGCCGAACGGATCTTCCCACGGGTTCCAGAAGGAGGTCACGCGGCGGATACGGTACGGCTCGGCGAGGATCAGCAGCACTACCGCCGAAAGCCCCATGCCGATAATGGCAATGAACTGCCACAGCTTGGCGCCCGCCAGGAACAGCATCGCCAGCGTAGTGACGAACAACACCACCACGGTACCGAGGTCCGGCTGCGCCAGCAGCAGGATCGCCAGCACAAAAATCACCCCCATCGGTTTTAAGAAGCCGCGAAGGTTGTTACGCACCTCGTCAGCTTTGCGCACCAGATAGTTGGCGATATAGCAAAACAGCGACAGCTTGGTAAATTCCGCTGGCTGAATACGTAGCGGGCCAATCGCAATCCAGCGTGATGCCCCGTTAACCGAACTCCCGACAACCAGTACGATAAGCAGCATCACAATAGAAAGAATGAGCATGGTGGTGCTGTGACGCTGCCAGAACTCCATCGGCAGGCGCAGGGTAATCAGCCCCAGGCACAGCGCCAGGATCAAGTACAGACCGTCACGTTTGGCAAACAGGAAAGGATCGTTTGCCAGACGCTGCCCCACTGGCATGGATGCCGAAGTCACCATGATGAAACCGATAGCTCCCAGCCCAAGCGTCAGCCACAGCAGCGTACGGTCGTACATGACCAGGCTGTCGGTGTCTTTCTCTCGCGAGCCCATCACCCAGCCTTTTAACGCGTTGAACACCCAGACCAGAATTCCTGATCCAGGCAGTCGCGGCATTCTCAGGCGAGGGAGAGATAAGCGCATCAGCCTAACTCCTTCGCGAGACGCGTAAATTCATCACCGCGCTGCTCAAAATTTTTGAACTGATCGAGGCTGGCGCAAGCCGGAGACAGAAGTACCATGTCACCCGCGTTGACCTGCGGCGCAATCAGACGCATCGCCTCTTCCATGGTGTCGGTCTGCGTCGCAATTTCAGGACGCAGTGCCGCCAGCTCGCCGCCATCACGGCCAAAGCAATACAGGCGGACATTATCGCCGCCCAGATACTGTTTCAGTGCGCTGAAATCGGCGGATTTACCGTCCCCCCCCAGTAACAGATACAGCGTACCGTCAACATGCAGCCCGTTCAGTGCCGCTTCAGTACTGCCGACGTTGGTCGCTTTTGAGTCGTTAATCCAGCGCACGCCGTTATGCTCCAGCGCCAGCTGGAAACGATGCGGCAGACCGGTAAAGGTTGTCAGCGCTTTCAGACTGCTGGCGCGCGGTAACCCGACCGCATCAGCCAGTGCCAGCGCTGCCAGCGCATTGCTGTAGTTATGCTGCCCGGAGAGCTTCATCTCTTTCACGTTCAGCACTTTTTCACCTTTCACCCGCAGCCAGGTTTCGCCTTGCTGACGGTTCAGGTGATAGTCGCCCATGTTGACGCCAAAGCTGACGCAACGCTCATCGGCGCCACGTACCGGCATGGTCAGCGCGTCATCGGCGTTGACCACGCAAACTTTGGCGTTTTCATAAACGCGTAACTTGGCCGCGCGGTACTGCTGCAGACCAAACGGATAACGATCCATATGATCTTCTGTGACATTCAGAATGGTTGCCGCGGCTGCCTGCAAACTGGAGGTGGTTTCCAGCTGGAAGCTGGAGAGTTCCAGCACGTACAGTTCGCGGGTAGCATCCAGCAGCATCAGGGCTGGCAGACCAATATTACCGCCGACACCAACGTTCACGCCTGCCGCTTTCGCCATTTCACCAACCAGCGTCGTGACGGTGCTCTTGCCGTTCGATCCGGTGATCGCCACGATCGGCGCCTGCGCTTCGCGACAGAACAGCTCGATGTCGCCGACGATCTCCACCCCCGCTTCCGCTGCGGCGCTCAGCGACGGATGCGCCAGCGCGATCCCTGGACTTGCCACGATCAGATCAGCATCCATCAGCCAACTGTCATTCAGGCTACCGGTATGATGTTCAATCTCTTCCGGCAGTTTATCGAGACCAGGCGGCGTCATACGGGTATCCATGACGCGCGGTGTTACGCCGCGCGCGAGGAAAAAATCGACGCAGGAAAGTCCGGTCAGTCCGAGACCGATAATGGCGACTTTTTTGCCCTGGTAATCTGCCATGATTAACGTACCTTCAGCGTTGCCAGACCAATCAGGACCAGCATCAGCGAAATCACCCAGAAGCGCACGATAACGCGCGGTTCTGGCCAGCCTTTCAGTTCATAGTGGTGGTGAATCGGCGCCATACGGAAGATGCGCTGACCGCGCAATTTAAAGGAGCCTACCTGCAGAATGACCGACAGGGTTTCCACTACGAACACACCACCCATAATGACCAGCAGGAACTCCTGACGCAGCAGCACGGCGATAATGCCCAGCGCGCCGCCCAGTGCCAGAGAACCGACATCGCCCATGAAAACCTGGGCCGGGTAGGTGTTAAACCACAAAAATCCTAAACCGGCGCCGACAATCGCCGTACAGACAATCACCAGTTCGCCGGCATGGCGTAAATACGGAATATGCAGGTAGCTGGCGAAGTTCATGTTACCTGTCGCCCACGCCACCAGCGCAAAGCCTCCCGCGACAAACACCGTCGGCATAATGGCCAGCCCATCGAGGCCATCGGTCAGGTTGACGGCGTTGCCAGTACCCACGATGACAAAGTACGCCAGCAGCACATAAAACAGCCCCAGTTGCGGCATGACGTCTTTAAAGAACGGCACCACCAGTTCGGTGGCAGGCGTGTCTTTACCGGCGAGGTACAGCGCGAACGCCACACCCAGCGCAATCACCGACATCCAGAAATATTTCCAGCGGGCGATAAGCCCTTTGGTGTCTTTGCGCACCACTTTGCGGTAGTCATCGACAAAGCCGATGATGCCGTAGCCGACTAACACAACCAGCACGCACCAGACGTACGGGTTGGACGGGTAAGCCCACAGCAGCACAGACACCACAATCGCGGTGAGGATCATAATCCCGCCCATCGTTGGCGTACCGCGCTTGCTGAAGTGCGATTCCGGACCGTCGTTACGAACCACCTGGCCAAAGGACAGTTTTTGCAGACGGGCAATCATGCGCGGGCCCATCCACAATGAGATGAACAGCGCAGTCAGCAGGCTGACAATGGCGCGAAACGTCAGATAGGAAAAGACGTTAAAGCCGGAATAATATTTGACCAAATGTTCGGCCAGCCACACTAACATGTCCCGTTCTCCTGTAATGCGCGTACTACCTCTTCCATGGCGGCACTACGTGAACCCTTCACTAAAATAGTTATCATTTGTTTTTCTTCTACGATGCCGCGAAGACGGGCAATCAAAGAGGCTTTCTCGGCAAAATGTTCGCCCACACCGCTGGCATTGCTGATCGCCTGGCTCAGTTTGCCCACGCTCAGCACGCGATCGAGACCGGCGGTCTTTGCTGCTTCACCGACCTGAACATGGCAGGCTTCACTTTCAGCGCCCAGTTCCGCCATATCGCCGACCACCAGAACACGGTAGCCTGGCATTTCCGATAACACTTGCACCGCCGCCGTCATTGAACCGACGTTGGCGTTATAGGAGTCATCCAGCAACAGCTTGTTCTCTGCCAGTTGGATCGGGAACAGACGCCCCGGCACTGATGTTAAACTTGCCAGCCCCGCTTTTATCGCCTGAAGATCCGCGCCGACCGCCATCGCCAGTGACGTTGCCGCCAGCGCGTTGGCGATATTGTGACGTCCCGGCAGCGGCAACAGAACATCGGTGCTGCCGTTCGGCGTTTGCAGTGTGAACTCCGTACCGTGACTGGTCACATGAATGTTGGTGGCGGTAAAATCGCTGTTCGCCGCATTCGGGGAAAAACGCCAGACTTTACGGTCACCAATCACACTCTGCCAGTTCAGCCAGTCATTGTTATCAGCATTCATAATGGCGATGCCGTTTTCTGACAGACCGGTATAAATCTCACCTTTGGCTTTTGCCACACCCGCCAGTGAGCCAAACCCTTCCAGGTGCGCCGCTGCCAGGTTATTGACCAGTGCCGCCTCCGGGCGCGTCAGACCCACGGTCCAGGCGATTTCACCCTGGTGGTTCGCTCCCAGTTCAATCACTGCAAACTGGTGTGCTTTCGTCAGGCGCAACAAGGTCATCGGCACGCCGATGTCATTATTGAGGTTCCCGGCGGTATAAAGCGTATTTCCACACTGACTGAGGATCGCCGCCGTCATCTCTTTCACAGAGGTTTTTCCGGATGAACCGGTCAGCGCCACCACGCGCGCCGGTACATTCTGGCGCACCCAGGCGCCGAGTTCGCCAAACGCCAGGCGTGTATCTTTCACCACGACCTGCGGCAATTCACAGTCCAGTTTACGGCTGACCAGTAACGCACCAGCACCGCCAGCTTTGGCCTGGTCGGCAAAATCGTGGGCGTCAAATCGTTCGCCTTTCAGCGCCACAAACAGACAACCCGCCGTCAGCTGGCGCGTATCGGTGGTTACGGCGTCAATCGTCAGATCCTGTCCATGCAGTTCGCCGCGCAGAACATCGGCCAGTTGGCGTAGCGTCACGCTGATCATGCGACCACTCCCAGCAGACGCGCTGCGGTAACGCGGTCAGAATAGTCCAGACGACGAGTACCCACGATTTGATAATCTTCATGGCCTTTGCCAGCGACCAGAACCACATCGTTCTCTTTGGCCTGCATGATGGCGTTCGTGACCGCTTCCGCGCGACCCTCTTTGACTATCGCGCGCCCGGCATCGACCATGCCAGCCAGAATATCGTTGATAATGGCCCGTGGCTCTTCGGTGCGTGGGTTGTCATCAGTAACCACCACAATATCGGCAAACTGTTCGGCAATCGCTCCCATTAACGGACGTTTGCCTTTGTCGCGATCGCCACCACAGCCAAAGACGCACCACAGGTGGCCCGCGCAGTGCAGACGCGCCGCTTCCAGCGCTTTCTCCAGCGCATCCGGCGTATGGGCGTAATCCACCACTACCGCGGGTTTACCCGGTGCAGTAAACACTTCCATGCGCCCGCAAACCGGTTGCAGACGCGCCGCCGTTTTCAGCAAGCTCGCCAGCGGGTAACCCAGCGCCAGCAGCGTCGCCAACGCCAGCAACAGGTTGCTGACGTTAAAAGCGCCCATCAGACGGCTTTCGATTTCACCGTTGCCCCAGCTGGATGCAAACTCGATAGTGGCGCCGCTGTCGTGATAATTCACGGCGGTCGCCTTCAGCCAGCGACCATGACAGTTCGGGTTAATATGATCTTCCATCGACACCGCAACGGCATCCGGCAATTTTGCCAGCCAGCGACGGCCCACGTCGTCATCGGCGTTGATAATCGCCTGACCGCAGTGGTGTGTGGAATAAAGCAGCCATTTCGCCGCTTCGTAATGTTCCATGTCGCCGTGATAATCGAGATGGTCACGGCTCAGGTTGGTAAACACTGAGGCGGCAAATTTCAGCGCCGCCACGCGATGCTGCACCAGACCGTGGGAAGAGACTTCCATCGCAGCGAAGGTGGCCCCCTGCCCTGCCAGACCTGACAGCACGTGCTGCACGTCAACAGCGGAGCCGGTGGTGTTTTCCGTCGGCACCACTTTTCCGAGCAGACCATTACCCACAGTACCCATCACAGCACTGGTTTCGCCGAGCAGTTGCGCCCATTGCGCCAGCAGTTGCGTGGTGGTGGTTTTCCCGTTGGTGCCGGTTACGCCTACCAGACGCAGATGGTCGGAAGGCTCATGATAAAAACGTCCGGCAAGCGCGGATAAACGCTCGTTTAACTGGCTGAGGTAGATCACCGGAACACCGTGCATTACACGGATTTCGCCATCGGCGGCTTCATCTTTTGCCTCAGCAATAATGGCAGCAACACCTTGCGCAATCGCCTGCGGGATATATCGACGCCCGTCCGCCTGATGACCCAACACCGCAACGAAGAGATCGCCCGAAGCAGCCACACGGCTGTCGAGCGTCATCTCTCGCAGTGCTCGCTCCGGTGCGTTCGGCACCCACGGAGCAAGAAGGTCGCGCAAATTACGATCTGCCACCTGTTCCCTCGCCTTGATTAATCACAAATTCACTTTTCTCGCCTGTTGCCAGCGCATCCGGTTCAATGTTCATGGTGCGTAAGACGCCGCCCATGATGGCACCAAACACCGGCGCAGAAACGGCGCCACCGTAGTATTTACCTGCCTGTGGATCGTTGATAACCACGACCAGCGCAAAGCGCGGCTGGCTCGCTGGCGCAACGCCCGCGGTGTAAGCAATATATTTGTTGATGTAGCGGCCATCAGGCCCTACTTTTTTCGCCGTACCGGTTTTAATCGCGATGCGATAGCCTTTGATCGCCGCTTTCACGCCACCGCCGCCAGGCAGTGCAACGCTTTCCATCATGTGGACGACGGTACGAACGATCGGTTCCGGGAAGACTCGCTCACCCGGAACCGGAGGATCAACCTTAGTAATCGACAGCGGCCGATAGATGCCATAGCTGCCGATGGTTGCGTAGACTCGCGCTAACTGTAACGGGGTTACCATTAGCCCATAGCCGAAAGAGAAGGTGGCCCTCTCTATGTCAGACCACCGTTGTTTTTGAGGATATAAGCCACTGCGTTCTCCGACCAACCCCAAATTGGTCGCCTTTCCTAGCCCAAAACGTGAGTAAGTATCTACTAACGCTGAGGACGGCATCGCTAACGCCAGTTTGGAGACACCGACGTTACTCGACTTCTGTAATACCCCGGTCAGGGTTAATTCGCTGTAGCGCGCCACGTCTTTGATTTCGTGGCCGTTAATTCGGTATGGAATGGTGTTCAGGACGCTGTTTTCGTTGACGATTCCGCGTTGCAACGCCGTCATCACGACCATCGGTTTTACTGTTGAACCTGGTTCAAATACGTCGGTGATCGCCCGGTTACGCATCGCGTCTTTCGCTGTACCAGTGAAGTTGTTCGGGTTGTACGACGGGCTGTTCGCCATCGCCAGCACTTCGCCAGTGTTCACGTCCACCAGTACCGCGCTACCTGACTCCGCTTTGTTGAACGCCACAGCGTTATTCAGTTCGCGGTAAACCAGCGCCTGCAGACGTTCATCAATGCTCAACGCCAGGTTGTGCGCGGCCTGGCTGTCGGTTGAAGAGATATCTTCAATAACGCGACCGTAACGGTCTTTGCGCACGATACGCTCGCCCGGTTGACCGGTCAGCCACTTGTCAAAGCTCTTCTCGACCCCCTCAATCCCCTGGCTGTCGACGTTAGTGAAGCCGATGAGGTGAGCGGTCACTTCGCCTGACGGATAATAGCGGCGAGATTCTTCACGCAGATGAATCCCCGGTAACTTCAGTTTTTTGATGTAATCCGCCATGTCCGGGTTAACCTGACGCGCCAGATAAATAAAACGTCCTTTCGGATTCGCATTCACCCGCGATGCCAGTTGATCCAGCGGTATTTTCAGTGCATCAGCGAGCGCCTTCCAGCGGTTATCAAGGCTGATCCCGCCTGCATCATGTAATTCTTTAGGATCTGCCCAGATCGCTTTCACCGGCACGCTGACCGCCAACGGACGACCGGAACGGTCGGTGATCATGCCGCGGGAGGTCGCGACTTCCTGAACGCGCAGGGAACGCATGTCGCCCTGACGTACCAGCATGTCCGGATTCACGATCTGCAACCAGGCTACACGGCCCAGCAGGAACGCCAACGCCAGCAGGATACAACCGCAAAGCAACGCAAAACGCCAACTGATAAAGTTGGCCTGTTCTTCCTGACGTTTTGGTTTTAGCGTCTTTGCCGCTGCTTTCATGCGTCGCTGTAATCCTTATTTCTGTACCACGATATTTTCTTGTGACGGATCGACATGCTGCATTTGCAACTTTTCTGTCGCGATCCGCTCAACCCGGCTGTGATCGCCGAGCGCGTTTTCTTCGAGGATCAGATTGCGCCACTCGATATCCAGAGCGTCGCGTTCCAGAACCATTTGTTCGCGTTGCGCGGTCAACAGGCGCGTATGGTGCGCCGTCGTCACGACCGTCACCGCGGTCACAATGATGCAAATGAACAAGCAGAGTGGCAGCTTCCCAAACCGCAAAAGATCGTCACCGATCACGCCAGGCAAGGCATGGCGCTCGTTGCTTCCAATCGATCCTTTTACTTTGCTTAAGGCCTCTGACACTCTGCTGATCATGCGTTCGTCCTTTCTGCGATACGCAGCACTGAACTACGAGCGCGTGGATTCTCTGCCACTTCATCTTCGCCCGGCAACATCTTGCCTAATGCCCGAAAATGACGGCCACCCAGCTTCCTGAGTTGCTCTTCTGTCATCGGAAGCCCTGCCGGAACCTGAGGACCGCGGCTTTGCTCACGCATAAAGCGTTTCACAATACGGTCTTCCAGCGAGTGGAAACTGATGACGGAAAGCCGCCCACCCGGGGCCAGCACGTCGATCGAGCTCTTTAGCGCCTGCTCTATCTCCTCCAGTTCACTGTTCACCCAGATGCGCACCGCCTGGAAGGTACGGGTCGCGGGATGTTTGAATTTGTCTTTCACCGGTGTTGCCGCCGCCACCACGTCAGCCAGCTCTTTGGTGCGGGTCATCGGCTGTTCGCGATTTCGCTCCACAATGGCGCGGGCAATGCGTTTGCCGAAACGTTCTTCGCCAAAGGTTTTGATCACCCAGGCGATGTCGGCTTCGTCGGCATTCAGCAGCCATTCTGCGGCGGATTGCCCGCGTGTCGGGTCCATGCGCATGTCCAGCGGACCGTCACGCATAAAGGAGAAACCACGCTCAGCATCATCAAGTTGCGGTGAAGAGACACCAAGATCGAGGAGAATGCCGTCGATCTTGCCAGTAAGATCGCGCCCGGCAACGTAGTCGCCCAGCGCAGAAAAAGGACCATGGATAATGGAAAAGCGGGGATCGTCGATACGTTGTGCTTCGGCGATCGCATGCGGATCCCGATCGATAGCCAGCAGACGTCCTTCCGCGCCCAGTTGCGAAAGAATCAGTCGCGAATGACCGCCGCGACCAAAGGTGCCATCGATGTAGATACCATCAGGACGAATATTCAGGCCATTCACGGCCTCGTCCAGAAGTACCGTCGTATGTTTAAAGTTTTCCATCATTTATAAGGACAAATCCTGCAGCCGATCCGACAGCTCTCCGGATGCGGACTGCTCAGCGTCTATATCTTCCTTGACCCGTTGATACCAGGTCGTTTCGTCCCACAGCTCAAATTTGTTGAACTGCCCGACCAGCATCACTTCTTTGGTCAGCCCGGCGTGTTGCCGTAAAACCGGTGCAATCAGTAAACGACCGGCGTTATCCATCTGACATTCGCTTGCATGTCCAAGCAGCAAACGCTGTACGCGGCGCTCGGCCTGATTCATGCTCGACAGGCGCGACAGTTTTTGCTCGATAATTTCCCATTCGGGAAGTGGGTAAAGCAGCAGGCATGGGTGATGGATGTCAATGGTGCAAACCATTAAACCGGAAGCGTTTTCGACCAGCCGATCGCGATACCGCGTGGGTATCGATAAACGACCCTTGCTGTCGAGATTGACTAACGTTGCCCCACGGAACATGCCAGCCTCACCCCTTTTCTCCACTTTCACCCACAAATTCCCACCTAAAAGAGTTTACGGAGCGGAGGAAAAGCTTGTCAAGCCAGCACTGACGCTAACAGAGTTAAAAAACCCAATAATGGCGGCAGATATTCGCCCTGTTTAATTTATGTCCACCAAACGAGGCAAATTAACGCTATGAATAGTTGTAAGAAAAAAAACAAATCTGTTCATGCTCGTTAAAAGAAACTCAATATCATCGAGCGAAAATATAAAGTGTCAGTTTGCGACGTGCGCGGCATTTTAGGACATTCCCGGACGCGTTAACAGCCCTTCTGCGCTCAGGGAGCCGCCCTTTTTCGGCGGGATGGCGGGTGTGGCGATAGGTTTGCCAGAGAAGTGTTTGTTAATTGGGCAAATCCGCGGAGGGTGTAACAAAATAATACAATAATATTCTTTTGGAACTGGCCAGGATCTCTTTTCTGGTGAGAATTAACCCGATTTGAATTAGATCCCTGGAAAAACTAAGGAATTATCTGAATATCAAATAATCCCTTACTTTTTTTCATTACCGCATCGGTTATTCGCTTAACGACGGCTCAGGCTTCCGCGGCGATACAGATTACGACGGATACGACTCAGTCCCGGCTTCGGTTTACGCGGTTCATCAAGACTCGCCAGCACGATTTCTAACACGCGCTCGGCGACATCGCGGTGACGCTGAGCAACCGCCAGCACCGGGCATTGCAGGAAATCCAGCAGTTCGTGATCGCCAAAGGTGGCGATGGCCAGCTCCGGCGGCAGTTTCCCTTCGCGGCGCAGTGTCACATCCATCACCCCCTGCAAGAGCGCAAAAGACGTGGTGAACAGCGCCTGCGGCATCGGGTTCGTTTCCAGCCATTTATCAAACAACTGAGCGGCAGCTTCGCGCTCATAACTGTTCGCGTACAGATAATTCACTTCACGCGGATCGTCTTTCCAGGCGGTACGGAATCCCTGCTCACGCAGGAAACTGACGGAGAGTTCCGGCAGCGCGCCAAGATAGAGGACGGTTTCCGCCGGGAATTTACGCAGCTCAGCAGCCAGCATCTCGGCATCATCCTGATCAGCACCGACGACGCTGGTGAAGTGTTCGCGATCGAGTGCGCGATCGAGCGCCACAATCGGGAAATTGTCATTCGCCCAGCGCTGATAGAAAGGATGCTCTGGCGGCAAGGAGGTTGAAACAATAATGGCATCGACCTGCCGCTGTAACAGATGCTCAATACAGCGCATTTCGTTATCCGGTTGATCTTCCGAACAGGCAATCAGCAACTGATAACCACGCTGACGCGCCTGACGCTCCAGGTAATTGGCGATACGGGTATAGCTGGTGTTTTCCAGATCGGGGATCACCAGGCCAATAGAACGCGTGCGTCCTGCACGTAGCCCGGCAGCCACCGCGTTCGGATGGTAGTTGTGCTCTCGCACCACGGCCATCACTTTTTCGACGGTCTTATCACTCACGCGATACTGCTTGGCTTTACCGTTAATCACATAGCTCGCCGTCGTGCGGGAGACACCGGCAAGCCGGGCGATTTCATCCAGTTTCACAATTGCCCCTTGCTTAACTTGTACAATCCATAACCTTCGCGAAGGTATGGGTAAAATTTATTAACATCTAAGCGCAGAATGATAACTGCGGCAACCGCTTTTATTGACTCTTCCCACTGGATTCGCAAAAAAAAAGCCTGACTGGCGACGTCAGGCTATTTTTTAATTCATCAGTGGGGCTTATCGCATGATCTTCTCACCGCGGGAAAGACCGACCACCCCGGAGCGGGCCACTTCAACAATTCGCGCCACATCACGCAATGTGGCAAGAAACGCATCAAGCTTATCGCTGGTACCGGCCAGTTGAACGGTATAGATAGACGGCGTGACGTCGATAATTTGCCCACGGAAAATCTCCGTGTTGCGTTTCACCTCTTCGCGACCATATCCGCTGGCCTGCACTTTGACCAGCATGATCTCACGCTCGACATGCGCACCCTGCCCCAGCTCGCTTACCCGCAATACATCCACCAGTTTGTGCAGCTGTTTCTCGATCTGTTCAATGACCTGCTCGTCACCGACAGTCTGAATCGTCATACGCGAGAGAGTCGGGTCATCCGTCGGGGCGACGGTCAGGCTTTCAATGTTATAGCCTCGCTGCGAAAAGAGACCAATGACGCGCGACAAGGCGCCCGATTCGTTTTCCAGTAATACTGATAATATCCGGCGCATATTCAGGTTCTCTCCGTTTTGCTCAGCCACATTTCATCCATTCCGCCACCGCGAATTTGCATCGGATAAACGTGTTCACTTCCATCAACAGTGACATCGACAAACACCAGCCGTTGGTTGCGCACCGTCTCCAGCGCTTGCGCCAGCTTCGCTTCCAGTTCGTCGGGCTGGTTGATCTGAATACCGACGTGCCCATAGGCCTGGGCCAGCGCCACAAAGTCTGGCAGAGACTTCATATAGGATTGCGAGTGGCGACCCGAGTAGATCATGTCCTGCCACTGTTTCACCATGCCGAGATATCGATTGTTCAGGTTCACGACCAGCACTGGCAATTCGTACTGTAGCGCCGTCGACAATTCCTGAATGTTCATCTGAATACTGCCGTCGCCGGTCACGCAGATCACTGTTTCGTCAGGCAGCGCCATTTTCACGCCAAGCGCGGCGGGCAGGCCAAAACCCATGGTGCCGAGACCGCCGGAGTTGATCCAGCGACGCGGTTTATCAAACCGGTAATAGAGCGCAGCGAACATCTGATGCTGACCCACATCTGAGGTGACATACGCATCTCCGTCAGTCAGCCGCCAGAGCGTTTCAATGACTGCCTGTGGCTTAATCGTCGGGCTTTGCGTGTCATATTTCAGACTCTGCCGGGCGCGCCATTGCTCGATTCGCTGCCACCAGTCGCGGATATCATCCAGCGGCTGTACGGTCTCTTCCTGTTCCAGAAGTTCAAGCATTTGTTCCAGCACCAACCGGGCATCACCAACAATCGGGATATCCGCTGGCACGGTTTTAGAGATCGATGTAGGGTCGATATCAATGTGCAGCACGGTGGCATCCGGACAATATTTAGCCAGATTGTTGGTGGTGCGGTCATCAAATCGTACGCCAACTGCAAAAATCACATCAGAATGATGCATCGTCATGTTCGCTTCGTACGTCCCGTGCATGCCAAGCATGCCCAGCGAATGTCGATGCGTCCCGGGAAACGCGCCAAGCCCCATTAAAGAAGAAGCCACCGGAAGATTGAGTTTTTCTGTCAGCGCCTTGAGCGACTCGCCACATTCAGCATTAATCGCCCCGCCACCGACATAGACCACCGGCCTTTTTGCCGCCACCAGCGTTTGCAGCGCGCGCTTAATCTGTCCTTTATGGCCAGTTGTCGTCGGGTTGTAAGAGCGCATGCTCACCGTTTCCGGCCAGGCGTACGGCAACTTATTCTGCGGATTAAGAATATCTTTTGGCAGATCAACCACCACCGGTCCCGGACGACCACTGGCCGCCAGCCAGAAGGCTTTTTTCAGCACGCCGGGGATATCTTCGGTTTGTTTGACCAGGAAGCTGTGTTTCACCACCGGGCGGGAAATCCCCACCATGTCGCACTCCTGAAAGGCATCGTAACCGATGAGCGACGTCGCGACCTGACCAGACAGCACCACCAGCGGGACTGAATCCATATAGGCTGTCGCAATGCCGGTAATCGCATTGGTCGCACCTGGGCCTGAAGTGACCAGCACCACGCCCACTTCCCCGGTCGCACGCGCCAGTCCGTCGGCCATATGCACCGCTGCCTGCTCGTGCCGTACCAGCACATGTTCGATACCGCCGAGGGTATGTAACGCATCGTAGATATCAAGGACAGCCCCACCGGGGTAGCCGAACACTTGCTTTACGCCCTGATCGACAAGCGATCGGACAACCATCTCGGCTCCAGACAACATCTCCATGACTTGCCTCCAGGCTCTGTTTGGCGATGCAGAATTCATTTCCACACGCGCATCTGGCGAGACGAAAACGTCCGCCGGTAATCATATCCAATTAACATAACCGCTCACTTTCAGGCAGGCAATTCGGCCCGGCCGTAAGAGTGCCTGGCGAAAAAGACGAAATACAAAGGAAGCGCGATGAAAATGGTGAAAAGCTTCAGCTATGCGAAAAGAGAATGGTAATTACTCGGGATTACGGGAAAAGAACAGGAAATGATCCATTTTTTGCCAGGCACAAAGAGAAACGCACAGGAATAAACAGAATAAAATGCTGTTTATTTTCTCTCTTGCAAAACAAACAGAGCGACAATGCGCTCTGCTTGTTATTACGGTTATTATCGCAGACAAATAGAGGTCAGCAGCTCTTCCATCCACTGATGTCCTTTATCCCGACCAGCCGCCTCATGCCAGGAGAGATAACAGGTTCGGCTATTGAGTTTTAACGGCAGCGGTAATAACTGGAGATCCAGCGAGTCGGAAAACTCTTCTGCAAGCCAGCGCGGCGCGATTGCCACCATCTGTGTTTGCGACACGACATTCAACACGCTGGTTAATGCCATTCCCTGATAAGCAATGCAGGATTGTTTATCGGCTGTGTCATACCATGGCTGGCTAAATGATGCGTAACGTTCGAGAGAAACCACGGCATGTTCTTCTTTATACACATCACTTTCTTTAAGCGGACCGCTGAGACGCGGGTGTTTACGACTGGCGACTAATACCATTTCGTCTTTAAAAAGCGGCGTGCAGGAAAATTCCGGTCGGCGAAACTCTTCATATCCCAGAACAAATTCTATTTCCTGGTAGCGCAATTGATGCTCGGTATCCTTATTAAGGGAAGATTTAAAGACCAGGTGGATATTTGGTGCGATATCCCTGACCCGATTAAAAATAAGCGAGGTCAAAAAGTTATCCAGCGGACTGCAGACACAGAGATTAAAAATGCGCTCGCTACTGACAGGTTCGAATTCAGACCCCGGCAACTCATTTTGCACCAGTTGCAATGCCTGGCGAACGGCCCCAAACAGCTGATACGCTCTTGCCGTTGGCTGAATACCACGGCCATAACGCACAAACAGTTCATCGTTAAACATCACTTTGAGTCGCGCGACAGCGTTGCTCACAGCAGGCTGCGACATTCCCAGCATCTGTGCCGCACGCGTAATATTTTGCTCCTGCATAACCGCGTCAAAAACGGTTAATAAATTTAAATCCACCATGCGAAGCTGTGGTTTTGTCACCTCCAGCTGTCTTGACTGGCGCTCAATTTTTTCCACGGGCATTTCTAACTCCACAGTCACACTAAACTCCCTTTGCATTAATGCAATAATAAATTCTGACAATATGATTTACCATGCATATAAAATATACAAAAGAGAAATAATAAAAATTAGGAAAACATAAAGGAACACCAATGACAGCAGACCGTAATGTGCGAAATACTGCCATCCGAGTCTGAAAATCATAGTAATCACTTAATGAGTTAAGTTTACTCATAAACTAAGTCAATAATCAATGAACTCGAAACACATTAGAAATGTAGTAAAACTAAAATGTATATTTAGTGAAGCGATGTTTAATTAACAATTATTTATCAAGTTAATAAAAGTCTTTTTTGAGACTTATTTTCATGATGAATAAATCTCAAATAATCATACAGATATAATTATCGCTCATAGCTGTTTTTCTGCCCGCTAATTGCAAGCAAAATTCTAAAATTGATTCAAAACATGAAAAATGTCTCGAAGACGTGTTGTGTTATTCTGGCTGCGATGGCCACGTTAGCACAATAAGCTAAAGCAACACTCTAAATGCCGCCATTCATCAGGTTGGTTTTCATGGCCGGGGGGTTGACATCAAACGGCGTATCCAGTACCACTAAAAGCATACCGAATTCATCTGGAGTATGACATTAATGAATCGCACGTCACGTTTCACCAGCCTACTACTACTAAACGCCTCTTCTGTGCGCGGTAGTCTGGTGGGCGACGTTTTGCGATAAGTCATCTTCCGGTCACGAATCAAACCCGCGCCATTGCGCGGGTTTTTTTATGCTCGTAGCAAGGCGCCAAAGACAATCAAGGACCTAAACCATGAGCCAGCAAGTCGTTATTTTTGATACCACCTTACGTGACGGTGAACAGGCATTACAGGCAAGTCTGAGCGTAAAAGAGAAGCTGCAGATTGCTTTGGCCCTCGAACGTATGGGCGTAGACGTGATGGAAGTCGGGTTTCCGGTCTCTTCACCGGGTGATTTTGAATCGGTGCAGACCATCGCCCGCCAGGTGAAAAATAGCCGTGTTTGCGCACTGGCGCGTTGTGTGGAGAAAGATATTGATGTTGCGGCGGAATCATTAAAAGTCGCCGAAGCGTTCCGGATCCACACTTTTATTGCCACCTCCCCCATGCATATCGCCACCAAGCTGCGCAGTACGCTGGACGAGGTCATTGAGCGCGCCATCTATATGGTAACGCGCGCGCGCAATTACACCGACGATGTGGAATTCTCGTGTGAAGACGCCGGTCGTACGCCGATTGAGGATCTGGCGCGCGTGGTTGAAGCCGCAATCAATGCCGGGGCAAGAACCATTAATATTCCGGACACTGTCGGCTACACCATGCCGTTTGAGTTCGCCAACATTATTACTGGCCTGTATGATCGCGTGCCGAATATCGATAAAGCGATTATCTCGGTGCATACCCATGACGATTTAGGCCTGGCTGTCGGTAACGCTATTGCTGCGGTGCATGCGGGTGCACGTCAGGTTGAAGGGGCGATGAACGGTATCGGCGAGCGCGCCGGGAACTGCTCGCTGGAAGAAGTGATCATGGCCATCAAAGTGCGCAAAGACATCATGAACGTGCACACCAACATCAATCACCATGAAATCTGGCGCACCAGCCAGACTGTCAGCCAGATCTGCAATATGCCAGTTCCTGCCAACAAAGCGATTGTCGGTACCGGCGCGTTCGCCCACTCTTCCGGCATCCATCAGGACGGTGTGCTGAAGAATCGTGAAAACTACGAAATCATGACGCCGGAATCGATTGGTCTGAACCAGGTGCAGTTGAACCTGACTTCCCGTTCCGGCCGTGCGGCGGTGAAACATCGCATGGAAGAGATGGGCTACAAAGAGACCGATTACAACATGGACCATCTGTACGATGCGTTCCTGAAACTGGCAGATAAAAAAGGCCAGGTTTTTGATTACGACCTGGAAGCACTGGCGTTTATCAATAAACAGCAGGAAGAGCCAGAGCACTTCCGTCTGGACTACTTCAGCGTCCAGTCCGGTTCCAGCGATATCGCCACTGCCTCCGTCAAGCTGGCCTGCGGCGATGAGATCAAAGCCGAAGCGGCGAATGGCAATGGTCCGGTGGATGCTATCTACCAGGCGATTAACCGTATCACTAACTACAACATCGAACTGGTCAAGTATGGCCTGAGCGCCAAAGGCCAGGGGAAAGACGCGCTGGGCCAGGTCGATATCGTGGCGAATTACAATGGCAGACGCTTCCACGGGGTGGGTCTGGCGACAGACATCGTGGAATCTTCCGCCAAAGCAATGGTTCACGTCCTGAATAGCATCTGGCGTGCTGCCGAAGTCGAAAAAGAGTTGCAACGCAAAGCTCAGAATAATGAGAACAACAAGGAAACCGTGTGATGTCGAAGAATTACCATATTGCCGTTTTACCGGGTGACGGCATTGGCCCGGAAGTGATGGCGCAAGCCCTGAAGGTACTGGATGCCGTTCGTCAGCGTTTTGCAATGCGGATCACCACCAGCCACTATGACGTCGGTGGCATTGCTATCGACAAACAGGGTACGCCGCTGCCACAGGCGACGGTTGAAGGCTGTGAAAATGCCGATGCGGTGCTGTTTGGCTCCGTGGGCGGCCCAAAATGGGAGCATCTGCCGCCAGCCGAACAGCCTGAGCGTGGCGCGCTGTTGCCGTTGCGTAAACACTTTAAACTGTTCAGTAACTTGCGTCCGGCCAGGCTGTATCAGGGGCTGGAAGAGTTCTGCCCGCTGCGCGCCGACATCGCCGCGCAGGGCTTCGATATTCTGTGCGTCCGTGAACTGACGGGCGGAATTTATTTCGGTCAGCCGAAAGGTCGTGAAGGCAGCGGTCAGTATGAAAAAGCCTTCGATACCGAGGTGTATCATCGTTTTGAAATTGAGCGTATTGCCCGTATCGCCTTTGAGTCGGCCCGTAAGCGTCGCCACAACGTCACGTCCATCGATAAAGCCAACGTGCTGCAATCCTCTATTTTGTGGCGTGAGATTGTTAACGAAATCGCCCGTGAATACCCCGACGTTAAGCTGACGCACATGTATATCGATAACGCCACCATGCAATTGATTAAAGATCCGTCGCAGTTTGACGTGCTGCTGTGTTCCAACCTGTTTGGCGACATCCTGTCAGATGAGTGCGCGATGATCACCGGCTCGATGGGCATGCTGCCGTCAGCCAGTCTGAATGAGCAAGGATTTGGTCTGTACGAACCGGCGGGTGGCTCCGCGCCGGATATCGCCGGGAAGAACATTGCCAACCCGATTGCGCAGATCCTGTCGCTGGCTTTGCTGCTGCGTTACAGCCTGGGCGCAGACGATGCAGCAGTGGCTATTGAAAATGCCATTAATCGCGCGTTAGAAGAAGGTGTCCGTACCGGCGACTTAGCGCGCGGTGGTGCGGCGGTCAGTACCAATGAAATGGGTGACATTATTGCCCGCTATGTCGCAGAAGGGGTGTAATCATGGCGAAAACGTTATACGAAAAAGTATTTGATGCTCACGTGGTTTATGAGGCGCCAGACGAGACCCCGCTGCTCTACATCGACCGTCATCTGGTGCATGAAGTGACGTCACCGCAGGCATTTGACGGCTTGCGCGCGCACAACCGCCCTGTGCGTCAGCCAGGAAAAACCTTTGCGACGATGGACCACAACGTCTCCACGCAAACCAAAGACATCAATGCCTCCGGCGAGATGGCGCGCATTCAGATGCAGGAGCTGATTAAAAATTGCAACGAGTTCGGCGTTGAACTGTATGACCTGAATCACCCGTATCAGGGGATTGTTCATGTGATGGGGCCAGAACAGGGCATTACTCTGCCAGGCATGACCATCGTGTGCGGCGACTCCCACACCGCCACCCACGGTGCGTTTGGTGCGCTGGCGTTCGGTATCGGCACCTCTGAAGTGGAACATGTTCTGGCGACGCAAACCCTGAAGCAGGGTCGGGCGAAAACCATGAAGATCGAAGTGAAAGGGAAAGCGGCGCCGGGGATCACGGCAAAAGATATCGTGCTGGCAATCATCGGGAAAACCGGCAGTGCAGGCGGTACCGGTCACGTCGTGGAATTTTGCGGCGAAGCTATCCAGGCGTTAAGCATGGAAGGCCGTATGACTCTGTGTAATATGGCTATCGAGATGGGTGCGAAAGCGGGCCTGGTGGCGCCAGATGACACCACCTTCAACTATGTGAAAGGCCGTCTGCATGCGCCGAAAGGCAAAGATTTTGACGACGCGGTAGCCTACTGGAAAACGCTGAATACCGATGACGGCGCGCAGTTTGATACCGTCGTGACGCTGCAGGCAGAAGACATTGCGCCGCAGGTAACCTGGGGCACCAACCCGGGTCAGGTGATTTCCGTTACCGACGCCGTTCCCGATCCGGCCTCTTTTGCCGACCCGGTTGAACGTGCATCAGCCGAAAAAGCGCTGGCCTATATGGGCCTCAAGCCCGGTATTCCACTGACGGAAGTGGCGATCGACAAGGTCTTTATCGGTTCCTGCACCAACTCGCGCATCGAAGATTTGCGTGCCGCCGCAGAAGTCGCTAAAGGGCGGAAAGTGGCACCGGGCGTACAGGCGCTGGTAGTGCCGGGGTCCGGCCCTGTCAAAACCCAGGCGGAAGCCGAAGGGCTGGATAAGATCTTCATAGAGGCGGGTTTTGAGTGGCGGTTACCGGGCTGTTCGATGTGCCTTGCGATGAACAACGATCGTCTGAATCCTGGCGAACGTTGCGCCTCCACCAGCAACCGTAACTTTGAAGGTCGTCAGGGCCGTGGTGGTCGCACCCACCTGGTAAGTCCGGCAATGGCGGCAGCCGCTGCTGTCTCCGGCCATTTCGCCGACATTCGCAGCATCAAATAAGGAGCATCCACATGGCAGAGAAATTTACCCAACACACGGGCCTGGTGGTTCCTTTAGATGCCGCCAACGTCGATACCGACGCGATCATCCCGAAGCAATTTTTGCAAAAGGTCACACGCACTGGCTTTGGCGCCCATCTGTTCAACGACTGGCGTTTTCTGGACGATAAAGGCCAGCAGCCGAATCCTGAGTTCGTGCTCAATTTCCCGCAATACAAAGGCGCGTCCATTTTGCTGGCGCGGGAAAACTTCGGCTGCGGTTCGTCACGCGAGCATGCGCCGTGGGCATTAACGGATTACGGTTTTAAAGTGGTCATCGCCCCGAGCTTCGCGGATATTTTCTATGGCAACAGCTTCAACAACCAGTTGCTGCCCGTCACCCTGAGTGATGCGCAGGTCGATGAGCTGTTCGCACTGGTGAAAGCAAATCCGGGTATTACGTTTGAAGTGGACCTGGAAGCACAGGTCGTCAAAGCGGGCGATAAATCCTACAGCTTTAAGATTGACGACTTCCGCCGTCACTGCATGCTGAACGGCCTCGACAGCATTGGTCTGACGCTGCAGCATGAAGATGCCATCGCCGCTTACGAGAACAAACAACCTGCGTTTATGGGGTGATGAGATGACTGGCCCGCCGCAGCGGGCCAGTAAATGCCAGAAGTCACACATCCTTCACGCGAGCGGTGAGAAACAGCGTCACCAGCGAAATCGCGGCAATCGCCCAGTACACGCGGCCATGGCCGTAGCTTTGTGCCAGCGCCCCCTGAATCACCCCGGCGAGGATCACGCCCGTAGAGATACTGTTAGTAAACAGCGTGGTCGCAGAACCCGCGCGTCCTGGCATCAGGTCCTGAAACCACAGCATGCCGATACCGGCGATAATACCGATAAAAATGGCGTTAAACCCTTGTAACAGTAACAGTGCCGTATGGCTGTGGAACAGGATAAGGCCAATATAAAACAACACCCCGGCCATCACTGCGGTGATCATCATCCGCCGTTTGCCGAAGTGTTTGACGTAATATCCGGCAAGGATCATCGCCGGAATCTCCAGCCCCGCCGCAGTGCCCATCAATACGCCCGCAAGGCTGTCAGGTAGCCCCAGTTCGCTGCTGATCCACAGTGGCATATCAATGATGTACATGGTGTTGCAGGTCCACATCAATGTGGACGCAATAAATAGCATGCGGACGTTTTTATCGTTCCAGCCGCTGATTTGCGTCACGGCGACGTCGGCCGGTTGTTCCACTCTCGCCACCGACGGTAGTACCATGGCTACCAGCACCAGGCTCAGCGCGAAAATAGCGGCAGCGATGGAAAACATGATGGTGAAGCCGTAATTCAGCGCCAGCATGAACGCCAGCGGCGGACCAATCACCCATGCCAGCGACAACTGGGCACGCATGACGGAACTGAACATTACCACCTCGCGTGCTGAGCTATCCGCATACTCCCGCGCCAGCGCGAACAGCTGCGGCATCGCGGTATTCGCCAGCGATGCCAGCAGCACGCCGCAGGTAATCAGCGTCAGATAATGACGGTTAAACGCGAACAGCAGCGCGTTGCCGACGGCCATCAGGCAGCAGAACAGGATTAATTTGCGGCGGTCGCCCTGACTGTCAGAACGTTTTGCCAGCCACAGGCTGACCAGAATCCCGGCGATGGCGTTAACGGTATAAAACAGACCGACCCAGAAAGGCTGCGCGCCCACTTCGCGGCTCAGAAAGAGACTCAGCGTCGGTGCCTGCAATGCCCCTGCAATGCCCATCATAAATGCCACCAGCATGAAAGCGGCATAGACACCGTTGAGGCGTCGCCCCATCGTCAATAACCACAGCATGGATCATCCTTAACCGGAAAAAGGGGTACGAAAAAAGCCAGCAGAAAACATCTGCTGGCGTGGCAATGTAGCACCAATACTCAGTCACACATGATAAGGGCAAGTCAATGAGAATCAGAAGTCGGTTTTGTAACTTCCCACTGCATCAGTTCCTCGAGCATTTTCAACCGCGCTCCTGCTACCTGGCGGGCCAGCCATGACGCTCCCTGCGTCGCCAAAAAATACTGGCGATAAAACTGGCGTGTGGATGACTCCTGCATAATCACCTCCTCGCTTCATCGAAAACCATTATTGGCTTAATATAGGGATTAATAAATTGCTGAGTTTTTGTCAGGAGTTCCCCTTTTATGTCTTCTGCTCGCTTGCAACAACAGTTCATCCGTTTATGGCAGTGCTGCGACGGTAAATCGCAGGAAACCACACTCAATGAGCTGGCTGAATTACTCAGCTGTTCGCGCCGTCACATGCGTACGCTGTTGAATACCATGGAAGAGCGCGGCTGGCTGACGTGGGAGGCGGAAGCCGGACGCGGCAAGCGCTCGCGGCTGACATTCCTCTATACCGGGCTGGCGCTGCAACAGCAGCGCGCAGAAGATCTGCTGGAGCAGGATCGTATTGATCAACTGGTGCAACTGGTGGGAGATAAAGCCACCGTCCGCCAGATGCTGGTGTCGCACCTTGGGCGCAGTTTTCGTCAGGGCAGGCATATTCTGCGTGTCCTGTACTACCGCCCCATGCGCAATTTACTGCCCGGCACACCGCTGCGCCGCTCGGAAACGCATATCGCGAGGCAGATTTTCAGCGCCCTGACGCGCATAAATGAGGAAAATGGGGAACTGGAAGCGGATATCGCGCACCACTGGCAACAGCTTTCGCCGTTGCACTGGCGTTTTTTCCTGCGTCCCGGCATCCATTTTCATCACGGACGCGAACTGGACATCGACGACGTCATCACCTCGCTTCAGCGAATCAATAAACTGCCTCTCTATTCCCACATCACGCAGATCGTCTCTCCCACCGCCTGGACGCTGGACATCCATCTGACGCAGCCCGACCGCTGGCTTCCCTGGCTGCTGGGGCATATCCCGGCGATGATCCTGCCAAAAGAGTGGGAGTCGCTGCCCCATTTCTCTTCGAATCCGGTCGGCACTGGCCCCTACGCCGTCGCCCGCAACAACCAGAACCAGCTTAAAATCCATGCCTTTGATGATTACTTTGGCTACCGGGCGTTGATCGACGAAGTTAACGTCTGGGTATTGCCGGAAATCAGCGAAGAGCTGACCTGTGGGTTGACGCTGGAAGGGCCGACCGAGGGCGAAAAAGCGGTGGAGAGCCGTCTGGAAGAAGGGTGTTACTACATGCTGTTTGATGCGCGGTCGCGAAAAGGCGCGCGTCAGGATGTACGGCAGTGGATAAGCCAGATCCTCTCTCCCGCCAGCCTGGTTTTTCACGCTGACGAACAGTATCAGGGTTACTGGTTTCCGGCGTACGGCATGCTGCCCCGCTGGCATCATGCCCGCCCCGGTCAGGGCGAAAAACCGGCGGGTCTTGAAGTGCTAACGCTCAGCTATTACCGCGAACATATTGAGCATCATTACATCGCCAATATCATGGCGCACTTGCTGGCGCAGCATCAGGTTAAACTTGAGATTCAGGAGCTGGATTACGAAGAGTGGCACCGTGGCGAAGTCGTGAGCGACATGTGGCTCAACAGCGCAAACTTCACGCTGCCGCTGGATTTCTCCCTGTTCGCCCACCTTTTTGAAGTGCCGCTGTTTCAGAACTGTATTCCCGCAGAATGGGACAAAGAGGCCGCTCGCTGGCGCGCGGGGGAGATGAATCAGGCGCACTGGAGCCAGCAACTGGTGCAGCAACGAGCCATTATCCCGTTGATTCATCACTGGTTAATGATTCAGGGCCAGCGCAGTATGCGCGGGGTGCGCATGAATACGCTGGGCTGGTTCGACTTTAAATCAGCCTGGTTTGCGCCGCCGGAACCCTGACGCTTTCAGAATACTTACAAAATCATTACACTAAAGCGTTCTCAACGGGGTGCTGAAACAGGCTGAGAAAATACCCGTCGAACCTGATCCGGATAACGCCGGCGAAGGGATTTGAGGCTTTGCTCAAAATCCTTTGCCACTCTTTCTTTGAGGTGCAAAGTGTTAAAAAAATGTCTGCCATTGCTGGCGCTGCTTGCCGCGCCCGTCTTCGCCAAACCTGTACTCACCGTTTATACCTATGACTCTTTCTCCGCTGACTGGGGCCCCGGTCCGGCGGTCAAGAAAGCCTTCGAAGCCGACTGTAACTGTGAACTGAAATACGTCACGCTGGAAGATGGTGTCTCCCTGCTTAACCGCCTGCGGATGGAAGGAAAAAACAGCAAAGCAGATGTGGTGCTGGGCCTTGATAACAACCTGCTAAATGCGGCGACGCAAACCGGACTGTTCGAAAAAAGCGGCGTCCCGGCACAAAGCGTAAACGTGCCTGGCGGCTGGAATGATGAAACCTTCGTACCGTTCGACTACGGCTACTTCGCGTTTGTTTACGACAAAAACAAACTGAAAAACCCGCCGAAAAGCCTGAAAGAGCTGGTTGAAAGCGATCAGAAATGGCGCGTGATCTACCAGGATCCACGCACCAGCACCCCGGGGCTGGGGCTGCTGCTGTGGATGCAAAAAGTCTATGGCGATAAAGCGCCGGACGCCTGGCAGAAACTGGCAGCGAAAACGGTCACGGTGACCAAAGGCTGGAGTGAGGCCTACGGCCTGTTCCTGAAAGGCGAAAGTGATCTGGTGCTGAGCTACACCACCTCTCCGGCGTATCACATCATCGAAGAGAAAAAAGATAACTTCGCCGCAGCAGCGTTTACGGAAGGTCATTATTTGCAGGTGGAAGTGGCGGCGCGCACCGCCTCCGGCAAGCAGCCGAAGCTGGCTGAACAGTTCCTGAAATTTATGGTCTCACCGGGCTTCCAGAAGGCGATCCCGACCGGTAACTGGATGTACCCGGTCACGGACGTCACGCTGCCCGCCGGTTTCGACCAACTGGTTAAACCGCAAACCACGCTACAATTCACGCCGCAACAGGTGGCGGCGGAGCGTCAACAGTGGATCAGCACATGGCAACGCGCCGTCAGCCAGTGATTGCTGGCTGGCTACTCCCGGGGCTCACGGCGGCGATCATGATGATCGCCGTGGCGCTGGCGGCCTTTTTTGCGCTATGGCTGAATGCGCCTGCCGCGTCCTGGTTACAATTGCTACAGGACAGCTATTTATGGCACGTGGTGCGTTTTTCGCTCTGGCAGGCATTCTTGTCTGCCGTACTCTCCGTCACCCCCGCCATTTTCCTCGCCCGTGCCTTGTACCGCCGGCGTTTCCCCGGGCGTGCCGCGCTGCTGCGGTTATGCGCGATGACGCTAATCTTACCCGTACTGGTGGCAGTATTCGGCATCCTCAGCGTGTATGGCCGTCAGGGCTGGCTGGCCGGGCTGTTCCACGCCGCCGGGTGGGAGTGGACCTTTTCACCCTACGGATTACAGGGCATTCTGCTGGCGCACATTTTTTTCAATATGCCGATGGCGACCCGTCTGCTGTTACAGGCGCTGGAGCAGATCCCCGGCGAGCAGCGGCAGATTGCCGCACAACTCGGCATGCGTGGCAGGGATTTTTTTCGCCTGGTGGAATGGCCCTGGCTGCGGCGGCAGATCCCGCCCGTGGCGGCCCTTATCTTCATGCTCTGCTTTGCCAGTTTCGCTACCGTGCTGTCACTGGGCGGCGGCCCGCAGGCAACCACCATCGAACTGGCAATCTACCAGGCGCTGAATTTTGATTACGATCCCGGCCGAGCGGCGATGCTGGCGGTGTTGCAGATGATCTGCTGTCTGGGACTGGTGTTGCTGAGCCAGCGGCTGAGTAAAGCGATCGCCGTCGGCCACTCACAACTGGGCGGCTGGCGCGATCCGGACGATAGGTGGTGGAGTCGAATCACCGACACGTTGTTGATCGTCCTCGCGCTACTGCTTCTGCTGCCGCCGATCTTCGCGGTGATTATCGACGGGCTTAACCGCAACGTGCTGGAGGTACTGGCACTGCCGGTGATGTGGCAGGCGCTGTGGACGTCGCTGCGTATCGCCCTGTCAGCGGGTGTGCTGTGCGTTATTCTCACGCTGATGTTGCTGTGGAGCAGCCGCGAACTGCGCCTTCGCAACCATGCCCTGGCCGGTCAGGCGATGGAGCTTAGCGGCATGCTGATCCTCGCTATGCCCGGTATCGTGCTGGCGACCGGTTTCTTTCTGCTGCTCAACACTACGGTGGGATTACCGGAATCTGCCGACAGCATTGTGATTTTCACCAATGCGCTGATGGCGATACCTTACGCCCTGAAAGTGCTGGAAACACCGATGCGCGACCTGACCGCCCGATATAACACGCTGTGTCAGTCGCTGGGGCTCAGCGGATTTACCCGTTTGCGGATAGTCGAACTGCGGGCGCTGAAACGCCCTGTTGCGCAGGCGCTGGCATTTGCCTGTGTGTTGTCGATCGGCGATTTCGGCGTTGTGGCCCTGTTCGGCAACGAGACGTTTCGCACGCTCCCTTATTATCTTTATCAGCAGATTGGCGCCTACCGTAGCCAGGACGGGGCAGTCACCGCCCTGTTGTTGCTGATCCTCTGTTTTCTGTTGTTTACCGTCATTGAAAAACTACCGGGGCGCGATGTTAAAACTGAATGATGTCACCTGGCTTTATCAGCATCTGCCGATGCGCTTCACGCTCTCTGTCCAGCAGGGTGAGCAGGTCGCAGTGCTGGGGCCAAGCGGCGCGGGGAAAAGTACACTATTGAATTTAATCGCCGGTTTTCTCACGCCTGTGCGAGGGTCGATTATTATCGAAAATCAGCCGCATACTGACACGCCTCCTTCACGCCGCCCGGTGTCGATGCTGTTTCAGGAAAATAACCTCTTCAGCCATCTGACCGTGCGGCAAAACATTGGTCTTGGGTTAAACCCGGGGCTGCGACTGACGGCCGAACAGCAGCGTAAGCTGGAGGTGATTGCCGGTCAGATGGGGATTGAATCGTTGCTGGAACGCCTGCCGGGCGAGCTCTCCGGCGGTCAGCGTCAGCGTGCGGCACTGGCGCGCTGCCTGGTGCGCGAGCAGCCGGTATTGTTACTGGATGAGCCGTTCTCCGCCCTCGATCCGGCGCTGCGTCAGGAGATGCTGACGCTGGTCGGCAACGTCTGCCAGCGCCAGCAGATTACGTTGCTGATGGTATCGCACAGTGTGGAAGATGCTGCGCGGATCGCGCCGCGTTCGCTGGTAGTTGCTGACGGACGCATTGCCTGGGATGGCGCAACGGACGATTTGCTGAGCGGAAAAGCCAGTGCCTCGTCACTCCTTGGGATCGCCCGTTAGCGGCTGACGACGTGGGTCAGAATATCGAAGTAAACTGGCATCAAGGGATGGCGGATCGCCGCTACCAGCGCCACTACGCCAACGCCTGACAGCAACGGCGCCAGCCACAGCAGTCGGGTACGAGGCAGATAATGGCTCAGGCGGTCAGTGCCCGATTTGCCGCTGCGCCACAGCCGCCAGCACAGCCATGCCGCCAGCCACAGCAATACCGCCGTCAGCAACAGCAGCCACTTAAAGCCGCCACTTTGCATATCAGACGGAATGTCGATCGCCGCCCCCGCCAGGATCCCCGGCATGAAATAGAGCGGCGGCCAGAACAGGCAACCAATAATGTTGGGCAACGCAAATTTGGCAACGGGCAGATCCAGCATGCCAGCCACCATCGGTACCAGCGGGCGCGTCGGCCCGACGAAACGGCCGACCAGAATCGTGAACATGCTGTGCTGATGCAATGCATGCTCGGTTTTATCAAGCAACGCTTTGTTCTTTTTCATGAAGGACCAGCGGTGCAGCGGCTTTTTAAACCGCCACCCCAGCCAGAACGAAATCCAGTCGCCGAGCAGACAACCGACGATCCCCGCCATCCACGCCTGCCAGAAATTAACTTCGCCGCTACCGATCAACGCCCCGAGACCCGCCATCATGACCGTGCCCGGCAGGATCAGTCCGACCAGCGCCAGCGACTCAAGAAAGGCCACCAGCGCGACAGCGATGAGCGACCAGATCGCTGATTGAGTAATAAAGTGCTCCAGCAGTGCCTGCATAACGCGTCCGGTAGTTTAGGGAGTCAGGGATTCTCAAAGGGACTCGGTGATGAGTCAAGCTATGCCGTTACTTTCCTGTAACAAAATAATACACCATGGCGCCCCTGCGCGTCCGCTTCTCTCCCTGCCCGACGGCTTATTCACAGCCGGCCCGGAACTCGCTCGGGCTGGCGCCCGTACATTTCTTAAAAACGCGCGAAAAATAGAGCTGATCTTCAAAGCCGACATTACGGCCAACGCTTGCCACCGGCATGCGGGTGGTGCTGAGCAACAGTTTCGCCTGGCTGATGCGCTGGTCTTCACGCCAGCTAAGCACGCTGACGCCCAGTTGCTGACGAAACAAATGAGACAGGCGTGACGGCGACAGACAGACGTGCTGGGCGACGCGCGCGATTTCAAAATGGGGATCGGCCAGATGATCGCTGATGTACTGGCAGGCATCGCGCACCCGGTTATCCATCGGCGGGAGCAGAGATTCGTTAATCGCCGCCATCCGCCGCAACAGCAGCTGTTCCAGCAGGTTGATCGCCAGCAGTTCGGAGTAACGCCCGGCCCCCTGCCCGGCATCGATAATCTGACCGAACAATTCAGCAAAGCGCGCCTGATGGGCGTCGTCCGGGCGATAAAACCCGGTCTGACCGAAGATGGTCGGCCAGCTCAGCCATTCATGCCAGTAGGCGCGAGGGCGAAAATAAACCCACTGGTGATACCACTCTTTGGCATCCGCGTGACGACCATAGTGGTGAATTTCGCCAGGGGGAAACAGGACGATATCGCCGGGGCGGCAGACAAATTGTTTGCCGTGATTGTTAATCACCCCTTCGCCGCGGATCGTCAAATTGAGAATATAGCCTTTCATTCCCAGCGGCCGGTCGATGAAAAAATCGAGGTAACCATCCGCATCAATAGGGGTTAAACCCGCCACCAGATGCGCGTTAAACGAATAGCCCGGCAGCAGGGGATCGTTTTGCGTTTCAGCCATAATTCCAGCACTCCCAGAGGACATTGAGGGAAACCAATTGTCCATATTGAATTTTCTGTCAACGGTACTGACGCTTACGCCGTGTTGCCGATGGCTGGATACTTCCAGACCCGCTCCATTCAACATTTTTCTCATCAGAAGCGGCAATCATGCGCATTTTGGCGGGTAACGAAAGTGTCTATAAAGACGGCAGAAAAGTCCACATTGAATATTTGCACGACATCACACTTTGTAACCCCATAGCGATTTAGTCCATAAGATTAGCGAATCCAACCTGACTCTTTTCAGTCACGCTATCTACTGTTTCTCCATACCCGTTTTTCTCTATGGAGTAACACGATGGCAATAGCAATCGGCCTCGATTTTGGTAGTGATTCAGTGCGTGCGCTGGCGGTGGAATGCGCCACAGGAAAAGAACTCGCCACCTGCGTTGAGTGGTATCCGCGCTGGCAGGAGGGGCGCTATTGCGATGCGGCAAATAACCAATTTCGCCATCATCCGCGCGATTACATCGAGGCGATGGAAAGCGCACTGAAAAATGTGCTCGCCGAACTGAGCGAAGCACAACGCCGGGAGGTGGTCGGCATTGGCGTCGACTCCACCGGCTCCACGCCTGCGCCGGTGGATGCCGAAGGCCGCGTACTGGCGCTACAGCCGGAGTTCGCCGACAACCCAAACGCGATGTTTGTGTTATGGAAAGATCATACAGCGGTCGAAGAAGCCGAGGAAATCACCCGTCTGTGCCATGCGCCAGGGAAAGTCGACTACTCCCGCTATATTGGCGGCATTTATTCCAGTGAATGGTTCTGGGCCAAAATCCTTCATGTCACGCGGCAGGATCGTGACGTCGCCCGTGCAGCCGCCTCGTGGGTGGAACTGTGCGACTGGGTGCCCGCCCTGCTTTCCGGCACCACCGCGCCGCAAGCTCTTCGTCGCGGTCGTTGCAGCGCCGGACATAAATCGTTATGGCATGAAAGCTGGGGTGGACTGCCGCCCGCGAGCTTCTTTGATGAACTCGACCCGTGTATCAATCAACATCTTGCCTGGCCGCTGTTTACCGATACGTATACCGCAGATGTACCGGTCGGCACGCTGAGCCCCGAGTGGGCTGATCGTCTTGGTCTGGCGCAAAGCGTGGTGATTTCCGGCGGCGCTTTCGATTGTCATATGGGTGCGGTTGGCGCGGGCGCGCAGCCTAACGCGCTGGTGAAAGTGATTGGCACCTCTACCTGCGACATTTTAATTGCCGACAAACACAGCGTCGGTGAGCGTACCGTGAAAGGTATTTGCGGTCAGGTCGATGGCAGCGTGGTGCCTGATTTTATCGGTATGGAGGCCGGGCAATCCGCGTTCGGCGACATCTACGCCTGGTTTGGCCGCATTCTCAGCTGGCCGCTGGAACAACTGGCGGCGCAGCATCCTGAACTGAAAAACGAGATCAAAGCCAGTCAGAAACAGCTGCTGCCTGCACTGACCAACGCGTGGGCGAAAAACCCCTCTCTTGAACATCTGCCGGTCGTGCTTGACTGGTTTAACGGTCGCCGTACCCCCAATGCTAACCAGCGTCTGAAAGGGGTCATTACCGACCTGAATCTTGCGACCGACGCCCCTGCGTTGTTCGGCGGGTTGATTGCGGCGACCGCATTTGGCGCAAGAGCAATCATGGAGTGCTTCACGTCACAAGGGATCCCGGTGAACAACGTGATGGCGCTGGGCGGTATCGCCCGTAAAAACCCGGTCATCATGCAGGTGTGCTGCGACGTGCTGAACCGACCGCTGCAGATTGTCGCGTCCGATCAATGCTGCGCTCTGGGTGCCGCCATCTTTGCCGCTGTGGCGGCAGGTATGCATGCGGATATCCCCGCGGCGCAACAGAAAATGGCGAGCCAGGTCGAAAGTACGCTTCAGCCGCGCCCGCAGCAGGCTCAACGCTTCGAACAGCTTTACCAGCGCTACCAGCAATGGGCGGTCAGCGCAGAACAGCATTACCTTCCGACTCAACCCGTTTCTCAGGCAGCCCTGACCCAGTAAGGATTTCAACATGACGATTTTTAATAACTATGAAGTGTGGTTTGTGATTGGCAGTCAGCACCTTTACGGTGCCGAAACGCTACGCCAGGTCACGCAACATGCTGAGCATGTGGTCAACGCCCTTAATGCGGAAGCAAAACTGCCCTGCAAATTAGTGCTTAAACCACTCGGCACCACGCCGGACGAAATCACGCAAATCTGCCGCGAGGCCAACTACGACAATAAATGCGCAGGTCTGGTGGTCTGGCTGCACACCTTCTCGCCGGCCAAGATGTGGATCAACGGGCTGACCATCCTCAACAAGCCGCTGCTGCAGTTCCATACCCAGTTCAATGCCGCGCTGCCGTGGGACAGCATCGACATGGACTTTATGAACCTGAACCAGACAGCGCATGGCGGTCGCGAATTCGGCTTCATCGGCGCGCGGATGCGCCAGCAGCACAGCGTAGTCACCGGTCACTGGCAGGACAAACAGGCGCACCAGCGCATCGGCGCGTGGATGCGCCAGGCGGTCTCGAAACAGGATACCCGCCATCTGAAAGTGGTACGTTTCGGCGATAACATGCGCGAAGTGGCGGTCACGGACGGTGATAAAGTCGCCGCGCAGATCAAGTTCGGTTTCTCGGTGAATACATGGGCGGTGGGCGATCTGGTACAAGTGGTGAATGCCGTCAGCGATGGCGATGTCAACGCGCTGGTTGATGAATACGAAAGCCTTTATCGCCTGACACCTGCGGCACAGATTAATGGCGATAAGCGTCAGAACGTGCTGGATGCCGCGCGTATCGAACTCGGTATGAAACGCTTCCTGGAACAGGGCGGGTTCCACGCCTTCACCACCACCTTTGAAGACCTGCACGGCCTGAAACAACTACCGGGTCTCGCGGTGCAGCGCCTGATGCAACAGGGCTACGGCTTCGCCGGTGAAGGCGACTGGAAAACCGCCGCGCTGCTGCGCATCATGAAAGTGATGGCAACTGGCCTTGAGGGCGGCACTTCCTTTATGGAGGATTACACCTATCACTTCGACAACGGTAACGATCTGGTGCTCGGCTCGCATATGCTGGAAGTGTGCCCGACCATCGCCACGCCTGAAAAACCGATCCTTGACGTGCAATACCTTGGCATTGGCGGAAAAGCCGATCCGGCACGTCTGATCTTCAACACCAGAACCGGCCCGGCCATCGTCGCCAGCCTTATCGATCTGGGCGATCGTTTCCGCCTGCTGGTTAATACCATCGAAACCGTCAAAACACCGCATGATCTGCCGAAACTGCCGGTCGCTAACGCGCTGTGGCAGGCTCATCCGGATCTCAACACTGCGTCAGAAGCCTGGATCATCGCGGGCGGCGCCCACCACACCGTGTTCAGTCACGCCTTAACGCTGGACGACATGCGTCAGTTCAGTGAACTGCATGACATCGAACTGACAGTGATTGATAACGACACTCGCCTGCCCGCCTTTAAGGACGCGCTGCGCTGGAATGAAGTGTATTACGGCAGCAAACGCTAACCCCCCTCGCCGGTGGCGCTGCGCCACCGGCTCAAGGAGCGCACAATGCTTGAAGAACTGAAACAGCAGGTGCTGGAAGCCAATCTGGCGTTGCCGGAGCACAACCTGGTGACCCTGACCTGGGGTAACGTCAGCGCGGTCAGTCGCGAACATGGCGTGTTTATTATTAAGCCTTCCGGCGTCGAGTACAGCGCGATGACCGCGGAGGATATGGTCGTCGTCAGCCTGGAAAGCGGTGAAGTGGTTGAAGGACGAAAAAAACCGTCGTCAGATACCCCGACCCACCGTTTGCTGTACCGCGCATTTCCGGACATCGGCGGTATCGTGCATACACACTCCCGTCACGCCACTATCTGGGCGCAGGCCGGACTGCCCATTCCGGCAACTGGCACCACCCATGCCGACTATTTTTACGGTGCTATCCCCTGTACCCGCAAAATGACAGATGCGGAAATTAACGGCGAGTACGAGTGGGAAACCGGAAACGTGATCGTCGAAACCTTTAAACAACACGGTTTCGACGCCGCGCAGATGCCCGGCGTACTGGTGCACTCCCACGGCCCGTTCGCATGGGGAAAAAACGCGGAAGATGCCGTGCATAACGCCATCGTGCTGGAAGAGGTCGCTTACATGGGCATTTTCTGCCGCCAGCTGGCGCCACAGTTGCCAGATATGCAGCAAACGCTGCTGGATAAACATTATCTGCGTAAGCATGGCGCGAAGGCGTATTACGGGCAGTAATCTTCAAAAACGTGCCTGCTTTGCAGGCACCTTCTTAATTATATTTATCCTCAATCTATTATTTTAAAGGATAAATATATGGCATTTGTTTCGCCATATCTCCTTTGTTATAAACGTTATATAACACAGGAGATTAATTATGAGTAATCGCGCCGATATCGTTGATGGGATGCTTGCCACCACCAACACTCATGGATTGGTTTACACAGAAGAACTCGGTTGGATCGATTTAGGTCATGCGCAGGGGAATGATGCCAGAATACTAAAAAGGAAACTCGAGCAAGAATCCTTCTCTAAACATTACCAGAAATATAACGATTGGTATTATCCGATTCATTATTATCAGGAAATGGTTAAGCGAACAATAATTCTTGGGAAGGATTTAAGATTTCATACTGGTGTCCAGACAAATATTATGGTCCGTTCTTGTCTTTCTCCTTCAATGAAAGCCAGAGTCGCATTAACGCTCATGTACGGAACGGCAAAAAGGTTTGAAGCATGGCAGGACTCTATTCTCTTCAACTGGTATACTGATAGCGGCTTTAGCGTTGAAGATTTAGTTTCCGATTTGGTCGGCTTTTACCGTGTTTTCGGAAGTGGTCCTGATCCTCTCTGGTTGGCTAAGCCTGTATCATACACTACCGCTGTTCAGATATGGGATGCATATGATCCTATTGGGAAGTACAAGAATAAAAAGTTTTCGCCGTATCTGTTTCCCGCGAAACCTCCTTTCAAATATGGGGAGCCCATAAAAAAGACATTGCCATCCTGGCTAAATTATATTAAACCGCTCGAAGGTCACTTCTCTGGGCTCATTTATAATACTTTCAACAATAACCCTGTTAGTAATTTTTTTAATAACCCGATACGTTTAAATCACGAATTATATGGTAGCATCACCACATCCGAAACAGTAAACTATGCCGATTCCCCTTTAGACAGTCCATTTTATTTTTTACTGAATCCGCACTCCCCACAGGTTACATGGTAAAATGAAAAAATGGATTTTATTCTTATCAGCTATCCTTTTATTGCCGCCTGCGCTGCTCTTCGGTTGGTTTGCCCTGACATCCGGCGATCACCACTACAGACATAGCGACACGTTTTCGTATTGGCTGTATACGCCGGATTCCTTAAAAAAGGTACCGCCAGTATCAACCCATGTTGAATATAGCTATTCCTGTGATCCGGATAATCAGCAGACCCGGTTTATCATTACGTGGAAAGACATTACGAATCGCGCCGAACAAAAAGCGAAACTTCTCAGTTTTCTTAAGGCGATGAATCGCCCTATTAAAAATGATTGTCTCTGGCTATACCATGATCCCAATAATTATGCGAACAACTATCAGCGCTATTGCGTTTATCAGAAATCGGACACGCTTGAACTGGAGTTGTTTGAAATCTCTCGCTGATCATTGCACTGTATAAAAAATCAGTATATGAGCAAAAACCAGGTTATACTAACGCCTGGTTTTGTTTTGTGAGAATGCAGCGTGGCGCAGGCGCGAGAAGGTTTTTTACTCACCCGTCACTGGCGGGATACCCCACAGGGCACAGAAGTTGATTTCTGGCTGGCGACGGATCACGGCCCGCTGAAAGTGACGCTACCGCCGCAGGAATCAGTGGCGTTCATCCCTGCCCGGCTGGGTGACAAAGTAACCCAGCTCTTGCGCGGTGAAAACGGCTGGCGTCTCGCGCCGCTGGAACTCAGAGATTTCCACCGTCAACCGGTGATGGGGCTTTATTGTCGCTCCCACCGTCAATTGATGCGCCTCGACAAGCTGCTGCGTGAAAACGGCGTCACTGTCTATGAAGCCGACATTCGCCCGCCAGAGCGCTTCCTGATGGAGCGGTTTATTACCGCGCCGGTCTGGGTCGAGGGCGAACCACACGGTGATGCGCTGGTCAACGTACGGATGAAACCCAACCCGCACTATCGCCCGCCGTTGAAGTGGGTCTCGCTGGATATCGAAACCAACCGCCATGGCGAGCTTTACTGCATCGGACTTGAGGGCTGCGGCCAGCGCACCGTGTATATGCTCGGCCCGCAAAACGGCGATCCTTCCGGGCTGGATTTCCGGCTGGAATATGTCAACAGCCGTCCGCAACTGCTGGAAAAACTCAATGCCTGGTTTGCCGAACACGACCCGGACGTTCTTATCGGCTGGAGCGTGGTGCAGTTCGATTTACGCGTTCTGCAAAAGCATGCCGAACGTTACCGCGTACCGCTGTTGCTGGGCCGTAACGGCAGCGAGATCGAGTGGCGGGAGCATGGTTTTAAAAACGGCATCTTCTTTGCTCAGGCCGACGGACGGTTGATCATCGACGGCATCGAAGCACTGAAATCGGCATTCTGGAGTTTTTCCTCCTTTTCGCTGGAAGCCGTTTCTCAGGAACTGCTCGGTGAAGGAAAATCCATCGATAACCCATGGGACAGGATGGATGAAATTGACCGCCGTTTCGCCGAAGATAAACCCGCACTGGCCACCTATAACCTGAAAGACTGTGAACTGGTCACGCGCATTTTCCATAAAACGGAAATCATGCCGTTTTTACTGGAGCGCGCCACCGTCAATGGTTTGCCGGTCGATCGCCACGGGGGTTCTGTCGCCGCCTTCAGCCATCTCTATTTCCCACGTATGCACCGCCTGGGATACGTGGCTCCTAATCTGGGCGAAGTTCCTCCACAGGCCAGCCCCGGCGGGTATGTGATGGATTCGCGGCCCGGACTTTATGATTCGGTGCTGGTACTTGATTACAAAAGCCTGTACCCGTCCATTATTCGCACCTTTCTCATCGATCCCGTCGGGTTAGTCGAAGGGATGGCACAGCCGGATCCTGAGCACAGTACGGAAGGGTTTCTCGGTGCCCGCTTTTCGCGGGAAAAGCATTGCCTCCCGGGGATCGTCAGCCAGATCTGGCACGGTCGGGACGAGGCGAAACAGCATAAAAACAAGCCACTGTCGCAGGCGCTGAAAATCATCATGAACGCCTTTTACGGCGTACTGGGCACCAGCGCATGCCGTTTTTTCGATCCGCGGCTGGCATCGTCGATCACCATGCGCGGCCATGCGATCATGCGTCAGACAAAAGCCCTGATCGAATCACAGGGCTATGACGTGATTTACGGCGATACCGATTCCACCTTCGTCTGGCTCCGGCGCGCGCATTCAGAAGAGGACGCGGCGCAAATCGGTCAGCGGCTGGTGAAACACGTCAATGCGTGGTGGGAAAAGGAACTGCAGAAAGAGGGGCTGACCAGCGCGCTGGAGCTCGAATTCGAAACCCATTTTTGTCGCTTTTTGATGCCGACCATTCGCGGTACCGAAACCGGCAGTAAAAAGCGCTACGCGGGCATGATTCAGGAAGGCGACAGCCAGCGCATGTTATTTAAAGGGCTGGAAACGGTGCGCACCGACTGGACGCCGTTGGCGCAGCAGTTCCAGCAAACGCTCTATTTACGTATTTTCCGCAATGAGCCTTATCGCGACTATATTCGTGAGACGATCGATAAACTGATGGCTGGCGAGCTGGACGAACAACTGATCTACCGTAAGCAGCTCCGGCGTCCGCTGGCAGAGTATCAGCGCAACGTACCGCCGCACGTACGCGCAGCGCGACAGGCGGATGAACACAATGCCCGGTTGGGGCGGCCGTTGCAGTATCAGCGTCGCGGTTCCATCAAATACGTCTGGACCACCAGCGGCCCTGAACCGGTGGCCTATCAACAGTCGCCTCTCGATTATGAGCACTATTTGTCAAAACAATTACAACCCGTTGCGGATGGAATACTCCCTTTCGTCGACGATGACTTTGCTACAATACTGACAGGGCAAATGGGGCTGTTTTGACAGGTGACTAAGTCATCGGCTTCCAGTACCATAGCGCCCTTTCCATTCCTGGCCCCAATTTTGATTACCGTCCGCAGTACTGACGGTGATGAACTATTGCCTGCAATTAAAGATAGAGCCGAACACATATGCCTTTTACACTTGGTCAACGCTGGATTAGCGATACAGAGAGCGAACTGGGATTAGGAACCGTAGTAGCGCTGGATACGCGCATGGTTACCCTTCTTTTCCCGGCGACAGGTGAAAACCGTCTGTACGCTCGCAACGACTCCCCTATCACCCGCGTCATGTTTAACCCGGGCGACACCGTCACCAGCCATGATGGCTGGCAACTCCTCGTTGAAGAAGTGATTGAAGAAAAAGGCCTGCTGGCCTATATCGGTACCCGCCAGGACACCCAGGAACCCAACGTGACACTGCGTGAAGTCCTGCTCGACAGCAAACTGGTGTTCAGTAAACCGCAGGATCGTCTGTTCGCCGGACAGATTGACCGTATGGATCGCTTCGCCCTGCGCTTTCGTGCCCGTAAATACCAGAGTGAACAGTACCGTATGCCGTGGAGCGGCCTGCGTGGTCAGCGTACATCGTTGATTCCGCATCAGTTGCACATCGCCCACGATGTCGGCCGTCGCCATGCCCCGCGCGTGTTGCTGGCGGATGAAGTCGGTCTGGGCAAGACCATCGAAGCCGGGATGGTGCTGCATCAGCAACTGTTGTCAGGTGCTGCCGAGCGCGTGCTGATCATTGTGCCAGAAACCCTGCAGCATCAGTGGCTTGTCGAAATGCTGCGTCGTTTCAATCTGCGTTTCGCGCTGTTTGACGACGAACGCTACGCGGAAGCTCAACACGACGCTTACAACCCGTTTGACACCGAACAACTGGTGATCTGTTCCCTCGATTTTGTACGCCGCAATAAAGAGCGTCTGGAACACCTGTGCGATGCCGAATGGGATCTGATGGTCGTTGATGAAGCCCACCATCTGGTGTGGGGCGAAGCGGCGCCGAGTCGCGAATATCAGGCCATTGAGCAACTGGCTGCTCGTGTGCCGGGCGTACTGCTGCTGACGGCCACCCCGGAACAGCTCGGGATGGAAAGCCACTTCGCACGCCTGCGTCTGCTGGATCCGAACCGTTTTCACGACTTCGCCCAGTTTGTAGCTGAACAGAAAAATTACCGCCCGGTCGCTGATGCGGTCGCGCTGCTGCTCGCAGGCACGCGTCTCAATGACGAACAGTTGAATGCCTTTGGCGATCTGATTGGCGAGCAGGATATTGAACCGTTGCTGCAGATGGCGAACAGTGATCGAGACGGCGCCGAAGACGCACGTCAGGAGCTGATCACTATGCTGATGGATCGTCATGGCACCAGCCGCGTGTTGTTCCGTAACACCCGCAACGGTGTAAAAGGCTTCCCAAAACGCGAACTGCATACCATTAAACTGCCGCTGCCGACGCAGTATCAGACGGCAATTAAAGTCTCCGGCATTATGGGCTCGCGCAAAAGTGCTGAAGAGCGCGCCCGCGACATGCTCTACCCGGAGCAGATCTATCAGGAATTTGAGGGCGACAGCGGCACCTGGTGGAACTTCGACCCGCGCGTCGAATGGCTGATGGGCTATCTGACTAGCCATCGTTCTCAGAAAGTGCTGGTGATTTGCGCCAAAGCCACCACAGCGCTCCAGCTGGAACAGGTGCTACGCGAACGTGAAGGCATTCGCGCCGCAGTCTTTCATGAAGGCATGTCGATTATTGAGCGCGATCGCGCTGCCGCCTGGTTTGCCGAAGAAGATACTGGCGCGCAGGTGTTGTTGTGCTCCGAAATCGGCTCTGAAGGCCGCAACTTCCAGTTCGCCAGCCACCTGGTGATGTTTGATCTACCGTTTAACCCGGACCTGTTGGAGCAGCGCATCGGACGTCTTGACCGTATCGGTCAGGCGCACGACATTCAGATCCACGTCCCGTATTTAGAAAAAACCGCTCAGTCGGTACTGGTACGCTGGTATCACGAAGGTCTGGATGCGTTCGAACACACCTGCCCGACCGGTCGCGCAATTTACGACAGCGTTTACAGCCAGCTGATTAGCTATCTGGCGGCGCCAGAAGAGAGTGACGGCTTTGACGATCTGATCAAAGCCTGCCGCGAACAGCATGACGCACTGAAAGCGCAACTGGAACAGGGTCGCGACCGCCTGCTGGAAATACACTCCAACGGCGGCGAAAAAGCGCAACAGTTAGCGGAAAGCATTGAAGAGCAGGATGACGATACCGGACTGATTAACTTCGCCATGAACCTGTTCGACATCATTGGTATCAACCAGGACGATCGCGGCGAGAATATGATTGTCCTGACGCCGTCCGATCATATGCTGGTTCCGGATTTTCCGGGCTTGCCGGAAGATGGCTGCACCATTACGTTTGAGCGTGACGTTGCGTTGTCCCGCGAAGATGCGCAGTTCATCACCTGGGAGCACCCGCTTATCCGCAACGGTCTTGACCTGATCCTCTCCGGTGATACCGGCAGCAGCACTATTTCATTGTTGAAAAACAAAGCCCTGCCGGTGGGTACATTGTTGCTGGAGCTGATTTACGTTGTCGAAGCCCAGGCGCCGAAACAGTTACAGCTTCATCGCTTCCTGCCGCCGACACCGGTGCGTATGCTGCTGGATAAAAACGGCAATAATCTGGCCGGGCAGGTGGAATTTGAAAGCTTCAACCGCCAGTTGAGCGCGGTGAACCGCCATACCGGCAGCAAACTGGTGAATGCCGTGCAGCAGGAAGTGCATGCGATCCTGCAACAGGGAGAGGCGCAGGTGGAAAAAGCGGCCCGCGCGCTGATTGAGACAGCTCGTCGCGAAGCAGATGATAAGCTGAGCGCGGAACTGTCGCGGCTGGAAGCGCTGAAGGCCGTCAACCCGAACATCCGTGACGACGAACTGACGGCTATCGAAAGTAACCGTCAGCAGGTGCTGGAAAGCCTGTCACAGGCTGGCTGGCGTCTGGATGCGCTGCGTCTGGTTGTGGTGACACACCAGTAACAGGAGCCCGTATGGGAATGGAAAACTACAATCCGCCAACCGAGCCCTGGCTGGTCATTCTTTATCAGGATGACCATATCATGGTAGTCAACAAGCCCAGCGGCTTGCTGTCCGTGCCCGGCCGTCTGGACGAACATAAAGACAGCATCATGACCCGCATTCAGCGTGATTATCCGCAGGCGGAGTCGGTGCATCGTCTGGATATGGCGACCAGCGGCGTGATTGTCGTCGCCCTGACCAAACATGCGGAACGCGAGCTGAAACGCCAGTTCCGCGAACGCGAGCCGAAAAAACAGTATGTGGCACGCGTGTGGGGACATCCTGAAAACGCCGAAGGGATCGTGGATTTACCGCTGATATGCGACTGGCCGAACCGGCCAAAGCAGAAGGTGTGTTATGAAACGGGGAAAGCGGCGCAAACGGGGTATGAGGTGGTGGAGTATGCGAGCGATAACACCGCGCGGGTGGTGTTAAAACCGATCACCGGACGTTCCCATCAGCTGCGCGTGCATATGCTGGCGCTGGGTCATCCTATTCTTGGCGATCGCTTTTACGCGTCTCCGCAAGCGCTGGCCATGGCGCCGCGCCTGCTGCTGCATGCGGAAACATTGACGATCACCCATCCGACCTACGGCAACAGCATGACGTTTAAAGCGCCGGTCGATTTCTGAAATCACGCCCCTGCAGGGGCGTGAAGATTATTTAATCCCTTTTTGCTCTTTGATAAGCTCGTACGCTTTCTGAATTTCCTGCGCTTTTTGCTTCGCCATTTCCATCATCTCCGGCGGTAAACCTTTCGCCACCAGCTTATCAGGGTGATGCTCCGCCATCAGCTTACGGTAAGCGCGTTTGATCGTGGCGTTATCATCCGTTGATTTCACGCCTAAGACGTTGCAGGCATCTTCCAGCGTCGGTCCGCGCTGAGCCTGTTGCCAGCCGCCGCCCTGCGACTGCTGCTGATAGCCGCCGCCAAACTGGGCGCCGCCCTGCATCATGCGCAGGAACATGTCAAACTGCTGGCGGGAGATTCCGAGCTCGTCGGCGATGACATACAACACCTCGCGCTCGTTCGGATGCAAATTACCGTCCGCGAAAGCGGCCTGGATCTGAATTTCCAGAAACATCCTAATCAGATCAAAGCGTCCAAAACAGACGCTGCGAAGCTGGCGCATCTTTTCCCGCAGCGGGTAGTTATCTGCTTTACCGACGCGAAACGCCTGTTGTGCCGCCTCGCGGGATTCACCATGAAGGTTCATGCGATCCATTAACTGCGTGGCGATATGGATATCCGCTTCGGTGACGCGACCTTTCGATTTGGTCAGGTGCCCCATGACTTCGAAGGTCGTCGCAAAGAATAAGGACTGGCGCGCCTGCTGATTAGCAAAACCGTGTAATCTACGAGCGCGAGCCTGATCGAACATATGTCCGACAAGAAAACCGAGTACGACACCCCAGAAGCCGCCGCCCATCATTAAGGCGATAGCAACACCAATCACTTTTCCCCAATACTGCATATACTCCCCAAATCGTCCAATTCGTCATGCCAGCGGCTAAAATTTGCATTATCATACTCGTCATTCGACACGGTGCCTAACACCTCCGGCGTGAAACGGACATATATACAGCATCATTTGGAAGCCGATGGCGAGTATAAAGACTAGCGTCATGATGATGAGTACGTTAGTCTCTGACCGTTTGCCAGCAATGCCACAGATGACGGAACAACAAATACAACGTATGAAAAAACGTATTCCCACCCTCCTGGCGACCATGATTGCCAGCGCTTTATACAGTCAGCAGAGTCTGGCTGCCGATCTCGCATCACAATGTATGCTGGGCGTACCAAGTTATAACCGTCCTCTGGTGCAAGGCGATACCAACAATCTGCCGGTCACTATTAATGCCGATCATGCCAAGGGGGATTACCCCGATAACGCAGTGTTTACCGGCAATGTCGATGTGAATCAGGGGAACAGTCGCCTGCAGGCGGATGAGGTCCAGCTTCATCAGAAACAGGCGGAAGGCCAGGCGGATCCCGTGCGCACGGTCGATGCTCTGGGCAATGTACACTACGACGACAATCAGGTAATCCTGAAAGGTCCGAAAGCCTGGTCGAATCTGAACACCAAAGACACCAACGTCTGGGAAGGCGATTACCAGATGGTGGGGCGTCAGGGTCGTGGTACCGCTGACGTCATGAAACAGCGCGGCGAAAACCGCTATACCATTCTGGATAACGGCACGTTCACCTCCTGTCTGCCGGGGTCAAATACCTGGAGCGTGGTGGGTAGCGAAGTAATTCATGACCGCGAAGAGCAGGTCGCGGAAATCTGGAACGCCCGTTTTAAACTCGGTCCGGTTCCGGTCTTTTACAGCCCTTATCTGCAGTTGCCGGTGGGTGATAAGCGTCGTTCAGGTTTCCTGATCCCCAACGCGAAATACAGCACCACCAACTATTTCGAGTTTTATCTTCCGTATTACTGGAACATCGCGCCGAACTTCGATGCCACCATTACGCCGCACTATATCCATAAACGTAGCAATATCCAGTGGCAAAATGAGTTCCGCTACCTGACGCAAGCCGGAAGAGGTTTGGTAGAATTTGACTATCTGCCATCGGACAGCGTGTATCAGGACGAATACAACGCTGGTCAGCATCAGGGCGAAAACAGCAACCACCGCTGGTTGTTCTACTGGAACCATTCCGGAGTTATGGATCAGGTATGGCGCTTCAACGTCGACTACACCAAAGTCAGCGACTCCACCTACTTTAACGATTTCGACTCAAAATACGGTTCCAGTACCGATGGCTACGCGACGCAAAAATTCAGCGTCGGCTATGCATTGCAGAATTTCAACGCCACAGTGTCGACCAAGCAGTTCCAGGTGTTCAGCAACCAGTCCCGCAGCAGCTACTCTGCGGAACCGCAACTGGACGTCAACTGGTACCAGAACGATGTCGGGCCGTTCGATACACGCATTTACGGCCAGGCGGTTCATTTTGTGAACACCCAATCGAACATGCCGGAAGCGACCCGAGTTCACCTCGAGCCGGTCATTAATCTGCCGTTGTCGAACGAGTGGGCCAGCCTCAACACCGAGGCCAAGCTGATGGCGACGCACTATCAGCAAACCAATCTCGAAACGTGGAACGGAAACAGCAGCAACAACCAGCTTGACGAGTCAGTCAGCCGCGTACTGCCTCAGTTTAAAGTTGATGGCAAAATGGTCTTTGAGCGTGATATGAACTGGCAGGAGGGTTATTCCCAGACGCTGGAGCCGCGCATGCAGTACCTGTACGTACCGTATAAAGACCAGAGCAATATCAATAACTACGACTCCTCGCTATTGCAGTCTGACTACAGCGGCCTGTTCCGCGACCGCACCTACGGCGGTCTCGACCGCATCGCGTCAGCCAACCAGGTCACGACCGGCGTCACAACTCGCGTATATGATGCTGCCGCCGTTGAACAATTTAACGTTTCAGTAGGTCAAATCTACTATTTCACCGAGTCTCGTACCGGTGATGACAATATCAACTGGGAAAAAGACAATAAAACCGGCTCGCTGGTGTGGGCTGGCGATACTTACTGGCGCATCTCTGATCGCTGGGGTCTGCGTGGTGGTGTTCAGTACGATACCCGTCTGGACAATATCGCTAACAGCACTGCAACCATTGAATATCGTCGTGATGAAGACCGTCTGATTCAGTTTAACTATCGCTATGCCAGCCCGGAATATATCCAGGCGACACTGCCGAAAAACTACTCCACGCAGGAGCAGACCAAAGACGGGATTTCTCAGGTGGGCGCGGTGGCAAGCTGGCCGTTGGTTGACCGCTGGTCAATCGTCGGAGCTTACTACTTCGACACCAACGCGAACAAACCTGCCGACCAGATGCTGGGCGTGCAGTACAACTCCTGCTGTTACGCGATCCGCGTCGGTTACGAGCGCAAACTTAACGGCTGGGATACGCAAAACAACCAGAGCAAATACGACAACGTTATTGGCTTCAACATCGAGCTCCGTGGCCTCAGCTCCAACTACGGCCTCGGCACACAGCAGATGCTGCGCTCGAATATTCTGCCGTACCGTAGTTCCTTGTAATGACATTAATTTGCAACGAAAACCGCCATTGCGGCGGGTAAAAATGGAAAAAGTATGAAGAACTGGAAAACGCTGCTTCTCGGTCTCGCTATGATAGCGAATACCAGCTTCGCGGCCCCGCAGGTTGTCGATAAAGTAGCTGCCGTCGTCAATAACGGCGTCGTACTGGAAAGCGACGTTGATGGTTTGATGCAATCGGTGAAACTTAACGCTGGTCAGGCCGGGCAGCAACTGCCGGATGACGCCACCTTACGCCATCAGATCCTTGAGCGTCTGATCATGGACCAGATTGTGTTGCAGATGGGCCAGAAAATGGGCGTCAAGGTCACTGACGAACAGCTCGATCAGGCGATCGCCAACATTGCCAAACAGAACAACATGTCGATGGATCAGATGCGCAGCCGTCTGGCCTACGACGGGATCAACTACAACACCTACCGCAACCAGATCCGCAAAGAGATGATCATCTCAGAAGTGCGTAACAACGAAGTGCGTCGCCGCATTACCGTGCTGCCGCAGGAAGTGGAGTCGCTGGCGAAGCAGGTGGGTAACCAGAACGACGCCAGCACAGAGTTGAATCTGAGCCATATCCTGATCGCGCTGCCGGAAAACCCGACCTCCGATCAGGTCAACGAGGCTGAAACTCAGGCGCGTTCTATCGTCGATCAGGCGCGTAACGGGGCGGATTTCGGCAAACTGGCGATCACCTACTCTGCCGACCAGCAGGCGCTGAAAGGCGGACAGATGGGCTGGGGTCGTATTCAGGAACTGCCGTCTATTTTCGCTCAGGCGCTGAGCACCGCGAAGAAAGGTGATGTGGTCGGTCCTATTCGTTCCGGCGTCGGTTTCCACGTGCTGAAAGTGAATGACCTGCGCGGTCAGTCGCAGAGCATTTCGGTTACCGAAGTCCATGCCCGTCATATCCTGCTGAAACCGTCGCCAATCATGACTGACGATCAGGCACGCGCGAAGCTTGAGCAAATCGCGGCGGATATCAAGAGCGGCAAAACCAGTTTTGCTGACGCGGCAAAAGAGTTCTCCCAGGATCCCGGTTCGGCTAACCAGGGCGGTGATTTAGGCTGGGGCACGCCGGATATGTACGACCCGGCATTCCGTGATGCGCTGACCAGACTGAACAAAGGCCAGATGAGCGGCCCGGTTCACTCCTCCTTCGGCTGGCATCTGATCGAACTGCTGGATACCCGCAACGTTGATAAAACCGACGCGGCGCAGAAAGACCGTGCTTACCGCATGCTGATGAACCGTAAGTTTGCGGAAGAAGCCGCCACATGGATGCAGGAACAACGCGCCAGCGCGTATGTGAAAATTCTGAGCAACTAATGACGTATCGTGTCGTAATCACTCCCGGCGAACCTGCCGGGATTGGCCCGGATCTCGTGGCCCAGCTCGCGCAGCGCGACTGGCCGGTCGAGCTGGTCGTTTGCGCAGATGGCGATTTACTGATAAACCGGGCGGCGACGCTCGGTTTGCCGTTGACACTCCTGCCATATCACCCCGGGCAACCCGCCCACCCGCAACGCGCGGGCACACTAACCCTGCTGCCTGTCGCCCTGCATGCTCCCGCAGAGCCAGGCGTGCTCAACGTGCTTAACGGCTCCTATGTGGTCGAAACGCTGGCACGCGCCTGTGACGGCGCTGTGAGCGGCGAGTTTGCCGCGTTGATCACCGGCCCGGTGCATAAGGGCATTATCAACGATGCGGGAATCGCCTTTACCGGCCACACTGAGTTCTTTGAGGAACGTTCGCAGGCCAGCAAAGTGGTCATGATGCTGGCGACCGAAGAACTACGCGTGGCGCTGGCAACCACGCATTTGCCGCTGAAAGCCATCAGCGACGCCATTACCCCGGATCTGCTGCGGGAAGTGATCACCATCCTGCACGATGATCTACAGAACAAGTTTGGTATTGCACAGCCGCATGTGCTGGTGTGCGGTCTGAATCCGCACGCCGGTGAAGGTGGTCACATGGGAACGGAAGAGATAGATACCATCATTCCGGTACTGGAAGAAATGCGCGCGAAGGGGATGCACCTGAGTGGTCCGCTGCCTGCCGATACGCTCTTTCAGCCAAAGTATCTCGACCATGCCGATGCCGTGCTCGCAATGTACCACGATCAGGGCCTGCCCGTGCTAAAATACCAGGGCTTTGGCCGTGGCGTAAACATTACGCTGGGTCTGCCTTTTATTCGAACTTCCGTTGACCACGGCACTGCCCTTGATTTGGCAGGCAAAGGCGAAGCGGAAGTCGGCAGTTTTATTACGGCGCTTAATCTCGCCATCAAAATGATTGTTAACTCTCAATGAATAATCGAGTCCATCAGGGCCACTTAGCCCGTAAACGTTTCGGGCAAAACTTCCTCAACGATCAGTTTGTGATCGAAAGTATCGTCTCGGCTATCAATCCACAGAAAGGCCAGGCGATGGTCGAAATCGGCCCTGGTCTTGCGGCGCTGACGGAACCTGTTGGCGAACGGCTGGATCAACTCACTGTTATCGAGCTTGACCGCGACCTCGCGGCGCGCCTGAAAACGCATCCGTTCCTCGGGCCGAAACTGACGATTTACCAGCAGGACGCCATGACCATGGACTTCGGCAAACTGTCGCAGGAGATGGGTCAGCCGCTGCGTGTCTTTGGCAACCTGCCCTATAACATCTCAACGCCGCTGATGTTCCACCTGTTTAGCTATACTGATGCGATTGCCGACATGCATTTCATGTTGCAAAAAGAAGTGGTTAATCGTCTGGTTGCAGGACCAAACAGTAAGGCGTATGGTCGATTAAGCGTCATGGCGCAGTACTACTGTCAGGTTATCCCGGTGCTGGAAGTGCCGCCTGGCGCGTTTACGCCGCCACCGAAGGTGGATTCCGCCGTGGTACGTCTGGTTCCTCATGCGGTGATGCCGCATCCGGTGAAAGAAGTGCGTGCCCTGAGCCGCATTACCACCGAAGCGTTTAACCAGCGTCGTAAAACGATCCGCAATAGTCTGGGGAATGTCTTCAGCGTTGAGGTTCTGACTGAGCTGGGAATCGATCCGACCATGCGCGCCGAGAACATTTCCGTTGCGCAGTACTGCCTGCTGGCGAACTGGCTGACCGACAATGCCCCCACGAAAGAGAGCTAGAGTATGAACGATAAGCCCCTTGTTTGTGTGCAGGTGCAAAGCGTTTACATCGAATCCCAGTCCTCGCCGGACGAAGAACGTTACGTTTTCGCTTATACCGTCACCATCCGCAATCTGGGGCGAACGCCCGTCCAGCTTCAGGGCCGTTATTGGTTAATCACCAACGGCCATGGTCGAGAAACTGAAGTTCAGGGTGAAGGCGTTGTTGGCGAGCAGCCGCACATCGCCCCTGGCGAAGAATTTCAGTACACCAGCGGAGCCGTTATTGAGACGCCGCTGGGCACCATGCAAGGCCATTACGAGATGGTCGATTTACACGGGAATGCTTTCCAGATAGACATTCCTGTATTCCGTCTGGCTGTACCAACTCAAATTCACTAATACAATGTCGACATACTTAATCGGTGACGTTCATGGTTGCTACGATGAACTGATTTCATTGTTGAAACAGGTAGACTTCTCACCTGAACGTGACACCCTTTGGCTGACTGGCGACCTTGTTGCTCGTGGCCCTGGTTCGTTAGAAGTTCTGCGTTTTGTTAAATCGCTTGGCGATAGCGTACGTATAGTGCTCGGCAACCACGATCTGCACCTGCTGGCTATTTTCGCCGGGGTCAGCCGTAATAAGCCGAAAGACCGCCTGACGCCATTGCTCGAAGCGCCGGACGCCGATGAGCTTATCAACTGGCTGCGCCGTCAGCCATTGCTGCAAATTGATGAAGAGAAGAAACTGCTGATGGTCCATGCGGGGGTAACGCCGCAGTGGGACATCGAAACGATGAAGCAATGCGCGCGCGATGTAGAATCGGTGCTGCGTAGCGACTCCTATCCCTTCTTCCTGGACGCGATGTATGGCGACCTGCCTAACCACTGGTCGCCAGAGCTGAGTGGTCTCGCGCGACTGCGTTTCATCACCAATGCCCTGACCCGCATGCGCTACTGCTTCCCTAACGGGCAGTTAGACATGTACAGCAAAGAATCACCGGAAAATGTCCCGGCACCGCTGAAACCGTGGTTTGCCCTGAAAGGGCCGGTGACGGACGAATACAGTGTGGTATTTGGTCACTGGGCGTCGCTGGAGGGCCAGGGGACGCCGGAAGGCATCTATGGTCTGGATACCGGTTGCTGCTGGGGTGGCGTGCTGACCTGCCTGCGCTGGGAAGACAAAGCGTACTTTATCCAACCGTCGAATCGTCAGATGGATCTGGGTGAAGATGACGAGGCCGTCGCCTCGTAAGTGTCCCTCTCCCTGCCGGGAGAGGATGTTTCATCAACGGCGTTCGAGGATCTCAAAACAGTAGCTGTGCGAGTTCTGACTATCGGCGTCATGGAATTCACTGAACACCGATTCCCACTCATCTGGATCATAATCCGGGAAATGGGTATCGCCTTCCACTTCAGCATCAATATGCGTCAGATAAAGCCGCTGGGCTTTCGGCAGGAACTGCGTATAGATACGCCCGCCACCAATCACCATGATCTCCTCAACGTCGCCACAGGCGGCAATGGCTTCATCCACCGATTTTACCCACTGCACACGATCGTCAGTGCCAGACTGGCTGCTGATGACAATGTTCTTCCGGCCTGGCAGTGGGCGACCAATGGATTCCCACGTCAGGCGTCCCATCACTACCGGTTTGTTTAAAGTATTGCGTTTGAACCAGGCGAGATCGGCTGGCAAATTCCACGGCATGGCGTTTTCCATGCCAATCACGCGATCTACCGCTAACGCCGCAATCAGACTGATCATTGAAAGTTTCCCGGATGCAAAAAATTGCCGCCACTATACGGAAAGCCAAATCTTTCGTCGACTGGCGTCAGAGTAAAGAAAGCGAAAAATTCTCAATTTGCTGGCGAGTCCACGTCCCGGAAATGGACCGCCAGCATTACAGTGTTTAAGAAACAAAACGTTAGCCGTAAAGTGTGCGTAACATCACACTTTACGTTACATGGTTGGTCGACTTTCCGGTTCATCCTCTGCCTTACCGGTGTGCTTCCCCTCTTCCGTTCCCTGCCAGCCATGACGCTGAATAATCGACAGATGATTGCGATCTTCATTGATGATGTCGGTCAGCATCGCGCTGGTGCGCTTATACACCGCGGCAAAGGAGGCATCATCCTCTTCCGCCATATCCACCATCTCTTCCACCATCCGTTCGTTAAAGCGGCGGAACAGGTCAGCACGCTCGCGCGCCTCGTACGCGCCTAGCCCCAGCGCTTCCAGCGTCATGCGTCCGGATTTCAGCGCCCCTTCGAAGGTTTCACGCTCTGGCGCTTCAACGCCTGCCTGGCGCAGCTGAATGTAATGATCCACATCGCGGGCGCGGGAGATGATTTTCAGCGTCGGGAAGTGTTCCTTCACCAGGGCCGTTAGTTGCAGACTCGCCTGTGGATCATCAATGGCATTGATGAGTACTTCGGCTTTTGCCGCACCGGCAGACTCGAGTAGATCGACCCGTGTCGCATCGCCATAGAAAACTTTCATATCGAATTTACGCAGGGTATCCACATGGTCGGGATCGTGATCGAGAATCACCATTTTCACGCCGCTGGAGAGCAGCAAACGACCGGCGATCTGGCCGTAACGGCCGAACCCGGCGATGATCACGCGCGGCTGCTCTTCGTCTATCTCGTCAGCCTCGCGCTCTTCGCCGCCGCCGGATTTCTCCAGACGGGTCAGCAGCACCAGCAGAATCGGCGTTGCCGCCATCGACAGCGCCACCGCCAGCGTCAGCGCTTTCGCCCACTCAGGATCCAGCACGTTCGCCATTTGCGCCGCGCCAAAAACCACAAAGGCGAACTCACTACCCTGCCCTAACAGCACGGCAAACCAGCGGCGCTGCGCCTTCGGTACGCCCAGCGGACGCGCCACCAGCCACAGCATCAGCAGCTTAATCAGCAGGAATCCGGCGAGCAAAATGAGGATCCGCAGCGGATGCGTCACCAGCGTACCGAAATCAACAGACATGCCGACGCCAATGAAGAACAACCCCAGCAGCAGCCCTTTAAACGGTTCGATATCGCTTTCCAGCGCATGACGATATTCCGAACTGGCTAACAGCACACCGGCGAGAAACGCCCCCATCGCCATCGACAGTCCGACCTCTTCCAGCAACAGCCCGAAACCAAACACCAGAAACAGCGCCACGGCGCTGAACACTTCCCGCAACCCGGAGCGGGCGACAAAGCGCAATACCGGGCGGGTCACATAGCGGCCCAACAGAACCACCAGCACCAGCGCCGCCGCCACTTTCAGCGCCGACAGCGCGAAAGCGCCAAGGGTCGTTGATGCGCCACTGGCGGCCAGTAGCGGGATCATTGCCACCAGCGGAATGGCGGCGATATCCTGGAACAGCAGAACCGCAAAAGCACCACGCCCCATAGGCGTCAGGGTCAGGTTACGTTCGTTCATTGCCTGCATAGCGATAGCCGTGGAGGAGAGCGCCAGCGTCATACCGATCAGTTCCGCCACTTTCCAGTCGAGACCCAGCAGCATACAGAAACCGCCGAGCAACACGCCACAGGCAACCATCTGCAATGCGCCGCCGCCAAATACCGAAGCGCGTAGCTTCCACAACCGCTGCGGATCAAGCTCAAGGCCGATAACGAACAACATCAGTACCACGCCAATTTCCGCGAAGTGGAGAATCGACTCTGCGTCGGTCACCAGACGCAACCCCCACGGCCCGATAATACAACCGGCGATCAGATACCCGAGCACCGATCCCAGCCCCAGCCGGACGGCAATCGGCACGATCAGCGCCGCCGAGCCGAGATAAATCAGCGCCTGTATCAGCGTATGGCTATCCATGGTTCGCCTCCTGCCAGTCGATGAGTCGCTGTCTGAAGTGTCGCGCCTGTGCCTGCAGCGTTTCGTCGTCACAAACAAAGGTGCAGTGCATAGCAAACGGCGGCAGCCATTTCAGGCCGCAATAAAGGGCCGTTGCCTGTAGCGGTTGCGCCAGCACGTCAAATCCTGGATGGGAACCGATATCAAAATGGCTTTCACCGCCACCGGTAGTGACTGCCCACATCAGGCTTTTACCGTGCAACGCCTTGCCGCCGTGACCGTAGGCCCAGCCGTGAGAAAGCACTTTGTCGATCCACAATTTGAGAAGCGGCGGGATGCTGTACCATTGCATCGGATGTTGCCAGACGATCAGGTCAGCGCGAGAAAGCGCGTCCTGCTCGGCGGCAACATCGATATTAAAATCAGGATAAAGATGATAAAGCGAACGGATTTCGACGTCGTCGAGCTCCCTGACCTGCTCAATCATCCGTTTGTTCGCATGCGAATGATGCGGATAAGGATGGGCATAAATAATTAAAATCATGACTTTCCCAGCTGGCATTAACGCGTGATGTTAATCATAAGCGATTGCCGCTGAAAACGACATGAAAGCGCGTCGCGTTGTTACAGACCACCTCTTTTGTCAGATGAGAGGTCTCAGGCGGGAATAGAGTGCGGAGCAGATTTTCTTCACTTTGACCAGACGCTGGCCCTGGCAGCCGCGACCGGCAAGGTTATTGGAAAGATAATAAAGAAGCCACAAAGTGATTAGTGTCGTCAAACGACAGAATGCAGTGGCAAACGCCACTGCACAGGGTTAATTATCCAGTTCACCCATTGTTTTAACCTGATCGCGGTTAATTTGTTCGGTTTGGCCGGTTTCTGCATTTTTGTATGATACCAGACCGGTATCATCATCCACCTGCGGTTTACCGTCGGTCACGATCGTACGGCCATCAGTGGTTTTCATTGCCTGGTTTGACGAACAGCCCGCTACCGTAAACAGCGCTGCAGCCGCCAGAACCGAACTGATCAAAAGTGTATTACGCATGGTGTTTCCCCCTGCTTTTCCGTTAAGAATAATGATCTGTCTAACCATTTTAGGCTAACTGACGGGGTTAAACGGGAAAACCAGAACACTCTGAAGAGGGGCAGTCATTGAAACCCCGGCGAACACATGCCCGCCGGGGGTATCACTTACTTGTTAATTTGCGCGTGCATTTCCTGAACGGAAATCACCTTCTCTGTGGCATCCGAGTTCAGCGCCATGGCGGTGGCGAAACCGCCGTTCAGCGTGGTGTCGTAATGCACTTTGTACTGCAGCGCGCTGCGGCGAATCAGCTTGGAGTCTTCAATCGCCTGACGCCCTGCAGTGGTGTTGATGATGTAGGTGTATTCGCCATTCTTGATACGATCCTGAATGTGCGGACGCCCTTCATGCACCTTGTTCACCAGACGCGGGTTAATGCCAGCTTCGCCAAGGACAATCGCAGTGCCGTGGGTCGCATCCAGCTCAAAGCCCTGTTTCAGCAGCTTGGCCGCCAGATCCACCACGCGCTCTTTATCGCCTTCGCGAACCGAGAGCAGCGCGCGGCCATTTTTCTTCATCGTCGAGTTGCTGCCGAGTTGTGCTTTAGCAAACGCTTCGGCGAAGGTACGACCAACGCCCATGACTTCCCCGGTAGAGCGCATTTCCGGCCCTAACAGCGGGTCAACGCCCGGGAATTTATTGAACGGCAAGACCACTTCTTTCACGGAGTAGTACGGCGGGATAACCTCTTTCGTCACACCCTGCTGTGCCAGCGTTTTGCCGGCCATCACGCGCGCCGCCACTTTCGCCAGTTGAACACCGGTGGCTTTGGAAACAAACGGCACGGTACGTGCTGCACGTGGGTTAACTTCAATCAGATACACTTCGTTGTCTTTCACCGCAAACTGCACGTTCATCAGACCGCGCACCTGCAACTCAAAGGCCAGCTTCTGTACCTGCTGGCGCATCACATTCTGAATTTCCTGACTCAGGGTGTACGCCGGCAGCGAACAGGCGGAGTCGCCGGAGTGAACACCCGCCTGCTCGATGTGCTCCATAATGCCGCCAATCAGCACTGTTTCGCCGTCGCAGATGGCGTCAACATCCACTTCTACCGCGTCGTCGAGGAAGTGATCCAGCAGCACCGGCGCGTCGTTGGAGACACTGACTGCCGTCAGGAAGTAACGACGCAGATCCGCTTCGTCGTAGACGATTTCCATCGCACGGCCGCCCAGCACGTAAGACGGGCGCACCACCAGCGGGTAGCCAATCTCTTTCGCTCGTTCAACAGCTTGTTCAATGGCCGTCACGGTGGCGTTCGCAGGCTGTTTCAGTTTCAGACGCTCAACCGCATGCTGAAAGCGTTCACGGTCTTCGGCGCGGTCGATGGCATCCGGGCTGGTGCCGATCACCGGAACACCTGCGGCTTCAAGCGCACGCGCCAGTTTCAGTGGCGTCTGACCGCCATACTGCACGATGACGCCTTTCGGCTTCTCGATGCGGACGATTTCCAGCACGTCTTCCAGTGTTACTGGCTCAAAGTACAGACGATCGGAAGTGTCGTAATCCGTAGAGACGGTTTCCGGGTTACAGTTGACCATGATGGTCTCATAACCGTCTTCACGTAGCGCCAGCGAGGCGTGTACACAGCAGTAGTCGAACTCAATGCCCTGGCCGATACGGTTTGGACCACCGCCGAGGACCATGATTTTTTCGCGGTCGACAGACGGATTTGCTTCGCATTCGTCTTCATAGGTTGAGTACATGTACGCGGTGTCGGTGGCGAATTCCGCCGCACAGGTGTCAACACGCTTGTAGACCGGGTGGAGATCGTACTGGTCACGCAGCTTGCGGATTTCCGCTTCGCGTACACCTGCCAGTTTTGCCAGACGCGCGTCAGCAAAGCCTTTGCGTTTGAGCACGCGCAGGAAGTCAGCATCGAGGCCGTTAATACCGACATCCGCCACTTTCTCTTCCAGACGCACCAGCTCTTCAATCTGCACCAGGAACCAGCGGTCAATGTTGGTCAGGTTGAATACACCGTCGACAGACAACCCCGCGCGGAACGCGTCAGCGATGTACCAGATACGCTCAGCGCCCGCGTCTTTCAGCTCGCGGCGGATTTTGGTCAGCGCTTCCGGGTCATCAAGGCTCACTTTCGGGTCGAAACCGGTCGCCCCCACTTCCAGACCACGCAGCGCTTTCTGCATCGACTCCTGCTGCGTGCGGCCAATCGCCATCACTTCGCCGACCGATTTCATCTGGGTGGTCAGACGGTCATTGGCACCCGCGAATTTTTCAAAGTTGAAGCGCGGAATTTTGGTGACAACGTAGTCGATGGACGGCTCGAACGAGGCCGGAGTGCGACCACCGGTGATGTCGTTCATCAGTTCGTCGAGGGTGTAGCCCACGGCCAGTTTCGCTGCCACTTTGGCAATCGGGAAGCCAGTCGCTTTAGAGGCCAGCGCCGAAGAGCGGGAAACGCGCGGGTTCATTTCGATCACAATCAGGCGACCGTTTTTCGGGTTCACTGCGAACTGTACGTTTGAACCGCCGGTTTCGACGCCGATTTCACGCAGTACCGCCATCGAGGCATTACGCATGATTTGGTATTCTTTGTCGGTCAACGTTTGCGCCGGAGCGACGGTGATGGAGTCACCGGTGTGAATGCCCATGGCATCGAAGTTTTCGATGGAACAGACGATGATGCAGTTGTCGTTCTTATCGCGCACCACTTCCATTTCATACTCTTTCCAGCCAATCAGCGACTCATCAATCAGCAGTTCGCTGGTCGGGGAAAGGTCGAGACCGCGTTCGCAAATCTCTTCAAACTCTTCACGGTTGTAAGCAATGCCACCGCCAGTACCGCCCATGGTGAAGGACGGGCGAATGATGCACGGATAACCGACGTCAGCCGCTACTGCCAGCGCTTCTTCCATCGTATGCGCGATGCCGGAGCGCGCGGTGTCGAGGCCGATTTTCTTCATCGCAACGTCGAAACGGCGACGGTCTTCAGCTTTATCGATGGCGTCAGCAGTGGCACCGATCATAGTGACGCCAAACTCGGCCAGCACGCCCTGACGCTCAAGCTCCAGCGCACAGTTCAGCGCCGTCTGACCGCCCATGGTCGGCAGCACCGCATCCGGGCGCTCTTTTTCGATGATTTTGCGCACCACTTCCCAGTGAATCGGCTCGATGTAAGTGGCATCGGCCATTTCCGGGTCGGTCATGATGGTCGCCGGGTTGGAATTCACCAGAATGACGCGATAACCCTCTTCGCGCAGCGCTTTACACGCCTGGGCACCAGAATAGTCAAATTCGCAGGCCTGGCCGATGACAATCGGGCCAGCGCCAAGGATCAGGATGCTTTTAATATCTGTACGTTTTGGCATGGTTCTCTCAGCTCCTGATTATTTAGCGGTCTTACGGTAGGTCTCGATAAGTTCGATAAAGTGATCGAACAGCGGCGCCGCGTCGTGCGGGCCCGGGCTGGCTTCAGGGTGTCCCTGGAAGCTGAACGCCGGTTTGTCGGTGCGATGGATCCCCTGCAGGGTACCGTCAAACAGCGATTTGTGGGTGACGCGAAGGCTGGCGGGCATCGACGCTTCATCCACCGCAAAACCGTGGTTCTGCGCGGTGATCATGACCGTGTTGTTGTCGATATCTTTCACCGGGTGGTTGCCGCCGTGGTGGCCAAACTTCATTTTGACGGTTTTCGCACCGCTCGCCAGCGCCAGCAACTGATGGCCGAGGCAGATACCAAAGACCGGAATATCGGTGTCGAGGAACTGTTTAATCGCGGCGATAGCGTAATCGCACGGTGCCGGGTCGCCAGGACCGTTGGAGAGGAAAATGCCGTCCGGGTTCATCTTCAGAACTTCGTCCGCCGGGGTCTGGGCCGGAACCACTGTCAGGCGGCAGCCTCTGTCCACCAGCATGCGCAGAATGTTGCGCTTGGCACCAAAGTCATAGGCCACGACGTGGAATGGCAGCTCGTCTTCTTTCTTCGCTTCCGGCAGGTCGCCGGCAAGCGTCCAGCTGCCTTGCGTCCAGCTATAGTTTTCAGCAGTGGTCACTTCTTTCGCCAGGTCCATGCCGTTCAGGCCCGGAAACGCTTTCGCTTTTTCCAGCGCCAGCGTGGCGTCAGGGTTATCACCAGCGATGATGCAGCCGTTCTGGGCGCCCTTCTCGCGCAGCAAACGCGTCAGCTTACGGGTATCGATATCGGCAATCGCCACAATGTTGTGACGTTTCAGATAAGACGAGAGGTCTTCGGTATTGCGGAAGTTGCTGGCAATCAGCGGCAGATCACGAATGACCAGACCTTGTGCATGTACCTGAGAGGATTCTTCATCAGCGGCGTTGGTGCCGACATTGCCGATATGAGGATAAGTAAGAGTGACGATTTGGCGGGAGTAGGAAGGATCAGTGAGGATTTCTTGATAACCGGTCATTGAAGTATTGAAAACGACTTCCCCAACCGCCGTGCCCGTTGCCCCTATGGCCCGACCGTGAAACTGGGTTCCGTCTTCCAGAACCAAAAGCGCTGACTTTATCAAAACACCCTCCAAAGAATATTCACTCACTTTATCTGCATATTAATTCACAACCATAGTATGAATCAATGCAAATCTGCTGCCCGCGAATTTCTGGCAAACGGCGGCATTCTGGAGATATGAGGGGTAAAAGTCAACTCAAAACACCAATTTTGATTGTTATTTTGCGCCACTGGATAAGTTATGTGGTTTTAACAGGCAAAATGATCATCAAAGTCTGTGCAGAAAACGCTTGCGCGGCTAAAAGAATGTCATCCATACCTGCAGACCATAAAAAAGTGGACCATCCGGTCAAAATTTACAAATTATCAACACAAATAAGAAAGAAAACACATAGTAATAAGCAGTTAATGAAAAAATAGAAGCAGAACAGGGAAAAATAAAAGGGCAATAAAACTATTGCCCTACGCAATCAACAGCTTATGACTGCTAATACCACATCACGAACGGTGCAAAACCTTATAGATTATTCAAATCCAGTACGTCACGCATATCATAAAGGCCATTTTTCTTACCTTTCAACCATAATGCCGAACGAACCGCGCCATTCGCAAAAGTCATGCGGCTGGATGCCTTATGGGTGATCTCAATACGTTCGCCGATATCGGCAAACATCGCGGTATGTTCCCCGACAATATCGCCCGCGCGGACAGTGGCAAAACCAATGGTGCCAGGGACGCGCTCGCCGGTATGCCCTTCCCGGCTGTATACGGCGCAATCTTTCAGATCTTTATCCAGCGAGTGAGCGATGGCTTCGCCCATCGCCAGCGCAGTGCCTGACGGCGCATCCACCTTATGACGGTGGTGTGCTTCGATGATTTCAATATCGGTGTAATCGCCCATCACCTTCGCGGCCTTTTCCAGCAGCTTGAGCATCACGTTGACGCCGACGCTGAAATTAGCGGCAAAGACGATGGCGATATCCCGCGCCGCATCCTGAATGGCCTGTTTTCCAGCGTTATCAAAGCCGGTGGTGCCGATGACCATTCCTTTGCCATTTTCACGGCAGAACGCCAGATGCACCAGCGTGCCTTCCGGACGGGTGAAATCGATAAAAATATCAAAATCATCTTTTACCGCCTCGAGACTGCTTTGCACGATAACGCCGGTTTTGCCGGTGCCCGCCAGCTCGCCCGCATCGCTTCCCAGCAGGGAAGAACCTTCGCGCTCCAGCGCTGCCCCCAGTTGAACGCCGTCCAGTTGTGCCGCCGCCTGAATTAACTGACGCCCCATACGTCCGCCCGCGCCCGCAATGGCGACGCGGATTTGTGCATCATGCATATCTATTCTCTTGTGTTGATTTCAGGTAAACCGTTTTTCAGAGTAACCAGCCTCTGCCGGGGCCGCTATCTGAAAACGCCAGTAATTAGAATTTAACGTTATGTGGCGGGAGATATCAGTAAAAAACATCACCCTCGGCGAAAACCACAGGATTCCCTGATCACCAGTGCCGGTGGCAGGATAATGCGTTTCGGTGGCTCGTCATTGCCCTGAATCCGACTGAAAAGCAGCTCTCCCGCCTTACGGCCAATCTCTTTTGCCGCCACCGAGACAGTGGTCAGCGCCGGTTGCACCAGCGCGGCTTCGGTGATGTCGTCAAAGCCTACCAGCGCAAAATCGCGTCCCACTTCCCGCCCCATTTTACGCAGCGCCTGCATGACACCCAGCGCGACAATGTCCTGATAACAGACGGCAGCGGTGATTTGCGGGAACTGGCTGAAGAGCATTTCCGCCACCCGCGCGCCGTCGCTCTGGCTGGCCTGGGAAGTGACTATCCAGTCCGGATTGGGCGAAATGCCGTTTTCCAGCAACTTACTGGTGTAACCGCCAATACGCTGCGAACGCGTGCCGGAACTTAGGCTACCGCCAATGAACGCAATATGCTGGTGTCCCAGCCGGAGCAAATGCGCCGTCGCCATCTGGGTACCGAGAAAGTTATCGGTACCAACAAAGTCAAAATCAGGATCGTTTAACGGACGCACGACCATAATGGCCGGAATATTGCGTCGCTTTAGCCCGTCGAAAAAGGCCTGCGGGGTTTCCCGGGCGGCACACAGCACCATGCCACAGGCGTTATTACGCATCAATGAATCTACAAACTTCTGTTGCCGCTCTTCTGATTCTTCGCTGTTCGCCAGGAACAGCAGCATCTCATGACGCTCCATTTCATGGCTTAACCCTGCCGTCATCTCGCCATAGAAAGGGTTAGTGATGTCGTGCAGCAGCAGACCGACCTGGTTGCTGCTGCGATTGCGTAAGTTAGCGGCGGTCTGGTTGTAGACGTAGCCGGACTCGTCCAGCGCCTTCAGTACCCGCTCCCGGGTGGCCTGCGAGATACGGCCGCGGTTACGCAGTACCATTGAAACCGTGGCGGTTGAGACTCCCGCTATCCCGGCGACCTGCGCCAGCGTCACTGTGGTCATAACATCCTCCTTCGTTCCCTCCAGATTAATCGAATAACCTGTAAATTGCATTTTTCCTTGTGAAGCACTTCACAGTCTCTGTTTCCGAAAGCCTTTTCCTGCGGATTTTGACAGGTTAATCGCGTTAACCACTCTTCCACATTGAGGTTAATCGATTAATCTTAATTTAACGCAGAGGGAGTCCGCTAATGAAAAAGACGACTTACGATAAATATCCTGAAGTGACCGTGCCGGGCTACGATCAACATGCCTGTCGCGGCTGGGACGCGATTATCGCGGAACTTCGCCCCCGAATGGCGGAGAAAACAAAAACCGTACTGGTGATCGACTGCTATCCCGGCGTCCGACTCGGCGAGCTGGAGCAGGCATTGCAGGCTGAATTCACTACCGCCCGCTGGATCAACGCAGAGACCGCGCGCCGCGACGAGCAGGCGTTACATGCCCTGCTGGCCCGCAACCTGACCGACGATCGCGTTTTCGGCGTGCTCTCCTGCCACCAGTTGCCTGAGTTTTTTGAGCCAACAGCTCTCGCTGACCTGCAAAAGCAGGTGGAAACCGCCCCGGAAGCGCTGGTGATTGTCTGTGGGCCGGGCGCTACCCTGGTGCACCCCGGCGACGTGCTGGTGTATGCCGATTTGCCACGCTGGGAGATTCAGATGCGGATGCGCAGCGGCGAACTCGGCAACTGGGGCGCGGGAAACTACAACGAAGATATCCTGCGCCGCTACAAGCGCGCCTTTTTCATCGAATGGCGGGTGTTTGATCGCCATAAAACGCCATTGCTTAAGCGCGCTGATTATCTGCTGGACACCACCGTGGCGAATGCACCAGCAATGGTCAGCGGCGAGGCGTTGCGCGCCGGTCTGGAACTGCTCACCCGTCGTCCGTTCCGCGTCGTCCCGTTCTTCGACCCCGGCGTCTGGGGCGGTCAGTGGATGAAACAACAATTCGATCTCGATCCCATGAAACCCAACTACGCATGGTGTTTTGACTGCGTGCCCGAGGAAAACAGCCTGTTGATGCGGTTTGGCGACGTGCGGATCGAGATCCCCTCTCTGGATTTGGTGCTGCTGCACCCCCGCGCGCTACTGGGCGAAAAAGTCCACGCCCGCTTCGGCGCGGAATTTCCGATTCGCTTTGATTTCCTCGACACCATCGGCGGGCAAAATCTGAGTTTTCAGGTACACCCGCTGACGGAATACATCCAGCAGCAGTTTGGGATGCACTATACCCAGGACGAGAGTTATTACATTCTTGACTCGGAACCCGGCGCGGTGGTCTATCTCGGGGTACGCAGTGGCACTGAACCACAGGCGATGTTTAATGATCTGCGTCAGGCAGCGCGGGGCGAGAAAGCCTTTGACGATGCCAGCTTCGTCAATCAGATACCGGCCCGTAAACACGATCACTTTCTGATCCCGGCAGGTACCGTTCACTGCTCCGGCGCAGGGACGATGGTGCTGGAAATCAGCGCCACGCCATACATTTTCACTTTCAAGCTCTGGGACTGGGGACGCCTCGGCCTCGACGGGTTGCCGCGTCCGGTGCATCTCGACCATGGAGAGCAGGTCATCGACTGGCAGCGTGATACCGAATGGGTGCATGAGCATCTGGTGAATCGCATTGATGTGCTGGCAGAAGGTGACGGCTGGCGTGAAGAACGAACCGGTTTGCACGAACGCGAGTTTATCGAAACGCGCCGTCACTGGTTTACCGGCCCGGTTACTCACCACACTGACGGGGGCGTAAACGTTCTCAACCTGGTGGAGGGCGCTGAAGCGCGGGTTGAAAGCCCGAACGACGCCTTCGAGCCGTTTGTGGTGCACTATGCCGAGACATTCATCATTCCGGCGAGCGTGGGCGAGTATCGCATCACGCCGTGGGGCAAAGGGGTCGGTCAGCAACTGGCGACGGTAAAAGCCTGGGTAAGGGGATAACGATGATTCATGTGATGGTGGCCTCTCACGGCCCACTGGCAACGGCGATGCGGGAGAGCGCAGAAATGGTGTACGGCACGCTGCAACATGTTTTTACCGTGACGCTGACGGGCGAAGCGGGTATTGAAGCTTTTAAACAGGATTTCGCCCGTGTGCTGAAAAACGCCAGCCAGGGCGCCGACGGGGTGCTGGTGCTGTGCGATATGCAAAGCGGAACGCCGTGGAACGTCGCCTGCCAATATGCATTCTCCTCGGAGGTTTCGCCGCCGGTAAGTGTCATTGGCGGCGTGAATCTTCCGATGCTACTGCTGACTGACGAGATACTCGATTTTCAGGACGTTAACGCGGCAGCGGCGCAATTGCTCGCCCTGACACAACCGACGCTGGTGGTGGCCGAAATTAATGCCAGCGCCCAGTCTGACGATTTTTAAGGAGCCCATTATGAGCATTTCATTTGTACGTATTGACGACCGCGTCATTCATGGGCAGCTCGTCACACGCTGGGCCAAAGAGCTGCCCTGCGATGGCATCGTGGCGATAGATGATGCCGTCGCGGCCGACCCTCTGCTCTCTTCGGTGATGAAAGGGGCGGTGTCTGATACCAAAGTGTGGCTGTTTGATACCGCCACCGCGATTGAGAAACTCCCGAAGGTGATTGCCAGCGACAAGCGCTATTTCGTCATTGGCAAGTCACCGGTCACGCTGCAAAAGATAGAACAGGCAGGCATCAGTCTCAAAAACAGCAACGGCAAAATCAACGTTGGCCCGATGAGCGCCCGCGCTGACACGGTCACCATAGGGCCCAACCAGTCAGTCAATGCCGGAGAAATCGCCGCTTTCGACTGGTTAAGCGCGCATGGCCATCATATTGAATTCCGTCTGGTACCGGATGCCAGTCATTACAGCTGGCTGGACGCCCGACAAAAAATGAAATAAGGAGCAGACGATGTTTATCGAAGCGGCATTAATTGGCGTGCTCTGCTATCTGGGCGCGCTCAGTAGTCCCTGGTTGTTTGGTCTGACGGGCGGCTGGTACCTCATCACCCGTCCACTGGTTTCCGGCATGCTGGTGGGACTGATCCTCGGCGATATCAAAACCGGGATCATAATTGGCGTGGCGGTACAGGCGGTGTATATCGCCATGGTAACCCCCGGCGGCTCGATGCCAGCCGATCTGAACTTTGTGGCCTTTCCGGCCATTGCGCTGGGTATTCTTTCCGGCAAAGGGCCAGAAGTGGCGGTAGCGCTGGCCGCCACCATCGGTATCGCAGGAACCATTCTGTTCAACGCCATGATGGTACTGAACTCTTTCTGGAACCACCGTGCCGATACCGCGCTGGAGCGCGGCGACGAACGCGGTATTTACCTCAACAGCGCCATCTGGCCGCAGGTCACTAACTTCCTGTTGCGTTTCGTGCCGACGTTTATCGCCGTGTACTTCGGCGCGCAATACATCAGTGAATTTATGGACAGTCTGCCGAAAGTGGTTCTCTCCATTATGAACGTGCTGGGCGGCATTTTGCCGGCAGTGGGTATCGCGATTCTGCTCAAGCAGATCATTAAAAACTACACCATGTTGATCTACTTTCTCGTGGGCTTCGTGTGCATCGTTTTCCTGAAGCTGAACATGGTCGCGCTGGTGATTGTCGGTGCGCTGCTGGCGCTGATTCATTACAACTATAAACCGGAAGCGCCTCAGACTGCGCCTACGGCCCCGGCGTCTGATGATGAGGATGAATTCTGATGGAAGAGCGTAAACTAACCCGTAAAGATCTGCGCCGCTGCTGGCGCGCGTGGATGATGCACAACCTGTCTTCTATGAGTTTTGAGCGTCTGGAATCGTTCGGCTTCTGCCTGAGCATGTTGCCTGTCGCCCGCAAACTCTACCCGGATGCCGCCCGGCGTACCGAAATGCTGCGCCGCCACGCGTCATTCTACAACACCGAGCCGCAAATCGGCGCCATTGTGAACGGGATGGCGCTGGGGCTGGAAGAGAAAAAGGCCAATGGCGAACCTGTCGACGGCGATACAATTAACACCCTGAAAGTCGGCCTGATGGGGCCACTCGCCGGGATCGGCGACTCGATGATCCCTGGCATGTTGATCCCTATCCTGCTCAGTATCGGGATGGCGCTGGCGGCTGGCGGTAGCGTTTTAGGCCCGCTGTTTTATATCGTCGCCTGGCTGGCGATCATCGTTCCCGGCTCCTGGTATCTGTTTTTAAAAGGCTACCAGATGGGCTCCGGCTCGGTGGAAATTCTGGTGAGCAGCAAATCCGCCCGCCTGCGTGAAGCGCTGTCGTTGCTCGGGGTCTTCGTGATGGGCGGCGTGGCGGCGAGCTACGTGAAGCTTGGTACCGGGCTGGAATTCATCACTAAAGACGGCGTCAATATTCACGTTCAGCAGATGCTCGACGGTATCTTCCCGCAACTGCTGCCGCTGGTGGTGGTGCTGGGGACCTGGTATCTGATGGCGAAACGTGGCGTGTCACCGGTGAAAGCGATGCTTCTGCTACTGGTACTGGCGGCGATTGGCGTCGCCAGTGGATTGTTTGCCGGGTAACCACAGTAAAACCGGGGCGTACGCCCCGGTCTGTCAGGGATGGAAGTTTTGCCACAGCGCGGCGATTTTATCAGGCCGCGAAATGAACTGGAAACGAGCGGGATCGTCGATGAATTGCTGGTAAATCGGCGCCGACGTAATGCCAAATTCGTCATACTGCCGGGGAGCAATCACCTGTAACCGGCCTGGCACATAATGCGGATTATGCAGCCAGACGATTTGCGATTCCTGTACCAGTGGATACCACGCCAGCCCTTTATGCGCGCGCACCGCGTCATACTCAAAGCCATATTCCCGATCGCACCAGGCGCCGAACGTCAGCGGCTCATCCGGGCTCGCAGAAATGGTGGCATGACCCCAGCCCGGCGGCACCAGCACTTTATCTCCCGGCCCGGCGATCACCGCAAAACAGCGTCCCGGATCATCCTCAACATATTCCTGCATGTAGATAATCGCTTTTCCCTGCCAGATCTCATACAACTCCGGTGGCGACCAGCCGCTATGCTGGCTGATGCGATGCACGTGCCCCTGGCTGCGAATTGGCTCTTCACCTAGTTGCCCGGCAGCGTAAGTCACCACGCCAAACAGCAACATCCGTTTTTGCAGTTCTTCACGATCCTGGATGCGCGCCACATCCATCGCAATGGCATACACCTCCTGCGGCCCGTCGCACTGCGGATCGCGCAGCGACGGACGGATCTGATCAAGAGAGCGGATCTCCGGCATCGGGCCGGTAACATCGTCGCCATAACTGAAGCCCATCGGCTGATGGTGAATGGTCATGTCCAGACCGTATTCAGCCATTTTGCACCTCCCTGACCTGCACCTGCCGATTTTCTTCCACTACCCGCCAGGCAAATCCGCCCGCCAGCGCGGCATAATCGTGCCCGGCGGTGGACGACCAGACCGCCAGCGCCGAGAGGATCTCCGTACCGGTATTGATCAGGCGATGTGCGGTATAACCCGGAATGATGTGTACCGAGCCGGCAACAACCGGTTCGAGGTGCATCTCTCCTTGTTCATCCTGCAGCAGCAGTAACCCAGTACCGCGCAGGCCAAAATAGACCTCCCCCTGTTCACGCAGGGCGTGAAAATGGCCGCGGGTCATAAAATATTCGTTACCGACTTTTCCGGGGTAAAGGTGGGTCACGCCCGTAAACAGTTCTCCCGAACCGGACAGGGTATCCAGCATTTCAACGTCATAAACAATCTGTTGAGGGTCGGCCTGCTGCCAGCCAGAATGATCAGCGAAGACGCCAGGGAGATCGGCGAGGCGGGTAGTTTTGCGTAGTAGCGGGGTGCGCGAAAACGCCCCCGTCAGCCAGTCGACATGCGGCGGCTGAGACAGAACAGGTTTCATGTTTTTCTCCGGCCCGAGGAGAACAACCTTTTAAGCATAGCAGATTAATCGATTAACCTTGTGATCAAATCGACGCTTTGTCACAACAGTCACCACCGGGTGACTGTTGTTGTCTTCAGGGAGGGAGAATTACTGGATTTCGCGGACATCCATCCGCAACTCTTTCGGCACTTCGAAGACGATATTTTCTTCGCGGCCTTCCAGAGGAACCGCCTCACCACCGCCGAGCTCCTGCAAACGTGCAATCACATTCTGCACCAGGATATCCGGGGCTGAGGCGCCCGCTGTGACACCAACACAATCTGCGCCTTTCACCCAGTTTTCCTGAATGTCGGTGGCGTCATCGATAAGGAAGGCGGTTTTACCCATCCGCTGCGCCAGTTCGGCGAGACGGTTGGAGTTAGAGGAGTTTTTCGAGCCGACCACCAGCACGACATCAGCCTGTTCCGCCAGTGCACGCACCGCTTCCTGGCGGTTGGTCGTGGCATAGCAGATATCGTCTTTGCGCGGGCCGACGATTTTCGGGAAACGCTGACGCAGCGCGTCGATCACATCAGAAGTGTCGTCAACCGAAAGCGTGGTCTGGGTCATAAACGACAGCTTGGATTCGTTTTTGACGTCCAGCTTCCAGACATCGTCCGGGGATTCCACCAGATACATGCCCCCTTCCGGGTTGCTGTACTGGCCCATCGTCCCTTCCACTTCCGGGTGCCCGGCGTGGCCGATGAGGATCGACTCTTCACCACGACGGCTGGCGCGGGCAACTTCCATATGGACTTTGGTCACCAGCGGGCAGGTGGCGTCGAACACCGTCAGATCACGGCTTTTCGCTTCGTTGCGTACCGCCTGCGAGACGCCGTGTGCTGAGAAAATCAGGATCGCGCCGTCCGGCACTTCGCTGATTTGCTCGATAAAAATCGCCCCGCGTTCGCGCAGGCTATCGACCACGTAGCGGTTATGCACCACTTCGTGACGGACGTAAATCGGCGCGCCGTAAATCGCCAGCGCGTTTTCCACAATGCTGATAGCGCGGTCTACACCAGCGCAAAAACCGCGCGGGTTGGCCAACAGAATCTGCATTTAAACCTCCAGCGCCGGATCAATTTCCAGCACTTCGACATCAAAATGGACGGTCTGGTCTGCCAGCGGATGGTTGAAATCCACCGTAATGGAATCACCGTTAATCTCGCGGATCACACCAGGCATTTCGCTGCCATCCATTGCGGTAAAGAGCATAATCGCGCCGATTTCCGGCTCGCCAGCATCCATAAATTCGCGACGGGAAAAGTACTGGATAAGGTCCGGGCTGGAAACGCCAAAAGCGGCATCCGGCTCCAGCGAGAAGGATTTTTTCTCCCCCTCTTTCAGCCCCAGCAGGTGCTGCTCCAGCCCTTCCGACAGCGACGCGTCGCCCAGACGAAACAACGCCGGTTTGCCATTGCTGCGGGTCGACTCGGCCGTAGAACCGTCGTCGAGTTTCAGCGTGAAATGCACCAGCACGGCGCTATTGCTCTGTACGGATTTAGACATTCAAATTTGCCTATGGTTTTGCCCGGTGGCGCAATGCTTACCGGGCATGAATGATTACGCTTGTTTCTTCGCGGCAGCGTTCGGCAAAAAGCCTTCCAGCACAATCAATGCCGCGCCGATGCAAATCGCGGTATCGGCGAGGTTAAAGGTCGCGAAGTGCCAGTCGCCGACGTAGAAATCGATCATGTCGACGACAAAGCCGTGCCACAGGCGGTCAAACAGGTTGCCCAGAGCCCCGCCAATGATTAACGCGTAAGCGATGTTATTCAGCTTCTGCGTCGCTTTTGCTCGGTACATCAGTACCGTCAACACCACGCAGATGCCGATAGCGATACCAGCAAAGAACCAACGCTGCCAGCCGCCGCTGTCGGCGAGGAAGCTGAACGCTGCACCATAGTTACGCGCATAGTGCAGATTCAACGATGGAAACAGCGATACCGTATCCCCCAGCGCAAAATTCTGGAGGATCAGGTACTTGCTGCCTAAATCGATAATCAGCACCGCGACGACCACCCACAGCCAGCGCAGTCCGGTAGAACAGACAGAGTTACTCATCAGGCAAACTTACGTTTTTCACCGTCACCGGCGACGTTGCTGACACAGCGTCCGCAGAGGTCTGCGTGTTCCGCCACCTGACCGACATCTGTGGTGTAATGCCAGCAGCGCGGGCATTTGTCACCTTCGGCTTTGCTCAGGGCAATTTTCAGCCCTTTCAGCAGTTCGCTCTGCTGAGCGTCTGCCGTTGCCCCGGCATAATCCGCAACTTTCGCGCCGGAGGTCAACAGGACAAATCGCAATTCATCGCCCAGCGCGGTGAGCTTCGCAGAGAGTTCCGGTTCAGCAAACAGCGTCACCGCTGCTTCCAGAGAACCGCCCACTTTCTTGTCAGCGCGCGCCTGTTCGATCACCTTGTTCACTTCGCCACGGACTTTCAGCAGGTCATCCCAGAAAGCATCGTTCATTGGCTCTGTTGCCGCCAGACCAAACAGACCGTCGTACCATTCGCCGGTGAACACATACTTCTCACGGGAACCTGGCAGGTAACCCCAGATTTCATCAGCAGTAAAGGACATGATCGGCGCCATCCAGCGCACCAGCGCTTCCGCAATGTGGAACAGTGCGGTCTGGCAGCTGCGACGGGCAACGCTGTCGGCTTTGGCCGTGTACTGTCTGTCTTTGATGATGTCGAGATAGAACGAGCCCATTTCGATAGAACAGAAGCGCATCAGGCGCTGCACCACTTCGTGGAAATCGTAAGACTCGTACGCTTTCACGATGTCTTCCTGCGCCGCTTTCGCGCAACCCACCGCCCAGCGATCCAGCACCACCATCTCTTCCGGTTTCACCATGTCTTTGACCGGGTCAAATCCGTTCAGATTCGCCAGCAGGAAGCGTGCGGTGTTACGGATACGACGATAGCTGTCGGCGGCACGCTTGAGGATTTCATCAGAGACCGCCATTTCGCCGGTGTAGTCTGTCGATGCCACCCACAGACGCAGAATATCCGCGCCCAGTTTGTTCATTACATCCTGCGGGCTCACGGTATTGCCGATGGATTTGGACATTTTGCGCCCCTGACCATCGACGGTGAAGCCGTGAGTCAGTACCTGACGATACGGCGCTTTGCCTTTCATCGCTGTGGAGATCATTAGCGAGGACATGAACCAGCCGCGATGCTGGTCAGAGCCTTCCAGGTACATATCAGCGGCATGACCGGCAAATTCCGGGCGCACATCCACGACCGACGCGTGGGTGGATCCAGAATCGAACCACACATCGAGCGTATCCGGCACTTTTTCGTAAATGTCGGCGTCATCACCCATGATGTCGCGCGGGTCGAGATCCCACCACGCCTGAATGCCGTCAACTTCGACACGTTGCGCCACGGCTTCCATCAACTCCAGAGTGCGCGGGTGCAGTTCCTGCGTTTCTTTATGCACGAACAGCGACATCGGCACGCCCCAGGTACGTTGACGGGAGATACACCAGTCAGGACGGTTGGCAACCATCGATTCGATACGCGCCTGGCCCCAGTCCGGGATCCACTGCACGCCTTTGATTTCCGCCAGTGACTGCGCGCGCAGACCTTTTTGATCCATACTCACGAACCACTGCGGTGTGGCGCGAAAGATGATCGGCGTCTTATGACGCCAGCAGCACGGGTAGCTGTGCTGGAGTTTTTCTACGTGCAGCAGCGCGCCGCTGTTACGCAGAATATCGACGATGATGTCGTTCGCTTTGAAGACGTTAATGCCGTCCAGCGCCGGGTAAGTGCCTGGCAGGAAGGAGCCGTCCGGGCCGACCGGGTTCGCGATTTCCAGACCGTATTTCAGGCTGATGCTGTAGTCGTCCGGGCCGTGACCACCAGCGGTATGTACTGCACCGGTACCCGCTTCCAGCGTTACGTGATCACCGAGGATCGCCGGTACGTCGAAATCGAGGAACGGATGCTTAAAACGCATCAGTTCCAGCGCATCGCCTTTGACGGTACCAACCACGGTGTAATCGGTGATATTCGCGCGTTTTAATACGCTCTCCACCAGATCTTTCGCCACGATCAGCGCCTGGCCTTCAATCTGCACCAGCGCATAGTCAAACTCAGCTGACAGGGAGATCGCACGGTTTGCCGGTAACGTCCATGGTGTGGTGGTCCAGATCACGAGGGAGATCGGACCGCTGACGCCTGGCAGACCGAATTTGCCCTTGATGGCGTCCTGATCGACCGCTTCGAACGCCACGTCGATAGACGGAGACGTTTTGTCGTAGTATTCGACTTCCGCTTCCGCCAGCGCAGAACGGCAGTCCACGCACCAGTGTACCGGCTTCGCCCCTTTCAGCAGGTGGCCGTTGCCGATGATTTTGCCCAGCGCACGGATGATGTTGGCTTCAGTTTTGAAGTTCATCGTCAGATACGGATGTGACCAGTCGCCCAGTACGCCAAGACGGATAAAGTCTTTACGCTGACCGTCGACCTGGCCTGCTGCGTATTCACGGCATTTGGCGCGGAACTCGGCTGCGGTGAACTTCTCGCCAGGCTTACCGAATTCCTGCTCTACTTTCAGTTCAATAGGCAGGCCGTGGCAGTCCCAGCCGGGAACGTAAGGCGAGTCATATCCCGCGAGTCCTTTGGACTTCACGATAATGTCTTTCAGAATCTTGTTGACTGAGTGACCAATATGAATGCTGCCATTCGCATAAGGAGGGCCATCATGCAGAATGAAGGTTTTTTTGCCTTTTTTCGCCGCACGGATGATGCCGTACAGGTCATCATCGGTCCAACGCGCCAGCATTCCCGGTTCGCGCTTAGCAAGATCGCCGCGCATCGGGAACCCTGTTTCCGGCAAATTCAGGGTCGATTTATAGTCACTCATCAGATTCTCGGTTCCGTATTTAAAACTCGTTCAGGCATTACGCCGGGTTGGATAGCCCAAAAAAATCACGGGCGGTTAATTCATCACGCGCAATCTGCGCTTTTAGTTCATCCAGCGATGCGAATCGCTGCTCGTTGCGTATTTTTTTACGCAGTATGACATCTATATGGCGACCGTAGAGGTCCATTGCAACATCTAACAGATGGACTTCCAGTTGTTGGCGTACACCAGACACCGTGGGCCGGGTGCCAATGTTAGCGACGCCGGGCAAGAGCGTGTTGCCTAAACCTGCGACTTGCACCGCATACACCCCTTTTACTGGGGAGACCTGACGGCGCAGCGGTAAATTCGCCGTCGGGAAACCGATGGTGCGCCCAAGCTCATCACCATGCACCACGCGGCCAGAAATAATAAAAGGGTGGCCCAGCAGTTTTTCCGCCTGCTGCAAATCATCTTCTGCCAGCGCCTGACGCACCGCGGTGCTGCTGATACGCACACCCGCTTCACAGAAGGTTTGCGTACTGGTGACGCTGAAACCAAACTCTGCGCCCGCCTTTTGAAGTAATAAGAAATCCCCCTGGCGACCTGCGCCAAAGCGGAAATCATCGCCGACAGCGAGATACTGTACACCAAGACGTTTTACCAGCAGATCGCTGATAAACGTTTGTGCTGTCAGGGCGGCAAAGCGACGGTCGAAACGGACGCACAAGACATAGTCAACGCCGCTTTCGGCCAGATAACGTAGTTTTTCACGCAGGCGCGTCAGACGCGCGGGGGCTTTTTCAGCCGAAAAAAGCTCAAGTGGCTGCGGTTCAAAAATCATGACCACCACCGGCACGCCACGCTCGCGGCCTTCTTCGCGTAAACGTTGCAGCAACGCCTGATGCCCGCGATGCACGCCGTCAAAATTACCAATGGTCAGCACACACCCATGTGGGGCCTGACTCAAATTATGTATGCCGCGTATCAGCTTCATGTCTGGCTCAAAACAGTGAAAATCGTTCGAGTATACCTTGTACAGCAGTCAAGGTTAACCCGCGATTACACTCCGCAACAGAAAGAGATAAGGATTTCATCAACCTTGACGGTAATGGCGAGAAAAACTGCCGTTATGCTGCGATTTTTGTGCCAGAAAAGCTGTATTCGTCAGGCGCAAGCTGTTAGAATCCTGCGCCATCACTACGTAATCAAGTGTCGTCACATCAACGGCGCTTATTTGCACAAATCCATTGACAAAAGAAGGCTAAAAGGGCATATTCCTCGGCCTTTGAATTGTCCATATAGATCATATTTGGGAGTTGGACCTTGGCTAATATCAAATCAGCTAAGAAGCGCGCCGTTCAGTCTGAAAAGGCTCGCAAGCACAACGCTAGCCGTCGCTCTATGATGCGTACTTTCATCAAGAAAGTATACGCAGCTATCGAAGCTGGCGACAAAGCTGCTGCACAGAAAGCATTTAACGAAATGCAACCAATCGTGGACCGTCAGGCTGCAAAAGGTCTGATCCACAAAAACAAAGCGGCTCGTCATAAGGCGAACCTGGTTGCTCAGATCAACAAACTGGCTTAATCGCCCGCTTGTTATCCGCTTTGTAAAAAAGCCCGCTTAGCGCGGGTTTTTTTATGCCTGTCATTTAGCGTTTCGGCAGCGTAAACAGGGATTTGTAGTCACGATGGCAGATGCGCTGCACCGCCGGGTGCTGGATCATCCGCTCAGCAAAAATGGCGTGATACTCCTCCATTACACTGTCCAGACGCCCCACCTCGACAATGTTTTCATCGGCATAAAGATCTCTGGCATACAGCGTTGGCGCGACAAAAATGGCATTGCGCGCAGCGCCAAAGGCTTTCATTAGCGCGGCATCGTCAAACTCGCCGAGGATCTCCACTTTTAACCCCTGGGAGTTGATCCAGTTCAGTAGCTTGCGACCCAGCATGGAACGGCGCCCCGGGATCAGCAGACGTCGCTCTTCAAGGCACGCCGGAAATGGATTTTCTGGTGGCGGGCTCATACTCCAGAAACTGACGCTGCACTCACCAATTTTGACCGAAAACAGACCTTCCTGTTGCGTGGAATCGACAGGGCAATCGGAGATAATCATGTCCAGCTTGTGCTGGCTGAGCTGCTCAAGCAGTAATTCGTGTGTGGATTCAAAACAGCGCAGATGAATTTGTTCATCTTCCACCACGGCGGCTTCCAGGATACCGCTGACCAGCCGTTTCGACAGCGCGTCTGCGACGCCGACATCAAACAGCAAATTTGCCTCTTTGCGATAGTTAACGATATCCAGCATCTCCTGGCTCAGCGTGAACATCTTGTCGGCATAACGAAACACCAACTCTCCCAGTTCGCTCGGCTCAAGCCCCCTGCCCTTGCGTTTGAACAGCCGCCCCTGGAGGCGCTCTTCAAGGGCTTTGATCTGCCCGGTGATGGTTTGCGGCGTCAGGTAAAGGACTTCTGCCGCGCCTACGACAGATCCTTCTTTGTAGACATGCCAGAAATAGTAAAGATGGTTGTAATTGATATGAGACATGCTTTCGCTCCCTGATAAATGTCGTAAAAAGAGTCCCGCAGTTTTTTTATTCAGACGGTGCTGGCGTCGCCGCGCATCTGGAAGCGTAGCAGACAATAACCGACAAGGGCCGAGGCGATGGAGCCAATCAAAATACCCAGTTTCGCCAAGTTAATCAGTGCCGGATCCACACTGCCAAACGCCAGGCTGGCGATGAAAATCGACATTGTGAAGCCGATTCCGCACAGCACGCCCACCGCCAGGATCTGCCTGCAGGTGGTACCTTCCGGTAAGTTCGCCCATTTCAGCTTCAGCGCCAGCCAGCAGAATAAACCAATGCCCAGCGGTTTCCCAATAAACAGACCGGCAATAATGCCTAAAGGCAACAGCGACGTCAGCCCCTCGGGAGTGACGCCGTCGAGGGAAACCCCTGCATTGGCAAAAGCAAACAGCGGAAGAATCAAAAACGCGACCCACGGATGCAGAACATGCTCAAGTTGTTTTGCCGGTGATTTGCCTGCTTTTTCCTGTAAAGGGATCAGGAAACCGACAATCACCCCGGCGAGCGTCGCGTGAACGCCGGATTTCAGCACCGCCGTCCAGAGAATCGCGCCCACCAGAATATAAATACCCGTCCGACGCACGCCGCTCAGGTTCAGCGCCACCAGCACCACAATAGCCGCCGCGGCAACACCCAGCGATAACAGCGACAAATCATTGGTATAAAACAGGGCGATAATCACAATCGCGCCGAGATCGTCGATAATCGCCAGCGCCATCAGGAAGATTTTCAGCGCTGACGGAACCCGACTGCCGAGTAACGCCAGCACGCCCAGCGCAAACGCAATATCAGTCGCGGCCGGGATCGCCCAGCCTTCGCGAGCCACCGGATCCTGCGCGTTAAACGCCAGATAGACCAGCGCAGGCATCAGCATGCCACCCAGCGCGGCAATCACCGGAAACACCGCCTGACGGCGGCTGGCAAGCGATCCCTGTAACAGTTCACGCTTAACCTCAAGACCAATCAGCAGGAAAAACACCGCCATCAGGGCGTCGTTAATCCACAACAGCATGTTTTTATTGATTTCCAGCGCGCCTACCCGCAATTGCACGGGGGTTTCCAGAAACGAGTGATAAATGTCGCTGGTCGCGCCGGTATTTGCCAGCAACATCGCGAGCGCGGCAGCAATAATGAGCACGATGCCACCGGACGCATCATTGCTAAAAAAACGGTGTAGATATTTCATTTCAAATCCCGATTCACTTCGATAAAACAGAGTAATGGGAATAATAGCGGGCCATTTAACTCGAAAAAAGCAACTTATTTCTGGTTTATAATTCGTAAAAAACGAAAAAACCTCTGGCAAATCATTGCCAGAGGTTGAGTTGAGAAAGCATTCAGATGGATTAAATAGCACCCAAATCCTTCCACGGTTGACCTTCACCGCAATTCAGGTCAGGTTGCATACCCTGAGACCACCATTGAGCCTGGTAAGAGTGACCGTTGTAAGTCACGATTTCTCCTTCTCTGCCAGCGTCAAAACCGTAGTAGATGGTCCCGGCATCCCAGGTCCCGCCACCAGATACCGGGGTATCGTCTTCTTCCGGTTCAACATCTACAGGTTCGTCATCTACCGGCTCAACATCAATCGGATCCTCATCCGGTACAACGGGTTCGTCAGTAGAAGCGTCCTCTTCTCCCGTAGCATTAATGCCTTTGAAGTAGAACGGCGCCATATCCACGACTTCATTTTCCATTTCATAACCCAGACCTTCACGTGCGGCATTCAGCAGTACACCGTTGTCCTGGTCGATAGTCCAGGTAAACAGTCCCCCCAGATTATGGCGAGCCGCATATTCACCTTTCAGTTTCACTGAACGTGGAGTATCGAGAGACATAAAGACGCCACTGTTCGGGTTGAACAGAAAGTCAGCATTTGCGACTTCATCGGTATAAACGTTGAAACCGTTGCGGCCTTTCTGGTTTTCCAAATCCAGGTAGTTATAGATGGTGTCATACCATTCGGTGCAGCCGGATTCGAAAGTACCTGTCGTAGTGCCCTGACCCGGGTTGTAAGTTCCTTTCAGCGGGGAGAAGGATTCAATTTCTGCATTGCGGGCGTTACGGGTATAACCGGCATAACCGATGTTGATACGGTCTGACGGGAAACCTTCGGCGATCAGGTAATCAACCACTGCTTCAACACTCCAGCTGCCTTCGCGCAGCGGCGTCAGGTTGGTGTGGTGAGTCAGTTCTGCCGCCCACGGCGTACCGAAGAAGTCATAGGTCATGACGTTGATGCCATACAGACCGGCATCCAGCAACGCTTTCACGTTGGAATAGCCCAGAACATCAACCACGGCGGAGCTGGCGATAGACACTTTCACATCGCTACGGCCTGCTGCATCAAGCTGTGTTTTCAGCTCTTTGATAAGCAGTGCATAGTTCGCGCCATCTTCCGGACCGTGCGGGTTACCGTTACCGGCGTTATTCGGATATTCCCAGTCGATATCCACTTCGCTGAACATCGGGAACTGCTTGAACAGTTTGACAACGCCCGCAGCAAACACTTTACGGGAAGCGTCAGTTTTCGCCATTTCGTGGAAACCGTTACTCATGGTCCAGCCACCGATACTCATAGAGAGCGCCAGTTCGTGCCCCATCGCTTTGGCCTTCGCTTTGAGATCACGCAGACCGCCCAGCAGACCATGAGTGGTAGATTCGGTAACCGTTTTCGGATCGACATCCCAGCCGCTGGTTTCCAGGTTGCAGTTAACATAGGACTGGAAATCACCCCACGGGTCGAGGAAAGTCGGCTCGTTCGTGACCTTACCTGTCAGAGAAGCGGCATTATTAATAGTGGACTGTTTTTCGCCCTGATCGCCAACGATGCCCAGGAACCCAAAAATGATTTTATCGTAAGCAGTAGGTGCGACATTCGCCAGATCATAACCGCGACCACGGCTTTCCGGCGTATCCTGGCCCTGAAGACGACCGTCATACTGAGACCAGTCGGTATAGTAACCGAATACTTTCGGCTTATTAGCTTTCTTGTAGCGGTTATACACAGGCGTCGCAACGCGAGCGGAAGTATAGCTGTATTTTTCAGTTTCAGTAGCGGGTTTAAAGCCATCTACAGTATTACTTTTTTCAGTCAGGCTATCGCCCTTAATTAATTTTGCCATTTTAATTACCTCGTGAATTTTCGTCGAATGTGAACAGCGATGTGCTGTGGACATACACTCCCACGATTTCAGAAAACAGGGTAATCAAGAGTAATAACAATAAAACACAGGCTGACCCGCTGATGAAATCAATTTATATCATTCGATGTGATACCCCTAAATGGTAGTGGCAATAAGATATAAAGTATTCTAAACCCAATAAAAACACGCCATAAAAAACATAAATATCAATAAGATAAATTAATTTTCATATATTATATATTCCATTATTCCAAAAAAAGACAATGTTACTCATGAAATAGTCAGAATAAATCATTGACTGTGTCATTATTTATCACATCACTTATTGATTAAGGTATTGTTATGAGCCGCTATATACTCAACGAAAATTGTATTTTTAGCGAAGAAAGTTTGGAAATTGAAAATCAGGAAAATGCCAAAAAGATAAAAATGACGCCAATGCGTGCACGCTGCCTGAGCTTCTTGATTGAAAAACGCGCCGAAAAAGTGATTGATAAAGGAACCATCACCACTGAACTATGGGGAACTCGCGGTCAGTTTATTACCGATGCCAATCTGACCCAGTTGCTCTATCTGTTGCGTAAAGACCTTCGTGATGTAGGTATCAATGATTTTATTATTACGGTGCCGCGCATGGGTATCCGGGTAAACCGGGAGACCAGCGTCGCGACGGTGACAGCACCGCAATGTCTGCTCAAAGAAAAGAAAATAAAACCAGAGACGATACTGATTTCGACATTACTTTGCCTGCTTTCCTTGCTGGCGACGATGGGCTTATTTCAGGCAATCTCAACAAGTTAATGAATAAAAAACCCGAAAGGTTGGTGCCTTTCGGGTTTTATTCAGTTAGCGTTGTGCTTAGCGTGTCAAATCATCGAAGAATTTTTTTACGCCATCGAAGAAGCTTTTGGAGCGCGGACTGTTTTTCTCACCCGTCGGGCCGCCAAAGCTTTCCTGCAGATCTTTCAGCAGTTGTTTTTGCTTTTCATTCAGGCCGACCGGGGTTTCCACCACGACACGACACAGCAGATCACCCTGCGCACCGCCACGAACAGATTTCACCCCTTTACCGCGCATGCGGAACAGTTTGCCCGTTTGCGTTTCATGCGGCACTTTCAGCTTCACACGACCATCCAGCGTCGGCACTTCGATTTCACCGCCAAGTGCGGCCATCGCAAAGTTAATCGGCACTTCGCAGTACAGATTGTTGCCTTCACGCTCGAAGATCGGGTGCTGTTTTACCTGGACCTGAACATACAGATCGCCTGCTGGCGCGCCATGTTCACCCGCTTCGCCTTCACCTGCCAGGCGGATACGATCGCCAGTATCCACGCCTGCAGGGATTTTCACCGACAGCGTTTTGGATTTCTCAACGCGGCCATGTCCGTGGCACTTGCTGCACGGTTCTTTAATTAGCGTACCGCGCCCCTGACAGTGCGGACAGGTCTGCTGTACCGCAAAAAAGCCCTGGCGCATTTGTACCTGGCCGGAACCATGGCAGGTCGGACAAGTCTGTGGCTGGGTGCCGGGTTTCGCGCCGTTGCCATGGCAGACGTCACACTCTTCCAGCGTCGGGATACGGATCTCTTTAGTGACGCCACGTACCGCTTCTTCCAGCGTCAGTTCCATGTTGTAGCGCAAATCCGCGCCGCGCGCCGCGCGCTGACGGCCACGACCACCGCCAAAAATATCGCCGAATACATCGCCGAAGATGTCACTGAAATCAGCACCACCGCCGAAGCCGCCGCCGAATCCGCCACCGCCCATACCGCCCTGCTCAAACGCAGCATGACCGTACTGATCGTACGCGGCACGTTTCTGGTCGTCGGTCAGGATCTCGTAAGCTTCCTTGATCTCTTTAAATTTGGTTTCAGCGTCTTTATCACCCTGATTACGGTCCGGGTGAAATTTCATGGCAAGGCGCTTGTACGCCTTTTTGATTTCACGCTCTTCCGCGGTTTTGGAAACGCCTAAAACCTCGTAGTAGTCTCTTTTAGCCATCTCTTTTCATTGCCCTTAACATGCGAGCACGGGCGGAGAGGAAACCTCTTCGCCCGTGCCAGTCTTTACCCGTTCAAAGGGCGATTATTTTTTGTCTTTCACTTCTTCGAACTCTGCGTCGACAACATCGTCGTCTTTCGCATTGTTCTCAGAAGCTTCAGCGCCGCCCGCCTGCTGCTGCGCGTGTTGCTGTTGAGCAATTTCCAGCAGTTTCTGGGAAGCCTGCGCCAGTGCCTGCATTTTCGCTTCGATATCTGCTTTATCTTCGCCTTTCAGTGCCGTTTCCAGCGCGGTCAGTGCAGACTCGATCGCTGTTTTATCGTCTGCCGGCAGTTTGTCACCCGCTTCTTCAACCTGCTTACGGGTGCTGTGCAGCAGATGGTCACCCTGGTTACGGGTCTGAACCAGCTCTTCGAATTTACGGTCAGATTCAGCGTTAGCTTCCGCTTCGCGAACCATTTTTTCGATTTCTTCTTCGTTCAGACCAGAAGAGGCTTTAATCGTGATCTTCTGCTCTTTACCGCTGTTTTTGTCCTTCGCGGAAACGTGCAGAATACCATCAGCATCGATGTCGAAAGTCACTTCGATCTGCGGCATGCCGCGCGGTGCCGGGTTAATGCCATCCAGGTTGAACTGACCCAGAGACTTGTTATCGCTAGCGCGTTTACGCTCACCCTGCAGCACATGGATGGTTACCGCAGACTGGTTGTCTTCCGCAGTAGAGAACACCTGGCTGTGCTTGGTCGGGATGGTGGTGTTTTTGTTGATGAGCGAGGTCATCACACCGCCCATGGTTTCGATACCCAGCGACAGCGGGGTAACGTCCAACAGCAGTACGTCTTTCACATCACCGGTCAGTACGCCACCCTGAACCGCAGCGCCGATAGCGACGGCTTCGTCCGGGTTAACGTCTTTACGCGGCTCTTTACCGAAGAACTCAGCGACTTTCTTCTGGACCATCGGCATACGCGTCTGACCACCGACAAGGATCACGTCCTGTACGTCAGAAACTGACAGGCCAGCATCCTGCAGCGCCACTTTCAGCGGCTCGATGGAACGGTTAACCAGGTCTTCTACCAGGCTTTCCAGTTTCGCGCGAGTCACTTTGATGTTCATGTGTTTCGGACCTGTCGCATCTGCAGTGATGTACGGCAGGTTAACGTCGGTCTGTTGAGCGGAAGAGAGCTCGATTTTCGCTTTCTCTGCTGCTTCTTTCAGACGCTGCATCGCCAGCGGATCATTACGCAGGTCAATGCCCTGATCTTTCTTGAATTCGTCGACCAGATAGTTGATCAGACGGGTATCGAAGTCTTCACCACCCAGGTGGGTATCACCATTGGTTGCCAGAACTTCGAAGGTTTTTTCGCCATCAACTTCGTCGATTTCGATAATAGAGATATCGAAGGTACCACCACCGAGGTCGTAAACCGCGATAGTGCGGTTGCCAACTTCTTTATCCAGACCGTAGGCCAGTGCAGCGGCGGTCGGTTCGTTGATGATACGTTTGACTTCCAGACCTGCGATACGGCCAGCATCTTTGGTTGCCTGACGCTGAGCATCGTTAAAGTAGGCCGGTACGGTGATAACCGCTTCAGTTACCGGTTCACCCAAGTAATCTTCCGCCGTTTTCTTCATTTTTTTCAGCACTTCAGCAGAGATCTGCGGCGGTGCCATTTTCTGACCTTTCACATCAAGCCATGCGTCGCCGTTGTCAGCGCCGATGATTTTGTACGGCATGATAGAAACGTCACGCTGAACTTCTTCGTCCTGGAAGCGACGGCCAATCAGGCGTTTGATCGCGAACAGCGTATTTTGCGGGTTCGTCACTGCCTGACGTTTAGCCGGCTGACCAACCAGAGTTTCACCATCGTTGGTATAAGCAATGATAGAAGGCGTGGTGCGATCGCCTTCGGCGTTCTCAAGCACACGTGCTGTCGTGCCGTCCATAATCGCTACACAAGAGTTGGTTGTACCCAGGTCGATACCAATAATTTTACCCATCTAAACGTCTCCACTAAAAATTCGTCAACATGTGGTTGTGAACCTGTAATAAGGGCGAAACGTGCGGTTTCAAGCTCCCTGAATCGTTTTTTTTCAGGTTCACCACTGCGGTTGACTACTAGATGGGGTCGCATCGCCGGGCATCAAGGGGTCAGGCAAAAATATTTTAAATTACCCACGCTGAGATCATGGACACGCTTTGTGGGCCTGATTATGATGCCGCGCCCCGCAATCCAGGAGTAGTGCGGGGGTATCGATATTTCACCATTTTATGATGATTTTTGAGGAATTATGGGCAACACAACGTTGGCTAATCCGGCTCCGCTGGGTTTGATGGGTTTCGGCATGACCACGGTTCTGCTTAACCTACATAACATCGGGCTTTTCCCGCTTGATGGCATTATCCTGGCAATGGGCATTTTTTACGGCGGAATCGCGCAAATCTTCGCGGGGCTGCTGGAGTATAAAAAAGGCAATACCTTTGGCTTAACGGCGTTCACCTCGTACGGTTCGTTCTGGCTGACGCTGGTCGCTATCCTGCTGATGCCAAAAATGGGGCTGACCGATGCGGCAAACTCACATTTCCTCGGTGTTTACCTGGGGCTGTGGGGCGTATTCACACTGTTCATGTTCTTTGGAACACTGACCGGCGCGCGCATGTTGCAGTTCGTTTTCCTGAGCCTGACGGTGCTGTTTGCGTTGCTGGCGGCAGGTCATCTGGCGGATAACGAGAGCATTGTTCACGTTGCCGGTTGGGTGGGTATCGTCTGTGGAGCGAGCGCGATTTATCTGGCGATGGGTGAAGTGCTGAATGCGCAGTACGGTCGTACCGTACTGCCGATTGGTGAGAAACACTAATTAGCTGTTTGTGCCCGGCGGTGCCTCGCTTGCCGGGCCACGCAGAAGGTAGTTATCCCGTCGCAGCCAGAATCCAATCCCCAACCCCATAAGCGACAACGCCAGCACATACCAGGCAGGCGCCAGCGGCGATACTACCATCAACATGGTGACTGCAATCGGCGTCAGACCGCCAAAAATCGCATACGACACATTGTAGGAAAACGAGATGCCAGTGAAACGGACTTCCGCCGGGAACGACCGCACCATCACATACGGCACCGATCCCACCACGCCAACGCACAACCCCACCAGACCATACAGCGGCTTCAGTAGTTCAGGATGTGTACCGACGCCGTGATAAAACGCCCAGCTCGCGCCAGCCAGGAACAATGAGCCAATAATGAGTGTTAGCGCCGAGCCAAAGCGATCCGCCGCAAGGCCCGCTATCAGACAACCGAAACAAAGCATAATAGTAGCGACACTATTGGCCTGCAGTGTTAATGCCGGGGCAAAACCGTACTGTTTTTGCAGCCAGACCGGCGACATTAAAATCACCACCACAATACCGGCGGACAGCAGCCAGGTGAGCAGCATGGAGATCACCACCGCCTGTCGGTGTTTCGTCACTACCGTTTTCGCTGGCATCTCTTCCGCCAGCGCTTTACGTTCCTGTAGCTCGATAAAAATGGGAGTTTCCTGCAACCACCGACGCAGATACATCGCCACCAGACCAAACGCGCCGCCAAGCAGGAAAGGAATACGCCAGCCACCGTCGTGAATAGACTGCTGGGTCATCGAGGTATTAATCAGCGTCGCCACTACCGAACCAAGCAGGATCCCCACAGTCAACCCGGCGGTCAGCGTGCCGCAGGCAATACCGATACGACGTGTCGGCACATGCTCAGCCACAAACACCCATGCGCCAGGGACTTCGCCGCCAATGGCCGCCCCCTGCAGAATACGCATCAGCAGCAATAATAACGGTGCGACAAGCCCTGCCGTGGCATAGGTTGGCAGCAGGCCAATCGCCAGCGTCGGGATCGCCATCAACAGAATACTGAGCGTGAACATCTTCTTGCGCCCGACAAGGTCGCCGAAATGCGCCATGATGATGCCCCCCAGCGGACGAGCCAGATAACCGGCGGCAAAAATACCGAAGGTTTGCACCTGACGCAGCCACTCCGGAATATCTGCCGGGAAGAATAGTTCGCCGAGAACCGCAGCGAAGAAGACGAAAATGATGAAGTCATAAAACTCAAGCGCGCCGCCGAGCGCGGCCAGCGTCAGGGTTTTATAATCCTGTCGATTCAGAGGACGTGTATGCAGTGTCATAGCGGACCATTTGTTCAGCCAGAGTTATCGGTGGTGTAAAGAAAATGTTAATATACCGTAACGCTGTTAATGCGCTATGACATTCACAGGTTATGTCACAAACAATCAGTATTCAGGAGATTGTTTCGCGACGCGCACTTTTCGGGCGAAAAGCTGCTACTACCTGCGGGTCGGTCTCTACGTAAGGCCCGTCCAGCAGTTGGATGCAATACGGGACGCTGGCAAAAATGCCCGCCACCAGCACCTTGCCGTCTGCCGCTTTCACCCCTTCGAGCGTCTCCTGTATCGACTTCGGTTGTCCGGGAAGATTGAGGATCAGCGCCTGCTTGCGAATCACCCCGACCTGACGGGAAAGGATCGCTGTCGGCACAAAATGCAGGCTGATCTGGCGCATCTGCTCGCCGAAACCCGGCATTTCCCGATCAGCGACCGCCAGCGTCGCATCAGGTGTCACATCGCGACGTGCCGGACCGGTACCGCCAGTGGTGAGCACCAGATGGCAGCTCATTTCATCCACCAGCTCGCACAGTGTCTGCTCAATGATGGCCTGCTCATCCGGAATAAGCCGCGTTTGCACCTCAAACGGCGTCGTCAGTGCGCTTTCCAGCCACGTTTCGAGTGCCGGAATGCCTTTGTCCTGGTATACGCCGCTGGAGGCGCGGTCAGAGATGGAAACTAAGCCAATGCGTAAGGTATTCATATTCGTTCCGTTAACAATAAAGCCGTTATGCGGAATGATACACGCTGAGGAGGGAGACAGACAGATTTGCGAAGAGGTAGCGTGACCGGGAACCGGCCACGCCAGGAATGATTACAGCAGATCGCCGATCATTTTTTCCAGTTTACCCTGGTCAACGGCAAACTTACGGATGCCATCCGCCAGTTTGTCGACCGCCATTGGGTCCTGGTTGTGCTGCCACAGGAATTCAGATTCCGTGATGCGTGCCGGACGCGCTTTCACTTCCCCTTTAAAGGTCAGTTTCGGCTCAACCGCGCCTTCGCTTTCCGCCAGCTCTTTCAGCAGCGCCGGAGCGATAGTCAGGCGATCGCAGCCTGCCAGTTCGAGGATTTCGCCAACGTTACGGAAGCTTGCACCCATCACCACGGTTTCATAACCGTGCTGTTTGTAGTACTCATAGATTTCCGTCACGGAAACGACACCCGGATCTTCTGCCGGGGCGTACTCTTTCTTGTCAGTGTTAGCTTTATACCAGTCAAGGATACGGCCAACGAAAGGAGAGATCAGGAAAACGCCCGCTTCCGCACAAGCACGAGCCTGCGCGAAGGAGAACAGCAGCGTCAGGTTACAGTTGATGCCTTCTTTTTCCAGTTGCTCAGCAGCGCGAATGCCCTGCCAGGTGGAGGCCAGCTTGATCAGAATGCGATCGTTGCCGATACCCGCGTCGTTGTACAGTTTGATCAAACGCTTCGCTTTGGCGATAGAGGCGTCAGTGTCGTAAGAGAGACGCGCGTCAACTTCGGTGGAAATACGGCCCGGGATCAGCTTAAGGATTTCCAGACCAATATTCACTGCCAGTTTGTCGGTGGCATCTACGACCTGCTGAGCGCGGTCGCTGCTCTGGCTTTTCGCCCAGTTAACGGCGTCGTCGATAAGCTTACGGTATTCCGGGATCTGCGCCGCATTCAGGATCAGAGAAGGGTTGGTTGTCGCATCCTGAGGCTGGTAAAGCTTCATTGCGGCAATATCTCCGGTGTCAGCAACTACGGTGGTGTACTGACGCAGGGAGGTCAATTTATCCGTCATATTGTGTATCTCTTTAAACAGCGTGTTAGGGGGATGTAATCGGTCTTTCTTGATGATAACACGACGTGGGGTCAGCGCAACCTGGACCGTGAAAGACAGCAGAGTATGATAAACTAGGACAATTAATCTTATGAGAGATAAAGGATTATCCCAAAAATAGTAGCGCTTACATTGGTAAGTCGGCATGTACAAGAGGACGTCTAATGCCTGATTTTCTTTCTTTTATCAACGACATGCTCTGGGGCTCGGTAATGATTTACCTGTTGCTCGGCGCGGGCATGTGGTTCACATGGCGGACTGGCTATATTCAGTTCCGCTATGTCCGACAATTCGGGAAAAGTCTGAAAGGCAGTTTCAGCTCACAGGAGGGTGGTCTGACCTCGTTTCAGGCCCTCTGTACCAGCCTGGCCGCGCGCGTGGGCAGCGGAAACCTGGCGGGTGTTGCGCTCGCCATCACCGCCGGCGGGCCCGGCGCGGTCTTCTGGATGTGGGTATCTGCCATTATCGGGATGGCCACCAGCTTTGCGGAGTGTTCACTGGCGCAACTCTACAAAGAGCGCGATAGCCAGGGGCAATTCCGTGGCGGGCCTGCGTGGTATATGGCGCGCGGTCTCGGTATGCGCTGGATGGGTGTTCTCTTCTCCCTGTTTCTGCTGCTGGCCTATGGGCTGATTTTCAATACTGTGCAGGCCAATTCGGTCGCGCTGGCACTGAGTTATGCGTTTCATCTTCCGGCCTTTATTACAGGCCTCGGACTGGTCGCATTAACGTTGCTGTGTATCATGCGTGGTCTGCGTGGCGTCGCGCGACTGCTGCAATGGGTGGTGCCGTTTATGGCGCTGATCTGGGTGATTGCCAGCGTGCTGATAAGCCTCTGGTATGTCGAGCAACTGCCTGTCATCCTGGTGCGCATTATTCGCAGTGCTTTTGGCTGGCAGGAGGCGGCGGCGGGCGCAGTCGGTTATACCCTCAGCCAGGCGCTGACCAGCGGGATCCAGCGTGGCATGTTCTCTAACGAAGCCGGGTTGGGTTCTACCCCGAATGCGGCGGCTGCCGCAGCCTCTTTCCCGCCCCATCCTGCGGCACAAGGGATCGTGCAAATGATTGGCGTCTTCGTCGATACCATGGTGATTTGCACGGCGAGCGCGATGGTCGTTCTGCTGGCAGGCCATGAAACCTCACTGAACGGTATTGCCGGGATCACCCTCGTGCAGCACGCCATGGAAGATTTGATCGGTAGCGGGGGCGCCAGCTTTGTCGCCTGCGTGGTACTGCTGTTCGCCTTCACGTCCATCGTTGCTAACTATCTGTATGCCGAAAATAATCTCTTCTTTTTGCAACTGCACACGCCGCGAAATATCTGGCTGTTGCGGGCAGTCACGCTGCTGATGGTGATGGCCGGGACGCTGCTCAGCTTGCCAGTTGTCTGGCAACTCGCTGACGTGATTATGGCACTGATGGCGATCACCAACCTGACGGCAATCCTGCTGCTGTCGCCGGTGGTGAGGATCATCGCCAGCGACTATCTGCGCCAGCGTAAACTGGGCGTCCGGCCGGTGTTCGATCCCGCGCGCTACCCCGATATCAAACAACAACTGGCGCCAGAAAGTTGGGACGATACGCCACACCAATAGCTGTCATTGATCCCTTCGCAGGCGTTTTTTGTTAAAGTCTCAGAAAAATGCCTGCAAGGACTGGATATGCTGATTCTTATTTCTCCCGCTAAAACGCTGGATTACCAAAGCCCGCTGGCGACCGATCGCTATACCCAGCCAGAATTGCTGGATCACGCTCAGCAGTTGATCCGTGAAGCGCGGAAGCTTTCTGCGCCGCAGATTGCGAAGCTGATGGGCATCAGCGACAAGCTCGCCGATCTCAACGCCACCCGTTTCCATGACTGGCACCCGGATTTTACGCTGCAGAACGCCCGCCAGGCGATTCTCGCATTTAAAGGCGATGTGTATACCGGCCTGCAGGCAGATGAATTCAGCGATGCAGATTTTGATTTCGCCCAGCAGCATTTACGGATGCTTTCCGGCCTGTACGGCGTGCTGCGCCCACTGGATCTAATGCAGCCCTACCGTCTGGAAATGGGTATTCGCCTGGAAAATGCGAAGGGGAAAGATCTCTATCAGTTCTGGGGCGATACCATCACCAGCAAACTCAACGAGGCGCTGAAAGCGCAAGGCGACGACATCGTCATTAACCTCGCCTCTGATGAGTATTTTAAATCCGTGAAGCCGAAACTGCTGAAGGGTGACATCATCAAGCCCGTTTTCCTTGATGAGAAGAACGGTAAATTCAAAGTAATCAGCTTCTACGCCAAGAAAGCGCGTGGCCTGATGAGCCGTTACATCATCGAAAACCGTCTGACGAAGCCAGAGCAGTTAACCGGGTTTAACAGTGAAGGATATTTCTTTGACGGGGACGGGTCCGCAAACGGCGAACTGGTGTTCAAACGCCACGAACAGCAGTAAGAAATGCCCCGGCAGCGAGCTGACTGCCGGGGACAGTGATTACGCTTTGCTCATCAGCAACTGACGCAGCGCCGCGAAATCGGCAGGCAGGTTATGCGACAGCAATGGCAAATCCGCACGCTCGGCCAGTTCTTTCGGCAGCGGCAACGGCTCACCAAGAATCGCTTCAACGCTCTCTTTGAATTTTGCCGGATGCGCCGTGCCCAGGAACAACCCGTACTCGCCGGGGTTTAGCTGATCACGCAGTGCGCGCCAGGCCACCGCCGCATGCGGTTCTGACACGTAGCCCAGCGCCTTTAGTTCACGCATCGTCGCTTTGGTGGTTTCATCGTCCACCGTGGCGTAACCCAGCTCTTTCAGGCGCCAGATTTTACGGCGGAACAACTCTTCTACCCGCGGCCAGTTATTCGGCTGGCTGACGTCCATTGCGTTGGATAGCGTGGCCTGCGTCGCATTGGGTTTCCACTCACCCTCTTTCAGATAGCGTGGTACGGTGTCGTTGACGTTAGTCGCAGCGATAAAACGCTTCACCGGCAGCCCAAGCGCTTTCGCCAGCAGTCCGGCAGTCAGATCGCCAAAGTTACCGCTCGGCACGGAGATCACCAGCTGATTGCGTGCTTCCTGCGGCAACTGCGCCACCGCTTCGAAGTAGTAACAAATCTGCGCCAGCAGACGGCTTATGTTGATCGAGTTTGCTGAGTTCAACCCCAGCGCTTTTTTCAGCTCGTCATCATCAAATGCCTGTTTCACCAGCGCCTGGCAGGCATCGAAATCACCATCGATGGCGACCGTTTCAATGTTGCCACCCAGCGTGCAGAACAGTTTTTCCTGCAACGGACTGATTTTGCCGCGCGGGTAGAGGATTACCACGCGCACATTTTTCATGCCATAAAAGGCGTGGGCGACCGCGGCGCCCGTATCGCCAGAGGTCGCTGTCAGAATGGTGACTGGTTTATCGCCGCTTATGTGACCCAGCATCTGTGCCATAAAGCGCCCGCCGAAGTCTTTAAACGCCAGTGTCGGGCCATGGAACAGCTCAAGGCAACCGACGTCCTCCTGCACTTTTTTCACCGGCGCCGGGAACGCAAACGCGGTGCGTACGCGCTCTTCCAGCAGCTCCTGCGGAATTTCATCACCGATAAACGCGGCAAGAATTTTGGCGCTGCGGGTGATGAAATTCTGCTTCAGCATCTCATCGATTTCCGTCAGGCTGAATTCCGGCAGGTCGTGAGGAAAGAACAACCCCTGATTTCTGCCCAGCCCTTGCGTCACGGCCTGTGCGAAACTGACCTGCTCGTTATGATCTTTTAAGTTGTAGAGTTTCATTAGTTTTCCACCACGCGTGCGCCTGCTGTATCCAGCCGACAAATATGAACAAAGCCTTCCTGATTTTGCAGATAGTGTTTGCTGAGCCAGTCAGCCACCCGCTGCGCGGTCTCCGGTTTATCACAGAGCGCAAACAGCGTCGGTCCGGAACCGGAAATGCCGCAGGCCAGCGCGCCAATTTCCGCGACCCCCTGTCGCGCTGCATCAAAGCCCGGCAACAGTTTGGTGCGGTACGGTTCGGCAATCACATCCTTCATCAACGCCGCCGCCAGTCGCGGCTGACGTGAGTAGCAGGCATGAATAAAGCCCGCCAGATGGCGCCCGTGGGCGATACAATCCTGGCGGCGATACTGTGCCGGTAAAATGGCCCGCGCTTCAGCGGTCGACACTTTAATACCGGGATAGGCCAGCACCCACAACCACTCATCAAAGCCTGGCACCTGCTGGCTGATAATGCCGCCCTCTTCAAGGATCAACTGCATACCGCCCAGATAGCATGGCGCAACATTATCGTAATGAATGCTGCCGGAGATGCGTCCTTCAAGCTCCCCCATCAGCGCCAGCATGCGATGTTCATTCAGCGGCTTACCGCAATATTCGTTCATCGCCACCAGTGCTGCGACGACCGAACAGGCGCTGGAGCCAAGACCAGAACCGATCGGCATATTTTTTTCCAGCGTCATGGTCACGGGCACTGTTTTGCCAATCTCCTGACAGAAGCGCTCCCAGCACTGCCAGACAATGTTTTCCTGCGGATTGTTCGGCAACTTGCTGGCAAAGTGACCCGCATTGATCAAACTGAAATGGTCTGCGGCTTCGACGGAAACATTATCGCCCAGCAGCGTACCATCGACCGGCGTCACCGCCGCGCCGAGGACATCAAACCCCACGCTCATATTAGCGCTGGAGGCCGGGGCATAGACTTTCACCATCTTAGACTCCTAACTTCCATGATAAGGTGCGCAGCAGATCGGCAAACACACCGGCCGCTGTCACATCGTTGCCCGCGCCATAACCGCGCAGGATCAGCGGTAGCGGCTGATAATAGTGGCTGTAGAAGGCCAGAGCGTTCTCGCCGTTTTTGACTTTATACAGCGGATCATTGCCGTCGACTTCAGCGATTTTCACCCGGCAGACGCCATCTTCTTCAATGTTGCCAACATAACGCAGGACCTTTCCTGCATCACGCGCTTTTGCAATCCGCGCCGCAAAGGCGGCATCCAGCGACGGCAGACGCGACATAAAACTGTCGACATCGCCAGCCACGTCAAAACCTTCCGGTAAGACCGGCTCTACCACGATATCACTGAGCTCAAGCTGGCGCCCGGTTTCACGGGCAAGGATCAGCAACTTACGCGCCACATCCATGCCGGAAAGATCGTCACGCGGATCCGGCTCGGTATATCCCATTTCACGGGCCAGTGTTGTAGCGGCGGAGAGGCTCATGCCCTCATCCAGCTTGCCAAAAATAAACGACAGCGACCCTGAAAGAATGCCGGAGAAACGCTGCAGTTCATCACCTGCATTCAACAGGTTTTGCAGGTTTTCAATGACCGGCAACCCGGCGCCGACGTTGGTGTCGTAAAGGAATTTACGCCGCGAACCTGCCGCCGCCTGGCGCAATTCATGATAATAATTCATCGACGAGGTGTTGGCCTTCTTGTTCGGCGTCACCACGTGGAAACCTTCCCGCAGGAAATCCGCGTATTGATCCGCGACCGCCTGGCTGGAGGTACAGTCAACGATCACCGGGTTTAGCAGATGGTACTCTTTCACCAGCCGAATCAGTCGCCCGAGGTTAAACGGTTCTTTCGCCTCCGCCAGCGCTCCCTTCCAGTTTTCCAGATTCAGCCCATGCACGCTGGTCAGCAGCGCTTTTGAATTCGCCACACCGCAGACGCGCAGATCGATATGCTTACTCTTCAGCCAGCTTTGCTGACGTTTAAGCTGCTCCAGCAACGCGCCGCCCACACCGCCAACACCAATCACAAACACTTCAATCACCTGATCGGTATTGAATAGCATCTGATGAGTCACACGAACGCCCGTTGTGGCATCGTCGTTGTTGACCACCACGGAGATGGAACGCTCCGATGAGCCCTGGGCAATCGCAACGATATTGATATTGGCACGGGCCAGTGCGGCGAAGAATTTGGCAGAAATCCCACGCAGGGTACGCATACCGTCCCCTACCACGGAGATGATCGCCAGACGTTCCATGATCGACAGCGGTTCCAGCACGCCCTCTTTCAGCTCAAGGTAGAACTCATCTTCCATCGCCTTTTTCGCGCGGGCACAATCAGCCTGTGGAACGCAAAAGCTGATGCTGTATTCTGAGGAAGACTGCGTGATCAGCACAACAGAGATCCGCGCGCGCGACATGGTGGCAAACACACGCGCCGCCATCCCGACCATGCCCTTCATGCCTGGCCCAGAGACGTTGAACATCGCCATGTTATTGAGGTTTGAAATCCCCTTCACCGGAAGACCGTCTTCGTCACGGCTGGCGCCAATAAGCGTTCCTGGCGCCTGAGGATTACCGGTATTTTTAATCAGGCAAGGAATCTGAAACTGGGCGATAGGCGCGATGGTGCGAGGATGCAGCACCTTGGCGCCAAAATAGGAAAGCTCCATCGCTTCCTGGTAAGACATCGATTTCAGCAGGCGCGCATCCGGCACCTGGCGTGGGTCACAGGTATAAACGCCATCGACGTCGGTCCAGATTTCACAACAGTCGGCGCGCAGACAAGCCGCCAGCACTGCCGCAGAGTAGTCTGAACCGTTACGCCCCAGCACCACCAGTTCGCCCTTCTCATTACCTGCCGTGAAGCCCGCCATCAACACCATATGGTCAGCGGGGATCTGGCTTGCGGCGATACGGCGCGTGGATTCCGCAATATCGACGGTCGATTCAAGGTAATGCCCGACCGCCAGCAGTTTTTCCACCGGATCAATCACCGTCACATTATGACCGCGCGCTTCCAGCAGCCCCGCCATGATGGCGATAGAGAGTTTTTCGCCACGGCAAATGATCGCCGCATTCACGCTGTCCGGGCACTGCCCGAGCAGACTGATACCATGCAAAACGTGTTTAATCTGTGCGAATTCTTGTTCGACAAAGAGTTTCAGTTGCGCCAGCGGGAAGCCTGGCTGGGCATCGGCAAGACCCTGAAGAAGTTCGGCAAAAATGCGTTCGGCGTCGCTGATGTTCGTAAGAGCATCCTGGCCGCCAATGGTTTTTTCAATCATTGCCACCAGGTGGTTGGTGATTTTGGCCGGGGCAGAGAGCACGGTCGCTACCTGCCCCTGCCTGGCGTTGCTCTCAAGAATATCGGCAACCCGCAGGAAACGCTCCGCATTCGCCACTGATGTACCGCCGAACTTCAACACTCGCATGGTCATACCCCTTGATCTTTGGTCGAAAAAAAAGCCCGCACTGTTCAGGTGCGGGCTTTTTTCTTTATTTCCTGTACGCGTCAGCCCGCACCGTTACCTGTGGTAATGGTGGTGGTGATAATGGTGGTCATCGTGCTGATGCGAATCATGTTGTTGTGTGCTCTGTATCGTTATCTGTCTGTGCAGTACCTATATTGGTTAAAGTATCTGCCTGCTCAAGTCAATGAATTTTTAGATTTGTCACGTTCCGTAATCACTTCAGTTTCCGCTGACCCTCACCTGATATTTAACCGCATTGCCCGAAACTATGACTTGCAAACAGGCCATACCACCAGTTTTATACTGTGCCGCAACATTTTACTCTGTGAGTTTTTTTTCAATATCATGGAGCAAACGGTGCAACATGGCGGTGTCGCGTTGTTCCAGCAACCCCAGACGCTGTTGTAACCAGTCGGTCATTTTGATGTCGTCCGCCACGCCAAGACGATCGAACAATGCCATGCAACGCGACCGTAATGCCTTGAGCTGATTTACATCGCCAGACGTTACTAGCGCTGATGAATGATGCGTCAATACAGAGAGCTGATAGCAATACACCATCACCGCCTGCCCTAAATTTAACGACGGGTAATCGGCCGCCATTGGCACGCCGGTGAGCACATCGGCAAGCGCCAGTTCGTCATTGGTCAGACCGGAATCTTCGCGCCCGAATACCAGCGCAGCATGGCGCATCCACTGTGATTTTTCCTGCAAAAGCGGGACAAGCTCTTGCGGCGACGCATAGTAGTGAAAACGCGCCCGGCTGCGCGCTGTTGTGGCAATGGTGAAATCGACGCCCTGCAGCGCGTCGGCAAGCGTGGCATAAGTGGTTATATTTTCAAGGATATCACCAGAACCGTGCGCGACCCACTGTGCAGCGGGTTCGAGATGCGCCTGACTGTCAACGATGCGGAGATCATGGAAGCCCATGGTTTTCATTGCCCTTGCGGCCGCGCCAATATTTTCTGCTCTTGCTGGAGCCACCAGCACGATGGATAAATGCATTTTTCCGTTCTCTGCGTTTTTTACCCCGCGCAAAAAATGTGATGCAGCTCAACATATTGCGCAGCGCGAATTTACAAAATTGCAACAAAAATCACTGAAATAGCGTTTCTTAACATATAAAAAACGCTAAACTATTATCTCATAATGATCCGGGATATAATGTTAACAGAAGCATTATATCCCTATGTTTACTAATGACATTGTCAGAAAGTCCGAACGCGATGGATTGCTGTTGTCCGCTTAATTAGTTAGCCAGTGCAACTAATTAAAATGTTGAAAAATTGTGATAACCGATAGCATTTTGCTGCAGGGATTTCACTAGAGTGTTAACGTGCTACAATTGAACTTGATATATGTCAACGAAGCGTAGTTTTATTGGGTGTCCTGTGTCTCTTAGCCTGTTATGTTGCTGTTAAAATGGTTAGGATGACAACCGTTTTTGACACTGTCGGGTCCAGAGGGAAACTACCCACGACCAAGCTAATGATGTTGTTGACGTTGATGGAAAGTGCATCAAGAACGCAATTACGTACTTTAGTCATGTTACGCCGTTCATGTTAATTTGCGACATGTACCAGGCAGGTCAGGGACTTTGGTACTTCCTGTTTCGATTTAGTTGGCAATTTAGGTAGCAAACATGCAGACCCCGCACATTCTTATCGTTGAAGACGAGTTGGTAACACGCAACACGTTAAAAAGTATTTTCGAAGCAGAAGGCTACGATGTTTTCGAAGCGACCGATGGCGCGGAAATGCATCAGATCCTATCTGAAAATGACGTCAACCTGGTGATCATGGATATCAATCTCCCAGGGAAAAATGGCCTTCTGCTGGCGCGTGAACTGCGCGAGCAGGCAAATGTCGCGCTGATGTTCCTTACCGGTCGTGACAACGAAGTCGATAAAATCCTCGGCCTTGAAATTGGCGCCGATGATTACATCACTAAGCCATTTAACCCGCGCGAACTGACTATCCGTGCCCGTAACCTGCTTTCCCGTACCATGAACCTTGGTACTGTGAGTGAAGAGCGCCGCAGTGTTGAAAGCTATAAGTTCAATGGCTGGGAGCTGGATATCAACAGCCGTTCGCTGATCAGCCCTAACGGCGATCAGTACAAACTGCCGCGTAGCGAATTCCGCGCGATGCTGCACTTCTGTGAAAACCCGGGCAAGATTCAGTCACGTGCTGAATTGCTGAAGAAAATGACCGGCCGTGAGCTGAAGCCGCATGACCGTACCGTTGATGTCACTATCCGCCGTATTCGTAAACATTTCGAATCTACGCCGGACACCCCGGAAATTATCGCCACCATTCACGGCGAAGGTTATCGTTTCTGCGGTGACTTACAGGAATAATCCTGCCAGTAAAGAAGAAAGGCGCCTGACGGCGCCTTTTTTATTTCCATACTCTTAGCTCATCACTTTCAGGGATGACAGGTTTCGCTTTAGGCTTCGACAGCGAATACCAGTCGAAATGACGCGTCAGGAACATCACCGCACTCAGCGCCGCCAGCAGAACGCCAGTCCCCAACAAGAGCGCGCTGTCCTCAGAGCGCAGCAGCACCCACATCACACCATCCAGTGCCAGCAGCGCCAGAGTGAACAGCAGGCTGTTACGCCATCCTTTCAGCACTGCCTGCAGATAAATACCATTGATGAATGCCCCGGTCAGGCTGGCGGCAATCCACGCACGGGTAAAACCAAAATGTTCTGACAGCGCCAATAGCACGAGATAGAACATCACCAGCGACAACCCCACCAGCAGATATTGCATCGGATGCAGACGCAGCGCCGTCAGGGTTTCGAAGACGAAGAACGCCATAAATGTCAGCGCAATCAACAAAATTGCGTATTTTATCGCCCTGTCCGCCAACTGATATTGATCCGCCGGAGTGGCTACCGAGACTTTGAATGCAGGCAGCTCATCCCAGTCGACACCGTAACCGCGCGTAAACTGACTCCCCAGGTCCGTTGCAAACCAGCTGCTCTGCCAGCGGGCGTTGAACCCTCTGTCAGTGATCTCACGCTGAACAGGCAGGAAATCGCCGAGGAAGCCCGGATGCGGCCAGTTGCTGGTGAGCGCCAGCTCGCTGTTGCGCCCGACCGGGACGACAGAAAAGCTCCCCGTCCCGTTCAGATTTAACGTCATCGACAGCGACAGGGTTTTGGCACCAGTCTGCGCGGTGGAAAGCGGAATATGTAGCCCCGGTAAATTACTGTGTATTCCGCTGCCCGGTTCAACGGTGACGGGTATTCCGTTCAGCTCTGGCGCTTCAACCACGCCAATCCCGCGGGAATCGCCTACCGACATCACCAGAAACGGCTCACCCAGCGTCACGTTCTCTTCCGGTTTCGTCAGCGCATCCAGTTTGCTGCGGTCAAACTGCGCCTTTACTGTCAACGCGGTATGCCAGATCTGCCCTTCATAGATGCCGATCTCCCGTGATTCGACGTTTTGTTGCCCCTCAACGGTCAGGGTTTCCGGCAACCAGTAGCGGAAATACGTACGCTTACGCAGCACATTTTTATCATCCTCAACGGTGGTGTAAATTTCGCTCACCGGAACGGCAATCATCGGGCCAATCAACTTTTGTGGTCCACTGGTGCTTTGACGCAAACTGTCTTCCACCATGGAACGATAGCTGGCACGCTCCGCCACCAGATCACTGACCATCATCAATGGCACCAGTAACAGACCAACACACCCTATCAGAGTGGCAATTTTGAAAAACAGGGGGGATTTAAACATAGCCTTCTCCTTTTTTTGATGCTGGCAGGATATCGGGGCTATGTGGGGAGAATTTGAAGTTATGTGAAGGGACGGTGAAGTCGCAATGTCGCCCTGACGCCGCCTTCAGGCTGGTTAGTTAACCGGATGTCGCCCTGATGCAGACGCGCCACTTCCTGAACAAACGCCAGCCCAAGCCCGCTGCTCTTCTGGCCATTTTCACGCGGCAACGAATAGAAGCGTTCAAAAATGCGCTCAAGGGCATAATCCGGGATCCCGCTGCCGGTGTCGGTAATACTGAGCCAGGCCTCATCGCCCTGCGTCTCAGCCCGCAGCGTGATCGTTCCTCCCTGTGGAGTGAAATCGATGGCGTTATCCAGCAAATTCCCCAGCGCCTGCTCCAGCAGGTCTTCATCAGCGGTCACTTCGCTTGCGGAGATATCGCACTGGAACGTTATCCCCTTCGCTTCCAGCGCCACGCTGCGTGACCGGGCAAGGCGAGCAAACAGCGGTTCAATGTTGACGGTAAGTTGCGCGATGTCAGCACGATTTTCCAGCCGCGCCTGAGCCAGCAGTTTCTCCACCAGCGACTGCATACGCGCATTCTGCACCAGAATGTTTTCGCTAAACCGGGTGACAACCTCTGGTGGCGGCAGTTCTTTGAGGATCTCCGCCGCACCGCGAATAGCCGCCAGCGGGCTTTTCAGTTCATGGGTCAGCGCGTAGACATACTGTTCGATGTAATTCTTTCCTTCCAGACGCAAGCGCATGCTCTCCAGCGCCTGCGCCAGCTTGCGCAGCTCGCTGCTACCGACGTCGGGTAATGGCAGCGCGTTATTCTGCGTGACCGAATCGGCATAGCGCGAGAGTTTGCTGATCGAACGGTTAATCCACCACACCATGCCAGCGCCGACCAGCAGCGCGATACCCAACAACGCGCCGCCTGCCCACAGCATACGGCGCTCGCTGCGCTTGATCACCGGCGCCATTGCGCTGTTCGGTTTACCCACCGAAATCACGCCAATGATACGGCGATTTTCCAGTACCGGCGCCGCAACATACATCACCGAACTGTCGGGATCACTGGGATCACGTGCGGTACTGCGGGCACCATATTTGCCCCGCAGTGTCAGCCAGACGTCGTTCCAGCGGGAATAATCCTTTCCGATGGCCTTGCCTGCGGAATCAAACACCACGATACCGTTTTCATCAGTCATGTAGACATGATACTCGTTGCGAACTTTATTGATGCCGCCAATATTCGCGCGGAACGGACGGTTCTGTAACTCGTTGAACGCCTGCGCCAGCCTGCCATGCTCCGGATCGCCGGATTGCAGATCTTCCCGCGCCAGCGCGGCCAGAAGCGTGGCGGTGTCGATGAGCGTTCCTTCCGTGGCCCGCCGCACACCCGGTTTGATCTCCTCAACGAAGATGAACAACACAAACCAGGCGGCAATCGCCACAATCAGGAAATAACCGAGCAACAGCCGCATGCCGATCCGCATCAGTGCATCCCCAGACTATAGCCGAGACCACGATGAGTGCTGATTGGCGACAGATCAGGATTGATCGCCCGAAGCTTGGCGCGCAATGTCTTGATGTGGGTATCGACCGTGCGATCAAAACTCTCCTGATCGTCGCCCCAGACTCTGTCCATCAATTGCTGGCGGGAGAATACACGTCCGGGAGACTGCAACAGTGTTTTCAGCAGCAGAAATTCGTAGCGCGTCAGTTGTAGCGGCTGACCACACCAACCGACATACGCTGCCGCCTCATTCAGTTCAAACTGCCCGATATACACCACCGGCGGCGGTGCGGCGAACTTTTGCAGACGGCGCAGGATCGTGCGTACTCTGGCGCACACTTCGCGCGGCGAGAAAGGCTTAGCGACATAGTCGTCAGCACCGATTTCCAGCCCCAGCAGCTTGTCGACCTCGTCACTGCGTGCGGTCAGAAACAGCACCGGCAGGCCAGGCGCCTGCGCCAGCAGTTGCCGACACAGTTCAAACCCGCTGATATCCGGCAGGCCCACATCAAGGATAGCCAGCGCCGGCAACGCCTGCCGTGCCGCATCCAGTACGGGTAAACCACGCTCGAACGCCTTTACTCGAAAACCTTCCTGCTGGAGCATATAAATCAGCGTATCGGCGATGCCAATTTCATCCTCAACCAGCCAGATCAAAGGTTGTTCCATACACTATCCCGTTATCTGGACCACGGCATAATCGGCACGGCGCTGAGGGCATTTTTTGGTGAACCATCGACGACCCTGTCGGAGTAAGTCAGGTAGACCAACGCGTTACGTTTGGCATCAAAGAAACGCACTACCTGCAGCTTTTTAAACACCAAGGAGGTTCGTTTCTGGAAAACAACATCCCCCTGCGCTTTGCCATTTTTAATCTTTTCGCTGACTTCAATAGGCCCCACCTGCTGGCAGGAAATGGCTGCATCGGAAGTATCTTCCGCCAGTCCTAACCCCCCTTTGATGCCACCGGTTTTGGCGCGGCTCAGGTAGCAGGTGACGTTTTTAACATCCGGGTCGTCAAAGGCTTCAACAATAATTTTGTGGTCAGGGCCGAACATCTTGAAGACGGTGTCGACGGAACCGATCTGTTCTGCCTGCGCGGTCTGGCCCATAACGCAAAGAACTATTGCTACGATCAAACTCTTATATTTCATATTGTTACCATTTTTAAAAATTCAGTTGCGCAACTATTCAACATTTCAGCAGAAAATATATAGAGATCACAGTGTTAGGATAATTATGCCTGAATTATGTTCAGAATCGCACTTAAGAACAAAAAAAACACTGAATGCTAAAACTTCAAACAATGCTATTATCCGCTACCTTATTATCAGGTATCTGCGATTAAGGACGAGGAATTTATATGGATCAGGCAGGAATTATTCGCGATCTCCTTTCCTGGCTGGAGGGCCACCTGGATCAGCCTTTGTCACTGGATAATGTGTCAGCCAAGGCGGGATATTCCAAGTGGCATTTGCAGCGGATGTTCAAGGACGTAACCGGCCATGCCATTGGCGCCTATATCCGTGCGCGTCGCCTGTCCAAATCTGCCGTTGCCCTGCGCCTGACAGCGCGTCCAATCCTCGACATCGCCTTACAGTATCGTTTTGATTCACAACAAACTTTTACCCGCGCCTTTAAAAAGCAGTTCAACCTGACGCCGGCATTGTACCGCCGCTCGCCGGACTGGAGCGCGTTCGGGATCCGCCCTCCGCTGCGGCTTGGCGAATTCGCGATGCCAAAATATGAATTTTTGACGCTGCCGGAAACTCATCTCGTCGGTATCACCCAGAGCTATACCTGCAAACTGGAGGAGATCTCTGACTTCCGCCACCAGATGCGCATCCAGTTCTGGCGTGAATTCCTTAGCAATACGCCGTCTGTTCCGCCCATGTTATACGGTCTGCATGAACCGCGTCCAAGTCAGGAAAAAGACGACGAGCAGGAGGTATTCTACACCACTGCGCTGACGCCGGAGATGGCAAACGGCTACGTACAGAATACGCATCCTGTCGTGCTGGAAGGCGGTGAATACGTGATGTTCACCTACGAAGGACTGGGAACCGGGCTGCAGGAGTTTATCCTGACGGTCTATGGCAGTTGTATGCCGATGCTTAACCTGACGCGTCGCCGGGGTCTGGATATCGAACGTTTCTATCCTGAAGGCGACGCAAAGGGACAGGAAGCGCCGATTCACCTGCGCTGCGAGTACCTGATCCCTGTACGTCGTTAATCGGCTTTAACGCTGCAGCTCATCTAACGCAGGGGCGTCGAGATGCGAGACATCCCCTGCGGTCTCAACCACCCACCCTGACGCCAGCCACGGGCTCTGCTGATAATCCACGCGGGAAATCGAACAGTTACGTAAACGCAAGCGCCGCTCGGCATAAGCCGGAAGCCCGAGGATGGTACTGACCAGGCAGCCCAGCGCCATACCGTGACTGACCAGCAACGGACGGCTCCCTTCCGGTAGTTCAAGGCAGGAAAGCAGCGCCGCCTGCATGCGGTCGCCGAGCTCCTGCATGGATTCACCATCTGGAATGCGGCCATCTGGCGTCCCGTTGACCAACTGACGGCGCCAGCCCTCTTCCTCTTCGGTCAGCGATTCAATTCTGCGCTTTTCCAGCACACCCATATCCAGCTCACGCAGGCGAGCGTCGAGCGTAACATCACATCCGCAGGCTTCGGCAATGATCTCAGCCGTGCGGCGCGTACGCCCTAAATCGCTGGAGATGATATGAGTGATGCCTAATGTTCTGGCGCGTTCACCCACCTGCCAGGCCTGTTGCTCACCTTTCTCGGTCAGCGGACTGTCGGACTGGCCCTGAATGCGTCGCTCGGCGTTCCACTGCGTTTCACCGTGGCGAACAAGGTATACCTGTAACATGCTTTTTATCCGTTATACTGCGATGACAATTTCTTTGTAATGATATCCTGATTATGCACCATGTTGTCTCAGCAACCACCAATCCTGCCAAAATTCAGGCGATTCTTGCCGCTTTTTCCGAGATTTTCGGCGAAGGATCCTGCCATATTGAAGCTATCTCCGTCGAGAGTGGCGTACCGGAACAACCGCTTGGAAGTGATGAAACGCGCGCTGGCGCACGCAATCGTGTCGACAACGCCCGACTTGCGCGCCCGGAAGCTGACTTCTGGGTGGCTATCGAAGCCGGAATTGACGAAGGCAGCACCTTCAGCTGGGTGGTCATTGAAAACCACGAGCAGCGCGGCGAAGCGCGTTCCGCCACGCTTCCGCTGCCAAAGGTCATTCTGGAGAAAGTGCTCGCCGGTGAAGCGCTGGGGCCGGTGATGTCACACTACACCGGCATTGATGAAATAGGCCGCAAAGAAGGCGCCATTGGCGTGTTTACCGCTGGCGCCCTGACCCGCAGCAGCGTTTACCATCAGGCCGTCGTCCTGGCGCTCAGCCCGTTCCACAACGCTGTTTATCGTTGAGTGTGCGGCAGTGTCTGCTCGAGCCACTGGCGCAGCTCGGCAGGTGCGGATTTCAGGCTGTTCGACCCGCGGGTGATGGTGGCAATACCCGCGCCAAGTTCGCTTTTCAGCTCGCGCTGGCTCATTTCGCCGCGCAACAGTTCCTCAATGATGCGCACGCGGGTGCCCAGCGCTTCGCGTTCATCAGGCGTCATCATCAGACTGAGCAACGGAAGGTGCAGATCGGCGCTGTACGCCTGGCGCAGCAGTTCCACAAAACGAAGCCATTCCTGATTACGCTGTTCGGTCACCGCCGCTGAATAAGGGGATTGCTGATTCATGTCAGGCCACCATGTCAGGGTGGGCAGCGAGAGTGCTGCCCACTATTTGTACTCTTCAACGAGTACAAAGCATAACATACTCCCTTCGAATCAGTAACGCTGGCGCCATTCTGAATCACTCAAAATCACCGGTTTGTCACCCATGAAATAGCGATAATAGGCGTCATAAGCCAGCACATTCTTGACGTAGCTGCGGGTTTCCGAGAACGGAATACTCTCGACAAAGGCCACTGCATCAAGGCGCCCGGCGCTGTTGCTGCGCCACGTCCGCACGCGACCAGGACCTGCGTTATAGGCCGCAGACGCATAGATGCGATTATTCCCAAACTGTTGATAGACATATTGCAGATAGCTGGTACCGATTTTGATGTTAGTTTCCGGATCAAGCAACTGGCTCTGGCTGCTGTAGCCAGGGATGTTGAACATTTTCACCGTATGGGTTGCTGTCGCAGGCATCAGTTGCATCAGGCCCGTCGCGCCGACCGGCGAGCGCACTTTCGGGTTCCAGGCGCTCTCCTGACGCGAAATGGCCATCGCGTAGCTTTGCGAAATGTCCTTATCGCTGGTGTAGCGAACATACAAGTCTCTGTATGCCAGCGGGAAGCGCTCCTGCAGGTTATCCCACAGCTTACCGGCGATGGTCGCCTGAACGCTGAGATCCCACCAGTCCCGGTCGAAGGCATAACGTGCCAGTTGCGCCTGCTCGTTCCTGGTCCTGCTACTGACCAGGTTAGCCCATTCGCTGCGGGCAGTATTATCCAGCCCCCAGTACATCAGTTCACGCACGCGCGCCATTTCCTGGCCGTTGACCAGCAACGGCGCGATGGTGCCCTCCGCCTTTTCCACGCGAAGCGGATAATCTTCACCGAGGCGCTGTGCGGCGACCATCGGGTAGAAACCGCGCTGCTGCATGAGCGAGCGCAAAATCTCTTTGGCTTCCGCGTCGCGTCCGCGCTCCATTAGCAGATCCGCCTGCCAGTAGCGCCATTCGTCTTTTTCTTTCGCGTCCATCGGCAGCCGTGACAGCCAGGTGTTGAGACCACGGCGATCACCCGTGCCGATCGCCATGCGCACGCGGCGCTCCAGCAGCGATGTGGACTGCGTACGCATGATGGCGTCATCACGCCAGCGCGCCTGCTCACTGGTGACATCATTGCCCATCAGACGCCACGCCACAATGTCGCGCAGTTCCTGCGTCTGCTCTTCATTGAGCTGTTGCGCTTGCACCAGTGACGGGATCATCAGGCGCGCGTTTTCCGCATCCTGCCGCGCGACGCTGGCAAAGGCGACTGCCGCCATCTGGCGGGTGAAATCCGTTGCACCGGTCGTGCGGGCGAAAGTCAGTACGTTCTGTGGATTGTTCGCCAGATCAGTCACCGCCGCCGCGATCGTGAGATAGTCACCCGGCATCTGCGCCGCCAGCGCTTTCACCAGCCCGGTGTTGCCCGCTTTCATCGCCAGGCGAATACGCTCCAGATACGCGAGTGGATCCTGGGTTCCTGACGCGCGCCAGGCGCTGAACAGCTTGTCACAGGCGTTCGGCTGGCTCTTGCCGGTCAGCCATAGATCTTTCGCTCCGTCCCAGGCCTCTTGCGTCTGCCCGGTACTGTATTTGGCATAGTAGTAATTACATTGCGCTTCCGTGGTTCCCGGTTTTTCCGGGCTGAAAGCCAGCAGTCCACGCCAGTCTTCCCGGCGGGCGAGTTCGTTCACAAAGCGGTTTTGCAACGTACGCGCCGGGGGTAACGTCGGGTTGGCACGCACAAAATTGGTCACGGTAATCGCGGGTTCATTCATCAGATCATCCGTGAGCTGACGGTATTCGAGATAGGGATACAGCGGATAGTCTTTCAGCGTGGGCATCAATTGGGCGACCACATCCATTTGCCGGTTATCCCATGCCTGTTTGACCTGGAGATAGCGGCCACGCTGTTCATCCAGTGAATCGGCATGCGCCAGGCTGTCTACTGTCAGCAGGCAGACGCTGGCAACCAGTAAACGGCAGGCCAGGGTTTTCGCTTTTTCCACAAGCTCTTCCTCAATATAAAAATGCAGCATCGTGCCGCTCAGGGCTTCTTTTATGCTAATAAGACATTACCGAATCCGCCATGTTCCGGACACTTTTTTACCTTGCTGGGCTTAGCCAACGAAAAAGGCTACACTTCGCCTTTGAAAACTTCCGATCAAAATAAAAGAGGCGAAGTCCAACGTGGCTCAATTCGTTTATACCATGCATCGTGTCGGCAAAGTGGTTCCGCCGAAACGTCATATTTTGAAAAATATCTCGCTGAGCTTCTTCCCTGGCGCAAAAATCGGTGTCCTTGGCCTGAACGGCGCCGGTAAGTCTACCCTGCTGCGCATCATGGCGGGCATCGATACCGATATCGAAGGCGAAGCTCGTCCGCAGCCCGGCATTAAAATCGGCTACCTGCCGCAGGAGCCTCAGCTGAACCCCGAGCATACCGTGCGTGAATCCGTTGAAGAAGCGGTTTCCGAAGTGGTGAATGCCCTGAAAGGGCTGGACGAGGTGTATGCGAAATACGCTGAACCCGACGCCGATTTCGATAAGCTCGCCGCACAACAAGGCAAGTTCGAAGAAATTATCCAGGCGCATGACGGCCATAATCTGAATGTGCAACTGGAGCGCGCTGCCGATGCGCTGCGTCTGCCGGAGTGGGATGCGAAAATCGCTAACCTGTCCGGGGGTGAGCGCCGCCGTGTGGCACTGTGCCGTCTGCTGCTGGAAAAACCAGACATGCTGCTGCTCGACGAACCGACCAACCACCTGGACGCCGAGTCCGTGGCCTGGCTGGAACGCTTCCTGCACGATTTCGAAGGCACCGTGGTGGCGATCACCCACGACCGTTACTTCCTGGATAACGTTGCCGGTTGGATCCTCGAACTCGACCGTGGCGAAGGCATTCCGTGGGAAGGCAACTACTCGTCCTGGCTGGAGCAGAAAGACCAGCGTCTGGCGCAGGAAGCGTCTGCGGAAGCCGCTCGCCGTAAATCCATTGAGAAAGAGCTGGAATGGGTACGTCAGGGTGCGAAAGGCCGTCAGTCGAAAGGCAAGGCGCGTCTGGCTCGCTTTGAAGAACTCAACAACACCGAATACCAGAAACGCAACGAAACCAACGAACTGTTTATTCCACCGGGAACCCGTCTGGGCGATAAAGTCGTTGAAGTCAGCCATCTGCGTAAATCTTACGGCGATCGCGTACTGATTGACGATCTGAGCTTCTCGGTACCGAAGGGCGCGATTGTCGGCATCATCGGTCCAAACGGTGCGGGTAAATCGACCCTGTTCCGCATGATGTCAGGTCAGGAACAGCCGGATAGCGGTACCATTGCCCTCGGCGAAACCGTGAAGCTGGCCTCGGTTGATCAGTTCCGTGACAGCATGGATAACAGCAAAACCGTGTGGGAAGAGGTCTCCGGCGGTCTGGACATCATGAAGATCGGCAACACTGAAATGCCGAGCCGCGCGTACGTCGGTCGCTTTAACTTCAAAGGCACAGACCAGGGCAAACGCGTGGGCGAGCTGTCCGGTGGTGAACGTGGTCGTCTGCACCTGGCAAAACTGCTGCAGGTGGGCGGTAACGTACTGCTGCTCGATGAACCGACCAACGACCTGGATATCGAAACCCTGCGCGCGCTGGAAAACGCCCTGCTGGAGTTCCCGGGCTGCGCGATGGTGATTTCGCACGACCGTTGGTTCCTCGACCGTATCGCGACCCACATTCTGGATTACCAGGACGAGGGTAAGGTCGAATTCTTTGAAGGTAACTTTACCGAATACGAAGAGTACAAGAAACGCACCCTCGGCGCCGATGCGCTGGAGCCGAAGCGTATCAAATACAAACGTATTGCGAAGTAATTAACGCGAAATGCCGGATGGCGCTACGCTTATCCGGCATTTCTGTCTCAGCTCTGCTCGCCCATCATCTCTTTCACCAGCTCCACGCAGCGCAGGAATCGTCCGTCGTAATCCGGCTCTTTCACATGCACAAACTCAATGTTGTTGGCCCTGAGCATCTCTACCAGTAGCGTCTGAAACTCTTTGCGATCAACCGAGCTACCAAGACTGCGCAGGCCGTCCGCTATCCATGGCGTGTTGTTTTCCAACAGGATCACCAGGTGGAAACGGTATTCATCAATCAACGCCTGCACAAAGGGGTGTTCGCGCCCTTCGTATTTTTTACAGAACGCCTGCGTGGTGACAAAATCGGTATCGACAAACGCGACTTTATTCGCATATTTAACGGCGAAATCAATGTATTGCGCGTGTCCGAGTGCAATCTTGTCGTAATCAGAATACTGCAACGCCATCTCATCGCCACCGAGGTGTGAAAAGACATAGTCGCGACCGTATTCCCAGGCGCTGGTGGTATTGAAAATATTGGCAAGTTTGTTCACCAGCGTCGATTTACCACTCGATTCGCCCCCCAGTACCGCTACCGTGCGCACGAAGAACGGTTTCACTTCCGTCGGGATGTATTCCCAGTAGCGGAACGGGTTCTCACGGATCTGCGCGCCACTGATGTTCATAAACGTGCGCTTCGGATCAATAAGTACGGTCTCCACGCCAAGATGCTTCAGGTACTGCGGCGCGTCAGACTCTTCGGAAGTGTAGATCCAGTTCGGCGTAATCCCTTTCTCTTCCATGAAAGCGTGAATGCCCCGACTCCAGACATCCCACCCATGCGGATAAGGCTCCATCCCTTCTTCATTGAAGGCATGAATACGGATGTTCTTTTGATACTTAAAGGTTTGCAGGAGCCAGCGCAGGCGGTCCGGCACCGTCGGCTGCTGCGACATCGCGCTGTCCTCGAACAGCTCGCGATCACGCGTGTCGTCATAACCCATGATGATGTGCAACTCATCGACCTGACTACAGGCGCGCTGGATCAGGTAGATATGACCAGTATGCAGCGGGTAAAACTTACCAAACACCACGCCGATGTTTTTCTCACGACGTGGAAACTCAAGCTCCAGGAAACGGTGCAGCGCTTCCAGCTTTTGCGCGCTGGGGCTTTTGATTTTGGCATTCAGCAGCTGGCTTAAATAGCCTTTGGTCATGCCGCTGGCATCCGCCACCTGCTGCAGGGTGCAGCCTTTCTGACGGATGGCGGTTTTCAGATAGTCAAATGACGACATGAATGCCCCTCTGAATTGAAGTTATGCTTTGTATTATAAGTCGTCAAAGACACTTAACGCATCAGAGAGTTTTTTCACACCAAAGACTTGCATCCCTTCCGGGACTTTTTTCGGCACGTTGGCTGCAGGTACGATCGCCCGTCGGAAACCGTGTTTTGCCGCTTCGGAAATACGCTCCTGGCCACTCGGCACCGGACGAATTTCGCCCGCCAGGCCGACCTCGCCAAAAACGACTAAATCCTGCGGCAGCGGTCTGTCACGCAGGCTGGAAACCATTGCCAGCAATAATGCCAGGTCGGCGCTGGTTTCGGTGACCTTCACGCCACCAACCACGTTGACGAAGACGTCCTGATCAGCCATTTGCAGGCCGCCATGCCGGTGCAGCACCGCCAGCAGAATTGCCAGTCGGTTCTGTTCCAGCCCCACTGCTACGCGGCGCGGATTGGCCATCATGGAATGATCCACCAGCGCCTGGATTTCAACCAGCAGCGGTCGCGTTCCTTCCCATACCACCATCACCGAACTGCCGGAGGTAATCTCATCGCCCCGGCTTAAGAAAATCGCCGACGGGTTACTGACTTCCCGCAACCCTTGCTCGGTCATGGCGAAGACACCCAGCTCGTTCACCGCACCGAAGCGGTTTTTATGGCTGCGCAGCGTACGGAAGCGGGAATCGGCGTCGCCATCGAGCAATACAGAGCAGTCGATGCAGTGCTCAAGCACTTTCGGCCCGGCCAGCGAACCGTCTTTCGTCACATGCCCGACCATCACGATCGCCACGCCGCGCGTTTTGGCAAATCGCGTCAGATAAGCCGCGGTTTCACGTACCTGCGCCACGCTGCCAGGTGATGACTGGATATCGGCCATGTGCATGACCTGGATCGAGTCGATGACCATCAGGCGTGGCTGTTCTTCATCAGCAATCAAACAGATTTGTTCAATGCTGGTTTCGGACAGCATATTCAGGTTGGTCGTTGGCAGACCGAGACGATGCGCGCGCATCGCCACCTGTTGCAGCGACTCTTCGCCGGTGACATACAGGGTTTTCATCTGCTCCGCGAGACGACACAGCGTCTGCAGCAACAGCGTGGATTTCCCCGCGCCGGGGTTACCGCCAATCAGGATCGCACTGCCCGGCACGACGCCGCCGCCAAGCACGCGGTCAAACTCTTTAAATCCGGTGGAGAAACGCGGCAGCGCTTCAAGACTGATATCTGACAGTTTCTGCACTTTCGACGGGCCAGCGCTGCCCGCATAGCCGCTCAGACGCTCATTGCGCGCCACCGTGGGCGAAGCGGCAATACGCACTTCGGTGATCGTGTTCCAGGCATGGCAGGCGCTACACTGCCCCTGCCAGCGCGGATAATCCGCACCACACTCGTTACAGACAAATGCGCGTTTCGGTGCTTTCGCCACAGAGACCTCTTACTTATGCTTCAGGCTGCCTGAGAGAATGCAGAAGATCCCCATCAGGTCAGCGTGACGGATAGACACTTCCGTCTGTTCATTGACTTTTGGTTTGGCGTGATAAGCGATACCAAGACCGGCGGCTTTGATCATCGGCAGATCGTTGGCGCCATCGCCCACAGCGACCGTTTGCCCTTCCGGAATTTCAAATTTTGCCGCCAGACGCTTCAGGGTATTGGCTTTATATTTCGCATCAACGATATCACCAATCACGTGGCCGGTGAGCTTACCGTCTATAATTTCCAGTTCGTTAGCGACCACGCTGCTGAGATGCAGTTTATCGCGTAGATATTCCGCGAAAAAGGTGAAACCGCCGGAGGCGATTGCCACATGCCAGCCCAGTGCATGCAACTTAAACACCAGTTGCGTCAGCCCCGGCATCAACGGCAAATCGTCACGAACCTGGCGCAGAATAGCAGCGTCGGCGCCTTTCAGCGTTGCCACACGGTTACGCAGGCTGGCGGTAAAATCCAGCTCGCCACGCATGGCGCGCTCAGTCACTTCCGCGACCATGTCGCCCGTACCGGCCAGTTTGGCGATTTCGTCGATGCATTCGATCTGAATGGCCGTCGAATCCATGTCCATTACCAGCAGCCCCGGACTTTTAAGGTGCGGAATTTTACCCAGCGGTGCGACGTCCAGCCCGGCATCATGCGCCAGACGCGTGGCACGCGGCGTCAGCGAACCGGCCAGACGAATAACCTGATAATCTTCCACGCACCAGGCGGAGACGATAACCATCGCTGCCCCCAGCTTGCGCTGATAGGTCGTCAGACGTTCTTTATTCAGGCCGCGGCCATACAACAGCCAGCCGCTACGGCCAGCATGATAATCAAGCGGCATGACTTCATCGCCGCTTAACGAAAGCGGCAATCCGGGCCACAGAGAGACGTCTTCAGAGAGATCGCACCAGGTCAGACTGTTCGGCATTACAGCTCCACGCATCAACAAACAGGTAAGGAAAATAACGCATGAGGCTACCTTGTAACTAGCGCTTCTGGCAACATTAAGCTGCAAATTTTCAAAGGTGGAATATGGTTCGCGCAAAACTGAAATTCCGGCTGCATCGCGCCGTGATCGTTCTGATATGTCTCGCCCTGCTGGTTGCCCTGATGCAGGGGGCCTCCTGGTTCAGTCAGAACCACCAGCGCCAGCGCAATCCGCAGCTGGAAGAGCTGGCGCGGACGCTCGCGCGTCAGGTGACGCAAAATCTGGCACCGCTGATGCGTACGGATAATCCCGATGAAAAACAGATCACCCATTTACTGACGCAGTTGACCACAGAAAGCCGCATTCTTGATGCCGGTGTCTATGACGGACAGGGCGATCTCGTTGCCCGCGCCGGGGAAGGCGTCAACGTGCGCGACCGGCTGGCGCTGGACGGTAAAAAAGCGGGGGGCTATTTTAACCAACAAATTGTCGAGCCGGTACAGGGTAAAAACGGCCCGCTCGGCTATCTGCGCCTGACGCTGGATACCCACACGCTGCCGACGGAAGCCCGCCAGGTGGATAACACCACCAATATTCTGCGTCTGATGTTGCTGTTGTCGCTGGCGATTGGCGTGGTGCTGGCGCGTACCCTGCTACGCGGCAAACGCACCCGCTGGCAACAGTCCCCTTTCCTGCTCACCGCGAATAAGTCGGTGCCGGAAGAGGATGAGAGCGAGAAGAAAGAAGGATGATAGAATCAGGGCTCGTTTCAGAAAGGAAATCTGCCATGTCGACGCTCCGTCTGCTTATTTCAGACTCTTACGATCCCTGGTTTAACCTCGCGGTGGAAGAGTGTATTTTCCGCCAGATGCCCGCCACCCAGCGCGTGCTGTTCCTGTGGCGCAACGCCGATACCGTGGTGATTGGTCGTGCGCAAAATCCGTGGAAAGAGTGCAACACGCGGCGTATGGAAGAAGATGACGTGCGCCTGGCGCGTCGTAGCAGCGGCGGCGGCGCGGTCTTCCATGATCTCGGGAATACCTGCTTTACCTTCATGGCGGGCAAACCGGAATATGATAAAACCATTTCCACCGCTATCGTGCTGGAGGCGCTTAACGCGCTCGGTGTGACAGCGGAAGCCTCCGGGCGTAACGATCTGGTGGTCAAAACACCGGACGGCGATCGCAAAGTCTCCGGCTCCGCTTACCGTGAAACCAAAGACCGTGGCTTCCACCACGGCACGCTGTTGCTGAATGCCGACCTTAGCCGTCTTGCCAACTATCTGAATCCTGACAAGAAAAAACTGCAGGCGAAAGGGATAACCTCTGTGCGCGGTCGAGTGGCGAATCTTATCGATCTGCTACCGGGGATCACCCACGAGCAGATTTGCCAGGCAGTGACCGAGGCCTTTTTCGCCCACTACGGTGAGCGCGTGGACGCGGAAATCATCTCCCCGGACAAGACCCCGGATCTGCCTAATTTCGCTGAAACCTTTGCCCGCCAGAGCAGTTGGGAGTGGAATTTCGGCCAGGCGCCCGCGTTCTCACATTTGCTTGATGAACGTTTTAGCTGGGGTGGCGTCGAGCTGCATTTTGATGTCGAAAAAGGCCATATCACCCGCACGCAGGTGTTTACCGATAGCCTTAACCCGGCACCGTTAGAAGCGCTGGCGGCACGGTTGCAGGGCTGTCTTTACCGGGCGGATATGCTGCAGCAGGAGTGCGATGCGCTGTCAGGCGATTTTCCGGAGCAGGAAAAAGAGTTGCGGGAGTTGTCGGCGTGGATTGGCAGGGCGGTGCGGTAAACAGCGCTGATCTGTAGGCCGGGTAAGGCGAAGCCGCCACCCGGCACTCACACGGAAATTACTCTTTATCGCCCAGCAGAACGGATTCCAGCGCGATTTTAATCATGTCGTTGAACGTGGTCTGACGCTCTGCCGCCGTGGTCTGTTCATGAGTACGGATATGGTCGGACACGGTGCAGATGGTCAGCGCTTTCGCACCGAACTCCGCCGCAACGCCGTAAATACCCGCCGCTTCCATTTCCACACCCAGAATGCCGTATTTTTCCATGACGTCGAACATGGACGGATCCGGCGTATAGAACAGGTCAGCAGAGAAGATGTTGCCGACGCGAGCATCAACGCCCAGCGCTTTCGCTGCATCTACCGCGTTACGCACCATGCCAAAGTCCGCGATAGCGGCAAAGTCATGATCTTTGAAACGCAGGCGGTTCACTTTGGAGTCGGTGCAGGCACCCATGCCGATAACCACGTCACGCAGTTTCACGTCCGGACGTACCGCGCCGCAGGAACCCACGCGAATGATTTTCTTCACGCCGAAATCGGTGATCAGCTCTTTGGTGTAGATGGAGCATGACGGAATACCCATACCGTGGCCCATTACAGAGATTTTGCGACCTTTGTACGTGCCGGTGTAGCCCAGCATGCCGCGAACATTGTTCACTTCGCGGAAGTTTTCGAGGAAAGTTTCGGCAATATGCTTCGCACGCAGCGGATCGCCTGGCATCAGCACGACGTCTGCGAAATCACCCATTTCTGCATTAATGTGAGGGGTAGCCATTGAGAGTTCCTTTTATTAATCCCGTTGCTAAGGGCGGGAAACCCGCCCAAAAATCATTAAAACAAGGCTTTGCCATATTCCATCGGCGAAGTGCCAAAATACGTTGCCAGCGTCTGACCGATATCGGCAAATGTTTCGCGGTGCCCCAGGGAGCCCGCTTTCACTTTTGGTCCGTAAACCAGCACCGGAATGTGCTCACGAGTGTGATCGGTACCTTTCCAGGTCGGATCGCAGCCGTGGTCAGCCGTCAGGATCAGAATGTCATCTTCACCGACAAGCTCCATCAGCTCCGGCAGACGGCGGTCAAACAGTTCCAGCCCGGCCGCATAGCCTGCGACGTCGCGACGGTGGCCCCAGGAAGAGTCGAAATCCACGAAGTTGGTGAAGACAATGGTCTTGTCACCCGCCTCTTTCATCTCTTTGATCGTGGCGTCAAACAACGCGTCCAGTCCGGTGGCTTTTACTTTTTTGGTGATGCCGCAGTTGGCGTAGATGTCGGCGATTTTCCCCACCGAAACCACCTGGCCGTCTTTCTCATCGACCAGTTTCTGCAACACGGTCGGCGCGGGCGGTTCTACTGCCAGATCGTGGCGGTTGCCGGTACGCTGGAAATTGCCCGGTTTGTCGCCGATAAACGGACGTGCGATCACCCGGCCAATGTTGTAGCCGCCTTCAGTCAGCTCTTCGCGGGCGATTTCGCACAATTCATACAGTCTGTCGAGGCCAAAGGTCTCTTCGTGGCAGGCAATCTGGAAAACCGAGTCTGCGGAGGTATAGAAAATCGGTTTTCCGGTTTTCATGTGCTCTTCGCCGAGCTGGTCGAGGATCACCGTCCCGGAAGAGTGGCAGTTGCCGAGGTAACCCGGCAGATTCGCGCGTTTCACGAGCTTATCCAGCAATTCCTGCGGGAAGCTGTTTTCCTGATCGGAGAAATATCCCCAATCAAACAGGACCGGTACACCGGCGATTTCCCAGTGGCCTGACGGGGTATCTTTCCCGGAAGAGAGCTCGTGCGCCCAGGCGTATGCGCCAATGACGTCCGCATTACCATCCAGGCCCGCAGCAATTCTCCCGGTTGAGCCTTCATGGGCTTTCGCAAGACCCAGACGGGTCAGGTTAGGCAGATTCAGTGGGCCTTTACGACCGTTGTCAGCCTCCCCTTTGGCGCAGGCTTGCGCGATATGGCCGAGGGTGTCTGAACCCACGTCGCCAAAGCGGTCGGCATCTTCCGTAGCACCGATGCCGAAGGAGTCCAGCACCATAATAAATGCACGTTTCATCAATCTTTCTCCGTACTCTATGCGCTGCAAAAAAGCGATCAGATCAGTATATCGTTATTCGGTAATGCGGCGATAGACTGTTGGTGTCTCTTTTGGTGCTGTTTCACCGACGCTAATGGCCGCTTTGACGGCTTTCGCCGCGTCCTGCCAGCGGGTTTCGTCTGTCGCGTGGATCACCGCCAGCGGACGCTGTCCGTCAATACGGTCACCCAGACGCACCATGTCCGTAAAGCCGACACTGTAGTCAATGGTGTCAGACGCCTGACGACGGCCACCGCCCATCGACACCACAGCCATCCCCAGCGCGCGGGTATCCATCTGGCTAACAAACCCTTCAGTATCAGCGTAGACTGCTTTGCTCAGCGTTGCCGTCGGCAGGTAGCTACCATAATTTTCCACGAAATCGGTCGGGCCCTTCTGCGCCGCCACCATACGGCCAAAAGTTTCTGCCGCTTTACCGTTGTCGAGCACCGCCTGCAGTTTGGCGCGCGCGTCAGCGTCATCTTTCGCCAGCTTGCCGGAGATCAGCATCTCGACACACAGCGCCATAGTGACGTCGAACAGACGCGGGTTACGGTATTCACCCGTCAGGAATTGCACCGCTTCACGCACTTCGACAGCGTTACCGGCGCTGGAAGCCAGCACCTGGTTCATGTCAGTCAGCAGCGCTGTGGTGCGCACGCCCGCGCCGTTGGCGACGCCAACAATCGCTTCAGCGAGCGCTTCTGAAAGTTCATAGGTAGGCATAAACGCGCCGCTACCGACTTTCACGTCCATCACCAGCGCATCCAGCCCTTCCGCCAGTTTTTTGGCGAGGATCGACCCGGTGATCAACGGAATGGAATCCACCGTCGCGGTAATGTCGCGGGTGGCGTAAAAACGTTTGTCTGCTGGCGCGAGGGAACTGGTCTGGCCGATAATCGCCACGCCAACGTCTTTAATGATCTCACGGAAACGGTTGTCGTCCGGGAAGATGTCAAACCCCGGAATCGCTTCCAGTTTATCGAGCGTACCGCCCGTATGCCCCAGGCCACGCCCGGAAATCATCGGGACGTAACCGCCACAGGCCGCAACCATCGGGCCGAGCATCAGCGAAGTGACATCACCCACACCGCCGGTGGAGTGTTTATCCACAATCGGACCATTCAGGTTCAGGCTCTTCCAGTCCAGAACGGTTCCTGAATCCCGCATCGCCATGGTCAACGAGACACGTTCCGGCATGGTCATATCGTGGAAAAAGATGGTCATGGCCAGCGCGGCAATCTGCCCTTCAGAAATAGTGTTATCGCGAATGCCGTTGATGAAAAAGCGAATTTCTTCATCGCTGAGTGCGTGACCATCACGCTTTTTACGAATTATTTCTTGTGCGAGAAACAAGGTAACCCCCAGGGGAAAAGAGTAGAAGGCTATTCCAGGCCGGGTAAGCAATGTGCCACCCGGCCATTAAGGCTTAATAAGCGCTTGCGCTTTTGCCGTCACCATGACCGAGCGCTTTCAGCAGGCTTGCCAGCAAGCTGGACGCACCAAAGCGGTAGTGGCGGGAATCCGCCCAGTCGGCACCGAACAGTTCGTCGGCAATCGCCAGGAATTTCTGTGCGTCTTCCGCAGTACGTACGCCGCCCGCCGGTTTAAAACCTACGGTTTTCTGTACACCCATATCGCGGATGACTTCCATCATGATGCGCGCGCTTTCCGGGGTGGCGTTCACCGGCACTTTACCGGTAGAGGTTTTGATAAAATCAGCCCCGGCTTTGATCGCAATTTCAGACGCTTTGCGGATCAACGCTTCTTCTTTCAGCTCGCCGGTTTCGATGATCACTTTCAGCAGTACGTTTGCCGCCGCACAGGCGTCTTTACAGGCTTTCACCAGATCAAAACCGACCTGTTCGTTGCCTGCGATCAGCGCGCGATACGGGAAAACTACATCCACTTCATCAGCGCCGTAAGCGATGGCTGCGCGGGTCTCCGCCAGTGCAATGTCAATGTCGTCGTTGCCGTGCGGGAAGTTAGTGACGGTCGCGATACGCACATCCGGCGTGCCCTGCGCGTTTAAGGTTTTACGCGCAACAGGAATAAAACGCGGGTAGATGCAGACAGCCGCAGTGTTGCCCACCGGCGTTTTCGCCTGATGACACAGGGCGATCACTTTCGCATCGGTGTCGTCTTCATTCAGGGTGGTCAGGTCCATCAGTTTCAACGCGCGCAGGCTGCTTGCCGTTAAGTCGGTCATGTTTATCTCCGGATTTCAATTTTCACCATGCGGGTCTGTGATAATTCTAACACTGACTCGCGATTACACATCGATCTTCATCACAGTTAGTGAAACTTACATTCATCATTGCATTTTCATAATGCGATGCAGATCACTATTTATTGCCCTTTGGGCGGAACTGGATCAAAAGTCCCGCCAGGCCTTTTACCTACAATGCCCCTCATCGCCCATGCGCCTGAGGAATCGCTATGTCTGACTCTTTTGAGCAACGTTGCCAGCAGATTGTGACCAGCTTACGTTTATCCCCCGAACAAAAACGCCATTTTTTAGCGCTGGAGGCGGAAAACGCGCTGCCCTACCCGACCCTTCCGGCAAAGGCCCGCGCGGCACTGGATGACGGGGTGATCTGCGATATGTTCGAAGGCCACGCGCCGTTTAAACCGCGCTATGTTTTGCCTGATTACGAACGCTTTCTGGCAAACGGTTCAGAATGGCTGGAACTGGAAGGCGCGAAAGATCTTGATGACGCGCTGTCACTCCTGACCATCCTCTATCACCACGTTCCTTCCGTTACCGCATTGCCGGTCTATCTCGGTCACCTTGATACGTTGCTGCAACCATATGTTAGAATTCTAACACAAGACGCGATCGATATTCGAATAAAACGTTTCTGGCGCTACCTCGACAGAACCCTGCCGGATGCCTTCACACACGTCAACATCGGCCCTGCCGACACGCCGGTGACGCGTGCCATTCTGCGCGCCGACGCAGAACTGAAGCAGACCGCGCCGAATCTGACCTTTATCTATGATCCACAAGTCACGCCGGATGATCTGCTGTTACAGGTGGCGAAAAATATCTGCGAGTGCAGTAAACCGCATATTTCCAACGGCCCACAAAATGATAAAATTTTCACAAAAGGCCAGTATGGCGTGGTCAGCTGTTACAACTCGTTGCCGCTGGCGGGCGGTGGCAGCACGCTGGTGCGCCTGAACCTGCAGCAGGTCGCTCTGCGTAGCAACAGCATCGACGATTTCTTCACCCGGGTTTTACCCTGGTATTGCCAGCAGCAAATTGCGGTGATCGATGCCCGTTGTGAATTCCTTTATCAGCAATCGCATTTCTTTGAGCATAGCTTCCTCGTCCACGAAGGGCTGATTGATCCGGGTCGTTTTGTGCCAATGTTTGGCATCTATTCGCTGGCAGAAGCGGTCAACGTGTTGTGCGAAAAAGAGGGACTTGCCGGACGCTACGGTAAAGACGAGACCGCCAACGCGTTGGGTTATCGCATCAGTGAGCAACTGGCGGCATTCGTGGAAAATACGCCGGTTAAATATGGCTGGCGGCAACGCGCCCTGCTGCACGCGCAGTCCGGCATCAGCTCTGACACCGGCACCACGCCCGGCGCTCGCCTGCCTTATGGCGACGAGCCGGATCCGGTAACGCACCTGCGCACCGTTGCGCCGCATCACGCCTGGTATCCGGCCGGGATCAGCGACATCCTGACACTGGACGAAACCGTCAAACGCAATCCGCAGGCGGTGGTGCAACTGTGTCTCGGGGCGTTCAAATGCGGAATGCGTGAGTTTACGGCGAACGTCAGCGGTAATGATCTTGTACGCGTCACTGGCTATATGGTGCGTTTGTCCGACCTTGAGAAATACCGCGCTGAAGGCTCCCGCAGCAATACCACCTGGCTTGGCGAAGAAGCGGCGCGCAATACGCGGATCCTGGAACGTCAACCGCGAGTGATCAGTCATGAGCAGCAGATGCGCTTTAGTCAGTAACATCATCCCCTTTTCCTGCGTTGACGGACCGGGGAGCCGCCTGGCGTTGTTCCTGCAGGGCTGTAATTTGCGCTGCCGGAACTGCCATAATCCGTGGACCATTGGCCGCTGCGACGACTGCGGAGAATGCGTGGCGAACTGCCCGCACGAGGCGCTCACCCTTCATGCGGGCCATGTGATCTGGCAGGAATCACGTTGTCAGCTGTGCGACACCTGCCTGCAATGTTGCCCACAGCAAAGCACGCCGATGGCGCAAACCCTGGATATGACGACCATCATTAACCACATCGTTGCCGCTGAACCGTTTATTGAGGGGATCACCGTCAGCGGCGGCGAGGCGACCACTCAACTCCCGTTTGTGGAAGCCCTGTTCCGGCGCGTGAAGCAGACACCTGCCCTGAGCCACCTGACCTGTCTTATCGACAGTAACGGCGAGCTGAGCATTGCCGGGTGGGAGAAACTGTACCCGGTATGCGATGGCGTGATGGTGGATCTTAAGGCCTGGAATGATGATCGCCACCGCTGGCTAACGGGGCGTGACAATGCGCGAATCAAAGCCAGTATCCGCTGGCTCGCACAGCATCAGCGGCTGAGCGAACTGCGCCTGCTGGTGATCCCGGAATACAATGATTATCTGGCAGCGATTGAACCGCTGAGCGCGTTTATTGCTACGCTGGGCGACGTGCCCGTGCGCCTTAATGCGTTTCATGCACATGGGTTATCTGGCGAGGCGAAAAACTGGCGTAGCGCCCGGCCAGACGACATTCAGACGCTGGCCGACGCGCTGCAGGCCAGGGGGATAACGCGGCTTATCCACCCGGCGCTGTACTTATAGTGCGAGAAACACCCCGGCGATAGTGGCGCTCATCAGGTTGGAGAGCGTTCCCGCCGCCACGGCTTTCAGCCCCAGTTGGGCAATATCATGGCGACGGTTTGGCGCCATGCTGCCCAGGCCGCCAATCAGAATGGCGATAGACGACAGGTTAGCAAAACCACACAGCGCAAAAGAGATGATGGCTTTAGTGTGAGCGGAAATCACCTGCAGACCCGCCGCCGCGACGGCAGCATCCTCTTTCAGGTATTCACCAAAGTTCATGTAAGCCACAAATTCGTTGATGATCAGCTTCTGACCGATGAATGACCCGGCAACAGTGGCTTCATGCCACGGTACGCCAATGAGCCAGGCAATCGGCGCAAACACCCAGCCAAGCAGCAGTTGCATGGAGAGTTGCGGATAGTCAAACCAGCCGCCAATGCCGGAGAGGATCCCGTTCAGCAGGGCAATCAGCGCAACAAACGCCAGCAGCATAGCACCCACGTTCAGCGCCAGTTGCATACCTGACGCCGCCCCGGATGCGGCAGCATCCAGCACGTTAGAAGGACGATCACTATCGTTGCCCTGCGTGTCGAGGTCTGGCGCATCGTTCGGGGTTTCAGTTTCCGGCAACATAATTTTGGCAAACAACAGACCACCCGGCGCCGCCATAAACGACGCGGCAATCAGATACTCCAGCGGTACACCCATCTGCGCATAACCAGCAAGCACCGAGCCCGCGACGGACGCCAGCCCGCCACACATGACCGCAAACAACTCAGAACGGGTCATGGTCGCGATATACGGACGTACCACCAGCGGCGCTTCTGTCTGCCCGACAAAGATATTTGCGGTTGCGGAAAGCGATTCGGTACGCGATGTTTTCAGTACCGCACGCAATGCTCCGCCGAGGATGCGGATCACCAGTTGCATAATGCCGAGGTAGTACAGCACAGCGATAAGTGACGAAAAGAACACAATGACCGGCAGCACGCGCAAGGCAAAGATGAAACCGCCGCCGCCAAAGAGTTCGAACATTTTGTCAGAAACCAGACCGCCAAACAGGAAGCTGATCCCTTCATTGCCGTATGCGATGACATTCGCCACGCCTTCAGACATGGCCAGCAGCACACGACGTCCGGCAGGTACATAAAGGATCAACGCACCGATGCCAACCTGAATTAACCATGCGCCCAGCACGGTACGCAGATTAATGGCTTTTCGGTTACTGGAGAGGAGCACAGCGATAGCAAGCAGCGCCACCATGCCAACGAGTCCCATGAGGATTTGCATACAGAGTCCCTGTAGATTGGATTGTGTTATCAGCGAACCCGCCGATTATAACGATCCGTTACAATCCTGCTTGTCTTATCTCACATAATTGACGCAACAATATGCGATCAATACTTGAGAATGAGATCTACATCACCTTAACAAAGCGCTCATAGTCCAGCGAATAACGCTTCCGTGTTACTAATCAATGTATTAGCAATGATTTGCGGCGGTTCGGGGCGCAATTCGCACAGGGTGGTAAATACGCGGGCCGCCTGTTCAGGGCGGTTCGGCGTCCCCTGAAAGCCATTCAGCGGCATGTCGGGGGCATCGGTTTCCAGCAGCAGTGCGCTGAGTGGCAGCCGGGCGATCACATTCCGCGTTTTACTGGCCCGCGGGTAAGTAATCGTGCCGCCTACGCCAATTTTATAGCCGAGATCGATAAACCGCTCCGCCTGTTGCAGGCTCCCGGAAAACCCATGCACCACGCCGGTTCGCGGCAAATTGTGGCGCTTAAGATGCAGCGCCAGCTTATCGTGCGTACGGCGCGAGTGAAGAATGACCGGCAAATCAAAGCGCTTCGCCAGTTTCAGCTGTTCATCCAGCAGCGTCTGCTGTTTAGCAAATTGCGGATCCTCGCGGTAAAGATCAAGACCAATTTCACCGACGGCGACCAGCTTTTCAGGCCGGGAAGCCAGCAGCGATTCCAGCGACGCCAGGCAAGCGTCCGTGTGCTGTTCAATGACAATCGGATGCAACCCCAGCGCGGCGTATACCGGCTCGTGCTGTTCCGCCAGCCGCAGCACCCCGGCAAAGCGGGACGATTCCGTTGCCGGTACGATGATTTTGCCGACACCCGATTCCGCAGCACGCCGCAGACTACGCGCTTCGTCACCGGTAAATGGCGGAAAATCGAAATGACAGTGGGTGTCGATAAAGCGGTAAGTCACGCCAGATCCTCATTATCAAAGTTCGCATCGTTGGCCTGCGGAATATCCAGCAACGGCGGAACGGTCAGCGCTTCATTCGCCACCGGTGCAGGGACAACAATGCGCGATTTGTGACGGCGCAGCGGTGGCTGCTCTGCCAGCAGTTTACCTACCGTCGCCAGGAAATAGCGCCCGCATAACCGGCCCGTTTTGTAGTCCATGCGCAGCGCCGGAAGGCGGCTTCCCAGCGCCATACTGTTCAGCGGTTTCGGCGGATAAATTTCGAAAATACGCAGTTTGCCCGGCGGCTTCTCTATAAATTTCTGCATAGCAAGATAGGAGGTTTCATGCTGCTGCACCAGATTCACCAGCGGTTGCAGGCTGCTGTCGCCCAGCCAGCGCTCCATACGCTTGAACCACTGCGGCGTGTAATACATTTGCGACGGTACGGTGCGGATCACAACGATAGTTTTCGCGCCACGCCGCGCGGCTTCCTGCACCGGGACAGCGTCGCTGATACCGCCATCCAGATAATTGACGCCATCCAGCAGTACGCCGTTGCGGTAAAAGCCGGGGATCGCGCTTGAGGCGCGGATCAGATCCAGCCAGGTTTTACTGGTCGGGGAAAAATAACTGGCCGTGTAATCATCACCCCGACAGGCGCACATATAAAACACTTTGCCGAGTTCGAACTGCCCGGCGGCGTAGTCCATCGCCAACGGCATTTTGCTGGCAGTCTCAGCCACTAGCCAGTCGAGATCAATAAGATTGCCCCCGCGCACGAAACGCATCGGGTTAAAGAATTCACGGGAGGTGGTATAGCGGGTAATAACTTTGCGGGCGTACCCCGGCTGGTTACATAAATAGGCAGAAAGGTTTTGCGCTCCGGCGGAGGTGCCAATGTAGAGGTTAAAGGGATTAAACTGCGCGCGCATAAACTCATCCAGCACCCCGGCCGTAAATATACCGCGTTGACCGCCGCCTTCACACACCAGCGCCAGCGGCCCCGGCTGAAATGACTTCACGGTTAATGGCGCGATCGTGCCAAGCGTTACGGGAATTCGCTGCCCCACCTCTGCCTTCCTGTTTTGTGTTGTTATTCCTTCACCATAACGCAGTTTATTCTCGCCTTAAACCAGTAAAGCCAGTCACAAGGACTGGCTTTTGTTACAACAGATTAACGTGTGCTATGGACGCCGGCGTCCCATAAACAGGCTCACCAGGAACAGAATGATACCGACGATAAAGACAATTTTCGCCGCACCTGCCGCTGTACCGGCCAGGCCACCAAAGCCCAGCGCGGCGGCAATTAACGCGATAACCAGGAAGATAATGCCCCAACGAAACATACGATTCTCCTTTACCATAGTAAGTGTCATACGTGGCTATGAGTGCTCAGGCGACTCACAGTAGATCGCTTTCTTGTGGTACATGCGCCCCACACACTTGTCCGGGGCGCATATTCTGAGAACTAATTACTGCACTTTGAGATCGTTCTTGACGCTCTTCACGCCATCGATCGCTTTGGCGATGCTTTCCGCACGTTCACTTTGCGCCTGGGACTCTACGGTCCCGGACAGCTGCACCACGCCATCAGTGGTTTCAACTTTCACTTTGCGCGACGGAACGATATCATCAGCCAGCAGTTTGGCCTTGATTTCACTGGTGGTCGCCGCATCACCCGCATAGCCTTTCACCGATTGTGATTTGCTGTCGCGGACGTGCAGTTTGTCGCTGACGGAAGCCACGCCTTCAACACCTTTGGCGACGCTTACCGCCTGTTCGGCCTGAGACTGGCTCTCGACGAACCCGCTCAGCGTGACGACGCTTTTCTCAGTCTTAACGGAGATATCGGTACTCTTAATCGATTCATGATCGACCAACGCGGCCTTCACCTTCGCCGTGATTGCGCTGTCATCCATGAAATTTCCGACCTTATTCATCGAACTGTCGATTTTTTGCCCTGCGTTGTCAGCAGCGGATTCTGCTTTGCTGGAGGTTGATTCAGCCAGCGCGGAACCGCTCATCACGGCAGTACCCAGCATCACTGCCAGCAGAGTTTTCGAATTTTTCAGTTTTATCATTATGATCGCTCCTGTCCTGTGGTTTCTTGCAATCAGCCAGGCTGTTGCTAAGCCGCAAAATGCGCCTCTGGTCAGCTGTTAATGTTGCGATGAGAAAATCCTATGGTTTAACAAGCTACTAAATATGATTTAGCCAGGTGATTAAACCAGTGAATTTGTCATCACAATGTTAAATATAGATCACAATTGCGTAATGCGACGGGATTTAAGAACAATCCGCAAGAGGCTAATAAAACTGGAAATAAACAGGCACGGCGGAGGCCGTGCCTGGCGGGAAGGATTAGTGTTCGCGCGTTTTACGGAACTGCACGTCAGGATAGCGCTCCTGCGTGAGGTTCAGGTTGACCATCGTCGGGGCGATGTAAGTCAGGTTGTCGCCGCCGTCGAGCGCAAGCTGAACTTCATTCTTGCGCTTGAACTCTTCGAATTTCTTCACGTCCGTGGATTCCACCCAGCGCGCAGTAGCCACGTTAACAGATTCGTAAATCGCCTCAACGTTGTACTCGCTCTTCAGACGCGCAACCACTACGTCAAACTGCAGCACACCGACCGCGCCAACGATTAGATCGTTGTTGGAAATCGGGCGGAACACCTGCACCGCGCCCTCTTCAGAAAGCTGCACTAACCCTTTCAGTAGCTGTTTCTGCTTTAACGGATCCTTCAGACGAATACGGCGGAACAGTTCCGGCGCGAAGTTCGGGATACCGGTGAACTTCATCGTTTCACCCTGGGTGAAGGTATCACCAATCTGGATAGTGCCGTGGTTGTGCAGACCAATGATGTCGCCCGGATACGCTTCTTCAACGTGGGAACGGTCGCCCGCCATAAAGGTCAGCGCATCGGAAATCACCACATCTTTGCCCGTACGCACCTGACGCAGCTTCATGCCCTTTTCATATTTCCCGGACACCACGCGCATAAACGCCACGCGGTCACGGTGTTTCGGGTCCATGTTGGCCTGAATTTTAAAGACGAAGCCGGTGAATTTCTCTTCTTTGGCTTCCACTTCACGGGTGTCGGTTTTACGCGGCATCGGCGCAGGCGCCCACTCCACCAGACCATCAAGCATATGGTCAACGCCGAAGTTACCCAGCGCGGTCCCAAAGAAGACCGGCGTGATTTCCCCGGCGAGGAACAGCGCTTTGTCGAATTCGTTAGACGCGCCCTGTACCAGCTCCAGCTCATCACGCAGCTGTTGCGCCAGATCCTCGCCGACGGCCTTGTCAAGCTCCGGGTTGTTCAGCCCTTTGACGATGCGCACTTCCTGAATGGTATGGCCTTTACCGGTCTGGTACAGGTAGGTTTCATCTTTGTAGAGATGATAAACGCCTTTAAACAGCTTGCCGCAGCCTATCGGCCAGGTGATCGGCGCGCAGCCAATTTTCAGCTCGTTTTCCACTTCATCCAGCAGTTCCATGGGATCGCGGATATCACGGTCAAGTTTGTTCATGAAGGTCAGGATAGGCGTATCGCGCAGACGGGTAACTTCCATCAGCTTACGGGTCCGGTCTTCAACACCTTTCGCCGCATCAATGACCATCAGACAGCAGTCCACCGCCGTCAGTGTACGATAGGTATCTTCCGAGAAGTCTTCGTGCCCCGGGGTATCGAGCAGGTTAACCAGGCAGTCATGATACGGAAACTGCATTACAGACGTGGTGATAGAAATACCACGCTGTTTTTCCATTTCCATCCAGTCAGACTTCGCATGCTGGCTGGAGCCGCGGCCTTTGACCGTACCCGCTGTCTGAATGGCCTGTCCGAACAGTAATACTTTTTCGGTGATGGTCGTTTTACCGGCATCCGGGTGGGAAATAATTGCGAAGGTTCTTCTCTTAGCTACCTCTGCGAGGTAGAGGGTCATTGTCATGTTCTTTTATTCCATTATGTACAACTACATGTACAAAGAAAAATTCATGCCGATGATTGTACATTTTGCTGCTGCCTGAGCATAGCAGAACCGCATTGTGAGTTCCCGCAACTTGACACTGTATAAATAACCAGTTAAATAATAATCACACATTATCTAGTCAAAGGTGGCAGCAATGTCTTCCAAAGATGAATTTTCCGGCATGCGCGAACTAACATCATTTCAGATGGATCATAGCCCTATGGGGAATCTGATTATTTTAAGATCATCCTTCATCGACACTCTCGCATCAATCGGCCTCAAAAATGCTCAGAGTTATCCCGACCAGGACGTGATGATCCGCCTCAGTATGGCGAAATTACTGGTTCAGGAGCTACAAAAACGCATTGATAGCATCGAATCACATACCGATGCAGACACAGAACACCATTTCATTATGTGAGGTGCATAATGCTCTACGTTGAAGTAACTATCGACAAAACGAAGAAATTACCTACTGGTGCGGTATCGGCGCTGGCGATTGAGCTGAACAAACGATTGCAACGCAAATACCCTGATATTGAAGCTATGGTTCGCATAGCGGGGATGGATAGGCTATCTGTCCGTAATGGGACCTCTGAGGACAAAGAAGCGATTGAGGAAATACTCCAGGAGACATGGGAAAGCGCTGACGACTGGTTTGTTCGTTAATCGTCATGTAGACTCTGCGCCGGCTGGCAACCATTCAATACTCGCACTATCGAACGATCGCCAGCCAGCCGCCGCTCGTTCTTGCATACGACGGGAGGCGGTAATCATTAATGATTAGCAGGGAATTTTTTATACAGCGTTGAAATCCCCACTCCGTACCCTTTCGATACGCTTTGCCGTGTCTCGCCTGCCATAATCATTTTCCTCATCTTCTCCCATTGTTCTGCCGTGAACTTAGGCCGACGTCCCCCTATCCGTCCTTTTGCCCGTGCAACGGCTAACCCCGCCAGCGTACGCTCGCTGTTCAGATCAGACTCATATTGCGCCGCTGACAGGATATTGCGGAAATTATAGCGACCGCTGGCCGTTTTAAGGTCCACACCATCTGTAATACTGCGGAAGTTGATACCCTTTTCCTGTAGCTGCTGGAACATTAACAACGCATGCAGCACGTTGCGACCGATCCTGTCCAGCTTCCAGACCACCAGTTCATCACCAGCCTGCATAGTGGCGATCAGCCGCTTCAGTACCGGGCGGTTCGATTTTCGCCCGCTGGCATGCTCCTCGTAAATGTGATCACATCCCGCTGACTCAAGAGCGGAGCGCTGAAGTTCGGTGTCCTGGTGGTTTGTTGATACGCGGGCATAGCCGTAAATCATGGGTATTTCTCCTGTTATGAAAACAGGAGAAACGGCGAAATGTCGCCTGGTTATCAGGAGTTATAAAAAAGGTTGGTTTAGGGGATTCGGCTTTTGGCTATAAAAACATGATTGTTTTTTCTGCGCCGGGAGTAACCAACTGGGCAGTCCCTGCTGAGTTGCAGAACGGAAGAAAATGCTATGTGGAGATCGTAGGTGGCGGTGGTGCGGGTGGTCGTGCGGCTGGCGGTGGTGGAGGTGGTGGCGGTGGTATCGCCAAGTCATTACTGGATTTATCCGGTATCACTTCGGTTCAACTAACTGTTGGCGCTGGCGGTATCCCCC
>NZ_JMTB01000060.1 GCF_000734965.1 Trabulsiella guamensis ATCC 49490
AAAAATGGTGTCGATCTCAGCGGCGAAAGTGACGTGGCGCGTCGTGGTGTTCACCGTCGTATCGAAAGAGAGGATTGATTTAACGCCCCGCGTTTCAAGAATGCGTTTGCGGATCGCCAGGTTGTATGTTTCCGGCTTCTGCTTACCCAGCACCGACTGAATCCACGGAGTACCTTCCGTTGTGTCCAGAAACCACTGCCCATACCAGAGTTTGAACCGTGTTTTCACCGCCTGCGCTACCGCTTCAGGCGAGTTAATCAGCCAGGTATCATCACCGCTGCCGAAGGTGTAATCGCCATCGGCGTCTTCACGTCTGTATCGCATTAGTTAACCCCATCAGTATTGCTTCCGCCGCGCTCTACACCCCCGTGAGTGTGGCTATCATCAATGACTTTGCCGTTCGCTTTCACGCTACCGATAAATTCAACAGCGCCGGTGATTTTGGAGGCAACGCCGGAAACCACAGAGCCAACCATGCCGCCCATCCAGGTTAATAAGCCGTTGATGGTGACTTTCTCAGAGAAAGTAGCCAGCGGCGTGACTACGTCCATCCCACCCGGCGCCACGATTTTAATTTTCTTCGTGGCTGGGTTAATTTCAAAATAGGTGCTGCCGTCGTCACTTCGTAACTGCGCTGCGCTGGTACTGATTCCGCCAATTTTTTTCGCCTGCGACTGCGGTCCGATAATACAGAATGCATCTGACAGGTCATGCATCCGATCGTCTACCGGCTCCTGTACTCCGCCGCTCTGCCACCAGAAATCGATGCAGCGATCAGCAAAAATCACCAGACATTCATCGCCAGCCTTAACCGGGAACGTGAGCGTAACGCCGCCACCGCGCGGAAATACCACCGGCACATCCACCAGCAACGGGTAATTATCAGTAATGCGGTTTCCGTCATTATCAATTTCAACTGAACGGATAGCAGGCTGTACGACCGCCGTTACTGCGTCAGGATCGAATGACTGAACGATGCCAGGCAAGGCGACGCGGATCTGGTTCTTTGTCGCTTCCCGCTCAGATTTGAGGGTTTCAGCAAGGTCGCCGCTGCGGGTTTGGTCAGATAATGCCATTTGGTAGGCTCCAGAAAGCAAAAAACCCGCCGAAGCGGGTTTGTTTAGGAAATACTGATTAAGCCACCTTGGCTTTCATCTCTGCTATTTTTTTTAACATCTTATCAACAGTACTCACGGAAGAACTTGCTTCAGTGTGCAAGATGGTTTCTTCCAGTGCATAGTCAGCACGTTTTCGCTTGGTTTTTTGCTGTTTAAGCACAGCGCCCAACTGAACAAGAGACATAAATTCGTACGGTTCACTTTTTCGTCTGGCATCAGACGTTAAATACTGAACAACACCATCATGAGTAGTTGGAGGACAGCAGGTCAAAGCACCGCAAGTTTCATGGTATAAAGCGTAATAAGCTCTTGAAATGGCGCTTCGCAAACCCGCCTCACAGCCAGCATCCAGACAAACGCGAGATGCATCAATAAAATCCTTTCCCTGAATACTCATAACGTTTCTTTGATCTCCTGACGATTACGTCCACGGAACCATGCAGTAATATTTTTATCTGCGAACATTTCATTCATGGCGAGTTCGGTTGCGACCTCGATATCCATGTCAGAAATCAGGTCAGCATCCTCGCAAAAAATATCGCAAATAATGCCTGCATCGCCATCTGACCCCGTGTAGTAGTCATGAGATACAGCTAAAACGTCATGTTTTTTTGCAACGTTAACAACAGCGCGCGTAAGCGTGGATATCTCTGCTGTACTTAGCCGTGTGACTTCGACAAACCTGTCTAACGCCTGAGTTCTGTTCATGACTTCCCGTTCCATGATTGCTCTCTCACGATCATCCCCAACCATAGAAAGAGCTTTCCTCGCGAAGAACAGAGATAACTCGCTATCCCCATCCGCGTAAGTAGCATTTCTTGCTCTAATAGAAAGAGTCTTACTTACTATCTCTTTAGCTAGCCTGACAGCTTCTTCACGATACAATTCATACTGCCCTGTATGGCTTAAGTAGGACAGATAATTCCTTGCGATTATTTCATCGCGATAGACAACGGCTTGTTTGAAAAAATTGACTGCATCGTCATGTTTGCCTGCGGCCCCGTGTGCCAAAGCCAACAACATCAATTTTAATGGTTCGTCCGGGATTTTTCTTGCGCTTGAAACCACACGATTAAACGTAAACACATCCAGATCACATCCGTCATCAATGCGCGATGTGAGCATTTCGAGTGTCTCGTTCAGTTTGTTAATAGGTGCAAGTGCCATTTATCATCCCCCGTGGCAGAGGAATTTATCATCAGGTAGCGCTGGCAACAACCTGTTGTTTTATTCACTAGTCATAATTTAGACTATCACTTCACCTTTCGGCAGTCGTATGCAGCAAACTGGCGCGCTGTATCGATGCCGGTATGCGTGAGAGAGTCAGGCAAGAAGATATTACGTAACAGTGCTGCAATGGATATTGTTCAATCAGCCACTTTTTTACACGGAAAAGATCCGATGATTCTCGGCGCGTCCATGCTGTTAGTACCCTTGAGATTTTGCAACGCGGATCCCTCCAGCCATTCCATTAAAATCCCAAACATTTTTGTGTGCTATCGGATTTCGGCTGTTGAAAGCATATCTCTGCCCCATTTTCCAAGCGGTATCGCTAACAGAGCTATCTTTGGAAAGGGCAACCCATTCTTTAATTCCCTTGAAAACATAGGATTTACAACTATCAGTCGTACCCTTCTGATTTGTGTAAGCATCCAAATCCTCACACTCTTGAAAGGTGTTGCTAACGATGTCGGCAAAGTCATCAATGGTCATAGCGAATCTGCGTCCATTCATAGCGAAGAATGGAACCGCCGAGGAATAATGTTGCCACTGGGTAAATTTCTGCTGATCCATTAAATCAACAGCCATTTTCTCATACTTACCCGGTGCGGCGATTCCTGACAGAGGAATAAATAAACCCAGAAACAAAAGAATGTTACGCCTATTCACTCGTTATCCCCACCTGTTCATTGCGCCCTGACTACGGAGATCCGCCGCACCACGCGCTTCGCACATCATATCCATGTACCACGCCTGGCCCCTTGTATCGCCAGTGTACATAATCCCGCGCACAATATAAACGCCATCCGTTGCGATGCTGGCAGGCTGCGCCGTGGTGCCGCTTAGCGTGATATTTCCGTCCGTATTCTGGTCGGTGATCTGCCCACCAGCCATAGCGATATCGTTGTTCGACAACGCAGTGCGGAATACAGATGCCTGATCCAGATGAATGAGCCCGTTAACCCGGATGTTCGGGTTTATCAGCGCGCGAACGTTAACGCCGTTGCCGATGGTTTGCTGTGGCATACCTATCAGCCCGGTGGCGCTGTTGAGCACGATAGCTTCATGCACGTACTCGTTATTTGCCACCATCTGCCGCTGTCCATCCACGAATTGCCACGTGGCTCCGCACTGTGAAGCAACGTTATCCATCAGGTGTCGGGTCATACCAAACAGCACACGACCACGAGGAAACACCGTTGCAGGCATTTCCGGCGTCAGCCCTTCTGTTGCCCCTTTAGCTCCGAAGTCTTTCATCAGCGCGCGGTTGACGTCGGCGACCGTGTAACCGGCGGCCAGTGTCTGCGAGGTGATGCTGGTGGCGAAGGCCAAATCCGTATCAGCAGCCTGTATCAGAACGTAGGAGTCAATCGGGCTGTCCTTCCCGGTCAGTGAATAGCGGATTTCTCCGCTGAAAATCAGCCCGTAATTGCGCCCGTCACTCTGCCCGACTTCCGAGGCGTCTACTTCCCGGGCTTTGCCGACTTCGCTGGCTGAAACATCCGGCGCGATACCATCGTACCCGGCAATTAACCGAACCTGAGAAAACTCTGCGCCGGTGATCCGGTTTGAGGTATCAGCTGACAGATTATAGATTTTGAACGTTCCTACCCGGGAGGCGCTGCTGATGTTGAACCAGTCGATCGTGAAGGTCACTTTAAAATCGCTGAGCTGTATGCCCTGCCCGCTGTCGTCAACGAGCTGCAGCTCGAAATGCCGCATCCAGTTCTGTGACATGATTACTCCGTTGAAACCAGTAAATGACTGCGGCCACCCAGATCAGTTTTCGTCGGGTAGTCCTGCGTGCTGTCGTCGCAGACCACCACCAGCTTAAACCCCAGATTCATATGCGCGTACTGAGCAAGCAGGTCAGCACCCGTGACAAGCGGGATACCGGAAATTACAGGCTCTGCCCTGTCGTTCTGCAGATCCATAATCCAGTACACATCCCGCCAGATGATGCTTATCCGGTACGTGGCCCCGGCGATGTTGATGCTGAATTCCTGGTTATCCGCCGTCAGCGGAATTTCCTGAATTGCCATTAGCCAAGCCCCAGTAGTGAAGCCGCGCCCCCGGTGATGCTTTTCAGCAGGGAGGTATTCGGCGGTTTGGTGGTTTTCGTGCCGGTGTTCTGCACTGAGGAAGTGCTCACGCCGTCTTTCATGTCCTTTTTATCCGCCACCGTAACCTGTTGTGTCTGGGAAATAATGACTTCCCGCAGGGTGATGATGGCGGACAGGACATTTTCAGTCGTTTTATCCGTGGTCACTTCCAGCGCGCGGATCAGCATGTTGTTATACAGCCGTTTACCCGTTACCACATCAAACGGAACGCGGCTGTCCTGCAGGTTAAGTATCTCCTGATACGTTTCCTGCGGGCTCAGACCGAGCAGGCCGGTAGCCGTCAGGTTGCTGGCAAAGTCCAGGAGAGAACCACCACCAGCAAAACCAACTTCCATTACCACCTCTGAGGGCCGCTTGTACGCATGGTCCGCAACAGCGGCACCAACTTCAACCGGATGTTCGGTTATCTCCAGCGTGTCGCTATGTTTCTCGGTAACGACAACGCTGGGGATGATCACGCCAATTTTTCGGCTCTGCTGCTGAAACAGTGTTGAGAGAATATCCATTAGCTCACCTTAACCTGATTACCGCGCAACACTTTGGCGTTCGCAGACAGTTGACGCTGCTCAACCTCTGTACCAACAGAGCGGGCATCCCCGCCGCCATAAATGTAATAATTGTTGTTCTGACTCACCTGCGTCCCACCAATACCTGCCACGGCGGCTTTATTGATGAGCTCACCGGAATAGATATTCCTTCCATTCTCGTGATGGATAATGCTGCTCATCAGCGCGGACATGGTTTGCGGGTCGCTCATATTCAGGGCTGCCTGCGGATCCACGCCGAGCCGTTCAGATACTGCCTGAATGTATGCCGCGGTGTTGTTATTGTCAGAGGCGGGTGCCCAGGTGGAGATGATTTTCTCGATGCTGTTTATTCCCCGGCCAGCATAAAGCGTTAGCTGCCGTGACAGCGCACGTAAACCATCAAAAGCAGTTTCAAACCGGGCAAATCTGCCTCCCGGACGTTCGAGCGTCGCTCCCGCCTGTCCGGCGAAATTGAGGTTACCCGGATTGTTATTCCGCTCGCCCCGTTTCTCCGGTTCGGCATTTGTTGCTGACTCATCGCCATCCAGGCCAAACCAGCCACGTACTGTCCTGCCCACTGAGCGCGGATCCCATCCGGTTTTATCCTTGATCCACTCTGCAGTGTTGTTAGCGCTGTCGGTAACACCAGGCATTGCGGAAGGCTGACCACTGCCCTGATTGAGTAGTTGCTTGCCAATACTGACCGCGTCGCTCCATCGCCCCTCGTTTATGGCGTTCAGCAGGTCGGCGATCAGATTCAGCATCTTGCTGAATTCACCCATCTGCGTGATGAAGTTCTGAACATCCCATTTCAGGGACCACGACTTCGGATCAATACCGAGCAGCTTCAACAGGGAATCTGTCAGACCGCTGATGCTGTCCTGCAGCTCTTTGATGTTTTTCAGCGCTTCGTTGACACCGGGAGCCCATTTTTCCCAGTCGATAAGGCTGTCGCCGCCCTCTTTCCACGTTTTATAGTCGTCATAAAGAAGGACAAGCGCACCCGCCAGCATCATGACAATGCCAATGGGTGACGCAAGAAACGCGGAATTCAGCAGCCGCCAGGCGACTAACAGCGCACCGAACAACGTGATCAGTTGCTGGGTTGCCGGGTCGAGCCGTTTAAACCAGTCGATAATGTCACTGACTGCGCCACCAGCGCGCCAGAGTACGCGCGTAATGGCATCGCCAGCCCAGAGAATGCCCTTAATGACTTTCGTCAGCACAGCCTCGATACGCGGCCAGTTATCCAGCAGCTGTTTCCGCAGGTTATCCATGCTACCGGCAAGACCGCCGGCAAGGGTGGCACCGATCTTATCCCGCGCCATTCCGGCGGCTTCGCTGAACGCGCGCAGCGATGTCATAAAGCGATTAGAGGAAACGGCGGCTTCGTTAGCATTGAAGCCGATCGCTTTCGCCATTGCCGAGTATTGAGCGCTGAATTGACCGATACCCCTGCGCATTGCCATCAGGGTATTTTCATCAATCCCCAGCATTTGCGCATACTGATTGGCGCGATAGTACGGCATACTGCTGAGCTTCTGCCCTACCCCCGTAAAGATGGAGGACATATCCCGCATTTTTCCGCTGGCATCGCGGGTCTGGACACCAAGACGGTTCAGGAACCCTTCCGCCCCCGGATTGCTACGCATGAAGCCAGCCAGCCCTTCGAGGGAGGACATGGCCGACTCAGCGCTGGCACCGGTTTGCGATGCGGCATAGCCCAGCGCTTTGATGCCCTGGACGCTGGCCCCCGTCCGTTGGGATGCCCAGTAAATTTTATCCAGACCATTCGCGATCTGGGTGGTAAATCCGACAATGCTCAGCGCTGCGCCTTCCACCACCGCGCCGACCTTCAGAACGTTCGCGGTAACGCCTTTCAGCACAGAATCAAACTTCTGTGCTCCCGCTTCGTCGATGTCAAAACCGAGGGAGATCAGAAAGTCTTTAATCGTCTCAGCGTTCATATTCCTCTCTCCATTTCTCTATACGGCGCTGGTTGTCTGCCTTAACTGCCAGATGGTCATTCATCAGCGCGATATCGCACAGATCGACAGATCCATCCTTCAGCGCGTTATATGGGATTAACCCGGCGTCAACCGGGTCAAGGAGATAAGACAGCCCGTCAGGCAGGCTGTTGAGGATCAGACCTGTGACGGGACCGTCGGCGTCTCGCTGGTAGGGAGTGCGGGCAAAAAATTTCCGAGCGAATCGGCGACCACCCGCGCCACAATCTGCAGCATGGAAAACAGGTCGATATCATCGAACATCAACGCGCCACTGTTAAATACTGGCGCCCATGTTTTCCCGTTCTGGCGCGCCACCACCGCAAGGCAGGGGTAAATAATCGCGTTGGTATCCTCTTCGCTCAGCGCTGACAACTCACCGGCGATGCGCGGCAGCACCTTTTCAAGCACCGGCGCCAGCGCATCGAGATTCGCGTTTTCCATACCACCAGCAGGAAGCATCGCTCGAACACTGCCAAAATCCGCCAGCACACCGGCCAGAATT
>NZ_JMTB01000061.1 GCF_000734965.1 Trabulsiella guamensis ATCC 49490
GGCCCACGTAGACCTGAGTCGGTCGCGGTGACTGGGAGAACCAGATAACCGCGGCGGCATATTCTTCACTGTCCACGCCAAAATCATCGCCGATATCATCCGGTGCAGAGTACAGGCGAAGACGCTCAGAAATGGGAATGACTGTTGAATTACCCAGGATCAGCATCGAGCCAAAATTGCGGCCCTGCGCTGCCCTGGCGGAAAGCGTCACAGTCACGTTCGTGACGCGGTTTAACGGCAGGCCTTTCTCCATGATCAATCTCCGGTAGATATCGTGACGTTGTCGTCAACGATGGATTTAATGTTGTAGGTGCGGACGGTTTTGCGGGTCAGGGTGATGGTGAGGTCGTAGCGCCTCACCCACTGGTTATTAATCAGCTCGGGCAGGTTATAAATGGTCCCCGCATCGTTGAAGGACAGCCCGGAACGGTTAAGCTCTGTGTTGTTTTGTTCAACAAAGAGCCCGGATCTGAACGTCGTCGCCATGCTGGCGCCCTGTGGACCGTAAAAGCATAAAATGACCGTCACGCTCTCCCATGCCCACTGCTCAGAAGTATTCTCATCCACCTGGATATTCGCCGGCATGCCGGGGAGCGGTACGGTCGTGATGCCAAACGCACACCATGTGACCCCGTTTTTGGGTATCGACGATTGCGGATCCGTCCACCGCGGGAAAACCGATTTGGCCGGTAACCCGGTTACGCCGCGAATCCACCGGCTGATTTCCCTTTCCAGCGCCTCATCATAGGCTGGCCCACCAGCGGCAGGTGTCAGATAACCACGCGTAGTGCTGTCGTTACTCATCCGGAGTACCTCCGTCAAAGTCCACCAGCTCACAGTGCGCCTGGACGAATCCGGCGCCGTAGCGGGTGTATGGATCGACGAACGTCACGCGATAGTCGCGCCCGTCATACGTCACAATGTCCGCATCAAGACGGGTGCTGGCGTCCATGCCGGGTTTTCCCTGAGTCAGCCGGAACTGCGTCACGATGAGGATTGCGCCGTTTGTGTTCTGTCCGGCAGCCATGCGTTTCGCCTCGAGGGCGCGATCGACAGTCACCACCCCGGAAAACGGAATATCCTGCGGAACGTTGGTCGCAAAATTATCCTCATCCAGCGTCTGGATCTGCCGGTGACACACCAGCGATGTATCGCAAAAATCCGGGTCGAGAAGAACTTCCGTCACATCGAGAAACGGCATTATTTTTCCCTCACGACGTAGTTAATGGAGCGCAGGATATAGCCATGTGCGTAAAGCGGCTTATCACCGGGAAGCCCTTCCGCCCGTCGCCGTTCGAGCGTTTTCTCAGACAGCGGATGCAAACGATCACCAGCACCGATAATGCCTTTTGCTGCGTCCCGCGCTATCTGGCCTGCGCTTTCAAGCTGAACTCTGGCCGCTTCTGTTTTCCCCTCCAGCGCAGCAGTTGCCGCCGATTTCAGGTGTGCAGTGGTACGCGGTTTCGAGTCCTCGATCCCCATTTCAAGAAATGGTCGAGGTGGCAGTGTGACGGTGACACCGTCTATTTCCACTGTGGCGCCCGTTGAATGGAGGTAGCCCAGCTCAGCATTGCTTATCGGTGAGTCTTCCCGCGCCGCGTTATCTGCCGGAATACCCACCAGCACATCCATACCGGAAAGCTGTCGGAGAGATTCCAGAACAGAGGCAGCGTTATCCGCACGTATTGTCAGCCCGCTTTTCACAGAAGTTGTCTCCCTCCAGCGCCAAACATTGACCACCACCAGAAAAATTCCTGCCCGTATCCGGTTTTATTCCAGAAACCCGCATCAGGGTTGATGGTGCCGCTGTTGTCGTAGCTCACGCTGACTTTATCTACCGACTTTGACGCAGCAACGCCGCTACCGGCTGTGCTAACCCCACCAGCAGAAGCGGCGGCCAGATTACGACCGCGCAGCTCTGTATAGTGGGCAGTGAACAACTCAGACAGATAAACAAACTGGTCACCCAGCACATCCTGATTCAGGATCGTATCGGCCTGCAGCAGATAGAAATTCACAGAAGCATCGGGATAGCGGGTTTTGTCGGCAAATTCGGGGAAGTCGGCGCGGAACTGATCGTTAGTTGGCAGCCTGCTGTTTTTTGTCATTTTTCTCGCCCTTGCCACCGGTGATGTCGGTTTTATCCGTATCAGCAGAATTACCACCCTCTGGCGCCACCTTTGCTTTCAGGTCAGTAATCTCCGTGACCTGATCCGCAATGGTTTTCTCATGCTCTGTCACCTTTGCTTTCAGGTCGGTGTTTTCTTTCTCCAGCTCTGCCAGACGTGAAGAAAGCCCTTCGGTGTTTTTCTCTTTTTCCAGATCGGAATCATCAAGCGGACGGGCATAAGCTTCAAACGCCCAGTGCTTTTTAACGTGTGCAGGGAAATCAGAGCCGTTATGGATGCCCTGTTTTAGCTCGAATTTTGTGCCGTCAGGAAAGCTCAGGGTCGCGCCATCAGAAACAACATATTTCATGTTAATGCTCCACAAAAAGAGGCGGGTTTCCCCGCCTGTTTCAGGTTAAGACGCAGGAACGTCCAGGTAAGAGATGGTGTTTGAATACGGCGCTTCCACCTGCCCCAGCTTGCCGTAGTAAACGGTCAACTGCTGCATGCTGCGGTATTCCAGCGGGGTGTTCAGCAGCGGTACCATCGGGAAACGAACGTATTTTTCGTCCTGGGTGTACGCCACGACACGGTGAGCACCACCAGCGCCACGTCTGGAAGCCCATTTCATGGACACAATTTCCAGCGGTTCGCCGTTTTCCTGGTACGCAATGCTGTTGATCTTCACGTATTCCAGTACCGAGATATTCCCAGCGCTGGATACTTTCATCATGGTAAGCATGCCGAACAGCTCGGGCGCCATACCAATCTTCGCCGGACATACGGCATAGCCGGAACGCATCCAGACGTCGGTAAGTACCAGGTTGATATCCTGCAGAATCACATCAGGATCCGTTGTCAGCGTCCAGGCAGCAGCAGCGGCCAGCGGCGTGACGTCCGGCAGGTTCAGCAGACCAGCAACGCCGAGAATGCTGTCACCGATGTAAACCTGCTCGTCGGTATCCATGTTCCATTTCAGCTTCATGGCTTCGTACTTCTGGGTGTCGATAGGACGCCCAAGTTTCTGCGCGGATGCCAGTTCCAGCACGTTCCATGATACTTCGGTTGCCCACGGCGTCAGGTTGTTACGGGTCGGAGTGATATCCAGTTCCGGCCCCGGCGTTGCAGTCCCCTTTTTACCCATCCAGTTCTTGCCTGCCGGGTTCGGACCGCCGACGCTCGAAAAGTCGGTATTGGTGAAGGAAGACACTTCATCCGCGATAGAGATGTCGCTGCGCAGCGGCATGTCTCGTGTCCACTTAACGGACACCAGCGGCATATTGAGTGTCTGATCCATGCGCTCCAGCTCACCGACGATAAACGCGCCGGTTGAGTCGATGGTCGCTCTGTCAACTGTAAACATTCAGTGCTCCTCAGATGTTGAATGCAATTTCGATACGGCCGTCAGCGTCACCCGGCCCCATAACCTCTGCATTTGGCAGCTGAGGTGTGTTGGTTGCTGTCGCGTCCTGCGTGAGAACGAATGTCCCCACCGGGCTTGCTGCTGTACCTCCAGCGACGCGGACATACACCGGATCACCTTTTTTCGCAGACGGTGCGGTTCCGGCAGTAGCAACCACGCAGATGTAGCCACGCTTGAGATTGTCACCAATCTGGTTAGCATCCACGCCAAGAGCGGCCAGATCGGCAACTGAGGTGATCGGGAACGGGCGAACCAGAATCCCTTTCACAAGGCCGATAGTGTCGCCATTCGCCAGAGGAACGAACTTGTCGTTCACGTATTTCCCGGGCAGCCCGTACGCGGTGAATGGTGCGGTGGTATTCAGAGATACCGGCTCAATGGTGAGATCACGCGGACGTGTCACAGCCCCGGCGATGCCGATCGGCATCCGGGTTAAATATGATTTACCTGCCATGTCGAGTTACCTTATTTGCGTTTATTCCAGAACTCGGCGTTGATTTTGTTCATCTCAGCCGGAGTAAGGTGTTTGGTGTTCGGCGCGCCATCAGTAGTGCGGGCACCACCCAGCGGAGTGAGGTGATTCTTCGCCTTATGCAACTGCACAGCCGCAGTAAACACAGCATCAACTGTGGCTTTTGAGGCTTTGGCGAAATCGTCCACACCGAAAACTTTCAGGCTGTCGCCAGTGCGCATGGCATGCGCCAGCACCTGGCGTTTCAGACCTTTATCGCTGGCAGGCTGGAAGCCGGGGCAGATGATTTCCGCATCCGCGATAATACTGCGCTTAAACGCCGCATCACCGGTAACCTTGCGGTCTTCTTCTTCCTCTTCCTCGTCTGCATCGGTGGTCTTGTTGTCCTTATCGGGATCGCTGTCGGTAGTTTTACCCTCCAGCTTTTCCAGACGCGCCAGCAACGCTTTCGCCCAGGCTGGAATTTCTTCATCGCCTGTGCCGGTTTTGTCTTTGTTCGGATCGCCTTCGTCCGTAGTGGTGCGGGCACCTTCCGGTAAAGCGGTAGCCTGAGAAGGAGTGTTGATGATGATGGTGGAACCGGGGATAGAACCCATGCCATCAGACGGCATGTCCGGCGCTTCGTCGATGAGCTTTGCGAGTGCATCCTCATCTTTCGTCTTAATGGCCTGAGCCAGTTTTTTAAGCCATGACATTACAGGCTTCTCCTTTGTGGTTGATGGGATGGAATCCCCGATTGCACAGCGGCCACCAGCTCGCCCGCGGTCAATGCCGACGGCCAGGTGGTTTCCTGTGATTTGGTATTGCTTGCCCTTTCCGGGTGCCAGTTGCTTGTACTGAGCGTCATAACCGCAGCTGACATCAGTCAGTCCGGAGTTAACCGCGTCGATTGCCTCCTGCCGTTTAATCAGCACGTCAGCAATAAGCAGATCCGATTTGTCGCCGGTGCCGCGCCGCACGTTCTGAATGTGTCCGTGGGCCAGCTCTGCAAAGTTGGAAGGGTTGACGAAAACGATGTTGCCCTGGCTATCCTCCGGATGCCCCAGCGTGACGGCTACGCCCTCAAAGCTCGCCATCGTCTCAGGAGAAAAAACCTCATCCTCGGTGCGCCATACTGTTACCGTTCCGCTGTAGTCTGGTTCAAGGTCAATTTCCTCGGGCAGATAGACCTGCGTCCCTGTACGTGCGATCGGCACGTCTTTACACAGTAGAGAGCCATCCGCTGTCAGATAGCGCGTTTCGCCCAGGCGTGTAGTGAAGAAATATTTCATGATGCCTCGCTAAATGACCATCGGGTCAGAGTTTCGAATAAACTCGCGAAGTAGTGCTTTTACTTGCCTTACGTTCCCGCGCCCCGAGGCTTTAAGTTCAGATAGTTCACCCACTCTGCGATAAGTTGCCGTAACGCAACCAACCGACATCTCGATCACGCTGAGGTCGCCAGCGCGTTTTGCATTGATGAAAACCTTTGGCATTCTCACCTCTTCAGGCAATAAAAAAGGCCGCTCTATGGCGACCTTGTGGCAAGGGATAAATGTTCAAAATAACGCGCTATTTAACATAATTGCTCTTAACTGAATCGGCAAAAATGGACTCGATTAAAATGTCCCCTTAAAGCCTCAAAAATAGCGGTTTTCCTGGCTGAAAATGAAACTTTAAACACACAACATTTTCGTAACATTTAACGGGTATTCTTGTTCATGCAGAAAGTGAATCAAAAGCCGTATTTTTCATTTTCTCGGCTCAGGTATATGCACGTCCGGGTAGCATTTACAGTTGGGTAAACATCCTGCGTGACCAGTCATACCGTCCAGTGTCGGCGGGTTATCCCAGCGAACAAATTTATCTTTCATTCTTCGATGAGAATCACGAGTACCGGCACCTTCAATGCGCCACCAGTAACCCTCAGAACCAACAGCCAGCGCCCGAGCTTGTGTTAGGGCACCTGTAGCCCTTCCGATCTCAGTGCGGGCTATTAGCTGTGCCCTACTGGCGGCCACATCACCAGACGAAAGAATCTGCTCATAAAGCTGGTCTGGTCGCTCTCCGTTAATAGCCGCCTGAATTGCCCGCTGCTGTATATCCATTACGCGATCAGCAGCCTCCAGAGGCAGTGATTTCATCAGTTGAATCTGGCGATAAACAATATCCTGAGCTACCTGCCCGACAGGAGTATTCCCGACAACTTCACGCAGGCCAGCCCCGATTTCCTCTGATACCGATCGCCACTGATTCCACTCTTCCTGCTCAACCTGGGCAAACATCCTCTGTCCGACCTGTTCCGCCCAGTTACTGATAAGCTCCGAATAGTCGATAAGCACCAGCCCTGTCTTATCAGCGCTGGCCTGTGAACCATCGTAAGTACCATTTACGATCTGCCCTATCTGGTTTGCTATCGCCAACAGGCTTTTTCGATACTGGATCTCCGAGCGTCGGCGGAGGGATGGTTTCAGGTTCATCCTCCTGCCACTGGGTCTTCGCATCTTCAATATCCTCGTCAGTGATGGAGCCACCAATGCCAATCACATCGGAAATGTTTCTAAGGTCATTCAGTGCAGCCGCTGGCGGCATGCCGAGCTCACGAACTGCTGTAGCCAGTGCGGTCGTCACGTTATTCGCCATCGTTGCGCGATCAGTGTCAGACATCTCCCAGAGCTTATTAAACTCGAAAGTGAAATCTTCCGGTAACGGCGTACCAAACAACGAACGCCAGCTGATATCCATCAACCAGCGAACGTGACGACGCAGGCGACGCTCCTGAAGAGAGTTAACACGGCTGTAGTAGTTCTCCAGATCTCCATCTCCAGTATTGAAACCGGCGGGAGACTGCCCGAACAAACGGACCAGTGGAATACCAGTGGCGCCGGAAACCTGCTCAGCAAAGCGCAGGATCACGTCAGCAATGCCAGCAAATGAATAACTGTGGGTCTGAAACTCATCGCTCTTGTCCATGAGGGTCATACCCTCAATGGTCTGAAACTCGCGGATCATATCAATGTGTTTCATCAGACCTTTTTCAGCATCACCGCCAGCCATGAGAATCTGGCGTAAATTTTCAATGCTGTAAGTCCGCAGGTGCGCTTTATGAATGAGTTGTGTCGTACCAACAGTCGCTGTATCAAACGCCTGTATGCGTTCAAAAATACGCTCTACAACGGACATTCCCCATCCGTTTTCCGTCTGCGCCTGCTGAAACGGCAGTGTGTCGCCCTCCATACGGATGATTCTGGAGTGGTGGATTTTCCAGGGGGGAATCCCTTGTTGATTGGTCACTACCCGGTAAAACTTTGGCTTACCGAAATCTGGCCCGTAATCGGTCACAAGATTCACATAGCTCGGTGATACCATCCACCGATCAAGGCTAATCACCCCTTTAAACTGCCCCTCCTTGATACGGTCGAGGCGTAATGGTGTTGACATGTCCTGTCCGTCAATCAGCACCACCAGCAACGCACCACCATAAAGCCGGGACCATTTAAGCGTGTCGTTTACCCCATCCCAGATAGAGGCATCATCCCAGAAGGTTTCCACCTTGCCTTTTTGCCCTGGCTCCAGTTTGGAGGTGATATTCACGCCTTTGCGTGTCATATCGTCGGCCATAGCATCCACGCCAGCACCGACCAGAAACGATGACCGGTAGGCGAATTCCAGCATCACGCGATTGCGAGTGATATACCCTGGCTCATACATCCCACCAGCCTGAATATTTTGCGCGTTGGAGCCGAGTTTAGCCTTGAAGTTGTTGTACCCGTCAGCAGTCGCAACGGGCTTGTTTGCGCCGTTCTGGCGTCTCTTTCGGGACATACATCCTCACAGGAAAAATTGAAGAAAAATAGCCTGATTTAACATAATGACCGTTATAGGAACAACCGGATCAGCACTCGTTACCAATTCAGTACGAAGTCAATATTTACGCGAGTTAAGCGGGCAAAACAGGCAAAAACCGAGTGCATAAACAGTGCATAAAAAGGGGTGCAAAATGCATAGCGTTTTTAATGAACCAAACGGCTATTTTTGACAGTTTTACCCTTTGCCGAGCTGTTCCCAGATGTTGAGCTCTCCAGCCTTCATTTCTGAAATCGCATCCATCATCGGATCGAGCTGGTCGTCATGTGTGTTGAATTCCGGTGTGATGGATTCCATCTCAGCCAGGAAATCATTAACCCATTCGGCCTCTTCTGGCAGGTAGACATAGCCGGATTCGATATAACCCTGAACGTCCAGCAGGCGGGTGTATTTATCCTTGTCCCTCTGTATAGGGATAATCGGACACGACGCTTCGGCCTGGATTTCCTGAATCAGGTTTGTGCCTGAGGATTTATCTTCGACCTTCATCGAGATAACCGGGCCACAGTCTTTCCGCATTTTACATTTGCGCCAGAACGCCACGGCTCTGCGCTTCAGTTCCTTCGACTCCCATTTACCGCGGATCATGTCTATAAGGTAAACTTTTCCGTCCTCGCCAAGCCCCCAAAGCTCAAATACTGAAAAGTCGTTGTGCTCTTTGGTTTTCTGCGCCGTATCTGCATACACACAGCTCCAGCGAATAGGAGGAAGAACCTTGTATTCCTTGAACCACTCGGACTTAATCAGGCCACCACCTTTCGCCGTTGGCCGCTGCTGATAAAGCGCATTCCAGACCAGCGAACCACGCTGTTTGCACTTATCAACGAAACCGAGCGGCATGCGTTCAGGGAAGAGGATTTCGCCTTTTTTTCTCAGAGCATACCGCTTACCATTCAGCTCGTGATATTCGTCGTTTTCGGCCTCCATCGGAAAGCTGACAACGCGCCATTGTTCCCCGCCCTCTTCCGCTTTTTTCAACAACTGACCGGCGAGATCATCCTTATGCCATCGGGTAAGGATGATGATAATCCCGTTCAGTTTTGGATCTGCGCGGGTAAAAAACGTGGTGTCGTACCAGTCAATAACCGCTTCCTGATAGGCTTTCGATGAGGCTGTTTTATAGTCCTTTGCCGGGTCGTCGATGATGCCAATATTCAACCCCTGCCCGGTAATGCCGCCATTCACGCCAGCAGCACGATATGATCCGCCGTGGATTTTTCCGTATCTGTCGATAGTTTCCCATAACTCCGCTGTGCGAATAGCACCACCAGCGACCGTTCTGATGTTGGTGCTATTCAGACAGGTATCCGGGAACACTTCATGATAGCGTTCGGAATCAATGATACGCTGCGTATCTCGCGACATACGGTTAGCAAGGTCAGCAGAGTAAGAGCAAGAAATGACGTGCCAGCCCGGGTGTTTACCCAGCACTAAAGCCGGAAACCTTCGAGAAGCCAACTCGCTTTTTCCGGAGCGCGGTGGTGCAAATAGCATAAGCCGGGGCATGTTGCCGGCTTCAACCTCTTTCAGGAAGTGATCCAGCTCAGCACATACCAGTTCGTTAAACCAACCAGATTCATAGTTAGGATAGGTATACAGCGTGAAATCCATCAGGTTTTCCTGCGCGCGGGCAATTGCCCTTTTTCTATACGCCTCCAGAATGGTCGAGTTTTTCCTCGAGCTGGTTTTTGTGACGGCCATAACCTATTTCCTTTAATGCCTCGAGTAACTGCGCGTCGGTCATGTCTTCATGCTGGATAGGTCCGCCGTTCGGCCCGGAAAGCTGTATTTTCTTCGGCGTATCCAGTTCGATGAGTAATGTCTCAGGAACTTTGATACCCTCAGCCTCAAGCAGCTGCGCCGCCTCCAGAGCGGTATACTTCCCGGCAATCTTCTCTTTCATTACTTCGCGGAGAACATCACGCTTACGATCATCTTCACCATACACGCTATGACCGAGTCCGAGGGATTTCGCAAACACTGCGACATCATTGTGTGTGGGGAGGACTTCCTCGATCGTGGTTTTTACACCATTGGGTGTACTGGTGACGGTTTTCCGCTTGCGAACGTCGAGGCTTTTACCTGCGACACTGTTAACTTTCTCCATCAGAATTTCGCGGGCCTCTGTAAAGGCACGATTAAATTCGGGGTGTTCTTTTCGCCAGTTGCGGATCGTCGCCTCGTCAATCTCTAAACGCTGGGCAACCATCCGATTCGAAATCTTGTTCCGGGCTAAAGCCATGTCAATAACGATACCGACGTAGGCCTTCTTAAAACTATTTTTTCGGGCCATACGCTTACCTGAAATCGGCTACTGTTTATTTTTTGTTCAAAATCATTATTCCGCATTTTCCGTGCGGAATAATTCTGAGAAAAAAACGCCAGCGGGGCCGCTTGTGTTCTGTGTTTGAGTGCGGAATTAAAACCTCGAAAAAATGCGGAGTTATCGATTTTTCTTCAAAACTGCGATTTGCTGGTCTCAGGCCGCGCAGAATGGGGAGATAGTGGATCGCCCTACTATTTCCATTATGTGTTTATCTCAATCGAGATCCATATCTACTGGCGCACAGAACAAGTGGCCGTAAACATCGATGGTGGTTTTGATATTTACGTGCCCGATAAGACGGGAAACATGTGTAATATCGACGCCTCTGGCGGCCAGTCTGGATACTGCAAAATGCCGCAGGTGATGGAATCGCCTGATGCCGTGTTCCGCCAGCGTTTTTTGCAATATGCCCTGGGTACCGTAATTGATGGACAATGGCGCCCCGGTAAAACTGTTTGATACCAGCGGCTGTGGTGATCCGAATAATTTCGGGTCCAACAATGCCAGGAGTTCCCGCGGCATTCTTACCTGTCGTTCAACGCCGCGTTTCAACCCCTCGCGAATGACACCGTTCACGATATGCCGCCTGATCTGGATTATCTCTGAGGAAATATCCTCGTACGTTACCGCCAGCGCTTCACCGAGTCGCAGACCGCAGATTCCGAGCCAACAAGCAATGCGCTCACGCCGCGGCGCGGTGTCGAGCAACTTCCTCACTGTCTCCTTTGAGGGAATGGTTATCGGCCTGCGGTGTCGGCGAACGGGTCTGTCCACCGGGTTAAATGCAATAAGCCGTTTTTCTTCCAGCAGGAAAAATGCAGAGCGGATCCAGCGATGGCACCCAGGACAGACTGATTCGGTTATATCGCGATGACTGATACGGAGAATATTTTTTTCCAGTATCGAGCCGTCTACAGCAAGGAGATCGTGACGACATTTTGAGTAAGTCGACATCCTGATGATGTTTTTTTCCAGCTTTCCGGCCTGATACCCAAGGAAGAACATCAACAATTTCTGGAAAGACCAGGAATTATCAACACCCTTCCATGTTGCAGTTCTGCAATCCAGTTCAATATTCTGTTTTTGCCAGAAAAAATAAGCGGCCTCGTCAATATTCTTGAAGATACGTCGGCGACCATGACCGGACTTTTCATCCCGCCAGTGAACATAATATTTTGACTGCCCGTTAGCATCAGTTGAGTGCTTTATTGATGCCATACTGAACAATCCTCCGTTCGCTTATGGTTCGCGAATAAAAAATTATCAAAGCCGCTCATTGAATGGCTTTTGTAGTAGCAATAAAAAAGCCATCAGCGATAGCCATGGAAGTGGTTATCAGGTCCATTTTCTGTATTTCAACTAATTGCATGGTGATTACCTTCAAAAAAGAGACCTCTGTTCACCAGAACGGCCATACCCGAGCGCACCATGCTGCGATGGCGTTCTCAGAGGTCGCTTTTGTGAATAGTCTCGGGATTACAATGCGCGGTGAATGCGCCGGTTTACTACAGGCACAAAAAAGCCCGACCGAAGTCAGGCTCTGTTTGTGTATTTGTGGGACACATCATTTCATACACTGCGTGTTGATGTACTCCTGCAATGCTCTCAGGGCTGTCTGGTCGCTGATGATTCCGGCGCGGATAATGAGAATGTTTCGT
>NZ_JMTB01000062.1 GCF_000734965.1 Trabulsiella guamensis ATCC 49490
AGCTCATTGTTTTCATGGAAAATCGCAACCATGAAGCGAAAAAAAGGCTGCCACTAAGATTAAGGCAGCCTGAGAAAACCTATCAAGTAAATGCAAAATAACGAACGATTCAGACCTTTCCTGTGGTGCCGGGTGCCTCCCGGTGAGCAGAAAACTGGTCATTTCTGCCCGCGTGAACACTAACAAGGACGCAGCCCAACCAGTTACGCGCCTCCGCACAGGGGCATTCACCACGGATTTAGTTTAAATCCGGCGCTGACCACCAGCAAGCAGCACGACATGAGAATAGTCAACTTTTAGCTGCGACACTACGCAGGCACATCGGGAAGTGCGCTCCGTTTCGTGGAGCAGACGCCGCCGCGTGACCAGCGGAATCACCACATAGCATAGGGCAAAAACAAACACCCCGCCGAGTGGCAGGGTTCGTAATCAGTTTCATTTGGATACAGGCATCCATGATTTAAAGCATACACGACAACTTCGGACAAAATCAAGCTCCATGATTCGAAAATGATAAATATTACTTCTATCGTTACCTAACTAGTTATTCTTTGAAACGCATCATCTGCCTTTTGTGCCTCCCTATAGCAGATGACCACCAGCGATTCAAGGAACGGCTTCCAGTTGCGTGTCCATGTCCTGACATGTAGTTCAGGGACGCGCTTCAGAATAACCTTATGCGCAGCCGTTGATGGCACCGATGAAAAACCGTTTCCAGAGCAACGCCCACACCTTTTATACACTGGCGCGCCACGCTCTCTGGTGGCTTTTCGGTCGAGCACCTCACCTTTGCCGCCGCAACGGCATCGGGCCAGCAGCTCACCTTTACCGTTACATGCCGCGCATGTACGCCTGACCAGTTCGTGCCTGATTTTCGGCGGTACGATTTCCATTCCGTCAGAGTTGAAGACTCCAGGATGTTTGATCACATCCTCATACTGAGAGGTTAATCCGCTGCCGCTGCAACTGTGACACGTCACGCTGGTTTCCGCTGAACGGGAGTATTCGGAAAAGGCGAATTGTGCGAGCACCAGCATACACCAGCCAAACTCGCCTGCTGCTGCTTTACGTACATTCCTGGGTGCCGAATCCATCGCGTGACGCGCCAGAGCCTGTACAGCCAGCTGCTCATCGCTTTTGCTGATCCCGGTCTTACCAAAGAAGGCTGCCAGACCAAACCGCGCGCGGCTGCTGGTGGTACCAATGGCCGCCATAACATCAGTGCCGGTGAGGCGCTCCGGAGAGGTTCCTTTCACGTCGTCGCTGATATGCATTCCCTGAGGGCTGAAGTGTTTTAACGATGCCTCAAGCTTCATTGTTCGCACTCCCCAACCAGATTAAGAATGACCGCCGCGCCTTTGTCTTCCATATATTCCTCCTTTCCACTTGCCAGAAACCAGCTGCAAACCTCTACAGCTTCAGCACGTGTCACTGGTTTGATGGTCGCCAGCAATTTTTCCAGGTATCGCTCACGGTCGTACACAGATTCATGGTGCTCGGAATAACCAAATTCGTAACCGAGTTCCTGACCTGAAGTGTGGCGAACGCTGTAGAGCCAGTCCCAGTAAACAAACTCACGAACAACATCTGACAGTGTATGAGGCTCTGGTAGAACGTCACGATAGCCATCAACATATGCGCGACGCTGATCATCAATTTCATTCATACGACTGCCGTCAATGCTTCCATCTCTCTTTTCGTCTACTGTCCATCCCCACTGGTAATCATCAGTAAATTTTGGGGAAGACCTGATCACTCGCTCGGCCTCTACGTCCTCCATCGCTGCTTCATAGCTGCCGAACGTAGCGCGCACATCAGCAGCTTTCTTGATGTTCTTACGCGCATTCTCAATAGCCCTGGCCGGGTTATCCATGCCGATGGTACCGAAAGCTACCTGGAAAGGATCGCCTCCATTCGCCAGAAGATAACGGGAATACCGTTCCTCGGCCTCTTTTGGAGAGATTTTAATTTTCTCCAGCGCAGCTTCTGCAGCGTCCAGATGTGCCGGTTCATTCAGGCGGATAACCTCCAGTACCCACAGATAGGCATCGGTCTGTTTATGCCCGGTGATTCTCCGTTGCTCAGGCAGAGGTTTGATGTTTGCTAGGGCGGAGCTGTGCGCTGCCGTCGGGATGGTGAATAGTGCTTTATGTTCGTTGTTATCTGTACGCATTACGCAGCCGCCTTTTTCTTGTAGAAAACCTGTTCACGAACCTGATCACCGTTCATGAGCATATCGTTAAAGTCACCGTTGTCCGGCCAGCGTACACTGACTTTTACCAGGTCATTTTTCGCCAGCAGATTGGCGTGAGCGCACTCAAACGCCGCGGCCTGCCCGGTGGCAGAATGCTTGTCCATATCAGCGAAAACGATCAGATGTTTTACCCCTGCCGGCACCCGAAATTTTTTCATGAAATTGCTGTTCATTACCGCCCAGGTATTTACGCCATAAATCTGATAGCAGGAGAGCGCCGTTTCGATGCCCTCTGCGATCCCCAGTGTTGAGGACACGGGAAACATACGGATGGCTACAGATCGGGCATATTCGAGGTAGTTATCTTCCTGCAGGGATTTTTGCCGTTTGGCGCTTTCCCCCAGCGGCGCTTTGCGATCCCCTTCAAGTAAGGTTCGGTGGAGATAGCACAATTCACCTTTATCATCGGTGGCGAGAGCATAGAGAGCGTGATAAATCCTGCCCGCATGACGCTGCTTTTCGCAGAACCGGATCGCCTCAGAGGGTAATTTGTTGATCCCGCGCTGACGCAGATACCCTTCCCCGTTGGTACCGCGCAAGGGCACCAACTTTGCGAATTTACTGATGGCGCGCTGGCGTAACTTCGCCGCAGAGCTGTTGACGGGGATTTTCTCCCGGCGGTAGTCATTGCCAATCAACTGATCCACCTCTGAGCAGAGTGCCGAGAAAGTCTTCCCGGTCTGCGTGAGGGAAAGCAGCTTCATGCCGTCTCCACTACCACATACGCAGATCCACGTCCCGGTACCTTCGCGATCGTCGATACGGAATTTTCCGCGCGCACCGCATACCGGACATTCTCCCCTGTAGTGGTGTTTCCCGGTTATTGGTGGCAGGCCGTAATGTTCAAGAATTTCCGTCCAGCGGCCTTTTGCCGCTTCTGCTGTCTTCACGCTGTTCTTCTCCCCAGCATACTGCGAATATTTTCAACCTGTTGTTTTGCGCTGACGATCCGGTTTGTAGTGGCCGCACTGTCGGCCCTCTCCTGTCCCTTCGCAAATTTGATGAGTTTGTGCCTGATGTAGTTGTTTACCTCCGGAGTAATCTCCATCGGAAAATCGCTCAGGCCATTGGGCCACTCGCCAAATTTGTCGCGGTAGGTATGTGAGCACCAGCCGTCACTGATGGGTTTGCCCATAGAGGAACGCTGGCGCTGATAGAATTTGATCTGGCTCCACCAGGACTGTTTGTCCGCTTTGGTGTAAACCGTTCCGCCTTTTTTGAGCTTTTTAAGGTTGCGTTGGGTGTCTGTTTCAACATCCTCACCGACCAGCGGCTTAAATCCGCATTTCGGGCAGACGTAAACACCTGCAGGTTTCATGAAATGGCATTCAGGGCATTCTTTCGGGAGCTTTTCTTCCCGTTCTGCAGCCTCGCGCGCTGCTGACTCTTTCATGCCATCATTTTTTGAGGGGAGATCGTTATATTCGATGGCATCAGGAAACCCCAGACGGTGAACCGTTCCGCTGTGATCGAAGATAAGACAGGCATCTTTACCGGGTGCAGTTCGAAGCCCGCGCCCTAACGCCTGTAGCCACCGGATTTCACTTTTTGTCGGACGTGCATAAATCACGCAACGAACATCGCTGTCAAAGCCTGCTACCAGTACGCCAACACTGACAATAATTTTTGTAGCGCCAGTCTCGAAACGGTTGATCATCAGTTGGCGCTCGTCATGTGGTGTTTCAGCCACCATGACCTCTGCATTCACACCGGCCTTGTTGAATTGCATGGTCACATAGTTGGCGTGAGCCTTGTTTACACAGAACGCTACCGTCGGCAGGTCGCGACCATTGCGCAGCCAGTTATCAACGATGTCACCAACCAGATCAGAACCACACATGATTTCCGCCAGTTGGGCTTCATCATAATCAGAACCATACTCGGCTGAGATTTTCGTTTTGACACCCTGCAGATCCGGCTTTGTCGGGGCGTAAAACTCGTAATTACTCAGATCACCACGCTGGATCAACTCTCCGATAGTCGTCGGTTTAATCAGGCGCTGGTAATAACGACCAAGGAAAGGTGAAAACGGCGTACCGGAAAGGCCAATAACCTTCGCCTTTGACTCCGTGGTGATACGCTCAATCTCTTTCAGAATGCGGCGTTTTCTCAGATGGGCTTCGTCGATAATCAGCAGATCAATATCCTTAGGGAAATCACGCCGAATCAGTGTGTCGGCGCTGGCGATCTGAATTTGCAGACTTGGGTCATAGTTGGGGTGATCACGCCAGATAAAACTGATCTGGTCTTCCGGCAGTCCGTATTGCGCGAAACGCTGGGCAGTCTGGTTAATAAGAATGGTATAGGGCACCACAAACAAAACGCGCATGCCACGGCTTACCAGACCTGCAGCAACGAAAGCCGCCAGTCCAGTTTTTCCGCTTCCGGTAGGCATATACATCATGAATGATTCGTATGCCTTCCAGTCCCTGCGCAGCATGTTGAGTGCGCGTTCCTGCGCAAAATTCGGTTTGATGTTCAGCATTATCAACCCCTTTAATTTCCACTCTTCCAGGAAAAACCAATCTGGTTTAACCGCGTACACCTGCGTATCACTTAGCGAGTACGTCCGAATTTTTTGGTGTGGTCTCTGAGATCTGCACCTAACTAACCAATGGAGATGCCTGCTGGAAAAGGCCTATTCCCATCCCTCTCCGATCTCCCCCCTTACCCCCCTCTTACCTCTCCCTTATTCATGTACTAGATAGCTAGTACAACAAAATGTAAAAAAGTAAGTGGGTGGTACCAGCTTCATCAGCAACTGACACCTTTAAGTCAGACTGCAACCAGGCACCTTTAAGCCCGGTATCGTCAGGCGCGCTGTTGCGTTCCTGCCAGAGGCGGCTGGGCTGTGTAGCCCTGAATTGCCCGCCCGTGTGTTTCAACGAACCTGCGAAGCCTCACATTGGCTTCATGCCTTGCCCGGTTCTCCCTGCGGTATGAAACCGGCTCGGCGTCAAACGTGATTTCGTAAACCTCTGCGTACTTCAGCGCTACTTTGCGACGGAGGGACGGAGGAAAACTCAGTAACTGCTGTTGGATCCACGCTGCGTCCGCCAGGCTATAAAGCGAGGGCAGATCAACCTGCACATAATCCGGATACATATCGCCTCCGGTGACATGTCACGCCTCGTTGGACGAGTAAGGAAAAACGTCATCTAACGTACATCTGCTCCCTGATTTTCTAAGTCCATCGACTATCGATCGGCAGTCATCAAGGCTTGGCTTACGAATTCCCTGCTCATAATTCGAAAGTCGGGAAGGTTTCCATCCCAATGCAGATGCAAGCTCAGCTTGCGTTAGTCCGATTCCTTTTCTTTCTTGGGCAATCCGGTTCATTAGGCACTCCGAAGTAATCTCCGGAACATTACACACAATTTGTGATTAACAAGCAACAACAAAATGTGTACGATAAAAATCCACGTTTCGTGTTAAATTGAAAGGATGAAAACCATGCATGAAATTATCGGGGAAAGGATTAAATCTCTTAGGGAAGCTAAGGGGTTTAGTCAGGCGCAGCTAGCCAAGCTTTGCGGGTGGGCGGCCCCTTCCCGTCTAGGCAATTACGAGCTCGGCACAAGAAAAGTAAGTGCTGATGATGCACTTATTTTGGGTGAGGTGCTTGGCGTGTCTCCAGCACTGATTTTGTTTGGTGATAATGCAGGCCCTGTATACAAAAAATACGAATACCCAGTATTTTCACACGTTCAGGCTGGCATGTTTTCTACTGAGTTCGGCACATTTACAGATCGTGACGATTCAGATGTTTGGGTAAGTACAACCAAAAGAGCTAGCGACCATGCGTTTTGGCTTGAGGTTGATGGCAACTCAATGACCGCTCCAACCGGATCCAAACCAAGCTTCCCTGAAGGGATGCTGATTTTGGTAGACCCTGACCAGCCAGTTGATCCTGGTGATTTTTGCATTGCCCGCCTTGGCGGCGACGAATTTACGTTTAAGAAACTTATACGAGATGGAGGAGTCAGTTATCTCCAACCACTGAACCCTCAATTTGGACTGATTTCCTGTAATGAGCATTGCAGGATCGTCGGAAAAGTTGTCGCCTCACAATGGCCTGACGAAACGTTTGGCTAATCATTATTTTTAACCCTGCATTGCAGGGTTTTTTTGCTTTAAACCTCAGCCCCTCCCCTTCAGCCAAAATCAAAATAACTTGCCCAAAGAAAAATTCACAAAAAATTCAAACACATATTGTGAAAAATACATGATGCACACAATTTGTGATTGCAAATAAAATCACATATCGTGTACATTTATTTCATCGGCAAACAACGGAGCCAATGAAATGAAAATGTCAGAACCCGAGTTCAATCAGTTCAACCAAATCGCAGAAAAAGCTTTTCAAGCGGAATTAGTATGCAGCCTCATGGAAGACCACCCGCATAAACTTTCTGAATCTGAAGTAAGTGCTCTGGCATCCTTGTTGAAGAAACTGGCAGGTGATGTGTTTGTTTATATGAGCGAGGTTTCCCACCAGCTGGAGAACAGCAAATGAAAACTCCCTTAGACATGCTTCAACACATTGTTGCTCAGATTTCCGAAGGAAATACTCTTCTGGAAATGATTTATAAAAACACCGAAGAAATGAATGAGGAAACTGATTGCGGCTTAGCCTGCCTCATTCGCTCTTTCGATAAAACCCGTGAAACAGCTTACGCATACATCGAAGAGTTAGCAAAAAATGAAAAGGCAGTACAGCCCCCCAGAGGGAATAGCGATAATATTGCTGATGATGTTTTTTACGCGACGGTCAGCGCGGCAAAACTCAGGGAACTGGCTCACGTATATAATGAGTCATATTTTTCAGGAAAAGACAGTGATGACGCCGATTGCCTCATGGCATCACTTATTTTCGATAATGCAATTAAGGTTCATGATTTACTGAAAAGTATCGAAGTAAAATTATGTTAATCGATAAGTAATTTAAATCACACCATCACTGGTGGGGAATCGTGCAACCAAATTTCATCGAGGTGATATATATGTCATTCGTTAAGGATAAAGCAGCTCATAAAACAGCAAAGCTATTTACCTGTTATGGCAACAGCTACCTGCATATTGCAACCCTCTTTCTGCGTAAGGCTTATGGGAGGTAATCATGTGGGACCCATCAACAGATGACAGCATTGAAGATGTAGCGAATTCATCCAGAAATCTTAATGAACTATTGGACCTGATGCATCTTTGTTTTAAGGAAATGAACCCTCTCCAGACTAAACAGTTACTTGGTCTTGCTCTGAACATCTCATCAGATATCGATATCTGGGTGAAGGCAGAGGAAAAGCGACGTGAAAAATAACACCATTGAAATTTATCGCCGCCGCATTGCTATTGCGGCATTAAACCGAATGAAGCGCAAGACCGGAGGTTATCGCCTTACCGTTTCAATGCCGAATGACAATATCCAGTTTATCGATATCGACGAATAAGCCATGGTGCAACTTTTACAGCGCTTCGAAAGACAGGCACGTACTGAATTTTCAGCAGAGGCGGAAACCTTTATTCGCCAGACGTATATGAAAAGTGTCGATATCAATGGACACACCGAATATCTGACCGAGACCGGAAAGATGATTGTTGACGAGATTTTTGCGGAATTAATTAAACACGCGAAAGAGAAATACGTATGTGGAGGAATTAACTGATGACCTCACAACAAACAATTATGCACGGGATTCAGATCCCCCCAGTCCTCAACGTGGATCTGCACGTCCTTCCGGACTTCACCGGGCGTGTTGTTCTTTATATCGAAAACGGCCGTGTTACTTGCGATCGCCGGCTTTTTGAAGATGAGCATATTTGCGCTCTGGACACTTTTATCGAAATGGCTCGCGAAATGGAGCTACGCATTGAAGAGGTTACTGGTGGCACTGACAGCAATTCGAATACCTGAGCGCGTTCACCTGCAGGCAATGCAGGTCCTGCTGCGATACCGACGAAAGCGAATCTATGCGCGGCGCATGCGACGGACCGGGTATCTCAGCCTGAAGGTTAATCCGCGCTGGAGGCTGCTATCGAAAGACGATGGCAGGAACTGGGAAGTAATGTCTCATGAAAAATATTCAGGGGAAATAAAACGATGATCGACAACCGCACCGCCAGTGTCATTGATCTGGCATTTCAGATTCACCATACGCCTGTGGGCAAACTGTTCGTCGCTATGCGGCACGGCCGCATGAAGCGCTGCTTCAGCCGCGATACGGCGATCCGCTATCTGGCGTTCTTCATGACCACCTGGGCATTCGAGGCATCGGGCTTTATGTGCCGCCATCCTGACGTAAAGGTGTCTCATCCGGTGCACGGAGAAGTATGGGAACGCGGTGGCGCCACGAAAGAGTATCACTTCGCCCACCAGCGCTGCGTTCGCCGGCTGCGCCGTATCCTTGCTCGTAAGCGTGATATGCAGAACTGGTGCGAGAAATGGGACGCCATGCATGACCGCTTTGTGAAAGAGGTTGACGAACTGCAGGCCAATAAACCGCTGGGGATGCGCTGATGGCTAACCAAGATAATGCAAACATCTTTGCGGTTGAGTCCACACACAAAGTGCCAAACACAAAGCATCGTCAACGTCAGTCGAAAATTTACAGTCCTGATGAATTTCTCGCGTTGCCAATGGTGCAAGAGTTCATAAAGAACAACCCTAATCAATATTTCGTCAATGATGAAACTGGCGAACAAATGATGGCCCAAGAACTGGCGGAACTTTATTGCTCAGTGAATAACGGTAAGAAAATGAAAAAAGCGCTGCGTCGCGCCTTTGGAGATAAAGCATGAACACAGTAATCATCAACAACAAACAGCTTCCAGCCGTCGAATATCGCGGTCAACGCGTTGTGACACTGGCGATGATTGATGACGTCCATCAGCGCCCGGAAGGCACAGCTCGCGCTGCGTTTAATCGCAACCGCTCTCACTTTATCGAAGGTGTGGACTTTCTCGAAATGACTGCGGACGTAATACGTACGGAGTCACTTTCTGATGCCTTTGCCGCACGCACTGCCAAAGGGATCATTCTTTTCGAGTCTGGTTATTTAATGTTGACGAAGCCATTCAATGACGATCTGGCCTGGCAGGTTCAGCGCGAGCTTGTTAACAGCTACTTCCGCACTCGCGCGCCGCTGACGGAAATCGAGATGATCGCAGCAATGGCCGCCGATGCCGTTCGCCAGCAGAAGCGCCTGAATCATGTTGAAGAGCAGATCGAAACGGTCACAGAAGCTGTGGAGAACATCAAACGCGGGACCATGCGCGCCGGATATGTCGGTTACCGCCAGGTGGTAGCCAAAAGCGGAATGAGTGACGCCAAGTGCCGGAATTTGGTCAATGCCTACCGCATCCCGACAGACACGCACGAATTTATGACTCCAGACGGGCTTTTGTCACGTAGGGCTATCGTCGAACTGGAGCCGTTTATGGCCGCGTTTCGCCAGATGATGTCTGAAGCTGAACCTCGCGGCACCCGCTGGTATCACCCGAAGATGGGATTGTTTCAGGCTATCGGATGGGAGGTCAGGTAATGGCGCTCATTACGCAAAATTTCCGTCTCAACTCGTTGGCGAACCAGTACGCCGCTGCGCTGTATAACCATATTTCAGCCACCAGCGGTGATCACTTCATGATTAATGCCAATGGTCAACAGATACAGGTAAACATCGTTGGTGGGGCTCAAGGCGTCAGGGATTTAATCAACGGCTACGCACTGGAGACGATCAGAGACTGTCATCCGCAGTGCTGGGAAGCCATCGGGATCCAGTTATTGAGCAAATGCGTTCATGGTGACGAACTGACGACGAGGGGCCGAGAAATTTGGCAAAGCATGGTCAAAGACATGAGCGATACGGTAGCGGGGAATATGTGAATGAAAATCCAATACCAGGACTACGGCGCCGTGGCGAACATTGTGATCACCAGCACTGTGTTTGAATTCCGTAAACATAACCGGGTGGTTGACGCCACCCTGCTCTGCACGCCAGGCATCATTGCAACCCGCAGCGGCATGTTCTTCATGAGGTCGGTTTTGTCCGGCAAATCCCGCGACATGTTGCGGGCCTACAAAACCGTACAGCGGGAGGCTAAGCGATGAAGCCTTTTCTCCTGTCCATGCTGTTTGGCCTGCTGCTGGTAGCCGTCGTTTTCGGCGCGCTAATTGAATATAAGTTTTTAATGAATTACTGAGGCTAACAATGAAAAAAGGCCAGCATTCAGCTTACCCGTGTCCGCGTCTCGATACACCACGCGGCATGACATACCGCCAGCACCTGGTTAGCCAGATCGCGCCTGTAGTCGCTGCGCAGTTCTTCGAAAGCAACGCTTGGGATGATTACGACGACATGGCCGGATCGCTAATGATGATGGTCGACTGCATTATTGAAGCGGAGAAGGAGACTGTGAAGTGATGCACAAGGCGTTTGAAATATGGGTGCACCAGCGGTACGGAAACCGCTACGACATCTCGAGGGATCAGGAAGGATTCTACTGCCGGGAAGTGGTTAAACGAATGTTTGAAACGTGGTGCCACTGCCGTGGCCTGAGCATGGTGTGAGGTGGGTATGAGTGATTTAATGACAACAAAACAGGTTGCAGACTATTGCGGGGTTTCCGTATCGACCGTGCTCCGCTGGAATAGCGTCAACCGCAAAACGGGACAGAAGTACCGCCCCGAGTTTCCGGATCCGGATATCAAATCCTGCCCGAACAAATGGGCGAAGCATAAAATTCACCGGTTCGCAGGGGTTACGTCTTAACGATAGACTCAACCCTTTCCCACCATGCCTGATATGCTTTACGTTGCTCTTCAAGATAATCGCTCTTGTCATAAACTTGCCAGATACCGGGCAGTTTATGACCGAGCATTATTTCAGCTATATGCGGTTCCGTCAGATCGGAAAAATTCGTTCTTGCTGTTCTTCGCAAATCGTGAAGTGACCAATGAGGGAACTGGTATCCCAAGCGACGCCAGGAGTACTGCATTAAATTATACGGTAAGGATTGTAACGATGATCTTCCAACAGGTTCTCGGCTTCCCTCTTTAGTAAAGAGCATACTTGAACCATTATTCATCGAAATAACGTATTGAATCAGATCTTCGGTAGGCTTGATGATAGGTCGTTTTAGCGGCTTACCTGTTATAGCTCCCGTCTTGTGCCGCTCGGCCGGTACCGTCCAGACTTTATCTACGAAATCAAAATCCTCGACTCTGGCGCTTATCAACTCAGCGGAACGGCATCCGAAATGCAGTAGCAACTTGATAAAGGCACGGTACTTAGGAACCATACGAGAACCTTCAATTGCGGCATACAGGATCCGTATTTCTTCATGGCTAAGGAATCGCTCACCCTGTCTTTTTCTGATATCCATATCCTTACTGGTTATGTCGGACAATGGACGATTCTCTACCAATTTTCTCTTGTACGCCCAGGCATGGGCCTGCTTAGAGTTCACCAACAATCTGTCAGCAATACCCGGTAGCTTTACGCTTAAAGGATCCAGTACCTCCAGCCAGTCATGGAGGCTGGCAGCATCGTGCGGAACACTACCAATCCTGGGGAAAAGATGAATCTCGAAGGAACGGATGATTTGATCTGCGCCTTTTTTATTTTTCAGGCAATAGGCGTCATACCAGGTTCTGATCACCGCCTCTACTGTCAGCGCACCGGTGACTTTTCGCTTCTCTGCCAGGCGAACCAACTTAGGGTTTCTGTTTGCCTCAAGTTCCCCGCGCAGCCTTACTACTTCATCACGGGCGTCTTTTAAGCTGGTGGCTGGATAAGTACCAATATCCATACGTTCGCCCTTTCCCGCCCACTGATAGCGGTACTGGAAAACCACTCGTCCTTTCGGTGATACTCTAACGGACAAGCCATCTCGATCTGACTTAACCATAACCTTATCGCGTTCCTTGCCCGTTACCGAGCGCAACCATGTATCCGATAGCGCCATACCCCACCTTGTACAAACTCAAAAAAACCTCTTCGGTTTGTACATTATGTACAAACGCATGTACAGAAATTTTGTGAAAGCAATCGAGTTAATATGATGCTACATGAAAGGAGTTAGATTCATTTGAAACATAAGAATGCAGATGGAAGGCGCCGCTAGGCGACTCACTGAAAGGAATTTAAAGAATCAGGAAGGTTTCGAATTTATTTAATAGAGGGTGTTTTATGGGGGTGGGAGATGATGGCAAAAGTGCGGCGTTTCGCCACCTCTTGCAAATAAGGAGACAACGTCATAGTTAAAGTCTTCTGTGTAAGCGCACGGCGTCAGGCCGCGCACGAGAATCGAAAAATGCGGCTATTTTACTCAAGACCGAAGGTCAGACAATCATTGTTTACACAGGAGTTGCTCCAGTTCATTTAAGGTGCTGACCGTCCACGTCGGCTGGATGCCTTCCGGCTGCTCACGATGATGTGCATTCAGCCAGCAGGTTGCCAGACCGGCGTTGATGCCGCCGAGGATATCTGACGCGGCGGTGTCGCCCACCATCAGTACCCGCGAACGATCGGGGTTGCCCGCTTTTTCCAGCGCGTAATCAAAGATGCGTGGATCCGGTTTCGCCACGCCCACTTCTTCGGAAATGATCAATAAATCAAAGTGATCGCGAAGCCCCGTGCGCTCAAGGCGAATTTGCTGCAGCGAGGTGAAACCGTTGGTAATGATCCCCATTTTCACCTTGCCCTGCAGGGCATTGAGCAGCGAAACCGCACCCGGCAGCGGCGCGCAAATCTCCGCCATGGCGTTCATAAACGCATCGTTAAGATCGCCCGGCGGCACGTTCAGGCGCTCAGACCAGTCCTGAAAGCGCTGGTGCTGCAACTGCAGCGACGTGATCGCGCCGTTCTGATAATCGACCCACAGCGGTTTATTGACGGCCTGGTAGTCCTGGAAATCTTCGGCGGTAAAGGTCACGCTATAGTCGAGAAACATCCGCTGTAAGCCGGTAAAAGAGTCAAACGTAAACAGCGTTTCATCGGCATCAAAGAAAATCCAGTCCCACTTCATCGTATCACCTTGTGTCTTACATACTGATTGGCAGAGCCATAATAATGGCGTCTTCGCGTCCTTCTGCGGTGGGGTAATAGTTCTTGCGAATGGTCGCCTCGTTGAAGCCTAAGCTTTCATAGAGTGCGATGGCGGCGACGTTAGACGCCCGAACCTCCAGCCACAGCGTGACGACGCCGCGTTTTTCCAGCGCGTCGATCAAATATTCCAGCAGCGCACGCCCCAGCCCGCGGCGCTGGTAAGCGGGATCCACCGCGATATTGAACAGGGTCGCTTCATCCAGCACGACCTGAGTAATCGCAAATGCCGCTATCTCATTTTCCGTCTCAAGCTTGAGGTTGAAGTAACGGTCGCCCTGATTGCTGGCGAAGGTTTTTTCGCTCCACGGAAACGCATGCGCGCGTTTTTCAATCTGCCACGCGCGGGGCAAATCAGTCGTGCTGAGGGAAGAAATCATGTTCATGAGCACAAATTTGTTGCCATAGCGCCGTGCGCGCTGTCGCACTGGCTCGTAATTCATCAAATGCAGGCGTCGATACCTGCGCGCCCTCCAGTGAAACCGTGGCGGGCGTTCCCAGCAACCAGCTATTGGCCCGGCTACCCTGCGGCAGCATCTCAGCACGCTCCGGCGTCAATTGCAGTACCTGATCAGCTGAAAGCATTAGCGCCCGGAGGATATCGCCGATGAACGGATCCGCGAGATCGGGCAGCGTCTCGGCCACCATCACCAGCCGCACATGGGGTGGGAGTGTAATCGCAATCTCCCCCTGCAATGCGCCCGGACGACGCAGCGACCACTGAGTAATACCCAGTTGCTGTAATTGCCAGTCTCGTCGGGATGTCATCACGCCATTCTCCTGTCTGTCAGGCGCCGAAATATAGCAAATTCGTCGAACTTGCGCCAACAAACCACTATAATCGCCGCCGTCGTTAATTGAGGATTTAGCCATGTCTGCTTTTACCCCGGCAAGTGAAGTCTTGCTGCGTCACAGTGATGATTTCGAACAACGCCGTATTTTGTTTGCCGGTGATCTGCAGGACGATCTCCCCGCACGCCTTGAAACCGCCGCCAGCCGAGCACATACCCAGCAGTTTCACCACTGGCAGGTGCTGAATCGCCAGATGGGTGATAACGTTCGCTTTAGTCTGGTGGCGGAAGCAGCCGATGTGGCGGATAGCGATACGCTTGTTTATTACTGGCCGAAAAACAAGCCCGAAGCGCAGTTCCAGCTGATGAATCTGCTGTCTCTGCTGCCAGTGGGCTGCGATATTTTTGTCGTCGGCGAAAACCGCAGCGGCGTGCGCAGCGCCGAGCAGATGCTGGCCGAATTCGCGCCGCTCGGTAAAATCGACAGCGCGCGCCGTTGCGGTCTGTATCACGGTCGCCTCGAAACCCGACCATCTTTCGACGCAGATGCTTTCTGGGGAGAATATCACCTCGATAATCTGACGATTAAAACTCTGCCGGGCGTTTTCAGCCGTGATTGTCTTGATATCGGCAGTCAGTTGCTGCTCTCCACGCTGACGCCGCATACCAAAGGCAAAGTGCTGGATATCGGTTGTGGCGCAGGCGTGCTGGCCGCAGCGCTCGCCAGCCACTCGCCGAAAGTACGTTTAACACTTTGCGATGTCAGCGCGCCGGCGGTGGAAGCCAGTAAAGCGACCCTGAGCGCGAACGATATTGAAGGCGACGTATTCGCCAGCAACGTTTTCTCTGAGGTGAATGGTCGCTTTGATATGATCATCTCTAACCCGCCGTTCCACGATGGTCTGCAGACCAGTCTTGACGCGGCACAAACGCTGATTCGCGGCGCAGTGCGTCATCTGAACAGCGGCGGCGAGTTGCGCATTGTCGCTAACGCCTTTCTGCCCTACCCAAATGTGCTGGACGAAACCTTTGGTTTTCATGAAGTGATTGCCCAGACCGGGCGCTTCAAAGTTTACCGCGCCATCATGACCCGGCAGGCGAAAAAGTAAGATTTCAACGTAACGGGACCGATCGCCCATTTTTGCAGCGATCGGCAAAACCCCCACAATTAACTATTGACGAATAGCGGAAAACCACTAGAATGCGCCTCCGTGGTAACGATTCTTTCATAGAGTCGATGGCATGCGAAGGTGGCGGAATTGGTAGACGCGCTAGCTTCAGGTGTTAGTGTCCTTACGGACGTGGGGGTTCAAGTCCCCCCCCTCGCACCATAAACCACGCAAATATCGCTCGCACTGTGCGAAGGTGGCGGAATTGGTAGACGCGCTAGCTTCAGGTGTTAGTGTCCTTACGGACGTGGGGGTTCAAGTCCCCCCCCCTCGCACCAACGAGGCGATATACAAAATAAGATGACTGTGCGAAGGTGGCGGAATTGGTAGACGCGCTAGCTTCAGGTGTTAGTGTTCTTACGGACGTGGGGGTTCAAGTCCCCCCCCTCGCACCAATTATCTTATCTCCTGCTTGTCCTTTCCTGTGTATTATCCCAGTAGTTTCATATTCAGCATGATCAGCATCATTCCACCAATCAGCGCGACACATGACGGCAGCAGAACGTAATGACGCAACTTGTGGTGCCAGATCATCGACGATGTCAGCAGTAACCCCACCACAATAAGCCCTCGCCAGGTCTCTGCAGACAGATCCGCAAACCCGAGTGCAGCGATGATGCCGCCCGGGATCAGCATGCCCCAACCACTTCCTAATGCGCGCTGCAACATGGTTTTGCCTCTCACATCGATAATGATAACCAATAGCATATGACAATTTTTATCATTTATGAGTTGAAGATGCAATGCTGCTTAACTTTACGTAAGCAGTAATGACAGTTCTTTCTGAAGGTGATAAATTGTGCACCTTAAATAAATACATTCGATTCTCTAATGTTTTGCCATGCCGCTTATTTGCATGGTGGCTTACTTCATCTTTGGCGCCGTAGATTTTTTAATATTCAGATTAATAACGATATATTCTATGACAGCAAACGCCTGGCAATCACTGCGCACCAAAAAATATCAGCTCTCCCTGCAGTTGTTTTTATTTCTTAATTTATTTTCAGCGTTCGTTTCTTTGCTGAGCCCCCTCTACACCGTTTACAGCAGCACTTTACCGGTGGTCACAATTGCCATGGGTAGTGGTCTGCTCTTGTTATGGCACTGGAGATTTCCGCAAAAGAAAATAAACATTTTATTCATATCGTTAGCATCAGGTTGTTTGTGGGCATGGTATGTCGGGGTAAAAACCCTGGAGCTTCATGCAAATAATACGAGCTATGTGATCATCGCGTTATTAACGATTCTTTTTATCGGAACTATTTCCTTTTCTAATAATATCAGAGCATTTACGCTAAATTCAGTGCCTGTGGTAGTGACTTGTCTGGTTGTCAGCCACGGTGAACAGTGGTTTCGTATGCTTTACTGTTTTGCCCTGCCACTGGTAGGCGTTTCCATCCAGCACGTGATTCAGAAGCGCAACGATAAGTTTGCCCAGCAACTGATGTACCAGCTTATTGCAGAACGCGAGACGCTAAATGATCTCAGTATGCTCGACCCGCTGACCGGGCTTTACAATCGCCGTGGGCTGCAACACCGTCTGGACGAACAACTCGCGCAGAACACGGAAGATCACTACGTGATGCTGCTCGACATTGATCATTTCAAAGCTTACAACGACCACTATGGTCATATGATGGGCGATAAAGCCCTGATCCGCGTTTCTGCGGCGATCCGCAATGCCGTTCGCTCGCGGGATATCGTCGCCCGTTACGGTGGGGAAGAGTTCATGGTATTGCTGCCACACAGCGACGCGCAGAGCGCCATGCGTACTGCAGAACGGATACGACAGCAGGTCTATGATCTGAAAATCCCGCATATGTTCAACGAGAGCGTAGCGACCAACGTGACGATCAGCATCGGCATTGCCCCACTGGTTGCCAGCAACGTCAACCTCGCGCTGGAAAAGGCCGACCGGGCGCTGTACGAAGCCAAACACATGGGGCGCAACATTATCCTCACCAGCGAGCAACTCCAGCCTGCGTGACTGCTGCCGCGTCACGCTATGGCGATAAAAGCCTTGCGATTGTTATTATCTATAGCTAGGATTGGCAATCATTATCATTTAGATTTGTATCCAGTAATCCTATGGCATTTCGTTCCGCGACCCTGGCAGCCGACATCATCTGGCGAACGCCGCTTCCTTCACCGGAAAGCGCGCTGGCGACTTCGGTACGGGAAAAAATCAACGAACTCCGCCCGCATTTGCTGGACTTTATTCGTCTTGATGAAACACCGCCACATCAGGCAAAAACTCTGGCGCAGTGGACTCGCCCCGGCGAACTGAGCTCTCTGCTGGCGACCTATTCTGACCATATTTACCGTAACCAGCCGACCCTCCCCCACGAAAACAAGCCTCTGATTTCGTTATGGGCGCAGTGGTACATCGGCCTGCTGGTGCCGCCTCTGATGCTGGCGCTGTTAACCGAAGCGCAGACCATCGCGCTCTCCCCCGAACATTTCCATGTCGAATTTCATGAGACCGGTCGCGCCGCCTGTTTCTGGATCGATGTGCGCCCTGATCGTTTCACCAGCCTGTTATCGCCTGCCGATCGCATGGAAATTCTGATTACCCGCGCACTGATGCCTGTGGTTGATGCCCTGGCAGCCACCGGTGAAATCAACGCGAAGCTTATCTGGAGCAATACCGGCTACCTGATCCACTGGTATCTGGGGGAAATGAAAACCCTTTTGGGTGATGAACTGCTTGATACGCTGCGCCATCGCTGCTTTTTTGCAAAACAGCTCTCCGACGGGCAGGATAACCCGCTCTGGCGCACCGTAGTGCCACGCGACGGTTTGCTGGTTCGTCGCACCTGTTGTCAGCGTTACCGCCTGCCGGATGTCCAGCAATGCGGTGACTGCACGCTGAAATAAAAATACCCGACAGCAATCGCCGCCGGGCATCTCGTTTATGCCGCCTGTTCGTTCTCTTCTGCCGCACGCTGTGCTTCGGCGTCTTCCTGCGCCAGCAGCTGTTTCTCATAAACTTTAAAGAACGGGTAATAGATAACTGCGGATACGCAGGCCAGAATCACCACCAGAATCGCTGCGCGGAAATCCCAGCCTAATGCCCACGCTCCGCCAATCGGCGCCGGTGCCGTCCAGGGCACCACCGAAATCACCCGACCAATCAAATCCAGCTTCATCGCGGCCCAGGCGATGACGGCGTTGATAGTTGGTGCCAGCAGGAACGGAATAAAGAACACCGGGTTCATGACGATTGGCGTACCGAAAATGACCGGTTCGTTGATATTGAAAATACTGGGCACCACGCTCAGACGACCGATGGATCGCAAATGCACTGAACGGCTGCGCAGATAACATATCACCAGACCCATCGTCGCGCCGGAACCACCGACCACAATAAAGAAGGTCCAGAAGGCTTCCATAAAGATGTGCGGCAGCGGCGCGCCCTGCGCCAGCGCAGTCTGGTTCATGCCCAGGTTGGTGAGCCAGAACATTTGCAGCATACCGGAGACAATTGCCGCGCCATGAATACCTGCAAACCATAGCAGGTGACCAATCAATACCGCCAGCAGAATCGCCGGCAGCGAATCAGCCGCCGCGACCAACGGTTTAAAGATAGCCATAATGGCTTGCGGGATCAGCATGCCAAACTGGCTTTGAATCAGCAGGCTCAATGGATATAACGTCACCACGACGACCAGCACCGGGATCAGCAAATCAAAGGAGTTTTTGATCATCGGTGGCACCTGGTCCGGCAGGCGAATGCCGATATTGCGCACACGCAGGAAGCGCATCATTTCCACGCAATAGAGCGCCACCAGTATAGCGGTGAAAATCCCCGTTCCACCGAGACTGTCTACCGGCAGCGTGCCATTGGTTTTCGGCGCGGCTACCAACAGAAACGCCATAATCGACAGCATAGCGCACATGAAAGGGTCGAGTTGATGTGTCTTTTCGTAATGCTTGCCGAGGTTGTAAGCGATGGCAGCGCAAATATAAATAGACATGATCCCCATCGTCATATCGAACGGCGTGAGGATACGTCCTTCATATTCTTTCGCCAAATCCAGCCACGCGCGGGCGAAACCCCATGTGGTGTCCGGGGAAAACGGCGGATAGGCAAATACCAACAGGAAAGAACCGACAATCATAAACGGCATTGCGGAAATAAAGCCGTCGCGGATCGCCATAACATGACGCTGAGACGAAATACGACCAGCGACAGGACTGACGTAATTTTCAACAAACCGGAATATCAGATTAAACGCAGCATGGTTAGCAGACATAGCAGCTCTCCTGACAGGCCATAGGCAGTAGCACAGCGATTAAGAGTTTATTGCCATGCGGTGAACTGCCTGGCACGCCGGATAACCCGGCGGTAATGCTCAGTAGGTTACGTTTCATACACGGCTCTAATTATGTGATACAGAGGAAGTTACGAAATGAGTATTAATCGCCGCGACGCTGACTGCAACCGGTTACTGTAACCGGTTGCAGTGATTGTGAAGAGGATCGAGTAATCGGCATGTTATCGAATTAATAAGACAGATATTTACAGCGACTATTCGCTTGTGCCAGATTTGCGTTACCTTTTTTGTGGAGATAAAAACGTGAGTTTGCAGTCCGTAAGGCAATTTTTCGCTGAACACGCCCCCGAAATCGAAATTATAGAGCTCAACCAAAGTACCGCCACTGTAGCTCTCGCAGCGGCAGCCCATAATGTCGCGCCCGGTCAAATTGCTAAAACGCTTTCATTAAAAGTGAAAGACCAGGTCATTCTGGTCGTGGCGAAAGGGGATGCCCGGCTGGATAACAAAAAACTGAAAAATACCTTTGGCGCAAAAGCCCGTATGCTGAGCAGCGACGAAGTCGTCACCAGCACCGGGCACCCGGTGGGCGGCGTTTGCCCTTTCGGCCTGGAAACGCCACTTGCGGTCTATTGCGATGTGTCGCTCAGACAGTATCAGGAAGTACTGCCTGCTGCCGGGGGGATCCACAGCGCGGTGCGTATTTCACCAGAACGCATGGCAGAACTGACGCACGCCACCTGGATTGACGTCTGCCTTTAAGTCGACAGACCGTTAAAGTTTAGCCGCCAGACCATGTGCAGCGTCCATGTTGCTGGCGGGTAAATGCATGAGAATATCGGCCGCGCTCAACAGCCCCATATCCGAATTTACCCCCAGCTTCGCCATCGCGTTAAACTTGTGCGCGCGTATCGTCTTGATATTACGTGCCAGTTGCGTAGCGATTTCCGGCATCGAATAGCCATAGGTCATATAGCGCAGAATGGCGAGTTCCGTCGGGCTAAGACAGCCATTGTGACTCATTACCCATTGATTAATGTCATCATCGCTTTCCAGGCGCGTGCCGTTGAGCAATGCAAGCAGGTGCTCGCTCAGCCAGGCGACCGATTCTGATTTGCTCAAAATGCCGTGCAGCCCTGAAGGGGAGAGATGACGGATCAACAGTGCTTCGCTGTCATTGTTGGTCAGCACAATGCGTTTCATCTCCGGGTGCGACTGTGAGACTGCGTTCAGACATAACAGGCATTCCTGACGCAATTCCCGCTCGCCGGAGAGCGAGTAAATGACGGCCCAGAATGGCATCCGCACCAGGGCAGCGTTGAGGGCCTGAACATCACGAAAAAGATGGATAACGTAACGACCATCCGATGACTCATGGAATAAATGGCAAAGACCCGCTTCGGTCAAAGTACAGCGTTCGACGATAGCGACATGTCGCTTGTGTTCATCGTATTCCATTCTTCCTGTTCTCCATAAACAGCGAATAAATTCAGCTCCTTCATTCCTCGCGAGCTGTTAATCCATGCGTACATTTCTGCATTGCTTCGCAAAGCCAGGCGGCGCATGGCGCTATTTTTCTGCGCACTAATGGTTTTGTTGCTTTTCTTTAACAGAGAGGCGATTTGGTTGATGCACCACCCTTTTGCCAGCAGACGCAACACTTTACGCTCTGAAATAGTGAGGACTTCCTGTTCATCGTCATCGTAACCCGCTGTTTCTGTGGGGTTAAGCAGCGTCTGGCTGATCCTTTCCGCGGAGGCCAGCCCACTGCGAAAAACCCGCGCCAGTTGCTCCACCGGCTCCGCATCGGACAGTAGCGTGCTTTCCGGGCGCAGCAGATATTCCACCGCAAAGGGATAACAGGTACGCGATACCAGGAAAACCCAGTGGATATCCCGGTACTGGGATATCAACGAATAATATTGTGCGCAAAGACTACGCGCCTGATGGCTGTCGCCAGTCAGCTCAACCACTACCAACATGGCGCGCCGAAGTTGCAGCAGCGTCAGCTCTTCGTGTGAGCCACAGTACGTCATTTCATAGTCAGGCAGACTGTCGCGAATAATGCCGTGCAGCCCAACCTGAACAACGGGTGATTTACTGATAATGATTCCATAATTGCAGCATCCCGCTCGCATAAAACCTCCGCCTCCCGCAAATTTTTGAAGCATTAAGGACATATAACCAGAAAGGAAGAACAACGCATTGCATATCACAGGCAATGAATCATTTATTTAGTGAATAAATAAAACAACAGCGTAATCTCTGAGAGAATCGCCCAGGCACTATCTCACATAGAGGATAAAAAATTAATCGTGTACGGATTAGAAAATATAAAAAGAATAATTAGTAAAATTAAATATCATCATTTGTCAGTTAATTCTCAGCCGATATATATTATTCAAAGCGCCATCGCTGAGATGTATTGCGGATGAGAGGCGTTCCGGTTTAGCAAAAACTACGCTTTTTGCATATTGTTTGATCTCAACCAAAAGCCCATCCACGGCGCTTCGGGTAAAAGTATTCCATTGCGCGCGATTCCCCTGCGCGCCTGACGGCAGAGTGATTCATGGAAGTTGAGCAAGATGAACAACGACAGGTCACGCGCTTGTGTATCCAGTGCGGCCTTTTCTTACTGCAGCACGGTGCGGAAAGCGCACTGGTTGAGGAACTATCCACCCGTCTTGGGCTGGCGCTGGGCATGGACAGCGTCGAAAGCGCGATTTCTGCAAATGCCATCGTCCTCGCGACGATCAAAGATGGTCATTGTCTCACCTCCACCCGCAAAAATACCGATCGCGGCATTAACATGCACGTCGTTACCGAGGTGCAGCATATCGTCATCATGGCCGAACATAACCTGTTGGACTATAAAGACGTTGAAAAGCGCTTTGCGAATATTCGCCCGTTGCGCTATCCCGGCTGGCTGGTAGTGTTGATGGTAGGCCTTTCCTGCGCCTGTTTCTGCAAGCTGAACAACGGCGGCTGGGACGGTGCGGTCATCACGTTCTGCGCCAGCACTGTTGCGATGTACGTGCGTAAGTTGCTGACAAAGCACGCTATCCATCCGCAAATCAGTTTCTGTATTACTGCCTTTGTCGCCACGACCGTCTCGGGACTGCTGTTGCGGCTACCGGTATTTGCACAGACGCCAACAATCGCCATGGCGGCGAGCGTGCTGCTGCTCGTGCCCGGTTTTCCGTTAATTAACGCCGTGGCCGATATGTTTAAAGGGCACATCAACACGGGCCTGGCGCGCTGGGCGATTGCCAGCCTGCTGACGCTTGCCACCTGTATTGGCGTGGTGATGTCGATGACGTTATGGGGGCTTCCGGGATGGGCATAATTGATTTTCTGCTCGCACTGGTGCAGGACATCGCCCTGTCGGCGATCCCCGCCGTGGGTTTTGCCCTGGTGTTCAATGTGCCACAACGCGCCCTGCCCTGGTGTGCGCTGCTGGGAGCGATTGGTCACAGCTCGCGCATGATCATGATGACCGCCGGGTTTAACATCGAATGGTCTACGTTTGTTTCGTCGATGCTTGTCGGCAGCATCGGTATTCAGTGGTCCCGCTGGTATCTCGCACATCCGAAAATTTTCACCGTCGCCGCCGTCATCCCGATGTTCCCCGGTATTTCGGCGTATACCGCGATGGTGTCGGCGGTAAAAATCAGTCACTTTGGCTATTCGCCTGAGCTGATGGAACTTTTAATCAGTAATTTTCTGAAAGCCTCATCCATCGTCGGTGCCCTGTCCATCGGGCTTTCCGTCCCTGGACTCTGGCTTTATCGTAAGCGCCCGCGTGTCTGACGGGCGGCAGCATCTCACACAGGGACTATCATTAAATGTTAACAATCCATAAAAATGGGATCGTTTTTTTGTTCAACATGCAATGAGGAACCTGTTATGTCATTAGAAAAAGTGGTCTACACCGCCAAAGCCAAAGCCACCGGAGGACGTGATGGCCGTGCTGTCTCCTCTGACGGCGTGTTAGACGTGAAGCTGGGCGTGCCGAAAGAGATGGGCGGCGCTGGCGGCGAAGTCACCAACCCGGAACAGCTATTCGCCGCAGGTTATTCCGCCTGCTTCCTCGGGGCGATGAAATTCGTTGCCGGACGCGACAAAATTACCATGCCAAAAGACGCGTTTATTGAAGGCGAAGTGGGTATCGGCCCTCTGCCGACCGGTTTCGGTATTGAAGCCAAACTGAACATTCATCTGCCTGGCATGGACGAAGCCGAGGCGAAAAAACTGGTGGATGCCGCGCATATCGTTTGCCCGTACTCCAACGCCACCCGCAACAATATTGATGTGACACTGAATATCATCGCCTGATGATACTCCCCCACACCCTCTCGCACGGAGAGGGTGTGCCGGATCCCCTCTTCTCTGTGCTACTATGTGCCCGTATTCAGTTGCGGACTCTCCGCGTCTTCTCCGTTATCTTTCTGTGTTGAGATGGTGATATGACTTCTCGTATTTTGACTTCCGAGGTCATCGGTATTGACGCCTTAGTGGACAATCACGCCACGATACTGGCACAGGCTGAAGGCGGCGCCGTAGCGGTTTTCGCCAACAACGTACCGGCGTTTTATGCGCTGACGCCCGAGCGTCTGGCGCAGTTGCTTGCGCTGGAAGAAAAGCTGTCGCGCCCCGGTAGCGATGTCACACTGGATGCGCAGCTGTTTGCCGAATCCCCGCCCGAGCCGGTTGCCGTGCCGATGGGGAAATTCGCGATGTATCCCGACTGGCGCCCCGATGACGATTTTCCGCGTCTCGCCGCACTGTGGGGCATTGCGCTGAACGCTCCGGCGACACCGGAAGAGCTGGCGTCATTTATCACTTACTGGCAGGCGGAAGGAAAAGTTTTTCATCACGTGCAATGGCAGCAAAAGCTGGCCCGTAGCATCCAGACAGGCCGCGCCAGCAATGGTGGACAACCGCCTCGCGATAACAGCATGATGTCAGAGCCGGATAAATCCGTTCCGTTTGGTTTCAGGGGAGCAAAATGAAAAACCTTGGCGATTTAATGAAACGCCTGCAAAAGGTGATGCCAGCGCATATCGAACCCGCGTTTAAAACCGGGGAAGAACTGCTCGCCTGGCAAAAAGCGCAGGGGGAAATTCGTTCGGCGGCCATCGCTCGTGAAAACCGGGCGATGAAAATGCAGCGTACCTTCAACCGTTCCGGTATTCGCCCGCTGCATCAGAACTGCTCTTTTGATAACTACACGGTGGAGTGCCAGGGGCAGCTGGATGCGCTTAATCTGGCGCGCCAGTACGTTGAAGAATTTAACGACAGCATCTCCAGCTTTATCTTTTCCGGCAAACCCGGTACCGGTAAAAACCATCTCGCGGCAGCCATCTGCAATGAGCTGCTGTTGCGGGGCAAATCGGTGCTGATCATCACCGTCGCCGATATCATGTCCGCCATGAAAGGCACCTTTGGCAATCGCGATGTCAGTGAAGAACAGCTGCTGGGCGATCTCAGCAACGTGGATCTGCTGGTGATCGACGAGATCGGCATGCAGAACGAATCCCGCTATGAGCAGGTGATCATCAATCAGATCGTTGATCGTCGCTCCTCCTCGAAACGCCCTACCGGCATGCTGAGCAACCATAATTCACAGGAAATGACCCGCCTGTTAGGCGAACGCGTGATGGACCGCATGCGCCTCGGCAACAGTCTGTTCGTCACTTTCGACTGGCCGAGCTTCCGCCCGCGCGTCACGGGTAAAGAGTATTAAATAACACCGCGTCTGAGACTGACAGTGCTCAGACGCGCCTTACTTTCCCCGCCATTCCGGGTGTGAGCCCGATCAAAAAAGTCCTTTTCTAAACCAATTCTGAACCACAGCACAATTAGATGACAGTAAAATTGCACTAAGGTGACGGTGCAATTAAAGTGTGACTCGGAAAATTGTGCTGACTGGCCAGCGTGCGGCTGGCGCTATCGAGGATGCGTTGTGTCAGAGTTGCTATCCATCGCTCTTTTTCTTGCCTCCGTGGTCATTTATGCCTGGAAAGCGGGTCGTAATCGCTGGTGGTTTGCCGCCACCCTGACCGTGCTCGGCCTGTTCGTCGTGCTCAACATCACGCTTTACGCCAGCGATTATTTTACTGGTGACGGCATCAATGACGCCGTGCTCTACACCCTGACCAACAGTCTGACGGGCGCCGGCATCAGCAAATATATTCTGCCGGGTGCCGGGCTGATTGTCGCGCTGGTACTGATTTTCGGCGCGCTGGGCTGGATTTTACGCCGTCGGCATCTTCCTCACCACTTCGGTTACAGCCTGGTGGCGCTGCTGCTGGCACTGGCTTCCGTTGACGCCAGCCCGGCATTTCATCAGCTCAGCGAACTGGTCAAATCGCAGTCGCGCGAAGGCGATCCTGACTTCGCCGCGTACTACAAAGAGCCGTCAAAAACGATCCCCAATCCAAAACTGAACCTGGTGTACATCTACGGGGAAAGCCTTGAGCGCACCTATTTCGACAACGCCGCCTTCCCGGATCTGGCGCCGGAGCTGAACAAGCAAAAAGACGACAGCATTGATTTTAGCCACACCACCCAATTGCCTGGCACCGACTACACCATCGCCGGCATGGTCGCGTCACAGTGCGGCATTCCGCTGTTTGCGCCGTTCGAGGGTAATGCCTCCGCCTCCGTCTCCAGCTTTTTCCCGCAGAATATCTGCCTGGGCGACATCCTGAAAAACTCCGGCTATGAGAACTATTTCGTGCAGGGCGCTAACCTGCGTTTCGCCGGAAAAGATGTGTTCCTTAAGTCCCACGGCTTTGACCATCTGTATGGTGCGGAAGAGCTGAAAACCGTGGTCGATGACCCGAACTATCGCAACGACTGGGGTTTCTACGACGATACCGTACTGGATGAAACCTGGAAGAAATTCGAAGAACTTTCCCGTGCGGGCAAGCGTTTTTCGCTGTTCGCACTGACCGTCGATACCCATCACCCGGATGGGTTTATTTCGCGCACCTGCCAGCGCAAGCGCTACGACATCAACGGCAAAGCCAATCAGTCGTTCAGCGCCGTCAGCTGTAGCCAGGAGCATATTGCCGCGCTGATCGACAAGATCAAAACGTCGCCTTACTTCAAAAACACGGTAATTGTGGTGTCATCGGATCATCTGGCGATGAAAAATACCGCCTGGGACCAGCTCAGCAAACAGGATCGCAGCAACCTGTTTTTCGTCATTCGCGGCGACCAGCCGCAGCAGGAAGTGGTAGGTATCAAGCGCAGTACGATGGATAACGGCGCGACGGTGCTGGATATCCTCGGCGGCGATAATTTTATTGGTCTCGGGCGCAGCAGCTTGTCCGGCCAGTCACTGTCTGAAGTGTTCCTCAACATGAAAGAGAAAGTGCTGGCATGGAAGCCGGATATCATCCGCTTGTGGAATTTCCCGAAAGAGATGAAAGATTTCACTGTGGATGTAGACAAAGGCATGATTGCGTTCTCCGGTACCCATTTCCGTCTGCCGCTATTGTTGCGCATCTCCGATTCCCGCGTAGAACCGCTGCCGGAAAGCGAATATTCCGCCCCGTTGCGCTACCAGCTGGCGGATTTCGCCCCGCGCGATAACTTCGTCTGGATCGACCGTTGCTACAAGATGGGCCAGTTGTGGGCGTCGGAGATGGCGCTCTCTACCGACTGGTGCGTCTCGCAGGGGCAACTGGGCGGCGAGCAGAAAGTCCAGCATGTCGACAAAGCGCAGTGGAAAGGCAAAACCGCGTTTAAAGATACGGTTATCGACATGACGCGCTACAAAGGTAACGTAGATACGCTGAAAATCGTCGACGACAACATTCGCTACAAAGCCGACAGCTTTATCTTCAACGTGGCGGGCGCCCCTGAAGAGGTGAAGCAGTTCAGCGGCATTTCGCGCCCGGAACTGTGGGGCCGCTGGTCTAACGCGCAGCTCGGCGACGACGTGAAAATTGAGTACAACGCGCCGTTGCCGGAAAAATTCGACCTGGTGATCACCGCGAAAGCCTTCGGGCCGAACGCCAACAAACCGATTCCGGTGCGTGTCGGTGATAGCGAGCAGTTACTCACGCTCAGTAACACGCTCACCACCACCACGCTGCATTTTGAAAACCCGTCACGCAGCAACCTGCTGCAGATTGTGCCGCCGGATCCGCAATCCACTAACGAGGGCAATATCCTCGGTCATTCGCCGCGCAAGCTGGGTATCGGTATGGTGGAAATCAAAGTGGTGAAAACCGAAGGGTAAACCCGGGGGAGCAAACGCTCCCCCTTTTTTATATCAGTGCCGCCCGCATTTCATACTGACTTATCGGCATCGTCATATATCCCGCAGAAGCAAACAGCGTGGCAAACGACTCAGGTACCGACACCACCGTCGCCAGCGCCGGGAATTGCTGATTCAGTGCCCGCAACATCTCGCGCCCCTGCCCGCGCTGACGCCATTCCGGAGCGACATAAATCATTCGCAACTGCGGTTTGTTCGCCAGAAACGACACCACCGCATACGCTTGTTGATGCACAAACGCGCGGCACGGCAAAGTGATAAGCGTTGCTGGATCCATCAGCCACGGCAACCTTTCTTTCGATGCCGACATTAACGTACGCACCAGTGGCATCACTGCGGTCTCCTGTAGCGACCGGGTAGTCGCCAGCCCTGGCTGCATTCCCTGATAACCAAACACCCCCTGCGTGATAGTGAAGCCGAGCGATTTGTACAGCGCCACGCCGGGCTGATTATCGCTGATCACTTCCAGCCACATCTCCTGCACGCCCTGGTTACCCAGCGCCTCCATCAGTGGCGCCAGCAGTTTTTTGCCAAGCCCTTTGCCGCGATACGCCGGACGAATGGCAAATGCTGCCAGCCGCGTCGACTGCCCGCGCCGGGTGATGATCGCCACCGCCACGTGATTATCGCCGTCCATCCAGACGCAGGAATCCACAAGGCTGAGCCCTTCTGCGCCAAAGCGCTGCGCAAACACCGGAACCGGTAATGAAAAAGGAATACTGTAGCCTTCGAAGCAGTCGCCAAGCATAGCGGTAAGCTGTTCGCAGCTAAAACGGGTCGCCGGAATGATAGTCAATGGCATAGAATTCTCCTTAATTCGATATGAACAGGCTACGCGATGAAGACTAACACCTTTCCGGAAGCGACACTGTTTCGCCGGACGCAAAACGATGATGTCCCCGCGCTTCCCGTGATTGAGCGTTCAGCGGCACAGACGTTCTTAACCATTCCGTCACTGGCCTGGCTGGCGCAGGACGACATTGTGGACGCGGCAGCGCATCGCCAGTTTGTAGAATACGGTCGAAGCTGGGTTGCTATCCATCAGCAACAGCCAGTCGGTTTTTTACTGACGGAGCCGCTGGATGACGCGTTGTATATCGCTGAATTTTCACTGCATCAGGCGTGGCAGGGAAAAGGCATCGGCCGTCGCTTCCTGCATTTCATGAGTAACCACGCCCGTGACGCGGGTTATCCGGCATTAACGCTGACGACCTTTCGCGAAGTGCCATGGAATGCGCCATTCTATGCAAAATTGGGGTTTGAAATCATCGATGATGCGGTATTAACGCCAGGGCTGGCGGCGAAACGTGAAAAAGAAACGGCACACGGAATACCGCAAGCATTGCGGTGCGCCATGCGCCGTACGTTGTAAACCCGGCAAAACTGCCGCCGGGCATCAGTCATTTGATCAGAAGGATTCCCAGCTGTCGCCGCTGTCTGTCACAGCCACTTTTTTCAGTTGAGCGGGTGCCGGAAGCGATTTCGCCAGGGTAGTCTGTTTCGCCTGCTGCTGAATACGGAACACCGCGACGGCCTGAGTCAGACGGCTTGCCTGCTCTTCCAGCGCGGCAGCCGCAGCGGCAGATTCTTCCACCAGCGAGGCGTTCTGCTGCGTCACGCGATCCATCTCCGCCACGGCCAGACCGACCTGGTCAATACCACGACTCTGCTCGTCAGATGCCGACGCGATTTCGCCCATGATATCGGTGACGCGGGTTACCGCATTGACGATCTCATCCATGGTTTCACCGGCGCTTTCCACTAGTGTAGAACCCACATCCACACGACTGACGGAATCTTCAATCAGGCTCTTGATCTCACGCGCCGCCTGGGCACTGCGTTGTGCAAGGTTACGGACCTCGCCTGCAACCACCGCAAAACCACGCCCCTGTTCACCGGCACGCGCCGCTTCAACTGCCGCGTTAAGCGCCAGGATGTTAGTCTGGAAGGCGATGCCGTCGATAACGCTGATGATATCGGCAATTTTCTGCGAACTGCCGGCGATATCACGCATGGTTTGCACCACATTATCCACCACTTTACCGCCTTTCTGCGCCGTTTCGGACGCACTCAGCGCAAGATTACTGGCCTGACGGGCATTTTCAGCATTCTGCTTCACAGTCGCGGTCAGCTGTTCCATGCTCGCAGCGGTTTCTTCCAGAGATGCAGCCTGCTCTTCTGTACGAGAAGAGAGATCGTTGTTGCCCATGGAAATTTCACTGGCGCCACTGTAAATCGCATCCGCGCCGTTCCGCACTTCACCGACAGTGCGCACCAACTCACTCTGCATATGACGCAGAGAATCCGCCAGTTGCCCCATTTCGTTGGTGCCTTCCACATCAATAGGTTTCACCAGATCGCCGCTGGCGATATGACGAATGCTGCCGATCAGACGGTTCAGCGGCCCCAGCAGCGTTTTATGAATACCCAGCCAGACCGCAATGATCACCACCATAACGACGATCATCACGCTGATCAGCACCCAGATGGCCTGCGAATAAGAGTTACTGCTGTCGTTAACTGCAATTTCATACAGCTGATCGTTCTGCGTCAGGTAATTAACGTACTGTTTCTCAAAACCGTCCTGGTAGCCCTGGGTCGGCTGATCGAAAAACTCGTTGATTTTACCTGCTCCTAACAATTGGATCAGCTCGGCCAGCGCGCCGTGGTAGATATCATAATTACGTTTGATTTCCAGTGCAGCGGCTTCGCTTTGTCGGGGATCGCGCGGCAGCGCTTCATATTCAGTCCAGCGTTTTTCCGCTTCCACCAGAGATTTCGAGGCGATCTGCATCAGATCAGCCACCGTCGCGCCACTTCCGATATTGCTCTGATCCATCATGTAACGGATGCCCGCACGGTTCAGTGTGTTACGGGTCTGCAACAATGCCACCCAACTGGCATTCAGAGTAGATTGCTGCTGGCGAATGGTCTGCAATACGGTGAAGTTCTCTTTGTCGTGCTTGAGCGCGTTAAAGAACAGCCCACCCGACGTCAGTTGCAAAAGTCCAAATAACATAAGCACCAGCACGAGACTGGTGACAATCCTGATACGGTTTAACATGTTTTTCTCTTTCCTTTTGACAGATGACGGTATTTTCGGCCTGAGAAGGAAAAACTTTACGGGAATTCGTGCTGGAAATGCGGGGAAGGAAAAGACAGGACGCCTCTTTCAGCAGACAAGCGAAAGAGGCGATCGCTGGGGTCAGGCAGGGTATTCACTCCAGGTAAGCTGAAAATGCGGGCCGTCTTTCAGGGTCTTCCAGTCGCCACCCCATTCAATGCTATGCCCAAGGCTTTTTGCCGCCTGCTTAAAGGCGTTGGAAATAAGCTCATAATCGGCAAAGTCCCATGAGCCCGCAGGCGTTGGATAAGCGAAAACATCAATCGCATGTCCGGTAAGATGACGGCTCTTCATCGTCTGGGACTTACCGGTTCTTACCATCTCTTTTTGTTTTTCCAGGGTACGCAGACCTTCGGTAATACCGAAATCAATCAGCGTCAGGTCCAGCGCTTTCTGGCAAATCGCGACCAGATCCGGATGCACACCCTGCAGATTTTTTACACTACGTTCACTAAATTTAAAGCTTTGCATAATAACCTCAATATTTTATTTGCGTTTCAACAGATCAAAAATGGATGTTGTTTTTTCCGGTTTTTCACAGAAAAAGCTTAAAAGACGTACGGATACTACGGAACCAATTAAGGCACCGATGGTATCGGGGACATCCACAGTAATTTTCAGGAAATCCTGAAGAAGGACGCAGACCAGGCCTGCCACAAAATGAGCGGATAATACGCCGACAATAAAAGACGCGGTAAATAACGCCAGACGCGCTTTAGCATTAAAATCTTTTGCCGTTACGGTAAAAACAATACTGCCGGCGAGCGCTGCCATAATTATGTGCGGACTATGAAAAGTCGTAACTTCTGTCTGCACCACATATTTCTCCACCAGCGATAAAGCCGCCAGTACTCTCTCTTCACTGACCATAAACCACCTCAAATAATGAAATAAAAACGAGCCACCTTTCGTGCTTAAGGAAATTCTAATTTTCAGAAGAAATGTAGAGTGACTAAAAAGCAAACACAGTTAACTCTTTTCTATTCATTTACTGCGAGGTTATTTGAAGGAGGTGAATTAAAGTTTCTTTTTTTTGCGCAGCATTATCTAAATCCTGGTAAATCGACAGAATCCACCTCACCTATACTCCATCTCGTTCTCGAATGATTCGTAGAATGCAATCACCATTAATATATCTAATCGAGGTATTATCATGACCTGGAAAAATGTAAGTGGAATTTCTAAATTCCAGATCTGGACTGAAGCCTGTGCATCAAGCACCGATGGTTCAGAAGCGTGGCTGTTTGTAAACGGTCGACATCAAATTAAAGTGACTGTCGGTCTCACACTTGCTCTGAAGATTGGCACCACTGAACTTCCTTCTGTTGATGAAGTAAAAAACGCATTGACGTTAATCAATAACAAAGATGGCGGCAACTTCAAATATCTGGTAGAAGGGAGTGCTGGCACTTATTGTAAGATTTATGAACCGAGTCATTCATCACTGCAAGCCAATTTAAAAGAAAATAACTTTCATTATGTTTTTGAGCACTATTTCTCCAGTAACACGTCGAAAAATCCCAATATTGCCAGCGAAGAAATCTCTGTCAAACTGACATATACTGACAGCGACGGCAAATTGTGGGTCAATGATATGTCTGCTAATGGCGATTTTTACCAGAAAGGGTTTGTTAAAGTACATTGCCTTTCAGCAAAAAATAACAAACACAAACTCGTCAAAAACACATCGCAACCTTATTATAATATCTTCGATTTTTCCAGCTGGAACCACGAAGATCCGTATGTCGATGTATATCGCATGACTATTGAAGATACTTACTTCCTAATCCAGGACTTTAGTTTATCGCCTCAGTCATGGCGAAAAAAACAAAAAGGGATCACTTGTCTGGGGCTGGATATGTACCAAAGTGATGGTCCAAAATGGCAAAACACCACTCAATGTTTCTGTCCAACGTTGGATCATGGTCTGGGTGAAAAATGGTATTCGGTTGATGCCTATGTTTATAAATGGCCAGATCAAAATGACGGCTCTTATTACGGCAATTTCCGCATTGAAGGCTATACACAAAAAGCACATGAGATCGTCTTCTTCTGCACAACAATTGATTACGATCAGAGAAATTCTAATCATTGTGTTCAGCGTCCGACAGCCCGTTTTATTACCCACGATCAGTTTGGCAACGAATCAACGGTTGACGTTGCTATCAAGTGGGGCGAGGGGTGCTACAACATGGTCTGGCCAACGCTGGACGGCAGAATTCCTCCTTGTGGTTAATCACTCACCTATGCAGCCTGAAAAATTTCAGGCTGCAAATCTCTCTTTCCATTTTTCAAGGTAATATCATGACCCAGTCCTATACCACACAAACGCCAAATTTTATTAGTTCCGGTTCATCGGACGTTGATCCGCGAACCCGTTTATTCAGTTTTGACTGCACCTTTTCCAGCGTAAAAGCCAACAACGGCATGGGGCCGGAGTTTGGTATTACCGTTGGCTACAACCCGACAAGCGACAGTAACTACTGGGCGCTAGGTAAAGGCATGGCTTTTAACCTGACGCTGTATTCAAAAAAAACCGGCGATCTGATGCTTAGCTCCGGTGAAAGCTACAAAGTGAACGACAGTGGTTCCGTGCCCGTCATTCTGCAACAGAAGATAAAAACGGTAAATTTTGTTCGCGTCGACAGTAATAATTATCGTGTTACCGAACGCAACGGTACCGTGACCTTCCTGAGAAACATCTTCGGTAATGGCATTTTCTATCCGGAAAAAATTGCTACCCCACTGGGGCGTGTCATGACGCTGAAATGGGGCAACTCGAATATGGGGCCGGTACTCAACACTATCGTCGACGATGACAATGTGACTTATTGCAACTTAACCTATGTCTCCGGCAATACTACGCTGGAGTTCTACCCCGGCCAGCAAGAAAGCTTCACTATTACACTTGCGATGCTGAATGGCTATCTGACCACCATCACCCATTCTGAACTGGGCAGCAAGACACCGTGGACTCTGAAATATCAGGACGTCGGGATGGGCAATGGTCTGCAGACGTTAACGGAAATCACTACACCGACCGGGTTGCGTAAGACCGCAACATATAACTATGGTCAGAAAACTGGTCTGATGCGTTTTCCGCAGGCTGCCGGGCTTCCGTCGCTGCCTGCCGTGACACAACTTAAGGTCTCTCCTGGCCAGGGTCAGCCGGATATGGTGACGCAATACTCTGCCACAGAAAACAATAGTGATTCCACGAACGCGTTTCCGAACTACCTCGGTTACGGGTACAGATACGGTAGCGGTTGGAATAAAGATGCTGATTTCATGTACGGTAGTGTCGACCCGGATTACACCTATCGCACCTATGTTACACAGACTGGTACCGACGGCGGTAACAGCATCAAAACGACCTACATCTATGACAATTACCATCTGCTGAAGTCAACAGAGACGGTGCAAGGGGCTACGCGTCATCTGGTCGAGATGAAATATTATCTCGATGATTATCCATACAAAAACTTTGATTCCCTGCCAGAACAGTTCCAGTTCCCGAAACGCCAGAGCGAAAGCTGGAGCGTTAATGGTGCTACCTTTAAGCAGAACACCAGCTATGAATATGATGCCCACGGCAACCTGACGAAGCAGATCGATCTCTGTGACGATAATGGCAATGCCGCCGCTTACAGCACTGTAACCACCAGCGAGTTCTATAGCGCCCAGGGCGAAAGCGACAGCGACGACAAATCCACGGGTTGCCCGGCTGATCCTAACGGTTTTGTCCGTTGGATGAAACGCCAGGTGGTTACCCCGCCGGCCATTCACGGCTATTCCGTCCCGGCGCGTACGTCACTGTATCGCTATAAGTCAGTTGCAACCCGCAGCGGCATGCCGGTCTCGACGGCGGTGCTGCCGGCACAGGAAACACATAAAGCGTCTGATGTCGGCTCATCATCTCAGAATCTGCTGACTCGTGAGGTGTCATATGACGAGAATACCGGTTCGGCGAACTTTGGTCGCCCGTTACAGCAGAAAGCGACAATTTTTGACAACAGCGGCAAGGGCTACACTCAGCAACTTGATTACACATGGGCACATGACAGCGCCTCGATTACCGAGACACAAAAACTGACCACCCATGACAATCATGCCACTACCACATCACAAAGCCACTCACGCTTTACCGAACTACCGCTCAGCACTACTGATGAGCTGGGGAATGTGGTGAAAATGACCTACGATAGCCTCGGTCGTCCGTTAACCCAGGTAGCAAACCCGGGAACAGAGTATGAGTCGAAGCAGACGTGGCAATACGAACTGGCACTGGCGGACAGTAAAGTCACCACCATCGCCACTACCCAAACCGATTCCAAAGGCAATTGCCTGAAAATCATGCATGACGGGATGGGCCGCCCGTTCCAGCAGTGGCGTAATCTGCAGGCAGCAGGAAAACCAGACGACTGGCGTAATGTGGGGCAAGCCTTCTGGGATGCATGGGGCCGTCAGAAAGAGATCATCGAAAACGATTTTGCCGATCCGGACAAAACAACCGCCAGCTTCAGCGTGACGACACAGGGGCAGTTCGATGACTGGGGACAGAACATTAAGGATATACTCTCCACCGGTCAAAGTATCTCCGCTGTATGGGATCCGGTAAAACGTAACAAAATCACTCAGTTGCTTTCTTCGGATGGTCATTTGAAGTTAGGGTCAGCGCGGGTGGAGGTTGATGACCGTAACCTGCCGGTGAAAGAAACCCTTCTGAATAAAGACGGTAACGCCTATGCCGAAACGCATAAGGAATACGACGGTCTGGGGCGATTACGTAAAGAGATCGATCCGCTCAATCGGGTCACCACCTACACGTATGACCCGTTCGACCGCGTCAGCAGTAAAACGCTGCCAGGTGGAGCTGTGCAGACCTGGACCTACGCCCCGTTCAGTCAGGAAGCGCTACAGACCACTGTCTCTTTGAATGGTCGCGTCATGGGCTCGCAAACCTTTGACGGTCTCGGTCGCAGAACGCAGTTCTCTTGCGGTGGTCGTACGGAAAAAGCGGCTTACTCTGGTGTAAACACCGTACCGGATACCACAACCAGCGCGGCAAATCAGCAGCAGAACTATAGCTATATCAAACAGCTTGGTAATGCGATGAAAACCCTGTCGGGGAGCAAGATCACACAGAGCTTCACCTATGAAAATAGTACTGGTCGTCTGTTGACCGCCAGTGAAAACGGTAGCCAGAGCAGCAGCTATACCTGGTTGGCATCGGGTGAACTGCAGCAGGAATCGATGAGCAATCAGGGAACATCCCGTCAGGCAAAATACACCTGGACGTTACAGGGTAAACCGCTGAGTTACACTGATGTCGCCGGGAATACCACCACCATGGAGTATGATCAGTATGGCCGGATAACGTCGGTCACCGACCCACTGGTGAGTGTGCATTTAGAACGCGATACCGCAGGCCGTGTGATCAAACAGGCGGTCAAGTCACTGCACAACGCAGACTCAATGACCACCACGCTGACGCTGGATGAGTTTGGTCGAGAAACATCACGCGAGATCACCCCGCACAGTGGCGATAAAATGACTATCGCTCAGACGTACTACATCAACAACCTGTTACAAAGCAGAACGGTTCAACTGGGCGCTAAAACACTGCGGACCGAAAACTACTACTATGACGAGCGTAACCGACTGATCAAGCAAACCTGCAGCGGTAGCGAACTCCCTGTAGATGGTTACGGACAGCACTATACGCAGCTTGATTTTGTCCTGGATGTCTACAGCAATATTACCTCCTGTGTGACCCTGCTGAGCAATGGACAGAAAGATACCTGCACCTATCACTACAACAATGCTAACGATCCGTGTCAGTTGACCTCCATCACGCATACGTTGACCAGCATTTACCCGACGAATATTTCGCTTGAGTACGACGCTAACGGTCGAATGACTAAAGACGAGGCAGGCCGTACGCTCTCCTACGACGAATCAGGACGCCTTGTGAGCATCAGCGGTAACGGTGGCAGCAGCACCTACGGTTATGACGCGTTCGATAAGCTGGTGTGGCAAAAGCTGAATAACAACGAAACCCGTCAACTGTATTACCTCAGTAATCGACTGATGAATGAAGTGTGCCCGGAAAATAACAATAATACCCGTTATATTCCTGGTGCCTGGGGTACATCAGCGGTAAGTGATGAAAAACTGAGTTAATGGAATAAACCAGGGCTCCGGTATTTATCTGAGCCTTTTCTTTTTCTTTGAGGAATATCCAATGTCTTTAATACTTAATGGCACTGACCATCACGGTAGCCCACACCTTTCCCTGAACAGTGGCGTACAGAGCACTTCTGCCTGGAGCCCCTTTGGGGCAACGATCAGTCAATCAGTCTCTTTACCCGGCTTTAACGGCGAACGCGCTGATCCCATTTCCGGTGTAACCCATCTTGGCAACGGTTATCGCGCTTATAGCCCGGTACTGCGCCGTTTCACTTGTCCTGACAGCGAAAGCCCCTTCGGCGTGGGCGGTCTCAACCCTTATGCTTATTGCGAAGGAGATCCGATTAACAACACCGATCCCAGCGGTCATGGCATCATTACATGGCTGATACGCAAAGTGCTCAGTGTCAGTATTCGTCTTGGCATCCACGCCGCTCAGGCCGATGCATTAAGCACATCAGTTGCGGCATATTCGGCACTTGAAACCGGCGTTGAAACAGGATTATCGATCGCCACTGGTGTGGCGTCTGGCATCACGCGCGCAACGGGTAATGAGAAGGTGTCGAAAGCGTTAGGCTGGGCAGCGATGGGGCTTGGCATCGCGGCGACATTTGGTTTAGCAGAAGTCCTTGCCCCGAAAGTAGGCAAGAAAATACAGGGGGTGTGTCGCAGATTCAGCAGAGCCGCAGACCCTGAGCTGATAAGCTATGAATTAACAGAAGGTGTTGGTAACGCCATGGAATCAATACGCGTCGGGCCTTCAGCCAGTATCACTAATTTGCCCGCGCCCGCCTATGACACCCTCTTCTCAATGCTCGACTCGACGTCAACCCGTAGTTTTTTCCGGGCTATTTCTGGGGCTGAACACAGCGGAGTCTTAGATGAAAGCCTTCGCCCCCATCTGCGCCGGGCTGTCCGTTTTGACAACAAGCAGAAGATGCTGCAGACGCTCCGGGATTTTGAAAATGCGTCACAGGCAGAAATTGTCAAACCCAGATCCGCTCCAATGGCTATGGTCCATGAAGCGTGGTTACATCGAGCCAGTAACGGTCTCCATGTTGATGATCTCGCTGAAATTTTTGAAAGCGTAAACTATAATCCCCACATGCGTTTCTCAGCGCAACAAGGCGCCTATTTTCCGGGGGAAACCTTCAGGTATGACCATACAAATTATTTGCCACGCGCTTTTAACGGTCGCGATTTGACGTTTGATCCAAAACGAGGGAGGAAAGTAGTTAACCCCTGGCGCGGTTGATAAAACAAAAATTATAACCCCCACACCAGAAATGAACAGACTCTTTATTTATTGGCGGAAATTTACTGACGGGATTTTATAATCCCGTTGCTTGTTTATCCTTTAACAACATGCCGTAACGACAACCTTTAACTTCCCCTCCCGGGAAGTAATCAGTTCATCAACCAAAAGATCGCCAGGTTTTTCATGCTGTTCATAGGGTTACGAATTCTGAAATTCTTCTCTTATCCGTTTTTCATGAAGCAACTCACAAACACATCGTTAAGTATTGCTGTTAAATATAGTAGCAGTAATACTTACGTTATTATTAATAATTTGATCTTTTTCAATAGCTTACATGAAGTGCAGTAATAAAAACTCAAAAATCGATCATAATCAACAGCTTATGCTACAATTTCCCTGCCGTCTCAATAATAATTACTGGATATAAAAAATGATGATTTCTATTTCAGAATATTATGAAACAAGCGCAATTGCTCTCGCTATGAACAAGAAAACGTTTATTAACAATCGCTATTTTGGTCTTTTTATGGACATTTCAGGCCACGATCTCGACAGAGACGTACTGGCGTTTATCTTCAAACTCGACAATAACCAGATCATCTCCATTCCGGCCTATGACCACAGTATTAACTTTGTCTATGAGTTCGAGGACGGGCAGAAGAGTTATCTGAACCCTCTTCTGCACTGTTTGTTTGTGAGCGAATGAAAGGCATTACTGTATTAAATGAAGGTATTGAGTATGCCTTTGATTTTCTCCTTCTCATTGGCATACTCAGGTTTGAGACAGTGATAAGCTCTGATTTTTAAATTCACATTTTTTAATGGAATAACATCAACACCATCAACTTTAAACAAGGTTGCGAATTTCTCTGTCATTATGCAACATCCTTTACCCGAATGGATATTATACAGCATGCTCAGGAATTCCCAGTTATGCTCGATGAATTCAATATGGTTGAATTTATCCGCCAGTAAGTTTTTGAAGATTTCTTTTGAATAGTGCACATTGGTATCTTTCCAGACGAACAATTTCATTGCGCTTTCCGGGTCACGCTCTTTCGGTGCCAGCAGCACTAAATTTCCGCTGAACCATTCATCCCGCTGTACCGCATAGGACAACGAAATGTCACGCAACGAGAAGATAATGCAATTCGTGTTGTAGCGCAGATTATTAATGGCTGCCGGGTCAACCACGCCTCTTTCACAACGCGCTTTCAGGCCAGAGGACTCAATGACCATTACAATATGTTTAAAGACCAGTTCCGGAAACGTTACATCAAATAAAATCGCCAATTCCTTCGAGGTTTCTTTATTCTGGATCTCACTTTCCAGATCCATTAACTGCGTGTAAACAGAGCGAAACTTATTATAATATTCCCACGCCAGTTCAGTTGGTTCTAACTCGTTGTATTTCCTCTTAAACAGAATTCCTCCGAGGTAATCCTCCAGCTCACAAATCACTTTACTTAGCGGCGACCGCGTAATGCAGAGCGCTTCTGCTGCTTTTGCGAAATTCCTTAACTCCATTGTCACCATAAAGTAGCGCATTTTTTTTGACAGCAGATATCCCATAGGTCGCTCTTTTATTCATGTTTGTATTCTTAATACAATATAAGACACTGATCCACTTTCAACAATGTGCTAAAAAAGAGACAATCTTGTTCACTTTATGAAAATTTGCGTAATTGATATAAATCAAGAATTGAATTTATTTATCCTGCCTGGTTATTACAAATGCGTGACACTCATCACAAAATAAGCCCGCATTAAGATTTTACTCAACCGCTTATCCATAAACACAACCGCTTAAGCCGTCATACGACCACTGACGCTTTTACCTGCCAGTAATCACTTTCTTTCTGGCAGGATCACCCCTGTATTACTGTCACTATCTCTCCAACAACAAGTACTGATCCAATTTTCATTTATAAAAACCAGGTCTCACTATGGATACGAAAAAATTACTTAAGCACGTACCCTGGGCCATCCTCGGGATCATCGGCGCTTTCTGTTTGTCCGTCGTGGCGCTACGCCGCGGTGAACACGTCAGCGCCCTGTGGATAGTCGTCGCCTCGGTATCGGTGTATCTGGTGGCTTATCGCTACTACAGTCTGTACATCGCACAAAAGGTGATGAAGCTGGACCCTACCCGCTCAACGCCGGCAGTGATTAACAACGACGGCCTGAACTATGTGCCGACCAACCGTTACGTTCTGTTTGGACACCACTTCGCGGCCATTGCTGGTGCAGGCCCACTGGTAGGGCCGGTACTTGCGGCGCAAATGGGCTATCTGCCTGGCACCTTGTGGCTTCTGGCGGGCGTCGTGCTCGCGGGTGCGGTGCAGGACTTCATGGTGCTGTTTATTTCCTCGCGCCGTAACGGTTCGTCACTCGGCGAAATGGTCAAAGAAGAGATGGGCCGCATACCAGGCTCGATTGCGCTGTTCGGCTGCTTCCTGATCATGATAATCATCCTCGCCGTGCTGGCGCTGATCGTTGTAAAAGCACTGGCGGAAAGTCCGTGGGGCGTATTCACCGTCTGCTCGACTGTGCCAATTGCGCTGTTCATGGGCATTTACATGCGCTTTATCCGCCCGGGCCGCGTGGGTGAAGTATCGGTGATTGGTATTGTGTTGCTGGTCGCCTCCATCTGGTTTGGCGGCGTGATTGCGCACGACCCTTACTGGGGCCCGGCGCTGACCTTTAAAGACACCACCATCACCTTCGCGCTGGTGGGCTATGCGTTTGTCTCCGCACTGCTGCCGGTATGGCTGATTCTGGCGCCGCGTGACTACCTCGCCACCTTCCTGAAAATCGGCGTGATCGTCGGTCTGGCGCTCGGCATCGTGATCCTCAACCCGGATCTGAAAATGCCTGCGGTAACCCAGTACATCGACGGTACTGGTCCGCTGTGGAAAGGGGCGCTGTTCCCGTTCCTGTTTATTACCATCGCCTGTGGCGCCGTCTCCGGCTTCCATGCGCTGATCGCTTCCGGCACCACGCCGAAACTGCTGGCAAACGAAACCGATGCCCGCTTTATCGGTTACGGCGCAATGCTGATGGAATCGTTCGTGGCGATCATGGCGCTGGTGGCGGCATCGATCATCGAACCGGGTCTCTACTTCGCAATGAACACCCCGCCGGCGGGCCTTGGCATCACCATGCCGAACCTGCATGAAATGGGTGGCGATAACGCCGCGATGATCCTGGCGCAGTTGAAAGATGCCAGTACCCATGCGGCAGCGACTGTCAGTTCCTGGGGCTTCGTGATCTCGCCTGAGCAGATCATGCAGACCGCGAAGGACATTGGCGAACCGTCCGTCCTGAACCGTGCGGGTGGCGCACCAACGCTGGCCGTGGGTATTGCTCATGTATTCCACAAAGTACTGCCGATGGCAGATATGGGCTTCTGGTACCACTTCGGTATTCTGTTTGAAGCGCTGTTCATCCTGACCGCATTAGATGCCGGTACCCGTGCGGGTCGCTTTATGCTGCAGGACTTGCTCGGCAACTTCGTGCCGTTCCTGAAGAAAACCGATTCACTGGTCGCTGGCGTGCTGGGTACCGCGGGTTGTGTTGGCCTGTGGGGTTATCTGCTGTATCAGGGTGTGGTCGATCCGCTGGGCGGCGTGAAGAGCCTGTGGCCGCTGTTCGGTATCTCTAACCAGATGCTGGCTGCCGTCGCGCTGGTGCTCGGTACCGTCGTTCTCGTGAAGATGAAACGCACCAAATACATCTGGGTCACCGTGGTACCGGCGCTGTGGTTGCTGCTCTGCACCTCCTGGGCGCTGGGTCTGAAACTGTTCAGCACCAACCCGTCGCTGGAAGGCTTCTTCTTCATGGCTAACCAGTACAAAGAGAAGATTGCTGCTGGCGGCGCAAACCTCACCGCGCAGGAAATTGCTAACATGAACCACATCGTGGTGAACAACTACACCAACGCGGGTCTGAGCATTCTGTTCCTGGTGGTGGTATACAGCATCATCTTCTACGGTATCAAAACGTGGCTGAAAGCACGCGCTATCGACGCGCGTACTGATAAAGAGACGCCATACGTTCCGGTACCGGAAGGCGGCGTGAAAACCTCTTCACACCATTAATACGGTAACCATCAGCCCCGCTTCGGCGGGGCTTTGTTCTTATCAGGATGGCAAAATGTTTGGTAACTTAGGCGAAGCCAAAAAATATCTCGGTCAGGCGGCTAAAATGCTGATTGGCATCCCGGATTATGACAACTATGTCGAGCATATGAAGACCAACCATCCGGATAAACCGTACATGACCTACAGCGAATTTTTCCGCGAGCGCCAGGAAGCGCGCTATGGCGGAAGTGGCGAAGGCGGCGTACGCTGTTGCTAAAGGAGAGAACATGACACCTGTTGCAGTCACCCTGCTCACCGGCTTTCTCGGCGCCGGTAAAACCACCCTGTTGCGCCATATCCTCAACGAGCAGCATGGCTATAAAATCGCCGTTATTGAAAACGAATTTGGCGAAGTGTCGGTGGACGATCAACTCATCGGTGATCGCGCTACGCAGATCAAAACCCTGACCAATGGCTGCATCTGCTGCAGTCGCTCTAACGAACTGGAAGACGCCCTGCTGGATCTGCTCGACAGCCTCGATCGTGGCGACATCCATTTCGACAGGCTGGTGATTGAGTGCACCGGCATGGCCGATCCCGGCCCAATCATTCAGACCTTTTTCTCTCATGAAATCCTTTGCCAGCGCTATCTGCTGGATGGCGTGATCGCGCTGGTGGATGCTGTCCACGCCAACGAGCAAATGAATCAGTTCACGCTCGCCCAGTCGCAAATCGGCTATGCGGACCGCATTCTGTTGACCAAAACCGACGTTGCAGGCGACAGCGAAAAACTGCGGGAGCGCATTGCGCGCATTAACGCCCGCGCGCCGGTGTATACCGTGACACACGGCGATATCGACCTCGCGCTGTTGTTCGATACCAATGGCTTTATGCTGGAAGAGAACGTCGTGCAACCGACGCCGCGTTTCCACTTTATCGCTGACAAGCAAAACGACATTGCCTCCATCGTGGTCGAACTGGATTACCCGGTCGATATCAGCGACGTATCACGAGTGATGGAAAATCTGCTGCTGTCGTTTGCCGATAAACTGCTGCGCTACAAAGGCATGCTGTGGATTGCCGACGAGCCGAACCGCCTGCTGTTTCAGGGCGTGCAGCGCCTGTACAGTGCCGACTGGGATCGTCCGTGGGGTGATGAAACACCCCACAGCACACTGGTGTTTATCGGCGTTCAGTTGCCGGAAGACGATATTCGTGCCGCTTTTGCCGGGCTGAAGAAATAAGGTGCGGTCATGACTTCCGCGCGCGATATCAACCAGCGTTTTCTGCGCCCTGCCCATCTCCCGTGGGCAGAACTACGCAGCACTCAGCTGAGCCGACAAGCGTACAAGCGCCACCAGCATGCAGCGCTTTCGATTGGTGCCATCATTGAGGGGGAGACCTGCTGCGTCTGTGAGGGCCAGGAATACCGGTTGCGGCCGGGCGATATCATTGTCATCCCGCCGCATGTCGCGCACAGTTGTAATCCGGTAGCATCGCAGCCCCGCAGTTATCACATGCTTTATCTTGATGTGTCGTGGTGCCTGGCGCAATTCGCGCCAGCGACCTCGCTGCTCACCATCGACCAGCCGGTGATCCGTGATACCGGGCTGTTCGCACGTTATCAGGAGATCGTCGCGTTGATGGACGCTCCGCCGTCTCCGTTGCTGGCATCCCGCTTAACCTCGCTGTTTCAGGCGTTACCGTTGATTCCTGCCCCGCCGTCTCGCGCGCACTACGCGTCGCAACAGCTTAGCGATCATCTGTTGTCGAATCTTCACAAGCCGCTGGCGCTTGATGTGCTGGCGAACACCTTTGCCCTGCGCAAAGAGACGTTGATCCGCCTGTTCCGTCAGGATACCGGACTCACGCCCGGCGCGTTCCTCAATATTGCCCGCATCGAATACGCCAAATCACGTCTGCGCGCGGGTGAGGATATCGCTGATGTCAGTTATCAGAGCGGGTTTGCCGACCAGAGCCATTTCCATAAAACCTTCGTCAGCTACACCGCCGCCACGCCCAGGCAGTACGCCCGCGGCAGATCAATATCAGACAATAATTAATTCACGTCGCGCCTTAAGGTGAATTCAGGTTTTTGTCCTGAGGTCATCATGGAATCGTTGTCTGTGCTTTTCCCGTCCGCGTTTCTCGCGCTGGCGCTGTCGCATTTTGTCGCCCTGCTCAGTCCTGGCCCGGATTTTTTCCTGCTGACGGGGTACGCCATCCGCTACCGGCTGCGAGGAAGCGTCGGGCTTTGCCTCGGTATCGCTGCCGGAAATGGTCTCTATATACTGCTCGCCATTCTTGGCTGGAGCGCCCTGCGACAGTTCACGGTGCTGTTCACGGCCATCGAACTGGCCGGTGCGGCGTATCTGCTATGGATTGGCGTGCAATTGATTCGCTATGCCACCACGTCGCTGGCGCTGGAGAAGGTACAGAGCCATTGTCCATCGCTGCCCCGCCAGTTATTGCTTGGGCTGGGGTCTTCCTTGCTCAACCCGAAGAACGCACTGTTTTATCTGTCGCTCATGACCGCCCTGCTCGGCCCGAAGGTGACGCTACTACAACAAACTACCTGTGGCGTCTGGATGCTCTCGATGGTGCTGGTGTGGGATCTGCTGGTCGTTAAGCTTATCTCTCTGCCGCATACCCAGCGCTTTTTACAGCGTTATATCGGCTGGATTGAGCGCACCGCAGGTGTGGTGCTGATGGGGTTTGGCGGCTGGATTTTGTGGCGGTTTCTGATGTAAGCAGCGAAGCCGTCACTACAAAAATGCTCTGCCGCCCTCTATGCTTACCGGATGGATAAATTAGCTGAACTTAAACGCGCCCGGCGGCTGGCGCTGTCGCTGCTAATGGTAGCGGCGGCGATTTTTGTCACGACATTATTTCTGCCACCGGCCTGGTGGGTGAGCGCGCTCAAAGCGATGTCAGAAGCGGCAATGGTCGGCGCGCTGGCTGACTGGTTCGCGGTCGTCGCGCTGTTTCGCCACATCCCCATCCCACTTATTTCCCGCCACACGGCAATCATTCCCCGCAATAAGGACCGGATTGGCGACAATCTCGGCCGTTTCGTACAGGAAGAATTTCTCGATACGCAATCGCTGGTGACGCTGATCCAGCGCCACGAACCGGCGATGATGATCGGTACCTGGTTCAGCCAGCCGCAGAACGCGCAGAAAGTCGGGCATCATCTGGTGACCGTGATGGGCGGTTTTCTCGAACTGACCGACGATGCGCGCATTCAGGGCCTGCTGAAACGCGCGGTGCATAAGGCGATCGACAAAGTGGATCTCACTGGCACCAGTGCGCTGATGCTCGAAAGCATGACCAAAGACAACCGCCACCAGACGTTGCTGGACGCGCTGATCGCCCAGTTGATTGTGCTGATCCACCGCGACAGCACCCGGCGTTTTATTGCGAAGCAGATTGTCCACTGGCTGCAAACTGAGCACCCGCTGAAAGCCAAAGTGTTGCCCACCGAATGGCTTGGCGAGCACAGTGCCGAACTGGTCTCTGAAGCAGTGGATACGTTGCTGGATGAAGTGACCGTCGACAGCACGCACCAGATCCGTCAGGCGTTTGACCGCGCGGTACTGCGGCTTATCGAGTCGCTGAAAAGCGATCCACAACTGGCGCAGCGCGCCGATGACATCAAGCGGTACCTGAAAAATGACGCGGCATTTAACGGCTATCTCGGCGAATTATGGGCCGATCTGCGTCGCTGGCTGAAGGACGATCTCAAGACCGAAGACTCCCGCGTCCGGCAGCGCGTCGCCGAAGCCGGACAGTGGTTCGGCGAAACGCTGGTGGCGGATGACGCATTGCGTGCCTCGCTGAATGAGCATCTGGAGGAGGTCGCTCGCCGTGCAGCACCGGATTTCGCCGCCTTCCTCACTCGGCACATCAGCGACACGGTCAAAAGCTGGGATGCCCGCGAGATGTCGCAGCAGATCGAGCTTAATATCGGCAAAGATTTGCAGTTTATTCGCATTAACGGGACACTGGTCGGCGGCAGTATCGGGTTGATTCTCTGGCTGGTATCCCAAATTCCTGCGCTGATCGCCATACCGGTCAGGTAAAAGAGTTGCAACAGATTCCGCCCCTGGCTGTTTTCCCCGCACAAGGAGTACGTTTTTCATGCAACGGATGTTGTCTTTTTTTCGTCGCTATGCCGCTACGCTATTCTTCCCGATAGCGTTGATTATTTACGATTTTGCCGCCTATCTGACGACGGATTTGATTCAGCCAGGCATTATCCATGTGGTACGTGATTTTAACGCTGATGTCAGCCTTGCCCCGGCCTCTGTCAGCCTCTATCTGGCGGGCGGCATGGCGCTGCAATGGCTGCTCGGACCGCTCTCGGACAGGATTGGTCGCCGTCCGGTACTCATCACCGGTGCACTGATTTTTACCCTCGCCTGCACCGCCACGCTGTTTACCACCTCCATGGAACAATTTCTGGTGGCGCGGTTCGTGCAGGGTACCAGCATCTGCTTTATCGCCACCGTCGGCTACGTGACCATTCAGGAAGCGTTCGGTCAGACGAAGGGCATTAAACTGATGGCGATCATCACCTCAATCGTCCTGATTGCGCCGATCATCGGCCCGCTCTCTGGTGCCGCTCTGATGCATTTTATGCACTGGAAAGCGCTGTTCGGCATTATCGCTTTCCTTGGTTTTCTGGGCTGGCTCGGCCTGTTGCTGACGATGCCGGAAACGGTGCAAAGGGGCGTCGTACCGCTAAGTGTGAGCGGCGTATTGCGCGATTTCCGCAACGTCTTCCGCAACCGGGTTTTCCAGTCTGGCGCGGCTGTGATCACCCTGAGTTACATTCCGATGATGACCTGGGTGGCGGTGTCGCCAGTTATTCTGATCGACGCGGGCGGTATGACGACAGCGGAGTTTGCCTGGGCGCAGGTACCGATATTCGGTGCGGTGATTGTCGCTAACATGGTGGTAGCGCGATTCGTGAAAGACCCCACCGAACCGCGGTTCATCTGGCGGGCGATCCCCATCCAGCTGTTCGGTCTGTTGCTGCTCATCGCCGGCAATCTGCTGTGGCCGCACGTCTGGCTGTGGTCGGTCACTGGTACCAGTCTGTATGCGTTCGGCATCGGGCTGATTTTCCCGACGCTGTTCCGCTTTACACTCTTCTCGAACGATCTGCCAAAAGGCACGGTGTCCGCCTCATTGAACATCACTATTCTGAGCGGAATGGCATTGGCTGTTGAGGGCGCCCGCTGGTTGTGGTTCAACGGCGGGCGGATCCCGTTCCATCTGCTGGCAGTGGTCGCGGGGATTGCTGTGGTGTTTGCGCTGGCAGGATTGCTGCGACGCGTCCGGCAGCATAATGCGTCGCTTCCGGCGACGGAGAAATAAAAACAGGCCCCACAACGCGGGGCCATTTTTTTAAGCGATGCGTCCGAATCCGGCATCCAGATCAGCAATCAAATCCTCCACCGCTTCCAGCCCGATGTGCACCCGGACCAGCGTGCCGGTGAAGTCTACCGCCCCCGCCGGGCGGATCTCGTTCAGCTCTTCCGGCTGGTTTGCCAGAATCAGCGACTCAAAACCACCCCAGGAATAGGCCATATGAAACAGCGTAAAGTTGTCGAGGAAATGTGCCAGTTGCTCGTCACTCAGGCGCTTTTTCAGCACAAAGGAGAACAGCCCGGAACTACCGGAAAAATCACGCTGAAAATATTCATGCCCTGGGCACTGCGCCAGCGCCGGGTGATTAACGCGCGCCACTTCCGGCCGGTTCATCAGCCACCGGGCGATTTTAATGCTGCTTTCCTCATGCTGCCTGAGGCGAATCGCCAGCGTACGCAGGCCACGGCTGCCGTTGTAAGCGGTGTCGGCATCCAGCGTCTGCCCCATCAGATAGGAGTTTTCACGCAGTCGATCCCAACAACGGGCATTCGACACCGCCGTACCGAGCATGCCGTCGGAGTGGCCGATAGTATATTTAGTACCGGCCTGAATCGAAATATCGACCCCGAAATCCAGCGCCTTAAAGAGCACACCCGCCGCCCAGGTGTTGTCGATCATAATGACGATCTCCGGGTTAACCGAGCGGATCGCCTTCACCATCCCCGGCACATCCTGGACTTCCATAGTGATAGAACTGGGCGATTCCAGGAACACCACTCTGGTATTGGGGCGGATAAGATCGGCAATACCAGCACCGATCATCGGATCGTAGTACGTCGTTTCCACGTTGAACTTGCTAAGGATCTTTGTGCAAAAATCCTGCGTTGGTTCGTACGCTGCACCGGTCACAAGGATATGATCGCCGCTCTCAACAAACGCCAGGATCGCATTGGCTACCGCTGCCGCGCCGCACGGGTAGAGCGCGCATCCGACACCCCCTTCCAGTTCACTCATCGCTTTCTGGAAAGCAAAATGGGTATAGGTTCCGCGTCGCCCGTAAAACAGCTCGCCGTTCGCCCGGTTGGCGGTCGCGAATTTCTTCTCTTTCACCGAATTGAACACCAGCGAAGAGGCGCGCTGGATCACCGGGTTAACCGCCCCCTGGGTGTAACGTTTATCGCGCCCGGCAATCACCAACTGTGTTTCGAGCCTGATGGAATCTTTCATAACGTCTCCTGTGACATCCTTTTGATCCGTTTCGGAAATTTATAACGCTGCGGCCGTCTGTGAAGCTTCAGAAGCAGGCTGTTTTTTGCCTGTGAAGCGTTCGATAATTTGCGCCGCATTCAAATCATGAATCACATTAATCAGCGTGGCAGGCGCATCGGTAATCGTGCCCAGTACCACCAGCATCGGGATGGTCTCCATCGGCAGCCCTAATGTGGTGACGATGAAAATCTCACCGAGGAATGCGCCGCCAGGTACGCCGCCGACGATAATCGCGGAAAGCACGGCAATCAGCATGGTGAGGAAGAAGGTCTCTGTGGTGAATTCCATCCCCAGCACTGAGTAGATGAAGACGATTTTCAGCGCCGCAATCATCGCCACGCCGCCCTTATTCAGGTTCACCAGTAGCGGAAGAGAGACATCGACAATTTCCGGGTTGATCCCCATCGCTTTACCAGCACGAATGGTGACTGGCAGCGTTCCGAGAGAAGAACAGGTGCCGAGCGCGGTCACTGAGGGAGGGATCGCGTTGCGCCAGAAGGCTTTCACCGCAGGCATGCCACCGCCAATCCAGGAATAGACAATCGAGCCAAGCACGTAGTAGATCACTGTCGCCGCCATAAACAGAATGATAGCGCGGGCAAAGGTGAGCAGGATACTGGAGTCCTGACTGGCCATCGTCGCGGCAAAATAGCAGCCCAGCCCGACAGGCGCGACCGTCATGATGATGGAAACCACTTTCATGATCACCGTGTTAGCATCTTCCAGCAGCGAAGCGATGCGTCTGCCGGCACTGTCAGACTGACCAATCGCGATCCCGGCGATGATTGCCATCACAATCAGCGCCAGAATATTGGATTTTGAAAACAGCCCCACGAAATCGTGAGTCGTAACCATGCTGACAAAATCCATCTGGCCGCTGCCGGCCTCGACGGTTTTCGACAGATCGATCGTCACACCCTGCGCCGGGTTGTACCACAGCGCGAGCGCAACAATCCCTGCCGCCGGAATAAGCGCCATGGCGATCGAGACAATAAAAATAATCGCCATAATACGCCCCAGACGTTTCAGATCAGTCATTCTGGCGATGGATGACATCACGCTGATACCCACCAGCGGGACGATGATCATAAATAACAGGTTAAGGAAAATTTGGCCCAGGGGTTGAAGTTTTACGGCAAACGTTGGCGCATAAATTCCCAGAACGCCGCCGGCGATCAAAGCAAGTAATAAAATAATAGACGATCTGTAGGGTTCGAGTCGTGACCACATAACAGGCACCTTTTTAATTTAAATATTATTAACTGAGATAACATTCACACTTTTATTATCTCTGATGCGACTTCCTTTTATTCTGTGACGTACTTCACTTAAGTTGTCATCTTTTCATTTTGTCAGGAACTCATTTCCTGTGATTCAATAGTTGCATGTTTCAAATGGGATTGTAACGGGCTATTCGTACCGTTTTCGCAAATCACTTGTGAATGGAAGGAAACAATGAGCACCCCCATTTCGCTAAAGCATCTGGAATTTTTTGTCAGGATTGTCGAATGTGGCGGATTATCTGAAGCGGCATCACAATTAAATGTTTCCCCTTCTGCGGTCAGTAAAAGTCTGACTGCAATGGAAGATATTCTCGGTACAACGTTAATTAAACGCACAACAAGAAGCATTACTCTGACCGATGCCGGGCAATATCTTTTTAATCGCGCTAATAAATTACTAAAAGAATTCGATGAAACGCTAAATACCACCACCGGCTATTATCAAAATCCGCAGGGAGAATTACGCATTACCTGCTCTATTGCCTTCGGTTATGCGCGACTGGTCAATCTGGTGGATAAATTCCGTGGCCTTTGCCCGGACGTGAATTTATATATTGATCTGAATGACAACTTTGTGAATCTGAATGAGGCGGATTACGATATCGCCCTGCGTATTTCCATGGCGCCGCCGCAGAACTATGCCATGCGCAAACTCGCGCCCATCCGGTGGGCTTACTGCGCGTCGCCGGGGTATCTGCGCAAAAAAGGGATCCCGCAACGGCGAGTTGATCTCGTTGAACACGACTGTCTGGTTTATCCGGGTCTGACGCCGGTACTTAAAGTGGCGGACGATCAGGATCGGCTACACCAGTTGAAAGTACGGATGCCCATTCAGGCAAACAGCAGTCTGGTACTGTTGAAGTCGGTGCTCGAAGATCAGGGCGTCGCGTATCTGCCCACCTACCTGATTGGCGATCACATCCAGAAAGAGGAGATCACCCCACTGATGCTGGACGGCAATATTACCTGTGAAACACATGCGCTGTACGCGCTCTATTTTCCCAGCAAATACAGCAATCCGAAAGTGCGCGCGTTTATCGATTTCCTGGTGGAAGAACTGGCACCGATCCCCGCCTGGGACAGCTGGATACCGGGGTAAGAACGGAAATAAAAAGTCGCTGTTTTCAGCGGCTTTTTTGTTTTCTGAATCCCGTCGCAGATCAACATAACCACAAATAATTTACGGTTATAATGCTTGCTCTTTTCATCATCTCCCGTGTTACGGGGAAGGAAAAAGCATGTCACTCATCACCGAATTACCCGCCCTGTTTGATCAATTCTCAGAAGCTCGCCAGAAAGGCTTTCTCACCGTCATGGAACTGAAGGATCGCGGCATTCCGCTGGTCGGCACCTATTGCACCTTTATGCCGCAGGAGATCCCGATGGCCGCGGGCGCCGTGGTGGTTTCGCTGTGTTCCACCTCGGATGAAACCATCGAAGAAGCGGAGAAAGATCTGCCACGCAACCTCTGCCCGTTGATTAAAAGCAGTTACGGCTTTGGCAAAACCGACAAATGCCCCTACTTCTACTTTTCTGATCTGGTGGTCGGCGAAACCACCTGTGACGGCAAGAAAAAGATGTACGAATATATGGCGGAATTCAAACCGGTTCACGTCATGCAGTTGCCCAACAGCGCCGATGATGCCGCCTCGCGCGCCCTGTGGAAAGCGGAAATGCGCCGTCTGCAACAGGCCGTTGAAGCGCGTTTCGGCACCACGATTGACGAGTCTGCGTTACGCGACGCCATCGTGCTGAAAAACCGCGAGCGCCGCGCCCTGGCGAGTTTCTATCGCCTCGGTCAGCTTAACCCGCCCGCGCTGAGCGGCGTCGATCTGCTGAAAGTGGTCTACGGCGCCACCTTCCGTTTTGACAAAGAAGCGCTGATTGCCGAACTGGACGCGATGACCGCCAGGGTGAAAGCCGACTGGCAGGCCGGGAAACGGCTCGACGCTCGTCCACGCATCCTCATCACCGGTTGCCCGATTGGCGGTGCGGCGGAAAAAGTGGTGCGCGCCATTGAGGACAACGGCGGCTGGGTAGTCGGTTATGAAAACTGCACCGGTGCCAAAGCCACTGAACGCAACGTGGCGGAAACGGGCGATATCTGGGAAGCGCTGGCGGATAAATATCTGGCAATCGGCTGCTCGTGCCTGTCGCCGAACACCCAGCGATTAACCCTGCTGAGCCAGATGGTTGAGGAATATCAGGCAGATGGTGTGATCGACGTGATCCTGCAGGCCTGCCACACCTACGCCGTGGAATCACTGGCGATCAAACGCCACATTCGCCAGCGGCACAACATCCCCTACATGGCGATTGAAACAGATTACTCCACCGCTGATATCGGCCAGCTCAGTACGCGTGTCGCCGCGTTCATTGAAATGTTGTAAGGAGCGGGAATGTCACTGACAGTAGGCATAGATTCCGGTTCCACCGCCACCAAGGGCGTACTGCTGGAGGGGAGCACGTTGCTGCGGCGTTTCCTCTGCCCGACGCCCTTTCGCCCGGCGCTGGCGATAGAACAGGCATGGCATGAACTGAGCGACGATCTCGCGGAACGCCCATTTCTGACGCTCACAGGCTACGGGCGCCAGTTGGTCGATTTCGCCGACAAACAGGTGACCGAAATCTCCTGTCACGGTCTCGGTGCCCGCCTGCTGATGGCAGACACCCGCACGGTGATTGATATCGGCGGCCAGGACAGCAAAGTCATTCAACTGGACGAGGACGGCAATCTCACCGATTTCCTGATGAACGACAAATGCGCCGCCGGTACCGGGCGTTTTCTTGACGTCATTTCCCGCACGCTGGGCGCCAGTGCAGAACAGCTGGATGCACTGGTCGCGGGCGTTGAGCCTCACGCCATCACCAGTATGTGCACGGTGTTTGCCGAGTCAGAAGTGATTAGCCTGCGCTCGGCAGGGGTTGCGCCCGAAGCCATTCTCGCGGGCGTCATCAATGCCATGGCGCGGCGTAGCGCCAATTTCATCTCCCGCCTGACGTCGCAAGGGCCGGTACTGTTTACCGGCGGCGTCAGCCATTGCCAGGCATTTACGCGGATGCTTTCCTCACATCTGGGGGCGGACGTTAATACCCATCCCGACGCGCAGTTTGCCGGGGCGATAGGAGCGGCGTTGATCGGTCAGCGACAGCGAGGGCGATAATGGCGCATTACATTCTGCTGTTTCACTCAACGCTCGGCGTGGTTCAGACCCGCAAAAAACTGCAGGAAGCTGGCGAACCGTTTACGGTGAAGGATATTCCGCGCGGTCTGCGCGGCGGTTGTGGTTTGTGTATTCATCTGCACGGTGAAGATCCCGCGCGCTGGGTGATCCCCGGCCTGACGGAGAGCATTTACCGTTGCGACGAGGAGCATTTTCACCCCGTCGCACAGTTTCCGGCAGTGTGAACGTTATTCCACTTCATCGCGTTCGGCAGCCTGTGGGTTGCCCAGCGCGATAAACTCCTCCAGCAGCGCAGTCAGCTGCTGCATTTTCTCCGGCGTAAACTCCATTTCAATCTGCCGGTACGCCTCTTCTACTTGCGATTGCGCGTGCTCATATAACGCATAACCCGCTTTGGTCAGCGACACGTACAGCTTGCGCTGGTCGGTCACTGGCTTGAGGCGCAACACCAGTCCATCGCGCTCCATACGCGTCAGAATGCCGGTCAGGCTCGGGCGCAAAATGCAGGTGCGAAACGCCAGGTCGTGAAAGTCTATCGACGGATTCTCCGCCAGCACACGCACAATGCGCCACTGCTGTTCGGTGAGGTTATGCCGTTTGACGATGGGGCGAAAATAGCCCATTGCCGCTTCCCGCGCCTGTAACAACGCAATGGTTAACGAGTCATGCATTGCTGCTACCCCGTAAAATTCCAGCCATTATTAATAAGTAAATAATTCAGCCACGGCGCTTTTTCCAGCAACCTGCTTCAGGCTGAGAAGTGTATCAGATTTATAGAAAAAATATTAATTCCTTGAAAAATAACGACTACTATTTTCATATGTAAATTTTTCGTTAAACAGATCACAAATCATTCACCTTTAGTTGCCAAAAAGAGGCCAGCGGCATAAAAGATGATCATTAATATATTAATGAATTCACAGAACGGATTTGAGGAGTGGTGAATGAAAGGCACTGTTTTTGCCGTTGCGCTCAACCATCGCAGCCAGATTGACGCCTGGCAGCAGGCATTCCGGCAAGCCCCTTACAACGCGCCGCCAAAAACGGCGGTGTGGTTTATCAAACCGCACAACACGGTGATCCGTGGCGGCGAGGCGATCCCACATCCTGCGGGTGAAACGGTGCTGAGCGGCGCCACTGTCGCGCTGATCGTCGGTAAAACCGCAAGCCGGGTGAGCGTCGCCGATGCACCGGACTACATCGCGGGTTATGCGCTGGCCAACGAGGTCAGCCTGCCGGAAGAGAGCTTTTATCGTCCGGCGATCAAAGCGAAGTGCCGCGATGGCTTCTGCCCGCTGGGTGAAATGACGGCGCTTAACAACGTCGACAATCTGACCATCATTACTGACATCAACGGCCATGAGGCGGACCGCTGGAGCACGGCGGATTTACAGCGCAATGCCGCGGAACTGCTCTGCGCGTTGAGTGAGTTCGCCACCCTGCAACCCGGCGACGCCATTCTGCTCGGCACACCGCAACAGCGAGTGGCGCTTAAACCTGGCGATCGCGTACGCATTCTCGCCGAAGGCTTTCCGCCGCTGGAAAACCCGGTGATGGACGAACGCGACATCAGGAACGTTCGCACTGTTGAGCCGCGCCCGCACCCTAACGGCACGCTGTTTGCGCTCGGTCTGAACTATGCCGATCACGCCAGCGAACTGGATTTTAAGCCGCCGGAAGAGCCGCTGATCTTTATCAAAGCCGCCAACTCGTTTACCGGCGACAACCAGGTCTCCGTTCGCCCGGACAACGTTGATTACATGCATTACGAAGCCGAGTTGGTGGTGGTCATCGGCAAAACTGCCCGTCACGTCAGCCGCGAGACGGCGATGGATTACGTTGCCGGTTATACCCTTTGCAACGACTACGCCATTCGCGACTACCTGGAAAATTATTACCGGCCGAACTTGCGGGTGAAAAGCCGCGATACGCTGACGCCCATCGCCCCGTGGATCGTCGATAAATCCGCGATTTCCGATCCGCATAACCTCACCCTGCGTACCTGGGTTAATGGCGAGTTGCGCCAGCAGGGCACCACGGCTGATCTCATTTTCGACATCCCCTTCCTGATTGCGTACCTGAGCGAGTTCATGACCCTGCAACCGGGTGACATGATCGCCACCGGCACGCCGAAAGGGCTGTCTGACGTGGTGCCTGGAGACGAGGTGGTGGTGGAAGTGGAAGGCGTGGGCCGCCTGGTCAACCACATTATCAGCCAGCAGACGTATGAGGAGACGCTGAAATGAAAAAGATAAATCACTGGATTAACGGCAAAAACGTCGCCGGTAACGACTATTTCCACTCGACCAACCCGGCCACCGGCGAGGTACTGGCTGAGGTGGCATCCGGCGGAGAAGCTGAAATCAACGAAGCGGTGACCGCAGCAAAAGCGGCGTTCCCGAAATGGGCTAACCTGCCGATGAAAGAGCGCGCGCGCCTGATGCGCCGCCTCGGTGAGCTGATCGACGAAAACGTGCCGAACATCGCGGCGATGGAAACCGCTGACACCGGGCTGCCCATCCACCAGACCAAAAACGTGTTGATCCCGCGCGCCTCGCACAACTTCGAGTTTTTCGCCGAAGTGTGCCAGCAGATGAACGGCAAAACCTACCCGGTTGACGACAAGATGCTGAACTACACCCTGGTGCAGCCGGTCGGTGTCTGTGCGCTGGTCTCGCCGTGGAACGTGCCATTTATGACTGCCACCTGGAAAGTCGCGCCGTGCCTCGCGCTCGGCAATACCGCGGTGCTGAAAATGTCCGAACTGTCGCCGCTGACCGCCGATTGTCTGGGCGAGCTCGCGCTGGAAGCGGGCATTCCGGCGGGCGTGCTGAACGTGGTGCAGGGGTATGGCGCCACGGCGGGTGATGCGCTGGTCCGTCATCACGATGTCCGCGCCGTGTCGTTCACCGGTGGGACCGCGACGGGTCGCCGCATTATGCAGAATGCCGGACTGAAAAAATACTCGATGGAGCTGGGCGGTAAATCGCCGGTGCTGGTGTTTGAAGACGCCGATATCGAACGCGCACTGGATGCCGCGCTGTTTACCATTTTCTCGCTCAACGGCGAACGCTGTACCGCCGGGTCGCGCATTTTCATTCAGCAAAGCATCTACCCGGAATTTGTGAAGCGCTTTGCTGAACGCGCCACCCGTCTGCGAGTGGGCGACCCGACTGATCCGAACACTCAGGTCGGGGCGCTTATCAGCCAGCAACACTGGGATAAAGTTTCCGGCTACATCCGTCTCGGCATTGAAGAAGGCGCGACGCTACTGGCGGGCGGGCCGGACAAACCGGCGGACTTGCCCGCGCATCTTAAAAGCGGCAATTTCCTGCGCCCGACAGTGCTGGCCGATGTCGACAACCGTATGCGCGTGGCGCAAGAAGAAATTTTCGGCCCCGTGGCCTGCCTGCTGCCGTTCAAAGACGAAGCCGAAGGATTGCGGCTGGCGAACGACGTGGAATACGGCCTCGCCTCCTACATCTGGACCCAGGACGTCAGCAAAGTGCTGCGCCTGGCGCGCGGTATTGAAGCCGGAATGGTGTTCGTCAATACCCAAAACGTACGTGATCTGCGCCAGCCATTCGGCGGTGTGAAAGCCTCCGGCACCGGCCGCGAAGGGGGCGAGTACAGCTTTGAAGTGTTCGCCGAAATGAAAAATGTCTGCATTTCCATGGGTGATCACCCGATCCCAAAATGGGGAGTCTGAGATGGGAAAGTTAGCGTTAGCCGCCAAAGTCACTCACGTTCCGTCGATGTATCTTTCTGAACTGCCGGGAAAAAACCACGGCTGTCGCCAGTCGGCGATCGACGGGCATAAAGAAATCAGCAAGCGTTGCCGCGAAATGGGCGTCGATACCATCATTGTTTTCGACACCCACTGGCTGGTCAACAGCGCGTATCACATTAACTGCGCCGATCATTTCGCGGGAGTCTACACCAGCAACGAACTGCCGCATTTTATCCGCGATCTGACCTACGAATACGATGGCAATCCGGCGCTCGGTCAGCTTATCGCCGACGAAGCCATTACGCGCGGCGTGCGCGCCAAAGCGCACAACATCCCGAGCCTGAAACTGGAGTACGGCACGCTGGTACCGATGCGCTACATGAACAGCGACCGGCATTTCAAGGTGATCTCGATTTCGGCGTTCTGCACGGTTCACGATTTTGCCGACAGCCGCAAGCTGGGCGAAGCCATTCTCAGCGCCATCGAAAAATACGACGGTACCGTGGCAGTGCTCGCCAGCGGGTCGCTGTCGCATCGGTTCATTGACGATCAGCGCGCGGAAGAAGGAATGAACAGCTACACCCGCGAATTCGACCGCCAGATGGACGAACGCGTGGTGAAGCTGTGGCGCGAGGGCAAATTTAAGGAGTTCTGCAGCATGCTGCCGGAATACGCCGATTACTGCTACGGCGAAGGCAACATGCACGACACCGTGATGCTGCTCGGCCTGTTGGGCTGGGACAACTACGACGGCAAGGTGGAGTTTATCACCGACCTGTTTCCCAGTTCCGGCACCGGTCAGGTGAACGCCGTTTTCCCGCTGTCTGAGTAAGGAATAATCATGCCGCATTTTATCGCTGAATGTACCGAGAACATCCGCGAGCAGGCCGACTTACCGGGTCTGTTCGCCAAAGTGAACGACGCGCTCGCCGCCACCAGCATTTTCCCGATCGGCGGGATCCGCAGCCGCGCGCTGTGGCTCGATACCTGGCAAATGGCCGATGGTAAGCATGATTATGCCTTCGTACATATGACACTGAAAATCGGTGCAGGCCGTAGCCTGGAGAGCCGCCAGCAGGTTGGCGAGCAGTTGTTCGCGCTGATAAAAACTCATTTTGCCGCACTGATGGCGAGCCGCTATCTGGCGCTCTCTTTCGAAATCGAAGAGCTGCACCCGACGCTCAATTACAAGCAGAACAACGTACACGCCTTATTTAAGTAGCGCAGCGCCACCCGGCAATACAACAGGACATCGACATGCTCGACAAACACACCCACACCCTGATTGCGCATCGTCTGCATCAGGCGGAACAAACGCGTGAGCAAATCCGTGCGATCTCGCTCGATTACCCGACCATCACCATTGAAGACGCCTATGCCGTGCAACGTGAATGGGTTGACCTCAAAATTGCCGAAGGGCGCGTGCTGAAGGGGCATAAAATCGGCCTGACTTCCAAAGCGATGCAGGCCAGCTCGCAGATCAGCGAACCGGATTACGGCGCGCTGCTCGATGACATGTTTTTTCATGACGGCAGCGACATTCCGACCGATCGCTTTATCGTGCCACGCATCGAAGTCGAGCTGGCGTTTGTGCTGGCGAAACCGCTGCGCGGCCCGAACTGCACACTGTTCGATGTGTACAACGCCACTGACTATGTGATCCCGGCACTGGAGCTGATCGATGCCCGCTGCCACAACGTCGATCCCGAAACCCAACGCCCACGCAAAGTGTTCGACACCATCTCTGATAACGCTGCCAACGCCGGAGTGATCCTCGGCGGTCGCCCGATTAAACCTGATGCGCTGGATCTGCGTTGGATCTCCGCCCTGCTCTACCGCAACGGGGTGATCGAAGAGACCGGCGTCGCGGCGGGCGTGCTGAATCATCCGGCCAACGGCGTGGCATGGCTGGCCAACAAACTGGCGCCACATGACGTGCAACTGGAAACCGGGCAAATCATTCTTGGCGGCTCATTTACCCGCCCGGTGCCGGCGCGTAAGGGCGACACCTTCCACGTCGATTACGGCAACATGGGCGCCATTAGTTGCCGCTTTGTGTAAGGAGATGCGCATGAATAACGCCTTTAAAGACGCACTGAAAGCGGGTCGTCCGCAAATCGGCCTGTGGCTGGGATTGTGCAGCAGCTACAGCGCTGAACTGTTAGCCGGTAGCGGTTTTGACTGGCTGCTGATCGACGCAGAACATGCGCCCAACAATGTACAGACGGTATTAACTCAGTTGCAGGCGGTCGCGCCATACCGCAGCCAGCCGGTGGTGCGCCCGTCGTGGAATGATCCGGTACAGATCAAACAGTTATTGGATGTTGGCGCGCAGACGTTGCTGGTGCCGATGGTACAAAACGCTGACGAAGCCCGGCTGGCGGTTCGCGCCACCCGTTATCCGCCCGCCGGTATTCGCGGCGTGGGCAGTGCGCTGGCGCGGGCATCACGCTGGAACCGCATCCCGGATTATCTGCAACACGCCAACGACACCATGTGCGTGCTGGTGCAAATCGAAACCCGGGAAGCGCTGAAAAACCTGCCGCAAATTCTCGACGTTGATGGCGTGGACGGCGTGTTTATCGGTCCGGCAGATCTCAGCGCCGACATGGGTTTTGCCGGAAATCCGCAGCACCCGGAAGTGCAGGCCGCCATTGAGCGCGCCATCGCGCAAATCCTGAGCGCCGGCAAAGCGCCGGGCATTCTGATGGCTAATGAAACGTTAGCGAAACGCTACCTTGAACTCGGCGCGCTGTTTGTCGCCGTCGGGGTGGATACCACCTTACTCGCCCGCGCCGCTGAAGCGTTAGCGGCGCGTTTTATCGATACACCGGTTATGTCAGGCAATAACAATAAATCCGTCTACTAACCGTACGATGTGGAGCGCATCATGACGACCTCTACCCTGCAATCTAATGATAATAAAGATGTTGAGCATCGCGTTATTAATAAGCTGTTCCGTCGTTTGATCGTTTTTCTTTTTATTCTGTTTGTTTTTTCGTTTCTTGATCGCATTAACATCGGCTTCGCCGGGCTGACGATGGGCAAAGATCTGGGCCTGACGTCCACCATGTTTGGCCTGGCGGCGACGCTGTTTTACGTCACCTATGTGCTGTGCGGGATCCCGAGCAACATCATGCTGGCAAAAGTCGGCGCACGCCGCTGGATAGCCGGGATCATGGTGGTGTGGGGCATCGCGTCTACCTGTACGATGTTCGCCACCAGCCCGCATACGTTATACATTCTGCGCATGCTGGTGGGCATTGCGGAAGCCGGTTTTTTGCCAGGCATCCTGGTCTACCTGACATGGTGGTTCCCGGCCTATCACCGCGCCCGCGCCAATGCGTTATTCATGATCGCCATGCCGGTGACGATGATGCTCGGTTCAATCCTCTCCGGCTATATTCTGGCGCTCGACGGCCTGTGGAATCTGAAAGGCTGGCAGTGGCTGTTCCTGCTGGAAGGATTACCGTCTGTCGTGCTCGGCGTGGTGACCTGGTTTTTCCTCAACGATACGCCGGATCAGGCCACCTGGCTAGATGAGCAGGAGAAACAGACGCTTAAGACAATGATCGCCCGCGAACAGGAAGTGGCGGTGACGCCGTCGTTCGCGTCGCGTTCCACCCTGCGCGAAGTGCTGACGCCCGCGGTGCTGCTCTACACGCTGGCCTATTTTTGCCTGACCAACACGCTCAGCGCCATCAACATCTGGACGCCGCAGATCCTGCAAAGCTTTAACACCGGCAGCAGCAATATTGTGATTGGCCTGCTGGCGGCGATCCCGCAGTTTTGCACTATCCTCGGCATGATCTGGTGGAGCCGTCGTTCGGACAGGTTAAAAGAGCGAAAAAAGCACACCATTCTGCCCTATCTGTTCGCCGCTGCAGGATGGCTGCTGGCCTCGGCCACCGATCACAGTCTGATTCAGCTGCTGGGCATCATTATGGCCTCCACCGGATCGTTTACCGCCATGGCGATATTCTGGACCACGCCGGATCAGGTGATTAGTCTGCAGTCACGCGCGGTGGCACTGGCGGTGATCAACGCCATCGGTAATGTGGGATCCGCCGTCAGCCCTCTGCTTATCGGGATTCTGCGCGATGCCACCGGCAGCTTCAGTTCAGGGCTGTGGTTCGTTGCCGGATTGCTGATTGTGGGGGCGCTGGTGCTGACGCGCATTCCGATGACGCAGCAGGAAAGCCGCCAACGCGCAGCGGATATGGCACCGCAGAAGATCCACTAAGGAGCCGCCATGTGCCAGCCGACTATCGCCAACATCGATATCAGCAAAGACTACGATGAAAGTCTGGGCAGCGAAGATGTGCATTATCAGTCGTTTGCCCGCATGGCGGCCTTTTTTGGCCGCGACATGCAGGCGCATCGCCACGACCAGTTTTTCCAGATGCACTTTCTCGATACCGGGCAGATTGAGCTACAACTTGATGATCATCGCTACTCGGTACAGGCGCCGTTGTTTGTATTGACGCCGCCGTCGGTACCGCACGCGTTTATCACTGAATCGGACAGCGACGGCCACGTACTGACGGTACGCGAAGACCTGGTCTGGCCGCTACTGGAAGTCCTCTACCCCGGCACGCGGGAAACGTTCGGCCTGCCGGGGATCTGCCTGTCGCTCGCCGAAAAACCCGAGGAACTGGCAGCACTGGCACATTACTGGCAACTGATTAAACGGGAATCCACCGCCGGCCTGCCAGGGCGCGAGCACACACTGGTGTTGCTGGCGCAGGCGGTGTTCACCCTGTTGCTGCGTAATGCGAAACTCGACGACCACGCCGCCAGCGGTATGCGTGGCGAATTGAAGCTGTTCCAGCGATTCACTCAGTTGATTGACGTGCACTACCATCAGCACTGGACGCTGCCGGATTATGCCCGCGAACTGCACATCACCGAATCGCGGCTGACCGATATCTGCCGTCGTTTCGCCAACCGACCCCCCAAGCGACTGATTTTCGACCGACAAATGCGTGAAGCCAAACGACTACTGCTCTTCTCCGACAGCGCGGTGAATGAAATCGCCTGGCAACTGGGGTTTAAAGATCCGGCCTATTTCGCCCGCTTTTTTAACCGCCTGACGGGCTGCTCGCCGAGTGCGTATCGCGCAAAACAGGTGCCGGTGTCGTAGGAAACCCTCTCCCGGAGGAGAGGGTCAGGTGAAGGGAATCACTACACTTCCGGTAACAATCCAATAAAGCTCCGTTTTTTACGCGGTTCGGACATCAACGCTTCCAGTTTTTCCACGCAGGCCAGATAGTGCGGGGTTTTCTTGTGCGCCAGCACGGCCGCGTCATCTTTATACGCCTCGTAGATGTAAAAGCGCGTTTTGACCTCGGGGTCCTGCAACACATCGAAACGCAGGTTGCCCGGCTCCGTCAGCGCGCCTTCATGGTTGGCGCGAAATACCGCAAGAAATTCGTCCACCCGTTCCGGTTTAATGTTGATTTCCACCAGCGTCACATTCATTTGCCTTCTCCCTGTTTTTCCTCCTGCCAGAACTGGAACGCCTCACGGGCGCTCATGTTCTCGTGAACGACCTTTTTCACCGCTTTCAGCATCGACAACGGCGCGCTGGACTGGAAGATGTTGCGTCCCATATCCACCCCGGAAGCGCCCTGGTCGATCGCCCGCCAGCACATTTCCAGCGCCTCGTGTTCCGGCAGTTTTTTACCACCGGCAATCACAATCGGTACCGGGCAACTGGCGGTGACTTTTTCAAAGCCCTCTTCCACATAGTAAGTTTTCACGAACTGCGCGCCCATTTCTGCAGCGATGCGGCTGGCGAGAGAGAAATAGCGGGCATCGCGCGCCATCTCCTTGCCGACACCGGTGACCGCGAGTACCGGCATACCATAACGGTTACCGGCATCCACCAGTTTGATGATGTTGTTGATCGACTGATGCTCGTGTTCGCTGCCGATATAGACCTGCGCCGCCACTGCACATACATTGAGGCGCAGCGCATCTTCCATCGCCACCGCCACGCACTCGTTGGACAGCTCGGTCAGAATCGAGTTGCCGCCCGACGCGCGTAGCACGACCGGTTTGTTGGTCGCCGCCGGCACCTGGCTGCGCAGAATGCCGCGCGTACACATCAGCACGTCGGTTTCCTGAAACAGCGGCGCAATGGAGAGATCGATACGCTCAAGCCCGGTGGTTGGCCCCTGAAAATAGCCATGATCGAACGCCAGCATCGCGGTTCGATTGCTTTTCGGGTTAAAAATACGCGCCAGTCGCGACTGCATTCCCCAGTCCAGCGAACCGCAGCCTTTCAGGGTATAGAGCGCGTTTTTCTGCGGCGTACCAATGCCAAAATCTTTCCCGTCTTTGATGTCGTCTAAATCAGCCATCTTCTCCCCCATCAGAAATCGTAGTTATTGATGTTCTCTTTGGTGAACACCACCCGCTCCGGCAGCAGCACAATACCGTTGCCTTTCGCTTCATACTGATAACCCTGTACGCTGTTTGGCTCGACTTTCAGCGTACCGATATCTTTCACCTCAACACTGTCACCAGGGTTAAGATCGCCCTTTTTCAACATATGATCGGCGACGTTGACTGCAATTTTGCCCTGCTGTACCACATCCCACAGACCGAAGGCTTTCACCGTTCCGCGCTCAACATACGGACGCATGACGTTCGGCGTACTGAACCCGACAATCGCCACTCCTTCACGCTTCAGGTTTTCTGCCGCCTGTGCGGCTGCGGGCAATGCGTTGGCATCCGGAGCGATGATCGCGTCCAGATCCGGATACGCTTTCAGGATCCCTTCGGCGGTTTGCAGCGATTTGGTCGCATCGTTATAGCCAAACTGCGTTGCCACCACCTGCCATTGCGGGTGATCTTTGGCGATTTTGGCTTTTGCCTCTTTCACCCATGCGTTCTGATCGGTCACTGTCGGGCTTGAGTAGAAAAACGCCACTTTTGCCGCCGGTTTAGTGACCTGTTTTGCCGCCATGTCTACCAGCAAGCCGCCCAGTTGTTCCGGCGTCCCCTGGTTGATGTAAATGCTGCGGCATTCCGGTTTGGTGTCTGAGTCCCACGTCAGCACTTTCACGCCGCGCTGCATGGCACGTTTGAGCGCCGGGCAGAGACCATCCGGCGATACGGCGGAGACGATTATTGCGTTGTAGCCCTGGTTGACGAAGTTGTTGATTAGCTGCACCTGACCGGACACGCTCGGCTCGGTCGGTCCGTCGTAGGTCACATCCGCGCCCAACGCTTTCCCCGCCTCTTTCGCGCCATTGCCGCCGCTGGTAAAGAACCCTACCCCCACCAGTTTTGGAATAAAGGCGATACGATCTGCGGCCTGGGCGGTTGCCACGCTCATGGCCAGCGCCAGCGCACTCAGTTGCACCATCAGTTTTGCTTTCATCTCATGCTCCGATTGTTTTTCGCGAGAGAACCCGACGCCATGCCGTACGCACCCATTCACGGTGCAGACTCAGCGAGCGTCCCATCACCACCACCACCAACAGCGCACCGGACAACGCGCTCGACACCTGGTTGGGGATGCCGACCATTTGTAAACCCTGTTGCAGATACCCCACCAGCAACGCCGCCAGCGCCGTACCCAGCACAGAACCTGAACCTCCGTAGATATTTGCCCCGCCCAGCACGGCGGCTGTCAGCGCAGGCATCAGCAGGTCGCGACCGAGATCCGAACGCGCCGAGCCGAAATAGGAGACCATCACCAGCGCCGCAATCGCCGACGCCACGCCTACCATGCCGTACAGCGCGTAGGGCATGCCGTTGACTGACAGCGCGGCATAACGCGCTGCCCGTGGGTTCTGCCCGATGAGAAACAGGTGGCGGCCAAAGCGCCCACGATGAGTAATCACCCAGAAAAAGAGGGTGATCAGCGCGAACATCACCAGCGGTACCGGCAGGCCAAATACTGTCAGGTTAGCGAACGCAGTGAAGCTGTCCGGGAAACCGCCAATGCCTTCATACCCGGTCGCCCCGGCCATGCCGGAAAGCAGCAACGCGCCGCCGCCATAGAGATAAAGTGTGCCCAGGGTGATCACCAGCGGATTGATGCCGGTGTAATGGATCAGCGCCGCGTTAAACAAACCACACACCAGCCCAAGTAATAACGTCAGCGGTACGGCGAAGCTCATCGGGACTCCTGACTGCATCATCACGCCCAGTGCAATGGCGCACAGGCCAATCGTCGAACCAAGCGAAATGTCGATCCCGCCGCTGATGATCACCAGCGTCAGCGGCAACGCGACGATACCGATGCAGATGAAATCGCTGGTGCTGAACAGCAGCATATTGATGTCGAGCATCCGCGGGTTGATGGCGCCGAACAACAGGATCTCCAGCACCAACAGGATCAGCAGCGCGCTTTCCCAGTTAAGCTTCATTTACGCCACCTCTCTGTTCTTACGCTTTGGAAAAGGAGAAACTTTTTTTCCGCCTTTGTTGCCAGGCTGAAAACGGCTGTATTTCAGCGCCCGCTGGTGACGCGTCAGCGCCTGGCGCAGACGGCCATCAAGCACCAGCACACCCAGTAACACCAGTCCGGCGATGAAGTCGTTCCACCAGGCGGGTAAGCGGAACAGCACCAGCACGGTGTCGATTTGCGTCAGGAAGAAGGCGCCGAGAAACGCGCCAATCAGCGTGCCGGTGCCGCCGAGCAGGGAGATCCCGCCGAGCACGCAGGCGGCGATGGCTTTCATCTCCAGCCCGCTGCCGGTCTGGTTGGGGACGAAACCAATTTGTGCGGCGAAGACGATCCCGGCGCAGGCCGCCAGCATGCCGTTGAGGCTAAAGGCGAGCATCCGCGTACGGTTGACTGCCACACCGAGCTGTCGGGCAGCAGCGAGGTTATCGCCGACCGCGTAAAAATCACGCCCAAAGGCGGTGCGTGACAGTACCCACGCGCCAGTCGCCAGCAGGCACAGCACCAGGTAGCCGAGGGGGGAAATCCCCAGTGCCACCGGCTCCGACAGCGATTTCAGGCTGGCCGGTAATCCTTCAATCCATTTCCCGCCCGTCCACAGCAACATGGCGCCGCGATACAGGCCCAGCGTGCCGAGGGTGGCGACAATCGCGGGTACCCGCAATCCAACCACCAGCAGGCCGTTAAACGCCCCTGCCACCGCGCCAATCGCCAGGGCAAAGCCCATCGCCAGCGGCAGGCTGTAACCATTGTTCAGCGCTACCCCGACGGCAATCGCGCACAGGCCGACGGTAGAGCCGACCGACACGTCGATATTGCGCGTCAGCATCACCATCGTGGCGCCCAGTGCCAGTAACACCAGGATCTGACTACTGGCGAAAATCATGCCCAACGTCTGCAGACTGAAGTACGCCGGGTTCAGTGCCACCAGCACGGCAAACAGCGCCAGAATGGCGAGGAACGCGCTCAGTTCGCGGTTTTTAAACAACGTTTTCATGCATGACCTCCAAACGCGAGCGCCATCATGCGATCGACGCTGATCGCCTGCTGCGACAGTTCACCGTTCAGCACGCCCTGATGCATCACCAGCACCCGATCCGCCAGCCCCGGGAACTCATCCAGATCCGAGGAGATCATCAGCACGGCAACGTTTTGCGCCGCCACGCTTTTCAGCAACTGGTAGATGTCGGCGCGGGCGGAGACATCCACGCCGCGCGTCGGCTCATCGACAATCAGTAGCAACGGGTTCGCCTCCAGACAACGTGCCAGCAACACTTTCTGCTGGTTGCCGCCGGAGAGCGTCCGCAGTGGTTGTTCGGTGCTGTTGAGTTTGATCCCCAGCGCCCGGTGATAACGTTCCACCACGGCCGATTCACGTTGACGCTGCTGCCAGACGGATGGCTCGTTCAGCGCCACGGTGTTCCAGCGGACCGGCGCATCAAGAAACAACCCGGAGACCTGGCGGTCTTCGGGAAGATAAACCAGACCACGCGCCAGACGTGCCGCCGTGGATTCGCGGTTGATCTCCTGATTCTCCAGCCAGATCCTGCCCGCGCGCACCGGACGCAACCCGTAAAGCGTTTCGGCAAACTCGGTACGACCGGAACCAACCAGCCCGGCAAGTCCGACGATCTCCCCGGCGTACACCTCGAGATTGAGATCGATAAACCCTTCACCGGTCAGATCCTCCACCCGCAATACTGGAAAATCCTGCGCCTGCGTGCGGCGGTTGCCGGGCAACGACAGCCACAGTTTTTGCGTATCACTGAGTGCATGCTCACGGCTGGCCGGGGTCATGGCGGCGATCAGCGCATTATTGTCGAATTGCGCCGTCTCGCCGCTAAGTACCACCGCCCCATCGCGCATCACCGAAACGTGGCTGGCGAGCTGGCGGATCTCCGGTAACTTGTGGGAGATAAACACAATGCCCACGCCCAGCCCCTGCAATGCGCGGATCTGGCTGAACAAACGATCCGTTTCCCCTGGTGTCAGCGACGCGGTAGGTTCGTCGAGGATCAGGATCTGTGCCTCACGCATCAGTCCGCGGAGGATCTCAACCATCTGCTGATCAGCCACCTCAAGCGTGCTGGCCGCGGCCTGCAGATTGAGCTGGCAGTTAAGCTGTTGCAGCTTTTCAGCGAGCAACGCGTCGGTGTTGGCGGTACGGGGCAGACGAAAGAGAATATTTTCCCGCACGGTCAGGTTGGGAAAGAGCATCGGTTCCTGTGGCACCAGATAGATGCCCAACTGATGAGCCTGACCGGGTTTCAGACGTGAAAAGGCTTTGCCATTAATGCTGAGCTCGCCGCTGTCAGGTGTTTCGACGCCAGCGATGATCTTCATCAACGTCGATTTTCCGGCGCCGTTGCCGCCCATCAGCGCATGCACCTGCCCCGAAAGCAATGTGAAATCAATGCCCTTCAGAACCGGCACACCTGAAAATGCCTTTCGGATAGCTTTTGCTTCTATCAGTGGGGTCATCATCGCTCCGCATTTGAACAAATGATTTTTTAATTTAATAATGTTCAAAATCGTAGTCGGGGATCTATAATTATTATCGTGCGGCGATCACACTTTTAACCATTAGCGTCTCAGGAATGGTTAACTTCTCGCCAAAAGTTCACTTTTGCCACGCGGTTCACACTTTCTGCGCGCACAATGATGAACATATGATCTAAATTTTCATAAGAGTTCAGTTATGAGCGAAAAAAGAGCAATGGATGAGGGACGTTTTGCTGGCCTGGCGCTGGCGGAAGAAGAGCTGGTGGCGCGGGTGGCGTGGTGCTACTACCACGATGGCTTAACGCAGAACGACATCGGCGAGCGTCTCGGACTGCCGCGACTGAAAATCTCACGTCTGCTGGAAAAGGGACGTCAGTCCGGGGTGATCCGCGTACAGATCAACTCCCGTTACGAAGGGTGTCTGTCGCTGGAAACTGAACTTCAGCAGCGCTTTGGGTTGAAGATCACCCGTGTTCTCCCCGCACTGAACACCCCGGCAATGAACGTACGTCTGGGTATTGGCGCCGCACAATCGCTGATGGGCGTCCTGCAACCGGACCAGTTGCTCGCCGTTGGCTTTGGCGAAGCCACCATGAGCTGCCTGCAACATTTGAGCGGGTTTATTGGCTCGCAACAGGTGCGCCTGGTAACACTCTCCGGTGGCGTTGGTCCGTATATGACGGGCATCGGCCAGCTCGACGCCGCCTGTAACGTCAGCATGATCCCTGCTCCGCTGCGCGTCTCATCGGCAGAGGTGGCAAACATCCTCAAACATGAATCGAGCGTTCAGGATGTGATCCTCGCCGCCACCGCCGCGGATGTCGCGGTAGTTGGCATCGGCTCGGTGAATCAGCGCCGTGACGCTACCATTTTGCGCTCAGGGTATATCAGCGAGGGTGAACAACTGATGTATGCCCGAAAAGGCGCAGTAGGCGACATCCTCGGCTACTTCATTAATGCCGAAGGGGAAAAGGTGGAAGGATTAGAGATCCACCGCGAATTACTGGGTGTAACCCTCGATGAGCTGGCGCAGTTACCCACCATCCTGGGCGTCGCCGGAGGCGAAGAAAAAGCAGAAGCGATTTATGCCGCACTGAAGGGTCGCCGTATCAATGGCCTGGTGACGGAAGAGATGACAGCCCGCGCGGTACTGGCTCTGGCGCAATAGCTGCGCCGCCGCGCAAACATAGCGAGGCGTTGGTCATGAGTTACCTTTTAGCGTTAGATGCAGGGACAGGCAGCATTCGCGCCGTGATCTTCGACCTGAATGGTCGGCAGATCGCCGTTGGACAGGCCGAGTGGAAGCACCTGAGCGTGGAGAATGTCCCCGGCTCAATGGAGTTCGACCTTGTTACCAACTGGCAGTTGGCCTGTCAGTGTATCCGCCAGGCGCTGGAGCGCGCCGGGCTGACGGCGGCAGATATTCAGTCTGTCGCCTGCTGCTCGATGCGCGAAGGGATTGTGCTCTACGACCGCAACGGTGATGCCATCTGGGCCTGCGCGAACGTTGATGCCCGCGCCAGCCGTGAAGTGGCGGAGCTAAAAGAGATCCATGATTATCGTTTTGAATCTGAAGTGTATGACGTTTCCGGCCAGACACTGGCACTGAGCGCCATGCCGCGTCTGTTGTGGCTGGCGCACCATCGCCCCGATATTTACCGCAACGCGGCAACGGTGACGATGATCAGCGACTGGCTGGCGGCGAAGCTGTCCGGCGAGCTGGCAGTTGACCCTTCTAATGCAGGCACCACCGGTATGCTCGATCTCTTCACCCGCGACTGGCGTCCGGCGCTGCTGGATATGGCCGGGCTGCGCGCGGATATTCTCTCACCGGTGAAAGAGACCGGTACCGTACTCGGCGCCGTGACCAAAGCAGCGGCGCAGCAAAGCGGCCTGCGGGAAGGCACCCCGGTGGTGATGGGTGGCGGCGATGTGCAGTTGGGTTGTCTGGGGCTGGGCGTGGTACGTGCCGGGCAAACTGCCGTCCTCGGCGGCACTTTCTGGCAGCAGGTAGTGAACCTGCCGCAGGTGCGTACCGATCCGGACATGAATATTCGCGTCAATCCGCACGTGATCCCAGGCATGGCGCAGGCGGAGTCGATCAGTTTTTTCACCGGCTTAACCATGCGCTGGTTCCGCGACGCGTTCTGTGCGGAAGAAAAACTGATTGCTGAACGGCTCGGCGTCGACACCTATTCCCTGCTGGAAGAGATGGCCAGCCGGGTTCCGGCAGGTTCCCACGGCGTGATGCCGATTTTCTCTGACGCGATGCACTTTAAGCAGTGGTATCACGCGGCACCCTCGTTCATCAATCTCTCCATCGACCCGGAAAAATGCAACAAAGCGACGTTGTTCCGTGCGCTGGAAGAGAACGCCGCTATCGTCTCCGCCTGCAACCTGGCGCAGATCTCCCGCTTCTCCGGCGTACAGTTTGACAGCCTCGTCTTTGCAGGTGGCGGTGCCAAAGGCGCATTATGGAGCCAGATTTTAAGCGACGTCACTGGTTTGCCGGTACGCGTCCCCGAAGTGAAAGAAGCCACCGCACTGGGCTGCGCAATAGCTGCGGGCGCGGGGGCCGGGCTATTCAGCGACATGGCCTCCGCCGGCGAACGGCTGGTGAGCTGGAGTCGGGAATTTACGCCCAACCCCACCCATCGCGAACTGTATGACGGCATGATGCAGAAATGGCAGGCAGTCTACACCGAACAACTGGGTCTGGTGGATAGCGGCCTGACCACGTCGATGTGGCAGGCTCCGGGGCTTAAGGAACGAACAGTCAGTCCGTAAAAATACTCTCCACAGAGGGAAAATTTTTTCCCTCTGTAAATTTTGCTTACTGGTACTGCACTCTCAAACATCACTTTGCCGTATTTCCCCTTATCGTTAATCACTCATATGTGGCCATTCTTGTATTTCGGGTTGGATATTTCCATTTTCATCCAATGAATAGAGCGCGCCCCCATAACCCATTTGAAAATGAACAAGACTTTGTGCCAAAATATCAACAATAAGGACAGTATTTTTGATAACACATTTTTTATCCGAAGGAATATCATCAAAACAGCGTAAATCCTCATGAGGGTTTTCCCTGGCGCTGACTAACCCACCATTGGCATCTATTATGATCACTTTCGTTGTAAATGGTTTTATTGTTTCATAACGTGACTTAAGCTCTTCTTCATGTTCTAAATACCATTGAACCTTATTTCTGTCAGTCATAGGGAAATGGTCAACCACAACGACCGTCGTTTTACCCCAGAAAAAATCAGTATAGAGAATTTTCACATCCCGAAGTGTCCAGAAATTATAACCTGCCAGGCATAGAAATATGATTAGCAATAACAATCGCATTTTTCTATATTTTTGATTCATTAATATTCACTCAGTCTTACCGAGGCCTTGAAGTTAGTGAAAAACGGTTTAAAAGCGAAATCTCTATGCCGCTGTAGAAAAAACCAGATACGGAAAAAATGAAACTTATTAAATACAGAATTGGTTATATCTGTAGTATCAAGGCCAAAATGATCCTGAGCTTGAAATTGTAACCACGCCTCCCAGCCTAATGCAAATTTTTGGAATCTAATGAGATCAATTTGTTGAGCATGTATATCATGCACAGTTATACCTAGCCCATTGTAGTTATCTTCTTTTCGATCAAATTTAGACAACCTGGAGTCACGCAAATCTAACTTAACTTGCTGTAAAAGATTCAACTGCACTCCGATATTATTGTTATTTCTAAAGACACTATTAATAGTGTCTTTTATTACGACAAGAGGAGATTTATAACCACGTTCAATAATACGTTGTTCATAAGCGTCATTTAGGGACAGACTATAAAAAGGGCTACCATTGCCATATCTGAAATGATCAATCATTTCAGTGATAAGATGTGAATACTTACCCCATCCAAACAAAGTAAACTCGGACGAACATGCTTTCAATTCATCAAATAAAACCTCAACACATTCCTGATGACTAATCGGTCTGCCTTTAACCTCTAATGGATGCATCTCTCCATATAATCGGTTATAGTTATTTGATAACGGAACGTCATAACGAATTAAACGGTAGGGATCCACCTTAGCTGAAATATTATCAAGACCCAGAGACAACAGTTGCCGCTCATCTAAATCGCCACATTTCATATCTTCTGATGATGAGTCATCGAAATGTTTTATCGTTGTTCTGAAGATAGTCTCTGGCAAACTCATATATAATGCAAAATCATTATTCATTAACATTCACTCCGTGAATCATTATCGATTAAGAAGATATTTATGATACTAAGTTATATTTAATTAAAAATATCAGTGTGGCCGTATGACAAAAGATGCTTTTCGTGTCTCTATGCATAAAAAATCTGATCACAAAAATATAGCCTCCGCAGGCGAACAACTGGGCCTGGTGGACAGTGGCTTTACCACATCGATGTGACAGGCACCGGGGTTAGTGCGCGCGGAACTTTCGGCTTCTCGGTAAACAAATGCCGGATGGCGCTGCGCTTATCCGGCCTACAAAATTATTACCAGGTTTTTTTGTTGGCGCACTATCGGAACAACCAGCGATTCAGACTTTCACCTAATCGATCATTTAAATCATCAAAATAGTATTCATAGTTGCTTTTTTGCATGCTACCATCCACACCCTGCACATAAATACCGCCGATACTATGAATATAAAATATCAAAGTACTATCTTGTGCACGAGCAATATTAACCTGTAAGTTTTTATCCACGCAACGATAGTCACTATCAATACTATTGAAACAGTAATAGTCATCGACCCAACGGCTATTAACACTTTTTACGCCATCAACGACTTCCATTATTGTTATCTTTTCAAAGTCCTCCATTGAAATGGCATAATGGCTTTGTAGCATTTGCTTGTTATCATTAAACCAGCTAATTTTATCGTAATCCGTTAGCGGAAGGTGATCGACTGCTATGACATAATCGCCAGTCCTTACTTCTTCAACAAACAAAACAGTCACTTGCTGTAATGTCCATGCATTAAATAAAGCCATAGTAGTAAATAATACGAGCAGGACGATCAGGAGTTTCTTTTTCATCGAAATAATCATCTCCATCCGTCAGGAGGAGGCATAACTTCCAGCTTATTTTCTGGCGTAAGTTGATACACAACATCACTATCAGGCACATATAACCGGGTATTACTGTCAATATATTCATCAACGATTAAGAGATAATTTTTAACAATACAATTATTCTCAGTGTGTATCGTCGGGTAACATCGAAGATCCTCATGCGGGCTCTTTTCATAATTAGTAAACCCTTCACCTATGTCAGTGACGTAATATGTTTGCCAGTTAACATCGAACAATGGGTATTTTCTTTTGAGCTCGTCACGATGAGCCAGATACCAGGCAATTTTATCTCTGTCGGTCCATGGTAAATGATCCACTACCATAGAGACTGTCCAACCTGCGTCCGAATATACATACAGTACTTTAACAGGTCGTAGAGTCCATAAGTTATAAATCCCTCCTATTAAAAACAGATATAACAGCAGTTTTGAAAGTTTCCTCTTCATCAATATTCCCCAATTTTCCCTGTTGCGTGGAAATTCGTAAAAAATGGCTTAAAGGCAAAACCCCTGTGCCGTTGTAAGAAAAACCATATCCGGAAAAAGCGAAATTGGTTGTAATATTTATCACAATTTTCAAGTCTGAAATAACTAAGCATCTCGACAATAAGACGTGTATATTTATCACTTCCCGACAGAGAAAACATGGATGGAAAATCTTTCATTTCATAAAATATGATATCAACATATTCATTATGGTGAATAGTTCTGAAAATAGTTGCCGGCAAACCCATAGATAATGCAAAATCATCATTCATTAATATTCACCCCATGAATTACTACCGATGAAAAGAAGATCTTTGTGACAGTGATTTTATATTTAATTAAAAATATCAGTATGGTCGTATGACAAAAGATGCTTTCCCGGTCTCTATGCATAAAAAAACTGATCACAAAGATATAACCTCCGCAGGCGGGCACCTGGCAGTTGGGCCTGGTATGAGCAGAGCGCTCGGCTACATGATCAACAAATACCGGACGACGCTGCGCTTATCCGGCCCAGACTCGCACCCCGGGATGCCACATTGTTTATTCCTGCAAAGCTTCAGGTCGTGGAATAAATTCCAGTTTATGCTCTGACATCATCTGATATTCGACTTCACCATCTGAAACATAAAATCGCGTATTTTCATTAACATTCTCATCAACGATTAAAAAATAGTCTTTTATGACACAATTTTTTTTACTATCGATAGCCGGGAAACACCGAAGATCTTCATGTGGACTGTTCTCCTGATTAGTAAATCCTTCCCCAACATTCGTTACATAGTAGCGATGACGGATTTCAGGAAACAACGGATATGTAGACTGAATGTATTCCCGATGCGCCAGGTACCAGCCAATTTTGCCTCTGTCAGTCAACGGCATGTGATCAACCACCAGATTAACAATCCCATAGCCATCAGAATAAACATATAAAATACTTACGGGTCTTAGCGTCCAGAAATTATAAATTGCACCAATCATAAAAAGGCATAACAACATTACCGGAAATTTGTTTTTCATCAATACTGTCCAATATTCTCTATTGAGTTAAACCTCGTAAAAAAAGGTTTAAACGCAAAATCCTTATGTCGTTGCAAAAGAAACCATATGCGGAAAAATCGAAACTGGCTGTAAATTTTGCTCTTAATATCGGTAACATCCAGACCAAAATGATCTTGTGCCTCAAAGAATATTTATGCACTCCACCCCATAGCGTATCTCTGAAGATTTACAAGCGTTATTTTCTGGACCGCAATATCGTGCACACTGATACCCAAACCATTAATTCTGTCTATTCTTGAATCGAATTTTGGTAGCTTAGATTCTAACAGACTTCTCTTTATTGAATTTAAAAGCGATGGTAAATGGATTGAATCTGGCTTAGAATTAAATTCATCCCGAATGATCCCTTCGATAATCAGGCGTGGATTATCAACGAAATAACTATTTATCCTTTCATGAAAAGCCAAATTCAACCGCTGGCTATAAAATCCACTACCATTCCTATGTCTGAAATGATCAATTAGCTCTACAATAAGTGCCTTATATGCACCCCAAAATGAAAACATCTGCACAAGATCCTTCATCTCGGTAAACAGGATATCAATACACTCATCACGTGATATTTTTCTGCCAGACACTGATGTATTATATATGCTATCCATTTGATAAGTCATGGGAAAATCGTAGTGAATCAGACGGTATGGATCCACTTTTGCTGAGATATCGCTCAGGCCAAGCGAAAACAGATCTTGATCGCTCATATCACCACACTGCATGTCATCAGCAGTTGTGTCATCGAAACGTGCCACCGTTTCAAACAGAGTGCGGGGAAGATACATTGATGCGCTGAAATCATTTACCACTTCCATTTACCTCATTAATAATCAATAAGTTACGAACAGTCAGCTCAAAACAGTAGAATAAACAGCCAGCAAAAAACACGCACACAGTCACATTCTTCAGGACGTCACCCTGATGGATCAGTTCTTTGATTCCCATCACAATCACAACCTCCCCTGTTTTCCCTTTTGTCTGCGACTGGCTAAATTAGTAACTCATCCGACCACATAACAATAATTTTACATACTGGAAACGTTTATGAGCCGCTATCCGTCGCTATTTGCCCCGCTTGACCTGGGCTTCACTACGCTTAAAAACCGCGTGTTAATGGGCTCGATGCATACTGGTCTGGAAGAACGCCCGGACGGTGCAGAGCGGCTGGCGGCGTTTTATGCGGAGCGCGCGCGCCACGGTGTGGCGCTGATTGTGACTGGCGGCATTGCGCCGACGCTTTCCGGGGTGACGATGGAGGGTGCCGCAGTGCTTAACGATGCCAGCCAGTTGCCGCATCACCGTCTTATTACCGACGCGGTACATCAGGAAGACGGCAAAATCGCGCTGCAAATCCTGCACTCCGGGCGCTACAGCTACCAGCCACATCCGGTAGCGCCTTCTGCGATTCAGGCACCGATAAACCGCTTTAAACCTCATGAACTCACGCATGATGAAATCCTGACGCTGATTGAAGACTTTGCGCATTGTGCGCAACTTGCCCGCGAGGCGGGGTATGACGGCGTTGAGGTGATGGGCTCGGAAGGCTATTTGATTAACGAATTTCTCGCCGCCCGCACTAATCAGCGCACTGACGAATGGGGCGGTGACTATCCGCGCCGGATGCGCTTTGCCGTGGACGTGGTCCGCGCGGTTCGCCAGCGGGTGGGTGAGGGTTTCATTATTATCTACCGCCTGTCGATGCTCGATCTGGTCGAGGGCGGTGGCACCGTTGCCGAAGCTGTCGAGCTGGCGCGTGCGGTGGAAGCGGCGGGTGCCACGCTCATTAATACAGGCATTGGCTGGCACGAAGCCCGCATCCCCACTATTGCCACGCCGGTGCCGCGCGGGGCGTTCAGTTGGGTGACGCGTAAGCTGAAAGGCAGCGTGTCGATCCCGTTGATTACCACCAACCGCATTAACGATCCGCAGGTGGCGGACGATATTCTGGCGCGAGGTGATGCCGATATGGTGTCGATGGCGCGCCCGTTCCTCGCAGACGCCGAACTGTTAAGCAAAGCACAACAGGATCGCGCCGATGAAATTAACACCTGCATCGGCTGTAATCAGGCCTGTCTCGATCAGATCTTCGCCGGAAAAGTCACTTCCTGTCTGGTGAATCCGCGCGCCTGCCACGAAACGAAAATGCCCGTCCACCCGGCGGTGCGTCGCAAGCTGCTCGCTGTGGTCGGCGCAGGCCCGGCGGGGCTGGCATTTGCTGTGAATGCCGCTGCCCGCGGCCATCAGGTGACCCTGTTTGATGCAGCAGCCGAAATTGGCGGTCAGTTTAATATCGCGAAACAGATCCCCGGCAAAGAGGAGTTTTACGAAACGCTGCGCTATTACCGTCGGATGCTCGACATTACCGGTGTGGATGTGCAGCTCAACCGCACCGTTTCGCCTGATCAACTGGGGATGTTTGATGAGGTGATCCTCGCGACCGGCATCGAACCGCGGATCCCGGAAATTGACGGCATTGATCATCCGAAAGTACTGAGTTACCTCGACGTGCTGCGCGATAAAACCCCGGTAGGACAACGCGTGGCGATCATCGGCTGCGGCGGGATCGGCTTCGATACGGCGATGTATTTAAGCCAGCCGGGTGAGCCCACCAGCCAGAACATCGCTGAATTCTGCGTGGAATGGGGGATCGATACCAGTCTGAATACTGCAGGCGGATTGCGCCCGGAAGGGCCTCAGTTGCCGAAAAGCCCGCGACAGATCGTGATGCTGCAACGCAAAGCCGGTAAACCCGGCGAGGGTCTGGGTAAAACCACCGGCTGGATCCACCGTACCACCCTGCTGTCGCGCGGGGTGAAAATGATCCCGGCAGTCAGTTATCAGAAGATCGACGACGACGGGCTGCATGTGCTGATCGGCGGCGAACCGCAACTGCTTGTAGTCGATCATGTGGTGATCTGCGCCGGGCAGGAACCGCGCCGCCAGCTGGCGCAGCCGCTGCGTGAGAAAGGCAAAACGGTGCATTTGATCGGCGGCTGTGACGTGGCGATGGAGCTGGACGCGCGCCGGGCGATTGCACAGGGCACGAAACTGGCGCTGGAAATCTGACATTTTGCCCGGTGATGCGTACTTACCGCGTCTTACGCACTTTCACCGCTTTCAGCACTACAAATTTGTTGTTGGTGTCGATAGTGGTGCAGTTGCCAAACACGCGCTTCAGCTTGCGGAAATAGTCCAGATGACGGTTGCCGACAATGTACAGCGCCCCGCCGTATTTCAGCGAGCGGCGGGCATCGTTGAACATCTGCCAGGCGATGTGATCAGTAATGGCATGCTGCTGATGAAAAGGCGGGTTACAGAACACCGCGTCGAAACGGTCCGGTTCATTACCCGCCAGCGCGTTGTTGACCATAAATTCGCTGCGCGCAATCGCCTCTGGCAGATTACGTTCAACGTTCAGCTGGCTCGACGCCACCGCCATGTGGGATTCGTCGACAAACAGCACGCGCCCCTGCGGATTTTTCGCCAGCAATTGCAGGCCAATCACGCCATTGCCACACCCGAGATCGACCATCTCCCCGTCAATCCCTTCCGGCAAATGTTGCAGAAACAGCCGCGCACCGATATCCAGCCCGCTGCGGGAAAAGACGTTAGCATGGTTATGAATCGTGAAATCCGTGCCATCGAGCGGCCAGCTGAAAATGTCTGATGCCGCTTCAAGCGCAGGCGCACTGAACGTGCAGTGGATCAGCCGGGCTTTTTTCCATGCCAGCGACGTGGTGGTCGGGCCGAGGATCTTTTCAAACAGCGCCAGGGTGGAATTATGGATATCACGTGTTTTCGCCCCGGCGATGATGCGGGTTTCCGGTGTCACCACCTCGCGTAACGCACGCAGTTGTTGCTCAAGCAGCGCCAGCTGTTTCGGCACTTTGATAAGCACCAGCGTTGGCGCAGAGGGTAGCGGCGACAGGCTGTGCTGAAAAGTCACGCTGGACTCGTCAATGCCGTTCATTCGCAGGTTGTGACCGGTCGCCAGTTCGGCGATGTAAGAATCTCCGATACTGACCGGATGACGTTCCGCCAGCGCACAGGCCAGTGCGCCGAAACTGTCGTTGAGGATAAGCGTCAGGCCTCCGGTGTCACCCACCTGCTGGAGCAGATACTCATCGGCGGCGTCCCACGCCTGTAACGATGGATCCTCCACATTGGGTGGAAAACGATCTAACGTGAAAAACTCACCGTTTAACTCTGCCTGGCTCATCGCCCCTCCGGGATGCTAAAATTCGCGCGTTTTATCGCTTAATTACCCACACATGTAAACCTTTTTTATTATTATGCTCACTTACTTGCAGGGCTACCCTGAATCCCTGCTGACGCAGGTCAGAACACTCATTGACCAGAACCGCCTTGGCGAGGTGCTGGAAAAACGCTATCCCGGTCAGCATGACATCACCACGGACAAGGCGCTGTATCAGTACACCCAGGATCTGAAAAATCAGTTTCTGCGCGGCGCGTCGCCAGTCAACAAAGTGATGTATGACAACAAAATCCATGTGCTGAAAAATGCGCTCGGCCTGCATACCGCCGTCTCGCGCGTGCAGGGTGGCAAGCTGAAGGCGAAAGCGGAGATCCGCGTCGCTACCGTGTTTCGCCATGCGCCAGAAGCATTCTTAAAAATGATTGTGGTGCATGAACTCGCGCACCTGAAAGAAAAGGATCACAACAAGGCGTTTTATCAGCTCTGCTGCTATATGGAGCCGCAATACCATCAGCTGGAATTTGATACCCGCCTGTGGCTGACGCACCTTTCATTAAATCGTTCTGCGTGATAGCGCACTCGTTTTGTCATCATTGCATGCTACAGTGACAAAAGATCCCCAGCTATGGAGTACGTGAACGTTTATGATACGTTTTGCTGTCATTGGAACGAACTGGATCACCCGACAGTTCGTCGATGCCGCCCATGAAACCGGCAAATACAAGCTCACCGCCGTCTATTCCCGCAGCCTTGAACAGGCACAGACTTTCGCGAACGACTACCTTGTAGAACATCTGTTCACCTCGCTTGAGGAGATGGCACAAAGCGATGCGATTGACGCGGTGTATATTGCCAGTCCGAACTCGCTGCATTATCCCCAGACACGCCTGTTTCTGAGCCATAAAAAACATGTAATTTGCGAAAAGCCGCTGGCGTCGAATCTGCGTGAAGCCGAAAGCGCCATCGCCCTGGCGCGCGAAAACCAGGTGGTGCTGTTCGAAGCCTTCAAAACCGCCAGCCTGCCCAATTTCCTGACGTTACAGCAGTCCCTCAGCAAAGTGGGTAAGCTGCGCAAAGCGTTTCTGAACTACTGCCAGTATTCTTCGCGCTACCAGCGTTATCTGGACGGCGAGAACCCGAACACCTTCAATCCGGCATTTTCCAACGGCTCGATTATGGATATCGGTTTCTACTGTCTCGCCTCTGCGGTAGCGCTATGGGGTGAACCGCATGGCGTTCAGGCCAGCGCGACGCTACTGGAGAGTGGCGTGGATGCCCACGGCACGGTGGTGCTCGACTATGGTGATTTTGACGTCACCCTGCACCACTCGAAAGTCAGCGATTCCGTTCAGCCGAGCGAAATCCAGGGCGAAGCTGGTTCGCTGGTCATCGAGAAAATTTCTGAATGTCAGAAGCTGAGCTTTATTCCGCGCGGCGGAAAAGCGCAGGATCTGACCCAGCCGCAGCACATTAATACAATGCTGTATGAGGCAGAAACCTTTGCCCGACTGGTCGAAACCGGTGAAGTTAATCACCCTGGGATCGCCGTCAGCCGTACGACCGCGAAGCTGTTGACGGAAATCCGTCGCCAGACTGGCGTGAAATTCCCGGCGGATGATCTGAGCGTCGACGCACTGGCGTAAAGCTGAGTAAATGAGTTGTTACAGGCCATTGACGGAATCAATGGCCTGTAATACTTTGTAACGAGCAAAGGGGAGTAACTTCCTTGCCGGTGGATCGTCATTACGGTGTGTGCAAAACCACACCCGGTTACCGGGCAATAAGAAATCCGCATCGCAATACCCGGTTTTCTTGTTGTAAGTGAGACCTTGCCGAAAGGCGAGGTCCGTGCGAAGAATCAGCAACGGCTATCGTCTTTCGACGTAGCCGTTTTTTTTGCACGTACGTAAGAGAAAGGAAAGTATATGAATAGTGTCGGCACACCGATGTTATGGGGCGGATTCGCCATGGTTGTGGTGGTTATGCTGGCTATCGACCTGTTGCTTCAGGGGCGCCGTGGCACGCACGCCATGTCAATGAAGCAGGCGGCAGGCTGGTCAATATTGTGGGTCACGCTGTCGATGCTGTTTAATGCCGCCTTCTGGTGGTATCTGGCGACGACGCAAGGGCGCGAAGTCGCTGACCCGCAGGCGCTGGCCTTCCTGACCGGTTATCTGATTGAAAAAGCGCTGGCGGTGGATAACGTCTTTGTCTGGCTGATGCTGTTCAGCTACTTCTCCGTGCCTGCCGCACTGCAGCGCCGCGTACTGGTGTATGGCGTTCTCGGCGCGATTGTGCTGCGAACCATCATGATATTCACCGGTAGCTGGCTTATCTCACAGTTCTCATGGCTGCTGTATATTTTCGGCGCTTTCCTGCTGTTTACTGGCGTAAAAATGGCGCTGGCGAAAGAGGACAACGAAGGGATTGGCGACAAGCCGCTGGTACGCTGGCTGCGGGGTCATTTGCGTCTGACGGATAAAATTGAAAATGAGCACTTCTTTGTGCGCAAAAATGGTCTGCTGTATGCCACCCCGTTAATGCTGGTGCTGATTCTGGTGGAATTGAGCGACGTGATTTTTGCGGTCGACAGCATCCCGGCTATTTTCGCCGTCACTACAGATCCGTTCATTGTGCTGACCTCAAACCTGTTCGCGATCCTCGGCCTGCGTGCGATGTACTTCCTGCTGGCGGGCGTGGCGGAACGGTTCTCCATGCTGAAATATGGCCTGTCGGTGATCCTGGTGTTTATCGGCATCAAGATGCTGATCGTCGATTTCTTCCACATACCTATTGCCGTATCGCTGGGTGTAGTCGGGGGTATTCTTATCGGCACGCTGGTGATTAACGCAGTGGTTAACCGATTGAATGATAAAAAGAAGGCGCTGAGATAAGCGTTGAATGGTCCGGCGGCGCATTGTGGCCGGGCCGACAGACTCCCCTGCATGCATAACGCGCGATGGCAATCCCGCAGTTTTAAAAATTAGACATCAGCAATAATTCCAGAATTTCTCGCTTTTCGCCCTGAAATCTTTCTCTATACTCGACCAGGCAAACACCTTTGTTTACATCCGGACATAAACGTAACAGCAGAGTACGTGCCGTGATGGAACGCAACATCTTTCAAGGAACAATTCATGACGCAATCCGCTTCTCAGGGTCTGCTAAAGCGCCTCGCGCAGGGCAGTCTGGTCAAACAAATCCTCGTTGGTCTGGTGCTCGGTATTCTGCTGGCCTTGATCTCTAAACCTGCCGCAGAAGCGACGGGGCTGTTGGGTACCCTCTTCGTCGGCGCGCTGAAAGCCGTTGCGCCAGTGCTGGTACTGATGCTGGTCATGGCGTCCATCGCTAACCATCAGCAGGGTCAGAAAACCAGTATTCGCCCGATCCTATTTCTTTATTTGCTGGGGACATTCTCCGCGGCACTGGCGGCCGTGCTGTTCAGTTTCCTGTTTCCGTCAACGTTGCATCTCACCACTGGCGCAGGCGATATCACGCCGCCATCAGGCATCGTGGAAGTGCTGCGCGATCTGCTGATGAGCACCGTCGCAAATCCGATCAACGCCCTGCTGAACGCGAACTACATTGGGATCCTGGTGTGGGCTGTTGGCCTTGGTTTTGCGCTTCGTCATGGTAACGAAACCACCAAAAACCTGGTGAACGACATGTCGAACGCCGTTACCTTCATGGTGAAACTGGTGATTCGCTTCGCGCCGATTGGTATTTTCGGTCTGGTGTCATCGACCCTGGCGACCACCGGTTTCGAGGCGCTGTGGGGCTACGCACAACTGCTGCTGGTACTGGTAAGCTGTATGTTGCTGGTCGCGCTGGTGATCAACCCGCTGCTGGTGTTCTGGCGCATTCGTCGCAACCCGTATCCGCTGGTTCTGACCTGCCTGCGTGAAAGCGGCGTGTATGCCTTCTTCACCCGCAGTTCCGCAGCGAACATTCCGGTCAACATGGCGCTGGCAGAAAAGCTGAATCTGGATCGCGATACCTACTCTGTTTCTATTCCGCTGGGTGCAACCATCAACATGGCAGGCGCAGCCATCACTATCACCGTGCTGACGCTGGCGGCGGTGCATACGCTGAATATTCCGGTGGATATCCCGACGGCGCTGCTGTTGAGCGTGGTGGCGTCGCTGTGTGCCTGTGGCGCGTCCGGTGTGGCGGGTGGCTCGCTGCTGCTGATCCCGCTGGCCTGTAACATGTTTGGCATTCCGAACGATGTTGCCATGCAGGTCGTGGCGGTTGGCTTTATCATTGGCGTACTGCAGGATTCCTGCGAAACGGCGCTGAACTCGTCCACTGACGTGCTGTTCACCGCGGCGGCCTGTATGGCGGAAGATGAGCGTCTGGCGAAAAACGCCCTGCGCAGTTAAAAAAACCGGGCGGCGCTTCGCTTGCACCGGCCTACGGACAAAATGTAGGCCGGGTAAGCGTTAGCGCTACCCGGCAACAGATTTAAAGTGTTACGCCACTTTTAAAGATCGCCAGTTCGCGGAAATCATTCCGCTCATTGCAGGTTGGTTTGCCGTTGGCGAAATCAACGATCGTATCGACAAATTCCTCCAGCAGTTGCGCCATCGGTTTACCGTGGATCAACTGCCCGGCATCAAAATCGATCCAGTGCTTTTTCTTCGCCGCCAGCTCGCTGTTGGTGGCGATTTTTACCGTCGGGACAAAACCGCCATACGGCGTGCCACGACCGGTACTGAACAGCACCATGTGACAGCCGGCTCCCGCTAATGCGCTGGTCGCCACCGCATCATTGCCCGGCGCGCTCAGCAGATTCAGACCGCGTGTTTTCAGGCGTTCGCCATAACGCAGGACGTCAACCACCTCGCTGGATCCCGCTTTTTGCGTGCAGCCGAGAGATTTCTCCTCAAGGGTAGTGATACCGCCCGCTTTGTTGCCCGGCGACGGGTTTTCGTAAATCGGCTGATTATGGGCGATGAAATACTGTTTGAAGTCATTGACCATGGCGACCGTTTTTTCAAACGTAGATTCATCACGGCAATGACTCATCAGAATGCGTTCCGCGCCAAACATCTCTGGCACTTCTGTCAGCACGGTGGTGCCGCCGTTAGCGATCAAATAGTCGGAGAAACGGCCCAGCATCGGGTTGGCGGTGATGCCGGACAGCCCGTCTGAGCCGCCGCATTCCAGACCAAACTTCAGCTCGCTGAGTTTCCCCGGCTCGCGCACATCATGCCGCATCACCTCATACAGCTGATGCAGATGTTCCAGTCCTGCTTCCACTTCGTCATCCTGGTGCTGGCAGACCATAAAGTGCACGCGCTCAGGATCGTACTCACCCAGCGTTTCGCGGAACGCATCGACCTGGTTGTTTTCGCAACCGAGACCAATTACCAGTACCGCGCCCGCATTCGGGTGACGCACCATATTCTGCAACATGGTCCGGGTATTCACATGGTCATCGCCCAGTTGTGAGCAGCCATAGGTGTGGCTGAAAAGAAACACGCCGTCGGTGCCTTCGGCATCGTGGGTTTCTTTCAGGAAGCGGTTCTGGATCTGCCGTGCAATGCCATTGACGCAACCAACCGTCGGCAGGATCCATAATTCATTACGCACGCCAACGTCACCATTGGCGCGGCGGTAGATCTGTATATCGCGATCCGCCGACGGCGTGATGGTCTCCAGCGTTTCAGGTTGATAGCTGTACTCGTCCAGATCGCTCAGATTGGTTCGCGTATTGTGGGAGTGAATATGTTCCCCGGGCGCGATAGCCGTCAACGCATGACCAATCGGCAGACCATATTTAATGACGTTTTCCCCTTTCGCTATCTCACGCAGCGCAAACTTGTGGCCACGGGCGACGTCCTGACGCAGCGTTACCGTCTGCCCGTCAACTGTCACCACAGTGCCCTCGGCCATCTCAGCCAGCGCGACAACAACGTTATCCAGCGAATGGATCTTAATGTATTGCATATCAACCAACCTCAGGGCTTAGTTCAGTTCAATGGCGAAGTAATCACGCGCATTGTTAAAGCAAATATTACGCACCATCTCACCCAACAGCTGGATATCCGCCGGCGCTTCACCTGCAGCAACCCAGCGGCCAATCATCTGACACAGAATACGGCGGAAATATTCATGACGGGTATAGGAAAGGAAGCTGCGGCTGTCGGTCAGCATGCCGACAAAGCGGCTCAGCAAGCCAAGTTGCGCGAGCTGCGTCATCTGACGTTCCATCCCGTCTTTTTGATCGTTGAACCACCAGCCGGAGCCAAACTGCATCTTGCCTGGCATGCCTTCGCCCTGGAAGTTGCCGATCATAGTGCCCAGCACTTCGTTATCACGCGGGTTCAGGCAGTAGAGAATGGTTTTCGGCAGCAGATTTTCTTCGTTCTGCTTGCTGAGCAGTTTTGACAGTTCTTCTGCCAGCGGGCGGTCATTGATGGAGTCAAAGCCCACGTCCGGCCCAAGCAGTTTGAACTGGCGCAGGTTGTTGTTGCGCAGCGCGCCGATATGATACTGCTGCACCCAGCCGCGGCGGGCATATTCTGCGCCCAGCCAGACCAGCACGGCGGTTTTAAACTGTGCGACGTTATGTTCGCTCAGGGTTTCACCGGCCAGACGACGGGCGAGAATGCTGTCCAGCTCCGCGTCGGTCGCGTCCGCGAACAGCACCACATCCAGCGCGTGGTCAGACACTTTACAGCCGTGGGCAGCGAAGTGATCCAGTCGTTTGCTCAGCGCCGTTTGCAGATCGGCAAAGCGGCGAATATCGGTGTCAGAAACTTCACCGAGCTTGTGCATGTAGTCGTTGAAGGTCGCCTGTTCGATGTTAAAGGCTTTATCCGGTCGCCAGCTCGGCAGCACTTTGATGTCAAAGCTGCTGTCTTTAGCAACGGTGGCATGATGTTCCAGCGAATCAATGGGATCGTCAGTGGTGCCGACCATCTTCACGTTCATCTGTTTCATGATGCCGCGGGCGGAGAATTTTTCCTGTGCCAGCAGATCGTTACATTGATTCCAGATCTCATTCGCCGTGGATGGCGAAAGCAGCTTACCTGTAATACCAAAGGGGCGACGCAGCTCCAGATGCGTCCAGTGATATAACGGATTACCGATGGTATGCGGTACGGTCGCCGCCCAGGCGTCAAACTTCTCGCGATCAGAAGCGTCGCCCGTACACAGGCGCTCCGGCACGCCATTGGTGCGCATCGCGCGCCATTTATAATGATCGCCTTTCAGCCAGATGTCATACAGGTTTTTGAAGCGATAGTTCTCTGCAACCTGTTGCGGCGGCAGATGGCAATGATAATCAAAAATCGGCTGGTCTTTCGCGTAGTCATGGTACAGACGGCGGGCAAATTCAGTATCAAGCAGGAAATCTTCAGTCATAAACGGCGTCATTTGCGTCTTCCTCTAAACGAGTGCGTCAGATGTTTATCTGTAATGCTGACAAAGTTATCACACCAATTTCCAGCTCCCGAAGATTTTTTCGTGAGTTAGATCAATAAACTCTGACAAAAAAACCACCCCGAAAGGGGTAATACATACCGCAGGCCGCGCCAGCTCTGGCTTGCAGCACGAAGCTGAAAGACCACATTAAGATTCCAGCATTTGTGATATCACTCACCTTTTAAAGTTGTATGACAAGTTATCGTTCTGCCGTCGCAAGCTATAAGCCGACGGAATGCATTTCCGATACGTTTTGATCGGACTCACCGGTACGGATACCGAATTAAGCACAAGCACTGATGGCAAGGTTCGGGCCGTACCGGATTTTTTCGGCTTCGCCCACCGTTACATCACCTCCTTCGCCCTGGAATGGATGATGGTCGCGCAGGACGCGGATATAACATAACGATGAGGTTTTACATGCGTAAAATTAAAGGGTTACGTTGGTACATGATCGCACTGGTGACGCTGGGCACCGTGCTGGGTTACCTGACCCGTAACACTGTGGCGGCCGCAGCGCCAACGCTGATGGAAGAGCTACATATCTCAACCCAGCAGTATTCATACATTATTGCAGCCTACTCAGCTGCGTACACCGTTATGCAGCCGGTTGCTGGTTATGTGCTGGACATTCTCGGCACCAAAATAGGCTACGCCATGTTTGCCGTTCTGTGGGCCGTCTTCTGCGGCGCGACAGCGCTTGCAGGCAGTTGGGGTGGCCTGGCGCTGGCGCGTGGCGCAGTCGGTGCGGCAGAAGCAGCGATGATCCCGGCAGGTCTGAAAGCTAGTTCTGAATGGTTCCCGGCAAAAGAACGTTCCATCGCGGTCGGCTATTTCAACGTCGGTTCCTCAATTGGTGCGATGATTGCGCCGCCATTGGTGGTGTGGGCGATTGTCATGCACAGCTGGCAAATGGCGTTCATCATCTCTGGTGTGCTGAGTTTCGCGTGGGCTATGTCATGGCTGATTTTCTATAAACACCCGCGCGATCAGGAAAAATTATCCGAAGAAGAACGCGAGTACATTATTGGCGGTCAGGAAGCGCAGCATCAGACCAACAATGCGAAGAAAATGTCACCCTGGCAGATCCTGCGCACCCGTCAGTTCTGGGGGATCGCCCTACCGCGTTTCCTCGCGGAACCCGCATGGGGGACGTTCAACGCCTGGATCCCGCTGTTCATGTTTAAAGTGTACGGTTTTAACCTGAAAGAGATCGCGATGTTCGCCTGGATGCCCATGCTGTTTGCGGATCTCGGCTGTATCGTCGGGGGTTATCTGCCGCCGCTGTTCCAGCGCTGGTTTGGCGTTAACCTGATCGTCTCCCGAAAAATGGTGGTGACCATGGGCGCGCTGCTGATGATTGGCCCTGGGATGATTGGTCTGTTCACCAGCCCGTATGTGGCCATTATGCTGCTGTGTATTGGTGGTTTCGCTCATCAGTCGCTGTCAGGCGCGCTGATTACCCTATCTTCCGATGTCTTTGGTCGTAACGAAGTCGCGACCGCCAACGGCCTGACCGGTATGGCGGCATGGACAGCCAGTACGCTGTTCGCCCTGGTGGTTGGTGCGCTGGCAGATACCCTCGGTTTCAGCCCGCTATTTGCTGTACTGGCGGTGTTTGACCTGCTTGGCGCCCTGGTGATCTGGACGGTTCTGCAAAACAGACCGGCGGCGGAAATTCCGAATAGTGCCGTGGGAGATACCGCCACGCAAAGCTAGTGAACGCTGCGTATTCCCGACAAAAGCCGTCTTTATGACGGCTTTTTCGTAACAAGAATAATGGAGCACAGGCAACAAAAGTGGTATAACAAATCAATGATGCCGTACCCTGCCTGGAGCGCATATGGAAGTTACTGAATCACGCCGTTTGTATCAACAGCTTGCTGCCGAGCTGAAAAGCCGCATTGAGCAAGGAGTTTATCTGGTTGGCGATAAACTGCCTGCTGAACGTTTTATTGCTGATGAGAAAAACGTCAGCCGGACGGTAGTGCGTGAAGCGATTATCATGCTCGAAGTTGAGGGCTACGTCGAAGTCCGCAAAGGCTCCGGCATTCACGTGATTTCCAGCCAGCCCAAATACTACCAGGCGCCAGACGAATCTCTCGAATTCGCTAATTATGGTCCTTTTGAACTGCTCCAGGCACGCCAGCTCATCGAAAGCAATATTGCGGAATTTGCTGCCACGCAGGTCACCAAACAAGACATCATGAAACTGATGGAAATCCAGGAGAATGCGCGCAAAGAGAAATGTTTCCGCGATTCCGAATGGGATCTTCAGTTTCACGTGCAGGTAGCGCTCGCCACCCAGAATACCGCTCTGGCCGCTATTGTTGAAAAAATGTGGACGCAGCGCGTTCATAACCCATACTGGAAAAAACTGCATGATCATATTGATCTGCGCACAGTCGACAACTGGTGCGACGATCATGATCAAATCCTTAAAGCGCTGATTCGTAAAGACCCGCACGCAGCGAAACTGGCGATGTGGCAGCATCTGGAGAACACCAAGCTGATGCTGTTTAACGAGACCAGTGATGACTTTGAATTCAATGCCGACCGCTATCTGTTCGCTGAAAATCCGGTGGTCCATCTCGATACGGCGACCAGTGGCGCAAAATAGATCTTTTATTGACTGATGCGCATGCCGCTTCGCCTTGCGCGTCAGTTAAACAAATATAATGTCAGCCTGTGTAAAAACCCTCGCCACGCTTCCCCGTAACCCGCAAAATCATTCCTCAACAAACTGCAAAATCTCTGACGAAACTTCAGCAGTTTTGTTACAATTAGATGCATTTTGTCGTTCCATGAGGCAGTTTTGGCTGACTCATACCTAAAACATGGATTAGTTGGAACGCGTTGCTGCGACCATAATTAAAAAGACGATGTCGCCGGATCTTTCTACCGCGTTCAAACGCGACGTTAATCGATGTACCGGGAAACCTGAATGGAATTATTCACCCAATTGTTGCATGCGTTGTGGAACCAGGATTTCGAAACTCTGGCTAATCCTTCCATGATCGGCATGCTCTATTTCGTGCTGTTTATGATCCTGTTCCTTGAGAATGGGTTACTGCCTGCCGCTTTTTTACCAGGCGACAGTTTATTAGTGCTGGTTGGCGTGCTGATCGCCAAAGGCGCGATGGGGTATCCGCATACCATCATACTGCTGACCGTCGCCGCAAGTCTCGGCTGCTGGCTCAGCTATATCCAGGGGCGATGGCTGGGCAATACGCGCATTGTGCAAAACTGGCTCTCTCATCTACCCGCGCATTATCACCAGCGCGCGCACCATTTGTTCCATAAACACGGTCTTTCCGCCCTGCTGATCGGCCGCTTTATCGCTTTCGTTCGCACTCTGCTGCCGACCATCGCCGGGTTATCAGGCCTGAGTAGCGCCCGTTTCCAGTTCTTCAACTGGATGAGCGGCCTGCTGTGGGTATTGATTCTGACGACACTCGGCTTCGCGCTTGGTAAAACGCCGGTTTTCCAGAAGTATGAAGACGCGCTGATGTCCTGCCTGATGCTGCTGCCGGTGGTGTTGTTGGTCTTTGGTCTGATCGGTTCGCTGATCGTCCTGTGGAAAAAGAAATACGGAAAACTGGCCAATCATGGTGATTAATCGCCACACGCTGCGCTGGTTCTCCTTAGGGACCGGCGCCGTCGTACTGCTCCTGCTCGCCGTCTGTTTTTGGGCGGCGCTCCAGCATCGTGAATCAACGCTGGCGATTCGCCCGTCGGGTCAGGGCGCCAGTATGCCGGACGGCTTTTTCATCTGGCACCATCTTGACGCTAACGGCATTCGCTTCAAAAGCATCACGCCGAAAGACGATACCCTGCTGATTAAATTTGATTCCAGAGCGCAAAGCAGCGCGGCAAAAGAAGTGCTGGATCGCTCATTGCCGCAGGGATATACCGTGGCGCAACTGGACGACGACACGCCCGCGTCGCTGTGGATTTCCCGCCTGCGTGATAACGCACACCGTCTCGGCTGAATCCATAGAGGATTCCGAAACGTACCCCTTTTTTTGGTGATTTACCGCAGAGTTACTATGCTTTGTATGCGGAAGACGCCAGAAGTCATTGATTCGCTGGAACGGGCTACCTCGTAAAACGGCCCATAACAATGGAAGGTTTCATACATGAAATACCGCATCGTCATTGCATTGACACTCGTCTCGCTTAGCGCTGGCACCCTGGCCGCCTCGCCTTGTCAGGAAAAGGCGCAGGATATTCAGCGTGAAATCAGCTATGCCGAAAAGCATCACAATCAGAACAGGATCAACGGTCTGAATAAAGCGCTGCACGAGGTGAATGCCCACTGTAATGATGGTCAGGTCCGTGCTGACCATCAGAAAAAAATCGCCAGACAGAAAGACGAAGTCGCTGAACGAAAACAAGAGTTGCACGAGGCAACACAGAAAGGCGATGCGGACAAAATCGACAAACGTGAACGCAAACTCAAAGAGGCGCAGGACGAGCTGAAAGCGCTGGAGTCGCGTGATTACTGATTTTATGGAACGACGAACAGGAGAGCATCATGGCTAAAGATACCACTGCAGAAAATCTACGTGCGGAACTGAAATCCCTGGCTGATACCCTGGAAGAGGTGCTGAACTCCTCCAGTGATAAATCAAAAGAAGAGATCAGCAAGCTGCGCAGCAAAGCAGAGCGGGCTTTACAGGACAGCCGACACCGTCTGGGGGAAACCGGGGATGCCATCGCGAAACAAACCCGCGAAGCCGCAGCCCGAGCGGATGAATACGTACGTGAAAATCCGTGGACCGGCGTCGGTATCGGCGCTGCGGTCGGGGTTGTTCTGGGCGTTCTGCTGACGCGTCGCTGATTATGGCTGATCCACACCACGCACAAGGCCCCGGCAAAAGCATTCTGGGCATTGGACAGCGCATCGTCACGCTTGTGGTCGAGATGGTCGAAACCCGCCTGCGTCTGGCGGTGGTCGAACTGGAAGAGGAGAAGGCGAATCTCTTCCAGATGCTGTTAATGCTTGGCCTGACCATGTTGTTCGCGGCGTTTGGTTTGATGAGTCTGATGGTGCTGATTATCTGGGCCATCGATCCACAATATCGCCTGAATGCCATGATCGCCACAACGGTGGTTCTGCTGTTGGCCGCACTCATTGGCGGGATCTGGACCCTTCGCAAAGCACGTCGTTCGACGCTGTTACGCCATACGCGTAAAGAGCTGGCGAATGATCGTGAGCTGCTTGAGGATGAGAGATCGTGAATCACAAACTGGAACTTCAGCAACGCAAGGCGCGACTGTTGAGCCGGATCCAGCAACAGCGGCTGGACCTGTCCGCCAGCCGCCGTGACTGGCTGGATGCCACCCACAGCTATGATCGCGGCTGGAGCGCCCTATTAAACCTGCGTTCATGGATGCTGGTCGGCAGCAGCGTGGCCGCCATCTGGACCGTGCGCCACCCGCGATTCCTCGTGCGCTGGGCAAAACGCGGGCTCGGCATCTGGAGCGCCTGGCGTCTCATCAAAGCCACCGTGCGCGAGCAGCAACTGCGCGGATAATCCCCTCTGCCCTTCCTCTTCAGGCCTGATAGCGTCACGCTTATCAGGCCTTTTTATGTCTGCCGTCCCGATTACTCAGATTCTTTGAAAGAGATCGACAGTTTTCCTTGCTTACATTCGATCTTCGTCACGTTTACACTCCTTTCCATCGACAGCAACAACGCGGTATCCCCGCGAAATTGCACACTAAATCAACACAGCCGCCCATGGGGTTTTCTGGAGAGTAAAATGAAAAAATTAGAAGATGTTGGTGTTCTGGTAGCGCGTATTCTGATGCCGATCCTGTTTATCACCGCAGGTTGGGGAAAAATCACTGGCTACGCCGGAACGCAACAATACATGGAAGCCATGGGTGTTCCGGGCGCATTGCTGCCATTGACCATTCTGCTTGAATTTGGCGGCGGTCTGGCGATTCTGTTCGGTTTCCTGACCCGTACAACAGCGTTTATCACCGCTATCTTCACCATCCTGACCGCCCTGCTGTTCCACAGCAACTTTGCGGAAGGCGTGAACTCACTGATGTTCATGAAAAACCTGACCATCGCAGGTGGTTTCCTGCTGCTGGCTATCTTTGGTCCGGGCGCTATCAGCATCGACCGCGCGCTGAACAAAAAGTGGTAAGCGCTTATACTCAATAAAGTTCAAGGCGAGGAGCGTTCTCCTCGCTTTTGCTGTCTGCGAATTCAGAAAGGAGATTGTTATGGGACAACTGATTGACGGCGTCTGGCATGACACCTGGTATGACACCAAATCAACCGGGGGGCGTTTCAAGCGTTCCGTTTCGGCCTTTCGCAACTGGCTGACCGCGGATGGCGCTCCCGGCCCGACCGGCGAGGGCGGTTTTGCCGCCGAAAAAGATCGTTATCATCTGTATGTTTCCCTTGCCTGCCCGTGGGCGCACCGCACGTTGATCCTGCGCAAGCTGAAAGGGCTGGAGCCGTTTATTTCTGTGTCGGTAGTGAACCCGCTGATGCTGGAAAATGGCTGGACTTTCGATGACGACTTCCCGGCAGCGACCGGCGATACGCTGTATCAGCATGAATTTCTGTATCAGCTTTATCTGCACGCTGACCCACACTATACCGGGCGCGTCACTGTACCGGTATTGTGGGATAAAAAGAAACACACCATCGTCAGCAATGAATCAGCGGAAATCATCCGCATGTTCAATACCGCGTTCGACAGTCTGGGCGCAAAAGCGGGGGATTACTACCCGACAGAATTACGCAGCCAGATCGATGAACTGAATGGCTGGATTTACGACAACGTCAACAACGGCGTCTATAAAGCGGGCTTTGCCACCAGCCAGCAGGCATATGATGAAGCCGTGACGAAGGTGTTTGAATCCCTGGCGCGTATCGAACAAATTCTCGGCCAGCACCGTTATCTGACCGGTGATCGTCTGACCGAAGCGGACATTCGTCTGTGGACCACGCTGGTACGCTTTGATCCGGTGTATGTCACCCATTTTAAATGTGACAAACACCGCATCAGCGATTATCTGAACCTGTACGGATTCCTGCGCGATATCTATCAGTTGCCGGGGATTGCCGAAACGGTCGATTTCGCGCACATCCGCAACCACTATTATCGCAGCCATAAGACCATTAACCCGACGGGGATTATCTCCATCGGCCCGTGGCAGGATCTCAACGAGCCTCACGGCCGCGACAGCCGGTTCCGGTAAAAGCAAAAGGGCATCTTTCGATGCCCTTTTTTATGGCTATTTTTTCGCGGCGAAGAGTTTGGGGATTTCGCGCAGGCACCAGGATTTGGCTTCGCCCATGCTGTCGCGTCGCCAGGCCATGATGATATCCACTTCGCTGGTGTATTCCGGGCTCACCACACGTAGCCGCCCTTCGGCGATATCCTGTTCCACCAACGGATAAGGCATGGTGGCGACGCCCAGCCCGGCCAGCAGTGCCTGGCGTTTATCTTCAATGGTACTGACCGTCAGACGCGGCTGTTTATCCAGCAACTGCACGGTTAAGACCGGACGCTCGCGGGCGGTATCAGCCACCGCCACGCCGCGATACTTCACGCGCGTGACCTCCGAAAGCGGCTCCGGCTCCTGATGAATCGGGTGATCCGGCGAGGCGACATAGACGTTCAGTACCGAATAGAGTTTGCGTGAGTTGATTTCAGACGACGAACGAAAATGCATATCCGGGGCGATGACGATATCCGCTCTTCCCTGCTCCAGACGCTCCCAGGCACCCGCCAGCACTTCAGTGATGATCGCCATCTGGGTGTTGGCTTTCGCGGCCAGTCTGTCGACCAGCGGGAACAGATCCGCTGTCGGCACCAGCGCCTCGGTAACAATGGTTAAATGGGTTTCCCAGCCGCGCGCCAGCGCTTCCGCATCGGTCGTTAGTTTATCGGCAGCCTCCAGCAAAACGCGCCCGCGCTCCAGCAGCATACGACCGACGTTGGTAAATTTTGTCCGGTGCCCGGAACGATCGAACAGCACCACATCCAGCTCTTCTTCCAGCTTTTGCATGGTGTAGCTCAGCGCAGAAGGTACGCGCCCCAGTTCGTCCGCAGCAGCGGCGAAACTGCCACGGCGATCGATCGCGTCCATCACCCTCAGCGATTCCAGCGTCAATGCTCTTTCTTTAGCCATCGCACTCTCATTCAGTAAATTTGAACATACCTGGCAGAATATCTGGCTAACAATGCAGCGTCCAGCCCCTTAACATAAAAGGAAGTAAAGAGAGGTCAAGAACTATGATTACTACCCGTACCGCCAGTCAATGTGGCAAAGCCGATTTCGGCTGGCTGCAGGCACGATACACCTTTTCCTTTGGACACTACTTTGACCCGAAGCTGTTGGGCTATGCCTCCCTGCGTGTATTGAATCAGGAAGTGCTGGCACCCGGCGCGTCATTCCAGCCGCGCTCTTACCCGAAAGTCGATATTCTGAACCTGATTCTGGAAGGTGAAGCAGAGTATCGTGACAGTGACGGCAACCATGTCCAGGCAAAAGCCGGAGAAGCACTGCTCATCGCCACACAACCTGGCGTGAGCTACAGCGAGCACAACCTGAGTAAAGATCACTCCCTGACGCGGATGCAGCTGTGGCTGGATGCCTGCCCGGAGCGTGAAAACCCGTTGATGCAGAAAGTCAGCCTCGATAATGTCGCCACGCAATTGCTGGCATCTCCCGATGGCAGTAACGGCAGTCTGATGCTGCGCCAGCAGGTGTGGATCCATAACATTGATATTGCAAAAGGCGAACAACTGAACTTCCAGCTCCACGGTCCTCGTGCTTATCTGCAGTCGATTCACGGCACCGTCCATGCACAATGCGTGCAAAAAGAGCAACAGTCGTTGACCTGCGGCGACGGCGCTTTTATTCGTGACGAAGCTAACATAACGCTGGTTGCAGATACGCCGCTTCGCGCTTTGCTGATAGATTTACCGGTATAGACAGAAGCAACAGCGGAAGATGCACGTGAGCAAAAAACGACAGTCTAAAACGGCGCCTGACATCGTCAGCGCCCCTGCAGAGAACGGCGACGTCGCCGTCCCGGTCGCGTTCGGTTATGAAGAGATGCTGAGCGAACTGGAAGCGATCGTCGCCGAAGCCGAAATCCGTCTGATCCAGGACGCTGAACTGGCCTGAGAGGTCAGTTCAGACCTGTACCTTAAGACGCCTTCTTCGCCATTATCTCAATGATTTGCAGATCCGTCTGCTGCATCGCCTGACGCGCCAGCGCGCACAGGTTAGCGATAGACTGCTCGACATCATGCGCCACAATCCCTTCGTTACCCGTCACGGCGGTATCATCGAGCGCCATCAGCACAGCTTTCCAGGCGCTCGACGCGCTGGTCGAGACTTTCATTGCACAGCTGTTTGAGGCCCCGTCGCAAATCATGCCGCTGAGGTCGCCAATCATGCTGCCAATTGCCATCGCCAGAGTTTCATAACGCCCGTCCACCAGCCAGGCCATGCCAGCCGCCGCACCCATTGATGCGGTTGTCACGGCACACAGCGCCGACAGTCGTGGTAACTGGAAATGAATGTAGATAGCGCAGAGATGCGACAGCATCAGCGCACGGGCCAGTTTCTCTTCGCTGGCGTTGAAATGCTCCGCCACCACCACGACCGGCAGCGTGGCGGCGATCCCCTGGTTGCCGGAGCCGGAGTTACTCATTGCAGGCAGCGTCGCGCCGCCCATGCGCGCGTCCGAGGCGGCGCTGGTGCGGATGACGATGTCGCTCGACAGATCGCGGGTCATCAGCCCGCGCTGACATTGCCTGTCCAGCGTCGCGCCGATATGCAACCCCCACTGTCCTCGCAGCCCTTCGCGGGACAAAGCATCATTAAGCTGCGCGGCGTCGAGGATAAAACGAATATCCTCAAACGGCACATGATTGATAAATTCAAAAATATCCTGCAACGAGGTCTGTTCGAGTACCGCCAGCGGACATGTTTCCTCTTCCGCAGGCACCGCGTCATCAAGAGCGAAAAGCACATCGCCCTGTTTTTCGATGCGGGTAATGCAGGTATGCCCGCCTGCAATAGTAACGCTGGCCCACGCGTCACCCGCGTAAACTTTCGCCCGCGAAGAGAGGATCTCGTCACAAGGGATTTCCAGCATCACGCGCACCATGCCGTTTTCCAGCATTTGTCGGGCGCGGGCAACGTCCTCCGCAGTAGCTTTGTTGAGCACTTCCAGTCCGGCGTCGGCATCACCGGCGATCGCCCCAAGCGCCGCCGCGACGGGCAGCCCGGTCATGCCCGTGCCCGGCACCGTCACGCCCATGCCGTTTTTCATCAGGTTCGGCGACACCCAGGCGTCAATGCGATCCACAGGCCCGTCCAGTTTCGCCGCTGCAGTAGCGCAGGCCAGCGCCAGTGAAACTGGCTCGGTACACCCCAGCGCCGGTTTTACTTCTTCCTGCACAGCGCAGATGAGTTTTTTCCATAATGACTGTTTTTCAGGGCTCAACATAATCACAACCTTAGTACGTATTTATATGCATCAGGAGAATGCAAGGAACGGCGAGACGCATAACAGCAAACCCGTCACGATAATCAGCAACAGCGAGGCACCTTTGTATTTATGTAACGCAGGCACTTTGTAAACCAGCCAGGCCGGGATCAGACAACCCACCATGCCAAAGATGGGGCTACAAATTGAGGTAAAACTCAGCACCGGCGCGTTAAGCACAATGGCGCTCCAGGCCAGCAGAATGGCGAACAGCATGATCCCGCGCTGTACGACTTTTTCATTAATGCTGTCCGCCGCGTATTTACGGCGCAACAGATTCATTACGATGCCCTGCGTTGCTTCCCGGAAGCCCAGATAAACGCCGAAGAAAGCGGTCATGACAGCAAAAATATTGAGAATAACGCTGACGATTTTGACCCACGCGGCACCGTCACCGCTAATAAACTGCGCGGCAATCGCCAGCGCGGAAATATTTTGCTCGTATGCCTTCACCGCCTCGTCATGCCCCATCGCAAGCGTAAACGACACGGCGTAGAAAAAGACGGTGACAAACAGTACGCCAAACGCAATATTCATTGCCCGCAAGGCTTTATGGCGCGCGACAGCAACCGATTTTTCTCGCGAGCGATAGGAAATCACCATCGGGCTTAAGGTCTGAATAAACAGAATCGACGTCAGAGTGAACGGCAACGTAATAATGGCGTTTTTAATCAGCAGCCCCATCGGCGGCAACGCCCCGATATTATGCAAATGCCACAGGCCGATCATTGACAGCCCCAGTGCCGCGACAACCAACAATTTGGTCAACACCATAAAGCTCGATACCTTAAACAGCAGTTGTTCACCGCGTGACGAAATGGCTACCAGGATGCAAATTAATACCAGGCCGTAGAACGGATTGTCAGACAGCAAATCGTCAGTCACCCCGAAGGTATGCAAATAGGAAGCGCTGTCGTTGGTGATGGCGGTGGAATAAACAAACATCCAGATCACCAGCATCACAAAGTAAAGCGCGCCGAGCAGTATCCCCCAGTTTTTACCCAGATAACCGCTGATCACACTCGGGTAATCTTTGCATTCCGGCGACTCCGCCAGGGTGTTAATAAAAAGCCGCTGAAAAAGATACATTGCCGGGTAGCCAATAACTGAGGAGAGCAAAAATACCCATAACCCCATCAGACCAACCTGAACCGGCAGAAAAACAATCCCTGCGCCGATTGCCATCCCGATACTCATGATGACCCAGCCAGTATCTGTGCTGTCGAATTTTGTCGCTTCCCGCCATTCGCTTTCCGTCATATCCGCCAGTCGGGCAGGCGATGCGTCGTCCAGTATTACGCTGCTGTTTGAAGCCGTTTCCATTAGGTTCTCGCTTGTGTAGGTAGAAGTTTTTTTAATTATTTCGGTGCGATGTCCGGTACGTAACTGCAGGCGATTTCTGGTTTTATTGTGAAAAATCATACCGCCGACTGGGGAGAAAAAATTCACATCATTTTTATTCATATGGCCTTTTAAAGAAATAAAATTGCCATATTGATAATATAAGGAGAAAAATTTACTACTAGAAGTTGAAATGAGAGAGATATCACATTTCTTATGACGAGACAGAAAAAAAGCCCCGGCGAAACGCCAGGGCTGAGCAGGAATCAACAGAAGAGCTTATCGTTTTAATCACAGACGACTTTTATCGCCAGACCGCCGCGGGAGGTTTCACGATATTTGTCGTTCATGTCTTTACCGGTTTCATACATCGTTTCAATGACTTTATCGAGCGACACCCGCGCTTCGCTGGTGCGTTGCAGCGCCATTCGCGCGGCGTTCACCGCCTTCACAGCGTTGATGGCGTTACGCTCGATGCAGGGGATCTGCACCTGACCAGCCACCGGATCGCAGGTCAGTCCGAGGTTATGCTCCATCGCGATTTCCGCTGCCACGCATACCTGCTGCGGGCTGCCGCCCAGCAATTCGGCTAACCCGGCAGCCGCCATTGAGCAGGCCACGCCCACTTCGCCCTGGCAACCGACTTCAGCACCTGAAATCGAGGCGTTCATTTTATACAGCGAGCCGATGGCACCAGCGGCAAGGAAATAGCGCGATACCGAATTGGCATTCACTGCCCGGCGGAATTTGTCGTAGTACGCCAGCACCGCCGGGACGATCCCGCAGGCACCGTTTGTCGGCGCGGTGACGACGCGTCCACCCGCCGCATTTTCTTCACTGACCGCCAGCGCGAACATGTTGATCCAGTCGATCACGTTCATCGGATCCTGCGAAACGCGATCACTCGACACCAGCATCCGCCGCAGCGCCACCGCGCGACGGGGTACCGTCAGCGGACCGGGCAGGACCCCTTCGGTGTTGATCCCACGCTCAATGCAGGTGGTCATGGTTTGCCAGATGCGCTCAAACCCCGCGTCAATGTCTTCTTTATTGCGCAGCGCCAGTTCGTTTTGCATCATCAGCCCGGAGATGGACAAGCCGTGCAGTTTACACAACGACAGCAGTTCGCTGGCAGAGCTGAAGGGATACGGTACCGGCTGTTCGATGTTGTGGTTCTGGCCGAACTGCGACTCCTCGACGATAAACCCACCGCCGATGGAGTAATATGTTTTCTCCAGCAGCGGCTCGTTACCACGCCAGGCGGTGATGCGCATCCCGTTTTCATGCCGTGGCAACGCCGTATTGTGGAAAGCCACGCTTTCCGGCAACGGGAAGGAGACGAGCGTTTTGCCATTCGCCACCGGCAGTTGCCCGCTACGGGCCACCTGCTGAATAAATCCCGCAATGGCGTCAATTTTTACGTCCTGCGGACTGTTGCCTGCCAGCCCCATGATCACCGCGGTATCGGTGGCATGGCCTTTGCCGGTCAGAGACAGTGAGCCATACAGATCAACACTGATGCGTCCAGTTTGTGAAAGCCATCCCAGGCTTTCCAGCTCATCAATAAACTGTTTGCCCGCGTTCATAGGGCCAACAGTGTGAGAACTGGAGGGTCCAATGCCAATTTTAAAAATATCGAATGAGCTAATCATCTTCAGCACCCGCTCAAAAAGTATGGGGAAACCCGACTTCAGGACAGGCCGTCACGAAGACGGCCTGCAGGCTGACACACGCTTAGCGTTCACCGCGAAAGGCGATCGCTTCAATTTCCAGCTTCACATCTTTCGGCAGGCGAGCCACCTGCACGTAACTGCGCGTCGGATATACCGCATCGTGCTCATCAAAAAACTGCTTATAGACCTCATTGATCACTGAAAAATCATTCAGGTCAGTGATGAAGACGGTGGTTTTCACAATGTCTCCCACACTCAGACCGGACGCGGTCACAATGGCTTTCACGTTTTCCAGACTCTGACGGGCCTGCGCGGCGACGTCATCTGCCACTGAACCGTTTTCCGGGTTCACCGGGATCTGCCCGGACGTAAAGACCATCGCGCCGAGATCAACGCCCTGCACATAGGGGCCAATGGTCCCCGGCGCGCGCGTGGTTTCAATCACTTTTTTCATGTTCATTTCCTTTTTCAAATCGCCTGGGTAAAGGTGCGCGAAATGACATCCTGCTGCTGTTCGCGCGTCAGCGCGTTAAAACGCACCGCATAACCCGACACGCGAATCGTCAGGTTGGGATAGTTTTCCGGATGTTCGATGGCATCCAGCAGCATGTCGCGATTCATAACGTTGACGTTGAGATGCTGCCCGCCTTCGACCGTGGCGTCTTCGTGATGGAAGTAGCCATCCAGCAGACCGACCAGGTTAGTCTTCCTTACGCTGTCGTCTTTGCCGAGCGCTGCCGGAACAATAGAGAAGGTGTAGGAGATCCCGTCTTTGGCGTAGGTAAACGGCAGTTTGGCGACCGACGTCAGCGAGGCCACCGCGCCTTTGCGGTCACGACCGTGCATCGGGTTCGCCCCCGGCGCAAACGGGGTGCCGGCGCGGCGACCATCCGGTGTGTTGCCGGTTTTCTGCCCATACACCACATTGGAGGTGATGGTCAGGATCGACTGCGTCGGCACTGCGTTACGGTAAGTCGGCAGTGCTTTGATTTTCTTCATAAAGCGCTCGACCAGATCACAAGCGATGCTGTCCACACGATCATCGTTGTTGCCGTATTGCGGATATTCCCCTTCGATTTCAAAATCGATGGCCAGCCCGTTCTCATCTCGCACCGGTTTAACGCGGGCGTATTTGATGGCGGAGAGCGAATCCACCGCCACGGACAACCCGGCGATACCGCAGGCCATCGTACGGTAAACATCACGGTCATGCAGCGCCATCAGTGATGCTTCATAGCTGTATTTGTCATGCATGTAGTGAATGAGATTCAGCGCGCTGATGTACTGCACCGCCAGCCAGTCCATGAAATGATCCAGGCTGTTCATCACGGTGGTGAAATCCAGCACATCATCCATCAACGGCGCGGTTTTCGGCCCGACCTGGATTTTCAGTTTTTCATCCACCCCGCCGTTAATCGCGTACAGCAGCGTTTTCGCCAGGTTGGCGCGGGCACCGAAGAACTGCATCTGTTTGCCGATCACCATCGGGCTGACGCAGCAGGCAATGGCGTAGTCATCGCTGTTGAAATCCGCACGCATCAGATCATCGTTTTCATACTGCAATGACGAGGTGGCAATCGACATTTGCGCCGCGTATTTCTTGAAGGCGATCGGTAACGCTTCCGACCACAGGATGGTCAGGTTTGGCTCCGGTGCCGGGCCCATAGTGTGCAGGGTATGCAGGTAACGGAACGCGCTTTTGGTCACCAGCGTGCGGCCATCCAGCCCCATCCCGCCGATCACTTCTGTCGCCCAGATCGGGTCGCCGGAGAACAGCGAGTCAAATTCCGGTGTACGCAGGAAGCGCACCATGCGGATCTTCATAATGAAGTGATCGACCAGCTCCTGCGCCTGCGTTTCCGTCAGCACACCGGCACGTATGTCACGCTCGATGTAAATATCCAGGAAGCACGCGGTGCGGCCTAATGACATCGCCCCGCCATTCTGTGATTTCACGGCAGCCAGATAGGCGAAGTAGAGCCACTGAACCGCTTCCTGCGCCGTACGGGCCGGGCGTGAAATATCACAGCCATAGCTTGCCGCCATTTGTTGGATCTCCAGCAACGCGCGGCGGTGCTCTGCCAGCTCTTCGCGCAGGCGAATGGTGGCTTCCAGATCGTCGCCACGCTCCAGGCGGGACTGCAAATCGGCAAACTGCAGTTCACGCTCGCGAACCAGATAACGAATACCATACAGTGCCACACGGCGATAGTCGCCGATGATGCGGCCACGACCATACCCGTCCGGCAGACCGGTCAGAATGCCTGATTTACGGCAGCGCAGCATTTCGGGCGAGTAAACGTCGAAAACCCCCTGGTTGTGGGTTTTACGTAAGTGTGTGAACAGATACTCAAACTGCGGGTCCATTTCGCGGCCATAGGCGTCGAATGAACTTTTAATCATATTGATGCCGCCAAACGGATGCAGCGCGCGTTTCAGCGGTTTGTCGGTCTGCAGGCCGACGATTTTTTCCAGATCTTTTTCAATGTACCCTGGTGCATGGGCAGTAATCGTTGTCGCCACGTTGACATCAAAATCGACCGGCGCATGCGTGGCGTTCTCCGTACGGATGCCCGCCATGACCTTTTCCCACAGCGCAACGGTCGCCGGGGTAGCGTCGGCAAGGAATGATTCATCGCCTTCATACGGCGTATAATTATTCTGAATAAAATCGCGAACGTTGATCTCGTGCTTCCATTCAGAGCCATTAAATCCCTGCCAGGCGTCGGCATACAGCATATCGCTGGTATCGATATTTACCTTCATGAAATTACTCTCTTTAGAAATTAAGCGTATTCGGCTGTCGTGTTAATTTTTCCTAAATGAATGGCATCAAGCGCAATCATTTTCTCTTCATTGGTAGGAATTACCGCGCAGGCAATTCGCGAATCTGGCGCAGAAATAATGCGCTCACCGGCACTGCCCGGTAATTTATTCTTTTCCTGATCCAGTTCGATGCCAAACACCTGTAAATGATCGACAACCAGCTGGCGAATAAGTGAGGAGTTTTCACCGATACCGCCGGTGAAAATAATTCCGTCGAGACGATGCAGCGCCATGGCGTGGCCGCCGATATGGCGCGCAATACGGTGCACGAATGTTTTGATGGCTAGCCGCGCATGGTAATGCCCCTCGTGCCAGGCTTTTTCCAGTACACGCAAATCTGATGACAGACCGGAAATGCCTAACAGGCCGGACTCTTTATTCACCACACGCTCGAGATCGCCGAGCGTCTGCCCGGTCTGGCTGGCAATCCACGCCATGGCGCCAAAGTCGACGTCGCCGCAGCGGGTGCCCATCATCAACCCTTCCAGCGGCGTCATACCCATGGAGGTATCCACGCTCTTGCCATTACGCACCGCACAAATGGACGCGCCATTTCCGAGGTGAGCAATCACTACGCCGGAATCCTTCTCTGACAGCCGCAACAGGTGATGCGCGCGCTGAGCGACATAGCGGTGCGACGTGCCGTGAAAGCCATAGCGACGCACACCAAGCTCTTCAAAATAGCGCCATGGTAAGCCATACAGATAGGCTTCAGGCTCCATGGTCTGGTGATAACTGGTATCAAATACCGCGACCTGCTTCACGCCAGGAAACAGTTGCTGAGCGGATTCCACGCCGCGCAGGTTGGCAAAATTGTGCAGCGGCGCCAGGGGGGAAACCTGGCGAATCAGTTCAATGACCTCATCAGTGATCACTACCGATTCATTAAATATACTGCCGCCGTGAGCAATTCGGTGACCAATTAAGGCCACGCTGTTCATTAAATTGCGTTTTTCCAGTTCGAAGGTAATCGCTTTCAAAGCACATTCGTAATTCTGGTGAGCCAGCAAAGCTGGCTCACCTCCATTTACACGTAAATATGCCTTTTCTGTATTGATACCTTCTGTAATACCCGTCAGCAATACATCCTGCGTTTCTACATCAATCACCGAAAATTTAACTGACGATGAACCACAATT